>DATMJC010000039.1:0-46119 GCA_035554435.1 Burkholderiales bacterium | reverse complement strand
CCCTTGTCCAGGAAGAGCTGGACTTCGTCCAAAGTAGGCATGCGATCTTTGGTGACGAGCACCGTTCTCGCATACTTGAGTAGTCGGTCGATAGCGCTCGTCATGGGCGTGCAATCTAACGTTAAATAGTCAGAATCACTGTCCGCCTATCTTAGCTGCCTGCTGAGCGCGTGCAGTTAATGAGTTCTCAAATCATGTTGTTATGGTACTGTGTATATTTACAGTATCGGGGATATTCGGATGAATTCGGGACAAGGTGCTGAGCGGGCTGCGGAATCGGATTCGGGGCCGGACAAAGGGACAAAACGGCTCGTCGAGCGGGTGCGCGAGGAGATCCGTGCGAGGCATTACAGCCTGCGCACGGAGCAGGCGTATTGGTACTGGATCCGGTACTTCGTGCGCTTCCATGGCAAGCGCCATCCCGCGGCGATGGGCGCGGCCGAGGTGACGTCGTTCCTGAGCTGGCTCGCGACGGAGCGCAACGTCGCGGCTGCGACGCAGAACCAGGCGCTCTCGGCGCTGCTCTTCCTCTACAAGCACGTCTTCGGCGTGGCGCTGCCGTGGCTGGACGAGCTGGTGCGCGCACAGCGCCCGGTGCGGCTGCCCACGGTGCTCACCGAGGGCGAGGTGCGGCGGCTGCTCGGAGCCATGCGCGGCAGCGCCAGGATCATGGCGGGCTTGCTTTATGGCGCGGGGCTGCGCCAGATCGAGTGCCTCACGCTGCGCGTCAAGGACATCGACTTCGCTTACCGACAGATCATCGTGCGCGACGGCAAAGGCGCGCGCGACCGCGCGACGATGCTGCCGGAGAACCTGGTGCAGCCGCTGCAGGCACACCTCGGCAAGGTGCGGCAGCTCCATCAGCGGGACCGCAAGGAAGGCTGCGGCGAAGTCTGGCTGCCGCACGCGCTGGCGCGAAAGTATCCGCGCGCGGGCTACGAATGGGCGTGGCAGTTCGTGTTTCCCTCGGCGAACCGCTCCGAGGATCCGCGCAGCGGCGCGCTGCGCCGCCACCACCTCCATCCAGACACCATCGCGCGCGCGGTGAAGCGGGCTGCCGCGCGCGCGGCAATCGAAAAGCCGGTGAGCTGCCACACGCTGCGCCACTCCTTCGCCACGCACCTGCTCGAGCGCGGCTACGACATCCGCACGGTGCAGGAGCTCCTCGGACATTCCGACGTGTCGACCACCATGATCTACACGCACGTCATGAACAAGGGCGCGCGGGCGGTGAAGAGCCCGCTCGATCGCCTCGAGCAACCGCGCGCTGCCTACGCCGCGTCGGCGCTTGCGACGTAAAGCAGGAGCGGCCTAGAGCCAGCGCCGCACGCGCGCCTTGTAGTCGAGGTACTCGCGGCCGAAGGCGGCCTCGAGCTTCGCTTCCTCGGGAACGATGAAGCGCTCGGCGATGAGCGCCATGAAGCCCGGGATGACGATGAACGGGGTGAGGGAGCCCATGAGCACCGCGGCGCCGAGGAGGATGCCGGCCATGCCGAGGTACATCGGGTTGCGCGTGAGCTTGTAGGGACCGGCGACGACCAGCGCGGTCGAGGGCATGAACGGCCGGATGTCGGTGCCGACACGGCGGAAGAGCACCGCGGCCCACGCGCCGAGCCCGAGCGCGAGGGCGGCGAGGACGATGCCTGCGTAGCGGTAGGGGGCCTCCAGGATCTGCGCCCACGGCGCGACGCGGTGGAAGAACACCATCAGCAGCAGCGCCACCAGGAAATACACCGGTGGAACGAGAAACCGCGAGTTCGGTCCCGCCTGGTTCATGAGGTCCGATCAATACGACTTCGGCAGGCCGAGCACGCGCTCGGCGATGAAGCAGAGGATGAGCTCGCGGCTCACCGGGGCGATGCGGCCGACGAAGGACTCGCGAAGGTAGCGCTCGACGTGGTACTCGCGGGCGTAGCCGAAGCCGCCGTGGGTCATCACCGCCTGCTCGCAGGCGTCGAAGCAGGCTTCGCCGGCGAGGTACTTGGCCGCGTTCGCCTCCGCGCCGCAGGGCTTGCCGCTGTCGTAGAGCCACGCCGCCTTGAAGGCCATCAGGTTCGCCGCCTCGAGCGCCATCCAGTTCGCGGCGAGCGGATGCTGGATCGCCTGGTTCTGGCCGATGGGGCGGTCGAACACGATCCGCTCCTTGGCGTACGCCGCTGCGCGGCTCACGGCGCAGCGGCCCAGGCCGACGAGCTCGGCGGCGATGAGGATGCGCTCGGGGTTCATGCCGTGGAGGATGTACTCGAAGCCCCTGCCCTCCTCGCCGATGCGGTCCTCTTCCGGCACCGGCAGGCCGTCGAAGAAGAGCTGGTTCGAGTCGACCGCGTGGCGGCCCATCTTGTCGATCTCGCGCACCTCGACGTGGCGCCGGTCGAGGTCGGTGTAGAAAAGCGTCAAGCCATTGTTCGTTGTTGCCAGGAGAAGAACCTTTTCGGCCACCTGGGCAGTGGAGATCCAGACCTTCTGGCCGGAGACGACGTACTTGTCGCCGCGCTTTTCGGCCTTGGTCTTGATCTTCTTCGTGTTGAGGCCGGTGTTGGGCTCGGTGACCGCGAAGCAGGCGCGCTGCTCGCCGCGGATGAGGGGCGGCAGCATGCGCTCCTTCTGCGCCTGCGTTCCGAACACCACCACCGGGTTGAGCCCGAAGATGTTCATGTGCACTGCCGAGGCGCCGGAGAAGCCCGCGCCCGACTCGGCGATCGCCTGCATCATCACCGCGGCCTCGGCGATTCCGAGTCCGGCGCCGCCGAATTCCTCGGGCATCGCCACACCGAGCCAGCCGTCGCGGGCGAGCGCCTGGTGAAAGTCAGCCGGGAAACCGCCTTCTCTGTCGCGTTTCAGCCAGTACTCGTCGGGGAAGCGCATGCAGAGCTTCGCGATCGCCTCGCGGATGCGCTGCTGCTCGTCGGAGAGCGCGAAGTCCACGGCTAGGTCTTCGAAATGATCCCGGCAATCCCCAGGGCGATGAGAATCAGCGGCCACCAGGTGCCGATGATGTCCTTCAGCTCGGAGAACTTGAGGTAGCCGAGGTTGTAGGCGAGGAAAAGCACGCCCACAGCGATGAGCGTGATTGGCCAGACGAGCTTTCGCCGGTCGGCCATCAGGAGGCGCCCACCGCACGGCCCTTCAGGAAATCGGCGATCTCGGCGTCGTCGAAGCCGAGCTCGACCAGGATCTCGCGCGCGTGCTCGCCGAGCTTCGGCGTGCGCCGGCGGATGGCGCCGCCGCGCCGCCCGTTCGCCCACACCGGGAACTTGGCGTAGCCGCGCTCGGTCGCCTGCCGCTCGACGAGCTGCGGGTGCCGCGCGGCCTCGCCCGGCGTGACGCAGAGATCCACAGGCACGTCGTTCTCGTCGCAGAGCTTCAGCCAGTCGGCCGCTTTGCGGGTTCGCATGATTTTTTCCAGTTCAAGCGACAAGGCGTCGCCGTTCTTTCGACGCAGAGAATCGGTGGAGAAGCGCTCCTCGCCCAGCTCGGGCGCGAGCTTCACGAAGTTCTTCCAGAAGTGCTCCTCGAGGATGCCGAGCGTGAGGCGCCTGCCGTCCTGGGTCTCGAAGACGTCGTTCACCGGGAAGATGTGCGCGCGCGGGTCGACCTCCGGGTCGAGGCCGTGGCGCATCGCCGCCCAGAAGAACGCGGTCTCGAACAGCGACAAATCCAGGTACGCGCCCTTCCCCTCGTGCAGCGCGGCGAGGATCGCGACCGCGGCGAAGGCGCCGCCGCCCATGTCGGCGATCGGCAGCGACGAGCGCGCCGGAGGCTTTAGCCACTGGCCGGGGAAAGCGAGCGCGCCCGCCGCGGCGACGTAGTTGACGTCGTGGCCCGGGCGCTCGCGCCACGGGCCGGTCTGGCCATAGCCGGAGATCGAGCAATAAACAAGCTTGGGGTTTGCGCTCTTTAGCGATTCAAAATCTATGGAGAGGCGCTTTGCGACCCCAGGCCGGAAGCCTTCGACCACGACGTCGGCCTTGCGCACGAGGCGATGGACGATCTCCTTCGCCGCCGGGTTCTTGAGGTCGAGCGCGAGGCTCCGCTTGTTGCGGTTCTCGGTCTCGAACTGCACCGGGACGTAGCCGCGCCCCGGATCGCCGCCCGGCATCTCGACCTTGGTCACCTCGGCGCCGAGGTCGGCGAGCATCGCCGAGGCGAACGGCCCCGGGACGAACATCGAGAAGTCGACGACCTGGACCCCTTTCAGCGGGAGCCAGGGCTCAGCCTGGTCTTTCAACCGGGTCTTTCAAGATACGGCGGAGCGTAAACCACGAGGAGCCTCACGCGCTCGCTCGTGACGGTGAAGACGTGCATGACGCCGGCGGGGAAGAAGCAGGCTTCGCCCGCCTTCATCTCGAACTTCTCCTCGCCGATCTCGACATGGGCCGTGCCCTCGAGCAAGTAGCAGACCTGCTCGATGCCGGTGTGCAGGTGCGGGTGAGCGCCTTTGCCGCGCTCGATTTCTCCAAGAATCATTTCGACCTGACGGGCTCCCACGGTTTCGGGGCCGATGAGGCGGAAGTTCTTCGTGCCGCTGTGGTTGGCGGGCGAATACGGTTTCACATCCGACTGACGCACGAGGTAGCTCATGGCTCGATCCAGTTGTGCAGCGCGATACCGCCGTCGACGGCGATGGTGGTACCCGTGACGTAGGCGCCGAAGCGCTCGGAGAGCACCGCGACCGCCATCGCCGCGACTTCGGCGGGCGTGCCGAAGCGCTTGAGCGCGATTTTATCCGCCAGGGCCTGCGGCGCGGCGAAGCCGCCGCCGGGGATCGCGCCCGGGGCGATGGCGTTCACCCGGATGCCGTGCGGGCCGAGGGCGCGCGCGAGCTCCTTCACCAGCATGGTCTGCCCCGCCTTCGAGGCGCTGTAGTGCGGCAGGTTGCGCGGGCTCCAGGCGTGGAGCGAGGTGACGAAGAGGATGCGCCCCTTCAGCGCGCGCTCGACCATGTGCCGGCCGAGCGCCTGGGCGATGAGGAAGCCGGCGTTCAGGTTCACCTCCAGCATCTCGCGCCACTCGGCCTCGGTAACCTGCAGCGCATTCTGGCTTTCCTGGCGCCGCGGGCTCGCGGCGTGGACGAAGATCGAGACGCGGCCCAGGCGGCGCACCGCCTCCCCGGCCAGGCGCGCGGCCTCCCCCGGGCGCGACAGGTCGGCGTCGGCGAGGTCGGCGCCGAACACCGCCGCGCCCTCGGCGGCGAGCGCCGCCGCCAGCGCCCGGCCGATGCCGCCGCCGGCGCCGGTGACGAGCGCGGCGTCGCCCTGCAGAAGCTGCGAAATACTAGACTCCCCGGTCTAGGTTGGACATGCTAGACTCATCAGTCTAGTTCGGTTCCCGCCCTGCAACATAAAAAGTAGAGCTTCGCCATGCCCCAGGTTCACCGCGAGCGCGTGCTGCGCGCCGCCACCAGCCAGTTCCTCACGCGCGGCTACCGCTCGAGCGTCGACCAGATCGCGCGCCGCGCGGGGGTGGCGAAGCAGACCGTCTACCAGCATTTTCCCAGCAAGGACGAGCTTTTCAAGGAGGTGGCGCGGGATCTTACCCGCCGCGTGCTGGTCGAGCTCGACGCGGGCCCGCGCGAAGTGCGCGCCGGCCTGATGCGCGTCGCGCGCGCCTATCGCAAGCGCGTCCTCGGCGCCCAGGGCATCGCCACGCTGCGCACCGTGTTGCCCGAGGTGCCGCGCTTTCCCGCGCTGGCGCGGGCCATGTACGCCGGCGGCGCCGGCGCGCTGGTCGCGCGGCTCGCCGCGTACCTTTCGCGCGCCATGGGCGCCGGGGAGCTGCGCCGCGACGACCCCGAGCTCGCCGCCGAGATCTTCCTCGGCATGCTGGTGGGGCATGACCGGTTGAAGCGCCTCTTCGGCGTGGGATGCGAGGAAAAGGAGGCGCGCCGCACCGCGCGCATCGTCGATTGCTTCCTGAGAGCTTACGCGCCGTGAAGCGGATCTCTGTTCTGCTGCTGTTCGTGATCGCCGCCTGTTCCCCCGGGGGAGCACAGGACGGGGGCAAAAAGGGACCCGCCTCAACAGCCGCTCCAGGCGACGCGCTCGGGGTGACGCTGCTCGAGATGGCGCCGCGCGCGGTGCCGGTCAGCTTCGAGGCGGTCGGGCGCACCGAGGGCTCGCGCGAAGTGCAGGTGCGCGCGCGCGTCTCGGGCATCCTCGAGCGCCAGCTCTACAACGAGGGCGACGCGGTGCAGGCCGGGCAGGCGCTCTTCAGGATCGAGCGCGCGCCCTTCGAGATCGAGCTGCAGCAGGCGCGCGGCACACTGGCGGAGGCGCTCGCGCGCGACGAGCTCGCGCAGCAGGAAACCGAGCGATTGAAGCGCCTCGCCGACCGGCGCGCCATCAGCCAGAAGGAAGCCGACCAGGCCGCCTCCGCCGCGCGCCAGTCGAGCGCCACGGTGCAGGTGGCGCAGGCGCGCGTGCGCCAGGCCGAGCTCAACCTCTCCTACACCAACGTCACCGCGCCGATCGGCGGCGTCACCGGCCGCGCGCTGCAGTCGATCGGCAGCCTCGTCGCGCCCAACAACGACTCGGCGCTGCTCACCACGCTCACGCGCAGCGACCCGATCTGGGTGCGCTTCGCGCTGTCGGAGGCCGAGTTTGCGCGCGTGCGCGGCGGCGAGCAGAAGACGATCGAGGTGAAGCTCGAGCTCGCCGACGGCTCGGCCTACCCGCAGGCCGGCAAGCTCAACTTCTCCGCCTCGACGGTCGACACCGCCACCGGCACGGTGCAGATGCGCGCCGAGCTTCCCAACCGGAAGCTCGCGCTGCTCCCCGGGCAGTACGTGCGCGTGCGCGTCGTCGCCGGCACCCAGCAGGCCTTCGTCGTGCCGCAGGCCGCGGTGATGCAGAACGAGAGCGGGCGCTTCGTGTGGGTCGCCGACGGCGGCAAGGCGACCCAGCGGCCGATCCGCGCCGGCAACTGGATCGGCAACGACTGGGTGGTGCTCGACGGACTGAAGAGCGGCGACAGCGTGATCGTGGACAACCTGGTGCGGCTGCGGCCAGGCACGCCGGTTCAGAGCAAAAAGGCCGGTTGATGTCGAGGTTCTTCATTCATCGTCCCGTGTTCGCGGGCGTCATCGCGATCGTGATCGTGCTCGCCGGGTTCGTGGCGTCGAAGCTCCTCGCGGTCGCGCAGTATCCCGAGATCGCGCCGCCGACGGTGCAGATCATCACCACCTACCCCGGCGCGAGCGCCGAGACGCTGGCGCGCACGGTCGCGGCGCCGATCGAGGAGCAGCTCTCGGGGGTGGAGAAGCTCTCGTTCTTCAGCTCGACCTCGTCCTCGACCGGCAGCCTCACCATCACCGCGACCTTCGAGCCGGGCACCAACGTCGACCAGTCGGTGTTCAACGTCAACAACCGGGTGCAGATCGCGCTGCCGCGCCTGCCCGACGAGGTGCGCAGGAACGGCGTCATCGTGCAGAAGCGCTCGTTCGACATCCTGCTCGTGGTGTCGCTCGTCTCGCCCAACAAGACGCGCGACACGCTGTTCCTCTCCAACTACAGCTCGATCAACCTGGTCGACGAGCTGAAGCGCCTGCCCGGCATCGCCGACGTCACCATCTTCGGCGCGCGCGACTATTCGATGCGCGTGTGGCTCAACACCGAGAAGATGGCGCAGCTCGGCGTCACCACCTCGGAGGTCGCCGCGGCGCTGCGCGTGCAGAACGCCCAGTACGCCGCCGGGCGCATCGGCACCGAGCCTGCGCCCGCGGGCCAGAACCTGGTCTACACCGTCACCGCCACCGGGCGGCTGGTCGAGCCCGAGCAGTTCGGCGAGATCGTGGTGCGCGCCCAGGGCGCGTCGGCAGGCCCGTCGGGGGCCCCGGTAGGCGTGCTCAGGCTGAAGGACATCGCGCGCATCGAGCTCGGCGCGCTCAACTACGACACCTCCAATACGCTCGACGGCCAGCCCACCATCGGCATGGCGACCTACCTCCAGCCGGGCGCGAACGCGCTCGAGGTCGCCGGCCTGGTGCGCGAGAAGATGAAGGAGCTCAGGCCCGGCTTCCCCCAGGACGTCGACTACTCGATTCCGTTCGACACCACGCGCTTCGTCGACGCCTCGATCAAGGAGGTGAACACCACCATCTTCGAGGCGGCGCTGCTCGTGCTCGCGGTGGTGTTCCTCTTCCTCCAGACCTGGCGCGCGACGCTCATTCCCATGATCGCGGTGCCGGTGTCGCTGATCGGCGCTTTCGCGGGCCTCTGGCTGGTCGGGTTCTCGATCAACACCCTCACGCTCTTCGCGCTGGTGCTCGCCATCGGCATCGTGGTCGACGACGCCATCGTGGTGCTGGAGAACGTCGAGCGCCTGATGCGCGAGAACGACATGCCGGCGTTCGAGGCGGCGCTCGAGGCGATGCGCGAGGTGTCGGGCGCGGTCGTGGCGATCGTGCTCGTGCTGTGCGCGGTGTTCGTCCCGGTCGCCTTCCTCGGCGGAATCGCCGGCCAGCTCTACCGCCAGTTCGCGGTCACGCTCACCTTCGCGGTGGTGATCTCGGGCTTCATCGCGCTCACGCTTACGCCGGCGCTGTGCGCGCTCCTCATGCAGAAGGGCGGCCACCACGGCGGACGCCTCGCGTTCCTGTTCGCGCCGTTCAACCGCGCCTTCGCCTGGACCACGCGGCGCTTCCTCGGCGGCGTCGAGCGCCTCCTCGCCCACCCGCTGCTGTCGCTGGTCGGCTTTCTCTCGGTGATCGCGCTGTGCGTGGGCCTCTTCCTGATGGTGCCCTCGAGCTTCGTGCCTGCCGAGGACCAGGGCTACATCTTCGGCAACATCCAGCTTCCCGACGGCGCAACGCTCGAGCGCACCAGGAAGCTCACCTCGGCCGTGAGCGACATCGCGCAGAAGACGCCCGGGGTGCAGACCGTGATGGGGATCGTCGGCTTCGACCTCCTCGGCGGCGGCAACAAGACCAATACCTCGACGCTCTTCATCCCGCTCAAGCCCTGGGACGCGCGCCCCGACGCCCCGGCCGCGCGCGTGGCGCGCGAGGTGGCGCAGAAAAGCGCGCCGTTTCGCGACGGCATGGTGATCGCCTTCAACCCCGCGGCGATCCGCGGCCTCGGCACCGCGGGCGGCTTCGAGCTCTACCTGCAGGCGCGCACCGATACCGATCCGCGGCGGCTCTTCCTCGTGACCCAGGCCTTCCTGGAGGACTTGCGCCGGCATCCCGAGCTCACCGCGATCAACTCGTTCTACCGCCCGACCGTGCCGCAGCTCAAGGTCGAGGTCGACCGCGAGAAGGCGCTCTCGCTCGGCGTGCCGGTGCAGGACATCTTCGATGCCCTGCAGAGCACCATGGCGGCGCTCTACGTGAACGACTTCAACAAGTTCGGCCGCACCTACCGCGTGCAGATCCAGGCCGACGCGCCCTTCCGCTCGCAGCCCGAGGACCTCGGCGCGGTCTACGTGCGCTCCACGATGACGCGCGAGATGATCCCGCTCAAGTCGCTCATCCAGACCTCGAACGTGGTCGGCCCCGAGCAGCTCGAGCGCTTCAACGGCTTCCTCGCCGCGCGCGTGCTGGGCAACGGAAGACCAGGCGTCTCTTCCGGCGAGGCGATCCGCGCGGTCGAGGAGGTCGCCGCCCGGGCGCTGCCCGAGGGCTACACCATCGCGTGGTCCGGGCAGGCGTTCCAGGAGAAGCGCACCGGGCGCCAGTCGGCGATCGCCTTCGGCCTGGCCATCGTCATGGTGTTCCTGATCCTCGCCGCGCTCTACGAGCGCTGGCTCCTCCCCTTCGCCGTGGTCATGGCAGTTCCATTCGCTGTCGCGGGTGCCCTTACACTGGTTTTTTTAAGGGGGCTGGAGAACGACATCTACTTCCAGATCGGCCTGGTGGTGCTGATCGGCCTTGCCGCCAAGAACGCGATCCTGATCGTCGAGTTCGCGCAGCAGGGCTTCCTCGAGGGAAAGGGCGCCGCCGAGGCCGCGCTCAACGCCGCGCGGCTGCGCTTCCGGCCGATCGTAATGACCTCGCTCGCTTTCGTGCTGGGGGTCATGCCGCTCATGATCGCCACCGGCGCCGGCGCCGGCGCGCGCCGCTCGATGGGCACCGGCGTGGTCGGCGGGATGCTCGCCGCCACCTTCATCGCGACGATCTTCGTGCCGCTCTTCTTCGTCGTCGTCGCGCGCCGCAAGAAGCCGCGCCCGCAGCCGCAATGAAGAATCTGAACCGGGAAGACAAAGGAGCGAACCGGTTCTTTGCGGTTCCATTTCTCTTCGCACTGCTGGGTGGCTGCATCACGGTCGGCCCGGACTACGAACGGCCCGTCGCGACGGATCTGCCCAAGGAGTATCCGGTCGCGGCAGGCGCAGGCGAGGCCGCGCCGGTCG
Source organism: Burkholderiales bacterium (assembly GCA_035554435.1). Classification (GTDB taxonomy): domain Bacteria; phylum Pseudomonadota; class Gammaproteobacteria; order Burkholderiales; family SG8-39; genus SCGC-AG-212-J23. The sequence continues at coordinate 35,772 of DATMJC010000039.1, read as the reverse complement.
CCGAGGAATGGTGGAAGCTCTACAGCGACGCCACGCTCGACGAGCTGATCGCCGCCGCCGGCACGAGCAACGCCGACATGCGCCTCGCCATCGCTCGCGTGAGCGAAGCCGCGGGACTGGTGCGCGAAGCCAACGCGGCCTACTGGCCCGAGGTGACCGGGAGCGCCACGGCCTCGCGCACCCGGGTGAGCAACGTGACGATTCCGCCGCCGCAGCCCGGCATCCCGGTGAACCGCCCGCAGTACCAGGTCAGCGCCTCGACCAGCTTCGAGCTCGATTTCTGGGGCAAATTCGCGCGCGCAAGCGAGGCCGCGCGCGCCAACCTCGCGGCCACGCAGCTCTCGCGCGACGTGGTGGGCCTCACGCTCGCGGGCAGCACCGCGCAGGCCTACTTCGCGCTGCGCTCGCTCGACGCGCAGATCCTCGTGCTCGACACCTCGATCCTGGCAAGGCGCGACTCGCTCGAGATCGCGAAGGCGCGCCTCGATTCCGGGCTCGCCTCGGAGCTCGACGTGTACCAGGCGCAGGGCGCGCTTTCCGACGCGCTGGTGCAGAAGCGCGACGCCGAGCGCACCCGCGCGCTCACCGAGCGCCTGCTCGCGGTGCTGACGGGGCGCCTCGACCTCAAGCTCGCCCCGGGCGATCTGTTCTCGCTGCCCGTGCCGCCGACCCCGCCCGCCGGATTGCCTTCCACGCTGCTCGAGCGCCGGCCCGACGTGCGCTCGACCGAGGAAGCGCTGCATGCGGCCAACGCGCAGATCGGCGTGGCGCGCGCCGCGCAATTTCCCTCGATCTCGCTCACGGCGGCGCTCGGCGCGCAGAGCGCGGAGTTGAACAACCTGGTCTCGCGGAGCGGCAGCATTTGGTCGGTCGGCGCCGGCCTCGCGGGCCCGATCTTCGATGCCGGCCGCCGCGAGGCGCGCCTCGACCAGGCTAAGGCGCGGCGCGAGCAGGCGCTCGCCGGCTACCAGCGCTCGGTCGAGACCGCGTTCCGCGAAGTCTCCGACGCGCTCGTCAACGTCGGCGAAAGCGCGGCCACCGAGGAGGAGCTCTGGGTGCGCCTCCAGGCGGCGCGCAACGCGCTCGACCTCTCCAACGTGCGCTACGAGTCGGGCTACTCGCCCTACCTCGAGGTGCTCGACGCGCAGCGCACCGCCAACGACGCCGAGCTCGCCTTCGTGCGCAACCGCCAGGCACGGCTCGCCTTTACGGTCGATCTGATGAAGGCGCTCGGCGGGGGCTGGAAGAACTAAAGTCCGGACTTGGCCCGCTTCGCGGCGAGGCGCTCGCGGGTCTTCGCGGTGTCGACGACGAAGCGCACGTGGCGGCCGCGGCCGACTTCCTCGAGCGGATCCTTCACCGAAAAGGTGAACACCACCTTGCGGCGGTCGACCTCGGCGACGCTGAGCTCGATCGTGGCCGCGAGGCCCATCGGCGTGGGCGCGAGATGGTCGATCGAGACGTGCGCGCCGACCGAGTCCTCGCCCGGATCGAGGTGTTCGAGCAGGAAGTCGCGGCAGGTGTACTCGACGTCGCTCACCATGCGCGGGGTCGCGTAGACCGCGCCTTCCTTTCCCATGAAGCCGATGCAGCGCGACTCGTCGACCTGCACGCGCTTCGAATGCGTGAGCCCCGCCTTGAGGGATTCCTTCATTGGTGCTTGATGCCGCGGCGCGCCGCCATGCGCTCGCCCAGCGCGGCGCGCTCGGCGGCGTCCAGGGCTTCCCGCGCGAACGGCAGCACCGCCGCGCCCTCCCGGTCCATGTGGCGCCGGTAGAGCCAGGCGAAGCGCGTCACTTCCTCGGCGGCGAGGCGCGGCTCGCCCTCGACGACCGCGAGCAGGCGCTGCCGCAGCCGCCGCCACTGGGCGTCCATGGTCTCGTGCTCGCGCTCGAGCTCCTCGATCGCGGCGGCGATCTCGGCGCGGCCCCGCGCCGCGGCGCGCGCGCGCAGCAGCGGAAACAGGTCCTGGTCCTCGTCCTGGTGGTGGTGGACGCCGGAAGTGTCGAAGTAGCGCAGGATCGCCTGCGCGGCCGCGCGCGCCTCGGCGTCGCAACCGCGCGTCTCGAGGTGCGGCGCCAGCCGCTCGAGCGCGGCGAGCTTCTCCTCGATGCGCTCGTGGCAGGCCGCGAGCGTCTCGAGCGGCTGATCGAACTTGGGACCGGACCCTGGTAGCGAATCGTGCGCCATCGTGCTTGCGTCCCATTCTAATCCCGGCCGGGGCGCGATGGCGTCGCGCCGACCGACGAATCTTGGCTGAACTTCCTGGACTACTCGAGGTCGCTCAGCGGTAGACGAGCGTGGGGATGGTTGAATTCCTGAGCACCGCGCGAGTCTCGCTGCCGTACCAGAGCTTGCTCAAGCCGCTGCGGCCGCGCGAGGACATGATGATCAGGTCGCAGCCCCGCGCGCGCGCCGCGTCGATGATCGCCGCGTGCGGCCGGTTGGACTCGGCGTACGCGGTGTCGCACTGGATGCCCGCCGCGCGAAGTCGCGCCGCTGCCGGCAGCAAGATCGTCTGCGCACTCTCGCGCGACGCGCGTTCGTGGTCCCAACGCGCCGCCGCCTCGCTCGCCGTGCCGGGTCTACCGCGCAACCGGCATTCGGGTACCGCCGTAAAGAGCGTTACCTTGGCTGCCGCCCTGTCCGCGAGCTCGATTCCCGCCTCGATCGCCTTCTCGGCGCCCGCCGAGCCGTCGAGCGGAATGAGGATGTGCTTGTACACGCGACCCCCTATGGTCTACCCGGGTATACACGCTCAAGCACATCGCCATTCCAACCCGGCTAGCGGAAGTCGTCATCCCAGAACGTCAGCACCACCATGATGCCGACCGCGCCCGCTGCTACCGCTGCGATCGCCCGCGCGACCGCGCCCGCGGTTACGTGCTCCGGGGCAAGCTCCGTGATGCCGTCCGGCCATATCAGCAGCACGACGCCGACCGCGCCCGCCAGCACGAACCCCGACGCCAGGAGGCGGTTGATGAGCGAAGGGGGGTTCATGAAGCTTCGATTCGACCATGCGCGGGCGCGCGAAGGCTCCCCCGTTTGTACGCGGCGGGGACAAATGGATCGCTTCGCGTTTCAAATTAAATACTCCGGCGCCAGGACGAAACGGCATTGACACGCGCGGCGCGCACTGTCCTACATGCCGAATCAGGCATGAAGGATGAACCGATGAAAACCGTCCACGCCGCCGTCAGCGACATTTTCACGATGCACCCGGAGCTGTGCGGATTCTCGGTGCAGGACGCCGAGACCCTGACGCGCGAGCGCGTGTCCGGACAGCTCGAAGCGGGCCTCTACCTCGCCGACGTCGCCACCACGACCTACGGCAGCTCCGAGCAGTTGCTCGGCGAGATCTCGGTGGCGCTGCTCGAGCTGATCGACGAAGACCCGCAGGCGGTCGACGCGCTGCGCGGCCGCACCTTCGCGCGCACGCTCCACTGAAATAGTTGTCTAGCCGGCCCCGAGCATCTGCGGCGTGACGAGGGTAACGCCCTTCGGCGTGACGTGAAAGCGCTTCCGGTCCTCGTCCGGATCGACGCCGACGACGAGCCCGTCAGGAAGCCTGCAGTCCTTGTCGACGACGGCGCGCTTCAGGATGACACCGCGCCCGATGTCGACGTTCGGCAGGATCACCGAGTCCTCGATCGTGCAGTAGCTGTGCACGTGGACGTTGCTGAAGAGAAGCGAGCGCTTGAGCTTCGAGCCGCTGATGATGCAGCCGCCCGAAACCAGTGAGTCGAGCGCGTAGCCGCGGCGCTCGTCGTCGTCGAACACGAACTTGGCCGGCGGAAGCTGCTCCTGGCAGGTCCAGATCGGCCAATCCTGATCGTACATGTTGAGGTCGGGCACGACCTGGGTCAGGTCGAGGTTCGCTTCCCAGTACGCATCCACGGTGCCGACGTCGCGCCAGTAGGGCTGGCCGCGCGCCATGTTGACGCAGCTCTCGGAGAAGTGGTGCGCGTGCACGGGAATGCCGAGCTTCACCAGCCGCGGCAGGATGTCCTTGCCGAAATCGTGTCCCGAAGAGCGGTCACGCGCGTCGGCACGGAGCTCCTCGTAGAGGAACTCGGCGTCGAACGCGTAGATGCCCATGCTCGCGAGCGCCGCATCGGGCCGCTCCGCCAGCGGCGACGGGCGCGCCGGCTTCTCCTGGAACGCGCGCACCTGGCCGCGCTCGTCGACCTGCACCACGCCGAAGTTCACCGCGTCGGCGAGCGCCACCTCGGTGCACGCGAGCGTCACTTTCGAGCCGCGCGCGACGTGCTGCGCGAGCATCTTGGCGTAGTCCATCTTGTAGACGTGATCACCCGCGAGCACCAGCACGTGCTCCGGATCGTGCTGCCGCAGGATGTCGAGGTTCTGGTAGACCGCGTCCGCCGTGCCGCGGTACCACTCGGCGCTTTCGCGCTGCTGCGCGGGCATCAGCTCGACGAACTCGTTGAAGCGGCCGTCGAGGAAGCTCCAGCCGCGCTGCACGTGGCGGATCAGGCTCTGGGCGCGGTACTGGGTGCAGATGCCGATGCGCCGGATTCCGGAATTCACGCAGTTGGACAGCGTGAAGTCGATGATGCGGAACTTACCGCCGAAGGGGACGGCGGGCTTGGCGCGCCAGTCCGTGAGCTGCCGCAGGCGCTCGCCGCGGCCTCCCGCGAGGACGAGCGCAACGGTGCTGCGCGCGGCGTGCATGGCTCTCCTGCGGCGCCCAGCTTAGCGCCGTGGCGCGGGATTTGCCACCCCGAAGACCAGGAAATACTGTCGCGGCAGGAAGCGGTGCTCCGTGACGAGCGCATAGCCCGCCCGCGCGAGCTCCGCGGTGACCTGTTCGGGCGCGACGCGCGCGGCCACGGGCGGGCCTTCGGGCGAATCGAGCCGGAAGTCGATCACCGCGATGCGCGCGCCAGGCCGCAGCGACGCGCCAAGCTGACGGAAGTACCGCTCGCGTGCCTCGATGTGGTGATACACGTCGACCAGCAGCACGAGGTCGACCTTTTCGGGAAGGCGCGCGTCGCCCGAGGTAGCCTGCACCGGCCTCAGGTTGGCAAGACCTTCCCGCTTCGCGCGCTCGCCCAGGTATTTCACCATCTGCGGCTCCACGTCCACGGCGTAGACCGTCGCCTTCGGGAACATGTTGGCGAGCCGCGCGGAAAAGTAGCCGGTGCCCGCGCCGAGGTCCGCAACCGCGGCATCGGGCTTGAGCGCGAGCGCCTCGAGCACTGCGTGCGGCTTCTGCCACGCGTCGCGCTCGGGGTCGTCGAACACGTGAGACCACTTTTCGGCATCCCCGAAGCTGTGGCGGTGGCTATGGGGTGATTGCGCGGCCGCGGCGCTGACGAGAGCTGCGGCAATGATCAATACGAGCTTCATCTCGAATATAGTCTACGGCGTGACCATCGACTGGAGCCACTTTACGCCCTGGACCTCGTTCGCGGGCGGCCTCCTGATCGGCATCGCCGCGGCGATGTTGGTGCTCCTGAACGGACGCGTCGCGGGCGTGAGCGGCATCCTCGGCGGCCTGCTCACGCCGCGTCCCGGCGAGATCGGCTGGCGCTTCGCCTTCATCGGTGGCCTGCTCGTCGCTCCCGCGCTCATGCGACTTTTCGGAACTTCGGTTTTTCCAAGGATCGACGCGAGCTTCGCTACGCTGGTCATCGCCGGCCTCGCCGTCGGCATCGGCACGAGCTACGGCTCGGGCTGCACCAGCGGCCACGGCGTGTGCGGCATCTCGCGCCTGTCGCCACGCTCGCTCGTCGCCACTGCCTCGTTCATGCTCGCCGGCATGGCGACGGTCTTCTTGTGGCGGCAGGTCGCATGAGCGCGCTTGGCGCATTTCTCGCGGGACTCGTGTTCGGCGTCGGCCTCATCCTTTCCGGGATGACCGATCCGGGCAAAGTCATCGGCTTTCTCGACATCGCCGGGCGCTGGGATCCTTCCCTCGCTTTCGTGATGGCCGGCGCGATCCTCGTCGGCTTCTTCGCTTTCCGCCTGGCCGGGCTGCGCGCCCGCGGCTTCCTCGGCGGCGCGATGGAGCTGCCGCGGCGCCGGGACCTCGACGCGCGCCTGATCGGCGGCAGCATCGTGTTCGGAATCGGCTGGGGACTCGCCGGCTTCTGCCCCGGTCCGGCGCTGGTTTGCTTCGGCTCCGGGCAGGACAAGGCCGCCGTGTTCGTCGCCGCGATGCTGGTCGGGATGCTCGCCTACACCATTGCCGAACGCACTAGAGGTGCGAGCGCTGCCGCGTAGCAATGCCTCCGTAGGCTCGCGGGATGTACGTAGCCATCCAGCCCGTTGTGGCCCTCATCGCCGGCGTCCTCATCCTCGCGGTACCGCGCCTGCTCAATTACATCGTCGCGATCTACCTGATCGTCATCGGCATCCTCGGCCTGGTGAAGTTGTAGGACGAAGCGGCGCGCCCCGCAGCCGTGCTGCGTAGGATAATCGGCCTGCGCAGGAAGCTTTAACCCCGAATTTCCCGCCCCAATCTGATTGGGTTATGAAATACAAGGATTACTACAAGATCCTGGGCGTGGAGCGCAGTGCCGGCGAGGACGAGATCAAGAAGGCCTACCGCAAGCTCGCGCGCAAGTACCACCCGGACGTCTCCAAGGAGGCGAACGCCAAGGAGAAGTTCCAGGAGGTCTCGGAGGCCTACGAGACGCTGCGCGACAAGGAAAAGCGCGCCGCCTACGACAGCCTCGGCAGCGGCTTCCGGCCCGGGCAGGACTTCCGTCCGCCGCCCGACTGGTTCGAGCGCTTCGGCAGCGGCCGCGGCGAGGACCTGGGCGGGGTCGACCTGGGCGACCTGTTCGAATCGCTCGGCGCCTTCGGACGCGCGACCGGCTTCGGCCGCGGCGCGCGGCGCGGCCCCGCCATGGCCTTCCCCGGCGAGGATTTCGAAGTTCCGGTGCGCCTCACGCTGGACGAAGCCTTCCGCGGCACCGAGCGCACGGTCCAGCTCGACGGCCGAAGCTTCACCGCGCGCATTCCGCCCGGCGCGACCGACGGCCAGCGGTTGCGGCTGCGCGGCAAGGGCGGCACGGGCACGAATGGCGGCGCCCCGGGCGACCTCTACCTGCAGATCCACCTCGAGCCCCACCCGCTCTACCGCGTGAGCGGTCACGACCTCGACCTCGAGGTCCCCCTCGCCCCGTGGGAGGCGGCGCTCGGTGCCCAGGTCGACATCCCGACGATGACCGGGCGCGTCACCATGAAAGTTCCGCCGGGGTCCAAGGCGGGGCAGAAGCTGCGCCTGGCCGGCAAGGGGTTGCCGCAGCCCGGCGGCGGCGCGGGCGACCTCTATGCCGTGCTCAGCATCGAGGCGCCCAACCCGCTGACCGAGCCCGAGAAAAAGCTGTTCGAGGAGCTCCGCAGCGTGTCGCGCTTCAATCCGCGCGCGCGCTTCGGCGCGTGACAGGCATGGACCTTGCGGGAGGCATTCCCATGGCACTTACACCACAGCAGAGCGAGGAATTGAAAGCCATCGTCGAGCAGCGCCGCGGCGCGCTGCTGCGCGAGTTGGGACAGGACCTCGACCGGATGCGCACCGACGGCCTCGACCAGGTCGTCGGCGCGGTGCCCGATCCCGGCGACGAGTCGGTGCAGAGCCTGATCCAGGACCTGGACCAGGCGGAGGCTTCGCGCGATCTCGCCGAGCTGCGCACGCTAGACGCCGCGCATGCGCGGCTGGAAGACGGGAGCTACGGCACCTGCAGCAACTGCGGCCAGGACATCGGCTTCGAGCGCCTGCGCGCCAACCCCGGCGCCGAGCGCTGCATCCGCTGCCAGACGCAGTTCGAGAAGACCCACGGCACCATGGTGCGCACGACCCTCTAAGGGTTCGACAAATTCGGGCTCTGACCCCGAATTACGCTCTCAGCACGCACTTCTCGTAGAGGCCCGGAAGGACGTTGCCCGGGTCGTACTTCGCCTTGAGCTGCCGGTAGGTGTCGCCGCCGTAGAGGCGCTCGAATTCATCGCGCGGGAAGAAGCTGTCGGAGTAGAGCGACTTGATGCCGCCGAGCTCGACCACCTTGCGCTCGATCATGCGGTTGAAGTGGCCCGGCGGATACGCCTCGCGCGTGCGCTTCACGTCCCAGAAGCCGAAATTCACGTACCAACCCTCGCGCATGGGATAGAGCGAGAAGTTCTGCCCCGCCGCGCCCGGGCCGATGGGGCAGACCCACAGCGGCCACAGGCCGATCTCGCGCGCGAAAAACTGCAGGAACTCGGCGGCGCGCCCGATCGGGATGTCGACGTCCTGGATCACCGATTCCGAGTGCAGGCCGAGCAGGCGCTCGACTTTCTTCGTCACGCCGATGCGGCTGTTCCAGCGCATGATCTTGGTGTACTGGCGCGATCCCAGGCGCTTGCGGCCATAGAGAAACTTGCGCACGAACCGGTTCTGCGCCAGGACGTTCTTCGAACACCAGAACCAGTCCGTGTCCCAGCGCCAGAGATAGTCATGCACCGTGAGGTAGTCGTCGTGGCGCGCGGGGATCGAGCGGTAGTAGATACGCTCGAAGGTGTAGTCGCTGACGTACGGTGCCTTGTCGACGAAGTGCGCGATGGTGATGAACATCTTGTCGGGGGCGAACACGGTGCCGTCGACGAAGTCGGCGTCGCGCGCGTTGAGGCGACGCTCGAGCTCCTGGAAGTAGATGCGCCCGTCGAAGTAGTCGAGGTGAAAGAGGTGCACGTAAGGCTTCACGGGCAGGGTCTTCGCCTTCACTCGCAGCGCGTAGCCCAGCGTGCCGTAGGAATTGGGGAAGCCGAAGAAAAGATCCGCGTGCTCGTTCGCCGGCGTGCACGTCACGACGCTTCCGTCGCCCAGCAGCACGTCGAGCTCGAGCACCGTGTCGTGCACCAGCCCCTGGCGGTGCGACGACGATTCGATGCCCACGCCGGCGAGCGCGCCGCCGAGCGTGATGGTCTTGAGCTGCGGCACCACCGCGGGCATCACGCCGTGCCGCAGGCAGGCCGCGACCAGCGCCTCGTAGGTCACCATGCCCTCGGCCTCGACCCAGCCGGCCTGCGGGTCGACCACGAGCACGTCGCGGAAGGCGCTGACGTCGAGGCGGCGCCGTTCGCGCGCCGCCCGGTCGCGGAAGAGATTCGAAGTCTCTTTTTTTAGAGCAAGCGCGCCGCTTCCCTGCCTAAGCTGCGCGATCAGCGCTTCTTTTTTCCTGGTATGCGGGTTGGCGCTCGTAGAGGAAGTCCCGGGTCATGGGGTAGCTCGTGCTCGAGACGTTGCCCTTGGAGAACACGATCTGGAAAAGGTGGGTGCGGCCCGCCGGCGAGCGGAACATCTCGGCGCAGCCGTAGAGGTACACGCGCCAGATGCGGCGGAAGCGCTCGTCGAAGCGCTGCGGGTCGAGCGCGCGGATGCGCTCCCAGTTGCGGTCGAAGCGCTCGGCCCACACGTCGAGGGTGAGCGCGTAGTGGCGGCGCAGGTTCTCGATGTCGAGCACCTCGAGCCCAGCCTGCTCCATCGCCACGATCACCTCGGCGAGGCTCGGGATCCAGCCGCCGGGGAATACGTACTTGCGGATGAAGAAGTCGGTCTCGGTGCTGCCGACGTGTCCGATGAAGTGGATCAGGCCGAGGCCGCCGGGCTTGAGGAGCTCCGAGTGCGAGCGGATCACCTCGCCGAGCTGGTCGCGTCCCGCGTGCTCGAGGCAGCCGATGCTCACCACTTTGTCGAACTGCTTCGCGCTTGCTCCCGGGTGTGTCCGGAAGTCCGCGTGCATCTGGACGGCGTTCTTGATGCCGAACTTCTCGATCTGCCGGCGCGCGTGCTCGGCCTGCGAGCCGGTGGTGTTGATGCTCGTGATGTTGACGCCGTAGTGCATCGCGGCATGCATAAGAAAGCCGCCAAAGCCGCTGCCGACGTCGACCACTTCCTCGCCCGGCTTGAGCAATACCTTGCGCGCGACATGGTCGGCCTTTGCGCGCTGCGCCTCCTCCAGCGTCTTCGGGCCGTCGCCCCCGCCGTTACCCCAGTACGCGCAGGTGTAGAACAGGTACGGATCGTCCAGCCAGAGCTTGTAGAACTCTGGCGGCAGCGCGTAGTGGAACTCGGCGTTGCGGTTCGCGCGCCGGCGGTTCGCGTTCGCATGCGTGAGCTCGTGCCAGCGGTTGCGCAGGCGCACGAGCCAGGTCGGATCGTCCGCGCGGCCTTCCATGCCGGAGGCGAGCGCCCTGGGGAGGCTGCCCTCGATATCGAGCTCGCCGTCGAAGTAGGCCTCGAGCACGCCCACGTGGCCGTAGAGCGCCGCCCTCCGCAGCGCGCGCTCGTCCCTGACCACGAGGGTAAACGCCGGCGGGCTTTCCGAGTTCCGGTACTCGGCGCCGTCCGGAAAGCACACCCGGAACGGCGTCGCCGTATTGGCCCCGACCCGCTCGATCATGGCCCTAAAGGCGCCTGGCATGTCCGGATTTTACCGTCATGATCGATTCCAGCAGCCTTTGTTCCGATTTCGCGCCGAAGCCCCCCAGGGTGCGCAGGCGTCCGCTGCGTACCGCCCGCTCGAGCTCCTCGAGGGAACCCACGCCGAGCTCGCGGTAGAAAAGGCGCACCCGCTTGGGGCCGACCCCCGGCAGCCGCAGGAGCTCGAGGACCCCCGCCGGGTAATCCTTACGCAGTTTCTCCAGGGTCTTGCTCGTTCCGGTGTCGTGGATCTCGCGAATCTTCGCCGAGAGCTCGGGGCCGATGCCGGGCATCCTGGGCAGGGCCTCGCCCGCAGCGAGCAGTGCCGGGAGGTCGTACCCGGTCGAGCGCAGCTCGCGTTCCGCGTTGCGGTAGGCGAGGACGCGGTAGGTATTTTCGTCGCCGAGCTCGAGCAGGTCGGCGATCTCCCCGAATACGCGCGCGATGTCCTCGTTGGTCATGCGCCGTACGAACCATCGCGCTCAGGTAGGTCCATCACGCGGTCGCTGATTGAATGACGGGCCATGAAACATGTGAATTTTGCCAGCGTTCTCTTCATTGCAGCAGCGCTCGGATTGTGGGCCTGCCAGCACCCGGTCCCCTCCGACAAGGTCGCGAGTGTACTGACAAGGACGATGGCGAGGTAAGGCGCTCATCCGCCGAACGGCGCATGACGCGTGGCCGGCTCCTTGCAAGTGCAAAGCAAGCGGCGGGTCGAAAGGAAATTTGGCGTCATGAAGATTTGCGTGTACGGATGTCCCGGCCGGGGCGGCCAAGCCGAGCCCCACGTCTTCTACCTCGGCACGCGCCGCCTCCCGGTGGTCGCGATCCTCGACCGATGGCATGACGCCTCCCACCGCTACTTCGAGGTCAAGGCCGACGACGGCCGCTGCTTCCTGCTGCGCCATGCGCCGGCGACCGACCACTGGGAGCTCGCCGGGGTCTACCGTGCGCACCGGCCGTTTCGGCCGCGCGTCGCGACCCTGCCGGCAGCTACCTGATTAAAATCGGGGTCTGACCCCGACATTCCACTACCCCACCGAGCTCGAAGGCGGGCTCGGGCTGAGGGACGGGACGCGCCTGGCGGTGCGACCGATCCGGCCCGAGGACGTGGAGCTCGAGCTCGCGTTCTTCCGCGGGCTTTCCGCGCGCTCGCGCTACCAGCGCTTCATGCAGCACCTGAGCGAGCTGGCGGCTGCTCGAGCGCTTCACGCAGCTCGACTACGAGCGCGAGCTCGCCCTCGTGGTGCTGCACGAGGGCAGATTCGTCGCAGTCGGCCGCTACGCGCCCCGCCCGGACGGCACGACGGCAGAGTTCGCCCTCACAGTCGGCGACGACTGGCAGCGCAAAGGCATCGGCCGCGCCCTGCTCGAGCGGCTGTGCGCGTGTGCCCGCGCCGCGGGCTACCACGCGCTCTACGGAACCATCCTCGCCGACAACCGCGAAATGCTCGAGCTGGCCCATCGCCTCGGCTTCACCGAAGCGTCGCGCGACGGAACCGAGGTCACCATGGTGCGCCGTTTGTAACGAAGCGGCGATAGGGCGCGGTAATCAAATGGATTGCGATTTTCCATTTGCGCCATTGAGCGAGCGCCACTAGTCTCGCCGTCAAATGCGCGAAGGCTCGCTCGAAGCACCCACCCGCCACCCGCTCGACTGGAAAAACCCGGAGTTCTGGGACCAGGCGAAAGCGGAAAAGGAGCTCGAGCGCATTTTCGACATCTGCCACGGCTGCCGCCGCTGCGTCAGCCTGTGCACGACCTTTCCGACGCTGTTCGACCTGGTCGACGCCTCCTCGACCATGGAAGTCGACGGCGTGAAGAAGGAGGACTACTGGAAGGTGGTGGACCAGTGCTACCTGTGCGACCTGTGCTACATGACCAAGTGCCCGTACGTCCCGCCGCACCCGTGGAACGTCGACTTCCCGCACGTGATGCTGCGCGCCAAGGCGATCAAGTTCGAGAAGGGCGTCAAGTGGCGGGACCGGCTGCTCTCGTCGACCGACGCGATAGGCAAGCTCGCCGCCATCCCGGTGGTGGCGCAGGCGGTCAATCTCGTCAACCGCACCCCGCTCGCGCGCACGGTCATGCAGGCGGCGCTCGGCGTGCACAAAGAGCGCCAGCTTCCGCCCTACACGCCGAAGCCGTTCCGGTCCCACGCGGAAAGGTCGAAGCCATTTCCTGCGAAAGACGCGCCCGATGCTCCCGGAAAGGTGGCGATCTTCGCGACCTGCTACGTCAACTACAACGAACCCGCGATGGGGCACGACCTCGCGGCGATCCTCTCGCACAACGAGATCCCCTTCGTCGTCGTCGACCAGGAGGTGTGCTGCGGCATGCCGAAGTTGGAGCTCGGCGACCTCCGAGGGCTGGATTCTCTAAAGAACAAGAATATTCCAGTGCTGGCGCGCTATGCTCGCGAAGGCTACGCGATCCTCGCCGCGGTGCCTTCCTGCGCGCTCATGTTCAAGCAGGAGCTGCCGCTCCTCTACCCCGACGACCCCGACACGATCGCGGTGCGCGACGCGATGTTCGATCCCTTCGAGTATTTCGTCGCGCGGAAGAAGGCCGGCCTGCTCAAGACCGATTTCAACGAGGGGCTCGGAAAGGTGTCCTACCACGTTCCCTGCCACTCGCGGGTGCAGAACATGGGGCAGAAGACCCGCGAGCTGCTCGAGTCGATCCCGCACACCGAGGTGAAGACGGTCGAGCGTTGCGCCGGCCACGACGGCACCTGGGGCGTGAAGGAGGAGTACTTCGAGAACTCGATGAAGATCGGCCGCCCGGTGTTCCGCCAGATGGCGGAGCCCCAGCCGGACTACGTGAGTTCGGATTGCCCGATCGCCGCGCGCCATATCCAGCAGGGCATCGGCGACGAAGCGCCCAAGGCGCAGAAGGCTCATCCGCTTACGCTGCTGCGCAAGGCGTACGGAATTTGAGCTTGACCCGCGGGAAACGGGGCCTCTCTCTGTTTTTGCTGTTCCTGGTCGGTGCATGCGCCGCGCAAGCGCCGCTCCCACCCGGCGCGCTGGTCTTCGGCGTGCTGGGCGACGCTCCCTATGCCGAAGCCGAGATCGGGCGTCTCGACGCGGTGATCGACCGGATCAACGCCGAGCTGCTCGCCTTCGTCGTGCACGTCGGCGACATCGGCTCGAGCACGCCCGAGCAGGCCTGCGGCGACCGATGGCTGCAGGAGCGCAAGAAGCAGTTCGCGCGCATCCGCCATCCCTTTCTCCTCATCCCCGGCGACAACGAGTGGAGCGACTGCAAGCAGCCGCTAGCGCGATTGAAGGCGTGGCGCACGCTTTTCTGCAGTCCCAATTTCATTAAAGTCGAGCAACAAGCCGGCGAGTACTGCGAGCACGTGCGCTGGGAGCGAAACGGCTGGGTGTTCGTCGCGCTCAACGTGCCCGGGCCCGACAACCATATCCGCCATCCCGAGCACGAGGCGCGCATGCGCGCGGTGTTCGCGTGGCTCGACGAGGCCGCGAAGCTCGCGGCGAGCGCGAAAGGCCTGGTCGTGCTGATGCAGGCGAATCCGTTCAGGCCTTTCGTGCGCGACGGCTTCGCCCCGCTGCGCGAGCGCCTGCAGGACCTCGGCGCGCGCTACCCCCGCAAAATCATCCTGATCCACGGCGACACGCACCTCTCCCGCGACGACGAGCCGCTTCCGGGCATGCGCCGCATCGAGGTCTGGGGCTCGCCTTTCGTCGACTGGACCCGCGTCGATCTGCCTTGAAAGGGGGTTCGCCATGCGCACTTCTTCCACTTTTTCGATTGGCTTGAGCTTCCTGCTCATCGCGGTCCTCTGGACGGCGCATGCTAGGGCCCAGGAGAAGCTGCCGCGCATCAAGGTGGTTGCGACCGGCGGCACGATCGCGAACACGCCCTCCGGGCGGTTGCACGCCGGCGAGGTCGTCGAGGCGATCCCGCAGCTCAAGGAGGTCGCTCGCCTCGAGGTCGAGGAGCTGATGCGCGTCGGCAGCAGCGCCATCACGATCGCGAACTGGCTCACGCTGGCGAAGCGGATCAACGAAATCCTGGCGAAGGACGACGGCGTGAAGGCCGTCGTGGTCACCCATGGCTCGAATACCGTCGAGGAGACGGCCTACTTCCTGGGCCTCACGGTCAAGAGCGACAAGCCCGTGGTGCTCACCGCCGCGCAGCGCCAGTTCAGCACGCTGTCTTCCGACAGCCCGAAGAACTTCCTGCAGGCGGTGCGCGTCGCGGCGAGCGACGCCGCGCGCGGCAAGGGCGCGCTCGTCGTCACGAACGACACCATCATCGCGGCGCGCGAGGTGACCAAGGAGATCAGCTACCGCCTCGAGACCTACAGCGGCAAGGACCTCGGCGTGCTCGGCTTCGTGGACGACGACCGGGTGACGTTCTACCGCCAGCCAATCCGCAAGCACACCGGCGCCACGCCGTTCGACGTCGGCGCGCTGCAGAAGCTCCCGCGCGTCGACATCGTCTACACCTACGCGGACGCCGACGGCGTGCTCGCCGAAGCCGCGGTCGAGCGCGGCAAGGCCGAAGGTCTGGTCGTCGCCGCCTTTCCCACCGGCTCGCCCAGCCCGGCGATGGAGCAGACGCTCTCGAAGCTGGCCGGCAAGGGGATTCCGGTCGTCATCACCAACCGCGGCGGCATGGGCCGCGTGCGCGACACGCGCGCCGGCGCCGCCGACGCCAAGCGCTTCTATCTCTGGGGGGACAACCTCACTCCGCAGAAGGCGCGCATCCTCCTCATGCTGGCGCTCACGCGCACGCGCGAGGCTGCCGAGCTGCAGCGGATCTTCGACGAATACTGACGGCGCCTAGCGGTCGGCGCCGCTGATGCGGCCCATCACCTCGGACTCGGCCTCGACCCAGTCCTCGAGCTCGTGGCCGGGCTCGAAATTGCGCTCCTTGGCGCGGAAGTAGGCGGCTTCCGCGATGCGCCGCCGGGTGTCTTCGCTCGAGCGCTCGCTGGCTGCACCACCTGCCATCGGCATCGACGCCTGGCTAGTCGCGGTGGGCTTGCTGTCGGGCTTCGGCGTCGCCTGGGCGGGCTTGCGGGGGTTCTTGCGCCGTTCTGTCGTATCGGCCATCGTGTTTCTCCTGCGTTTCGCTTGCGACTGCGAGGGTAGCAAACTTGGCTGCGCGGTTCTAGCGCCCTAGCGCACTTGCGCATCGATCACGACGTTCACGGCGGCTGCGTCGTTCGCCACCGGCGCGCTCGCGCCCTGCAGGTCTCCCGGCTGGGCGATCGCGCTGCCGGCCTTCGACACCCGCGCGGTCACCACGACTTTGGGAAACGCCGAGAGCTTCAGCGCCGGACTCATCGCCATCGAGTCGTCGAGCGCGAAGCGATACGGTAAATCGCGTACCCGCACGCGTGCCACCGCGAGCGGCATCGGCGGACCCTCGACCGCACGCGCGAAGACGAACACCGTGTCCTCGGGCGAGACCTTGTCCTTCATTGCGGGAGAAAGGGAGACGGTTCCCCGTACACCCCCTTGGGGCTTGGCGGGCTGCTTCTTGGTTTCCTGCTTGCCCGCGTCCCCCGCAAGGGAACGGGCTTCCGCCACGTTCTGCTGGATTGAGCGCGCGTCCTCCGAGTTGGGCTCGACGTACGCGAGCATGCGCTCCCAGTGCTTCGCGGCCGCGGCGTAGTCCTTGCGCTCGAAGGCCGCGGAGCCGGCGAGCGCGAGCGCCTTGAGGTTGCCCGGCTCGATCTCGAGCGCGCGCAGCGCAAGCTGCTCCGGCTCGCCCTGGAGGCTCTGGCCGCGCGCCATCGCCAGCACGTCGGCGAGATCGGCAAGGAGCTGCGCGTCGCGGGGCGAGCGCACCGCGGCCTTGGCGTAAGCCTCGGCAGCCTCCCCGTAGCGCCCCATCACGCCGTAGGAGCGCCCAAGGAGCTTCCAGCCGTTGACGTCGTCGGGGTTCTCGCGCAGGCGCGCCTCGAGCCGCCCCACCATGGCCTCGACCTGGGCGCGCGAAGCGTGCAGCTGGGCTTCGCGGTCGATGGCGCCCGGATTGCCGACGAGGACGTAGAGCGCCACCGCGGCGAGCGGCACCGCCGCGGCGAGCGCCCAGGCGAAGCGGCGGCCCGATGGCAGCGCCTGCGGCGCGGGCCCCGCCGCCGGCGCGTCGGGCTGGCCGGCATCGCGCAGCGCGCGTGCCTCGAGCTCGGCTCGCGCGCGCTCGTAGTCCTCTCGCGCCAGCGTGCCCGCGGCGAGGTCGGCATCGAGCTCGCGCAGCTGGTCGCGGTAGATCGCGACGTTCGCGGCAGCGCGCGACGGAGGCGCGGCTTTTTTTCGCGCGAGCAGGGGCCGCAGCACCCAGGCGATGACCGCAGCCGCCGCCACGGCGCCGACCAGCCAGAAGAGCGTCATTCGAGGAGCTGGGCGGCGCGGCGGCGCTCGGCCTCGGTGAGCCCGGGCGGCGGTGCCTTCTTCCTCACCCGGCGAACGAGAAGCCATGCGCCGAGCAGGAGCAGCACGAACGGACCGGTCCAGAGCGCCACGGTGGCGGCCTTGAACGGCGGCCGGTAGAGCACGAAATCGCCGTAGCGCGCGACCATGAAGTCGATCACTTCGCGCTCGCTCTTGCCGTCCTGGAGCTGCTCGCGGATCTGGTTGCGCAGGTCCTGCGCGAGCGGCGCGTTGGAGTCGGCGATCGTCTGGTTCTGGCACACGAGGCAGCGCAGCTCGTGCGCCAGGTCGTTAACGCGCCTCTCCAGGGTCGGTTTCTCTTGCGAAAACGCCGGGAGAGCAAAGAGAAGAACGAGCAGGAGCCTAGCCACGCTTCGACAGCTCCTCGATCAGGGGACGGACTTTCTTCTGAACGATCTCCGGCGTCAGCGGCCCGACGCGCTTGTAGCGGATGATGCCCTTGCGGTCGATCACGTAGGTCTCGGGAACGCCGTACACGCCGTAGTCGATCGCGATCCGGCCGGCCGCGTCGAAAACCGTGACCTTGAAGGGATCGCCGTTCCTCTTGAGCCACGGCAGTGCGTCTTCGCGCGCGTCCTTGTAGTTGAGGCCCACGACCGGCGCGATGCCCGAGCGCGCGAACTCGCTCACGACAGGATGCTCGACGAGGCACGGCGGGCACCACGAGGCCCACACGTTCATCACCCACACCGTGCCGAGCATGTCCTGCTGCGAGAAGCTCTTGTCGGGCTGCTGCAGCAGCGGCAGCTCGAACGCCGGCGCGGGCTTGCCGATGAGGGGCGAAGGCACCTCGCGCGGGTCGAGCCGCAGCCCGACCGCGAGCAACCCCACCAGGACCAGGAATCCCCCGATAAGAAGCCAGAATCTCAAGCGCCGACCCGCGGGTCGTAGGCCGCGACCTCGGCGGTCCTCGCCCGCTGGACCGAGAAGCGGTAGCGGCGGTCGCTCGCGGCGCACACGCCGCCGATGGCCATGATCAGGCAGCCCGCCCAGATCCAGTCGACGAAGGGCTTATGCTGTACTTTGACGAGCCAGGCGCCCTGCTTCCCGGCCTGCTTGCCGCCGGGCTCCTCGAGCGCGTCGCCGAGCGACACGTAGAGGTCGCGCGTGAGGCCAGGATGGATCGCCGCCTCGGTCATCACCTGCTCGGCCACCGGGTACATGCGCCGTTCCGGATACATCGTGGTTACGGGTTTCCCATTCCTTGTAACGTCGATCCTGGCTTGGGCGGCGGTGTAGTTCGGGCCGCGCACCGGCGAGACGCTCTCGAGGCGGAACACGTAGCCCGCGAGCTCGACCGTGTCGCCCGGGCGCATCTTCACGTCGCGGTCGCTCTCGTAGCCCTTCACCAGCGTGACCCCGACCACGAACACCGCCACGCCGCAATGGGCGATCAGCATGCCCCAATACGCTCTGGAATCCCGTGGTCTCTTCTTCAGAGTCAAAAATCCGCTGATGACGATCCATGCGGCGAGGGCAAGGCCGAAGCCGACCAGCGCGTGCCATTCGCCGAAGAGGAAAGGCAGAAGAACACCGAGGGCGAGGCTGATTCCGAGCGCCCAGCGCAGCAGCACCGCGAGCTCGGGCAGGCTGGCGCGCTTCCAGCGCGCGAGCGGGCCCACGCCCATGAGGAAGAGCGCGGGCGCCATGAGCGGCACGAACACCGCCTCGAAGTACTGCGGCCCCACCGAGATCTTGCCCACGCCGAGGGCGTCGATGAGAAGCGGATAGAGCGTGCCGAGGAATACGGTGCCCGCGGCCGCGGCGAGGAAGACGTTGTTCCCGAGCAGCAGCGACTCGCGCGACACCGGGGCGAATTCGCCGCCGAGGCCGATGCGCGCCGTGCGCCACGCATAGAGCGCGAGCGCTCCACCGATCATGAACGCGAAGAGGCCGAGAATGAAGATGCCGCGCCTTGGGTCGGTTGCGAAGGCATGCACCGAGGTGAGCACGCCCGAGCGCACGAGGAAGGTGCCGAGGAGCGACAGGCCGAAAGCGATGATGGCGAGGAGCACCGTCCAGCTGCGGAACGCGCCGCGCTTCTCGGTGACGGCGAGCGAATGGATGAGCGCGGTGCCGACGAGCCAAGGCATGAAGGACGCGTTCTCGACCGGATCCCAGAACCACCAACCGCCCCAACCGAGCTCGTAGTAGGCCCAGCCGCTGCCGAGCGCGATGCCGCAGGTGAGGAACGCCCACGCCACCGTGGTCCAGGGCCGCGACCAGCGCGCCCAGGCCGCGTCGAGCCGGCCCGAGAGAAGCGCCGACACGGCGAAGGCGAAGGCAACCGAGAACCCGACGTACCCCATGTAAAGCATCGGCGGGTGGATCACCATGCCCGGATCCTGCAGGAGGGGATTCAGGTCGCGGCCGTCCTGCGCCGCGGGGAACAGGCGATCGAACGGGTTGGAGGTGAAGAGCATGAAAGCGATGAAGCCCGCGCTCACGAGCCCCATCACGCCGAGCACGCGCGCGGTCATCTCCTCCGGCAGGTGGGCGCTGAAGAGGGTCACTGCCGTCGTCCACACACCGAGCATCAGGCACCAGAGGAGGAGCGAGCCCTCGTGCCCGCCCCAGGCGCCGGCGATGCGATAGTGAAGCGGCAGCGCGCTGTTGGAGTTCATCGCGACGTACTGGACCGAAAAGTCGTTGCTGACAAAGCTGTAGACGAGGCAGCCGAAGGCCGCGGCGATCAGCACCGCCTGCGCCTGCGCCGCCGGCCGCGCGAGCGCCATCCAGGCAAGGTTGCCCTTGGCCGCGCCCGCGAGCGGCAGGATCCCCTGGATCAGGGCCACCGCCAACGCGAGTGCCAGCGCAAACTGTCCGAGCTCGGGAATCATGGGTTCGCTTTCTTCGCGGCGCGGTGCGCCTTCTCGACGGCTTCCTTGGCTTCCGGCGGCATGTAGTTCTCGTCGTGCTTGGCGAGCACCTCGCGCGCCTGGAACGTGCCATCGGCGCCGAGCTGGCCTTGCGCCACGACCATCTTGCCCTCGCGGAAGAGGTCGGGGAGCGAGCCGCGGTAGACCACCGGGATGGCCTTCGCCGTGTCGGTCACGGCGAAGCGCACCTCCACGCCCTCGCGCTTGACGCTGCCCGGCTCGACGATGCCGCCGATGCGAAAGGTGCGGCCGAGCGGCGCCTCTTTCGCCGCCACCTGGGTCGGGCTGAAGAAGAACACCAGGTTCTTCTGGAACGCCGTCAGCACCAGGGCGGTCGCGATGCCGAGGGCGACCAGGCCGAGCGCGATCGCCGCCATGCGCTTGTGTCTGGGTTTCATGCCATCATTTTATCTGCCGGGGAGGCCCGGCGCGCCTCGAACGGCGGAAAAGAAAGATCACCTCCAGCGCGAGCGCCACGAAGGTCACGCTGTAGGCGCCCCAGAGGAAGAAGCCGGGGCTCATTCGCGCTCGCGGATGATGCAGCGCACGCGCACCAGCACCGCCGCGATCGAGTACGCCCAGAAGGCGAGCGCCATGAGCAGCATCCCGGTGAGCATGGTCGCGGCCATGCTGGGCGCGCGGGTAAGGCTCACCGATGCGCCCTGGTGCAGCGTGTTCCACCACTGCACCGAGTAGTAGATGATCGGCACGTTCACGGCGCCGACGATGGCGAGGAGCGCCGAGGCCCGGTCGGCGCGCCGTGGATCGTCGATCGCCGCGTGCAGGGCCATGAAGCCGAGGTAGAGGAAGAGGAGGATCAGCTCCGACGTGAGGCGCGCGTCCCACACCCAGTAGGTGCCCCACGTCGGCCGGCCCCACAACGATCCGGTCCACAGCGCGATGAAGGTGAAGAGCGCCCCGGTCGGCGCGAGCGCCTGCGCCATCATGAACGAGAGCCGCGTGTTGAACGCGAGGCCGATGGCGGCCCAGCCGGCCATCACCAGATAGATGAACATCGACATCCACGCCGCGGGCACGTGGATGAAGATGATGCGGTAGACCTCGCCCTGCTGCGCATCGGTGGGCGCCACCACCAGCCCTACGTAAAGGCCCGCCAGCGCGAGCAGCACCGCGCCCACGGCGCACCAGCGCGCGATCGAGCCGGCGAGCGGGAAGAAAGTCTGCGGCGAAGCGAACCAGAACCAGCGGAGCGTCGAATTGGAATTCATGGCTTGGGTCATTCCATGGAGATGCGCAATGCAGCGGCGATCGCCCACGGCGAAAAAGCCGCCGCGACCACGAGAGCCGCGCCGAGCAGCAGCAGCTCCCCTTCGGGGTCGAGGCCCGCACCCGCCATCTCGACGGCTCCGGCGCCAAGGATGAGCACCGGGACGTAAAGCGGCAGCACGAGCAGCGCGAGCAGCACGCCGCCGCCGCGCAGCCCGAGGGTCAGCGCGGCACCGATCGCCCCGATCAGGCTCAGCACCGGCGTGCCCAGGAGCAATGATAGAGCGAGCACGCCGTAGAGTCCGGGGGCAAGATCGTACTGCAGGGCGATGAGCGGCGCGATCGCGACGAGCGGCAGGCCCGAGACGAGCCAGTGCGCGAAGGTCTTCGCCGCCACCACCACGCCAAGGGGCGCGGCGGCGAGCAGCATCTGCTCGAGCGTGCCGTCGGCGTAGTCGGCGGCGAAGAGCCGCCCGAGCGAGAGCATCGAGGAAAGCAGCGCCGCGACCCAGATGACTCCCGGGGCGATGGCGCGCAGCAGGTTCGGCTCGGCGCCCACGCCGAGCGGAAAGAGGCTCGCGACGATGACGAAGAAAAGGAGCGCGGTGCCGACGTCGCTGCGCCGGCGCAGCGCGAGAAGCAGGTCGCGGTGGACGACCGTGCGCGCGAGCGCCAGCATCTAGGCGCCGGCGCCCAGGTCGACCACGCGGGTGCTGCGGCTGCCCGCTTCCTGGTGCGTCGTGTAGACCACCGCCCCGCCGCCGTCCACCTGTTTTCCCATGAGGCCATCGACAAGCGAGATACCTTCGGCGTCGAGGGTGGCAAACGGCTCGTCGAGGAGCCACAGCGGCGTTTCGGACACCAGCAGGCGTGCGAGCGCCGCGCGCCGGCGCTGTCCCTGCGAGAGCTTGCGCACGGGCAGCTCGGGCACTCGGAGCCGCTCGAGCGCCGCGGCGAGCGCCAAGGCGCTCGCCGCTCGGCCGGCGAGGCGGCAGCTGATTTCGAGGTTCTCGCGCGGAGTGAGGTCATCTTTCACCGCCGGCGCGTGGCCGATGTAGACGAGCTCGCGCGCATAGTCCTCTTTGATGCCGGCGATCGGCTGGCCGTTCCAGCGCACCTCGC
This sequence comes from Burkholderiales bacterium, assembly GCA_035554435.1. Taxonomy (GTDB): domain Bacteria; phylum Pseudomonadota; class Gammaproteobacteria; order Burkholderiales; family SG8-39; genus SCGC-AG-212-J23. Next base: position 13,681 of record DATMJC010000039.1, on the reverse strand, counting down.
CCGCGCTCGGGCGGGAGAGGCCGCAGAGGATCCGGAGGAGGCTCGTCTTACCGCTTCCGTTCGCCCCCGCGACACGAAGCAACTCGCCCGGGCGCAGGACGAACGAGACCCCGCGGAACAGGGTCCGCGCGCCACGCTCGCATTCGAGCTCCGCCGCCTCGAGCATGCGGCTATTGTTGCAGAAACCCGCGGCTGCTCACCGGATCGATTGGATCACCTGCTGCCCGAGCAGGAAATAGATGCTCGGCAGATTGAACCTTGCATCCGACTGCGCAAGTTCCACTTCCGCGGTCGAATCGCCCGCGCCCTTTACCGGACTGCCGTCGCGCAGCGCCTTGAATTCCGTGAGCTCGCTCGTTCCAATCTTGTATCGCGCCGTGACCTCGATCTGCCTCAGGCCTTCCTGCTTCTTCTTCGCCAGGTACCTGGCCTCCTCGCCGCTGGACGTGAAGTCGGTCTGAACGGTACCGCCCTGAAGAGCGGGAAAGAGCCATGCCCAGCCGCAGTAGGCAACGAAGAGATCGTCGTCCTTGAGCGCGTTGACCTCCTCGCCGAGAAACGACCACGTCAGGCCGCCATTCACGAAGCCCCGGCCGGTCGTGCCGTCCGGCATCTTGTACTCGACGAGGTGAATCTCGACGTTCCCATAGGTGATGAGCTTGGCCTTGTACGTCTTCTTGAAGCGAACGCTTTCCGGTCGAACGCCGAACTCATTCGGGTGCGCCAGCCATTCGGCCATCTTGTCTTCGATCTGGCGCTTATTGCCAAAGCCGAACATGCCCTTCCCCTTCCTGCGCCTCGATGGAGCCGTTAGGTGCCTGCATCCTTGGGAGGATTCTCGGATGCTTTTTCAAACTGTTTGTTTCGCCAATAGGTAAGCGTCATCATCGCGAAAAGCTTCATACCCGCGGCACCATGGTCCGCGCCCTAACGCTAGCCGAACCCTCTCGTGATTTCGCTCAAGGTCTTGACGAACACGGCCACGTCAATCGGCAGACAGACCGCAAGAGCCAACAGCGGCGCATAGAAAACTGCGCCGTGCTCTCGGAATGATCTAGGCATGCTGTACCGGCTAGCGACGAAGAAGCTATAGGCCACGAGTGCAGTCATCATGCCGACGGACCACACGAACCTGCCGCGTGGCGGACCCCAGGCGAGGATACTCATCGCCCAAAGCAGCGTGACCACCGCCGCGGCCGCGAAGATCAGGCCGTGGATGGCCAGCGCAGGCCGTCTGAAGTCCACGCGAAAGAGTGCGGCGGCCGAAGTCAGAACAATTGCGGCTGCAAGCGGAAGGGATATCGAAGCGAGCTGCCGAATGGAGCCGGCATCCGGCGTCGGCTTCACATAGGTAACAGCCAGCGCGCTTCCGTGCGCAAGACCAACAAGGCAACCTAGCGCCAGATTCGCCCACAAGAGCGTTCGCTCGGAGACGCCATCTACTTTGTTCACGAAGGCGCGAAGCGTCATGGGCTTAGTCGCTGCCCTTGATTCCAGCCTCGCGGATGACCGGGCCCCACTTGTCCATCTCGGAGCGCAGGTGGGCGCCGAGGGCCTCCGGCGAGGAGCCGATGACCACCACGCCGAGCTCCTCGAGGCGCGCGCGCGTGGCGGGGACGGCGAGCGCGGCGCGCGTATCGGCGTTCGCCTTGCGGATGATGTCGGGCGGGGTCTTCGCCGGCGCGAAGAGCGCGTACCAGGACGACACGTCGAATCCCGGCACGCCGGACTCGGCGATCGGCGCGAGCTCGGGCAGCGCCGGGGTGCGCTTCGCGGTGGTGACGCCGAGGGCGCGGAGCTTGCCGCCCTTGATGAGCGGCATCACCGCGCCGATGTTGTTGAACATCACGTCGACGCGCCCCGGCACGAGGTCCTGGAGCGCGGGCCCGGCGCCGCGATAAGGGACGTGGGTCATCTCGATCCCGGCCATGCGCTTGAAGAGCTCGCCCGAGAGATGGACCGAGGTGCCGTGCCCGGACGAGGCGAAGGTGACCTTGCCCGGGTTGGACTTGGCATACGCGATGAACTCGGCGACCGAGCGCGCGGGCGAAGTCACCGGCACGGCCATGACGTTCGGGTAGTCGCAGAGGAGGATCACCGGCGCGAGGTCGGCGAGCGGATCGTAGGGAAGCGACGCGAAGAGGAAGCGGTTCACCGCGAGCGGCATCGACTGGAGCAGCAGCGTGTAGCCGTCGGGCTCGGCGCGCGCGACCATCTCGGTGCCGATGTTGGTGGCGCCGCCGCCCTTGTTTTCCACCACCACCTGCTGACCGACCTGCACCGAGAGCTGGGCCGAGACGACGCGCGCGATCGCGTCGGTGCCACCGCCGGGAGGAAACGGCACCACGACGCGCACGAAGCGGGTTGGCCAGGTCTGCGCCTCGGCCACACCGGCCAGGACTGCTAGCAAGAGAAGAAGGACGACGTTAAGGCGCGCGTTCACTGGAGGCATGATCAGTTCAGATCGAGCGAATGGCGCTTGAGCGCCGAGAGCGGCACGTACTTGAGGACGTTCTCGTGCGTGCCCTCGAGCACCACGCGCGGCGCGCGGCCGGCCTCCCAGGCCTCGACCCAGCGCAGCACGTGCAGGCACCACCGGTCGCCGCGCTTCAACCCGCGGAAGCGCAGGTCGGGGCGCGGCGTGACGAGGTCGTTGCCTTTCGCCACGCTGAACTCGAGGAACGCGTCGGTCACCTGCACGCACACGAGGTGCGCGACCCCGTCCTGGTCGTGCGTGGCGCAGCAGCCGTCCCGGAAGTAGCCGGTGAGCGGCGCGTAGCTGCACGCGCGCAGCTCGCCGCCGAGGACGTTCTTTTCGGCTTTCATCCTGCCCTCACAGCGCGGCCTCGATGCGGCGCTTGAGCGCCTCGGGGTCGTTCGCCACGACCTCGAAGCGCTGCGGCCGCTTCTCGAGGTCGGCAAGCTCGGCGGGGCGCTCGGGCACGCGCCCCAGCGCGGCGCGGATGGTGGCGGCGAACTTCGCCGGCAGCGCGGTCTCGAGGCAGATGAGCGGCACCAGCGGCTCGCGGTGCTCGAGGCCGACCTTCACGCCGTCCGCGGTATGCGGGTCGATGACGACGCCGAAGCGCTCGTGGACCAGGCGGATGGTCCGGAGGCGATCCTCGTGGCTGCTCGAGCCCGATACGAAGCCGCTCGCGCGCACCGCCGCGAACCAGGGCGAGCGCGAAAGGTCGAACTCGCCGTCCTGGTCGAGGCGCCGCCAGAGGTCCTTCACCCGCGCGCCCTCGCGGCCGACGAGGTCGAACACGTAGCGCTCGAAGTTCGACGCCTTGGAGATGTCCATCGAAGGGCTCGAGGTCTCGTGCACCTTGCGGCGCACGCGGTAGCGGCCGGTGCGGAAGAACTCGTCCAGCACCGAGTTCTCGTTGGTGGCGAGGATCAGCCGCCGGATCGGCAGCCCCATGCGCCGCGCGACGTAGCCGGCGCAGATGTTGCCGAAGTTGCCCGACGGCACGGCGAAATCGACCTGCTCGGAGTCGGCCTGGGTGGCCGCGAAGTAGGCCTTGAAGTAGTACACGATCTGCGCCGCGACGCGCGCCCAATTGATGGAGTTCACCGCGCCGATCCGGTTGCGCGCCTTGAAGGCGGCGTCGGCGTTGACCGCCTTGACGAGGTCCTGGCAGTCGTCGAACACGCCCTTCACCGCGAGGTTGTGGATGTTCGGGTCCTGCAGCGAGAACATCTGCGCCCGCTGAAAGCTCGACATGCGGGCGTTCGGCGACAGCATGAACACCCGGATGCCCTTCTTGCCGCGCATCGCGTATTCCGCCGCGGAGCCGGTGTCGCCCGAGGTCGCCCCCAGGATGTTCAGGGATTCGTTCCTGTCCTCGAGGATCCGCTCGAACAGGCTGCCGAGGAGCTGAAGCGCGATGTCCTTGAATGCGAGGGTGGGGCCGTTGGACAGCCCAAGGAGGTACAGCCCGCGCTCGAGCTTTCTCAGCGGCGTGATCTCGTCGGCTCCGAACACGCGCGCGGTGTAGGTCGCGCGCACGATCCGGCCGAGCTCGGGCACGTCGTCCATGTAGCGCGAAAGGATCCCGGCGGCGAGGTCGACGTAGGGCCTGCCGCGGAGCGACTTGAGATCGATGCGCGGAAACTCCTCCGGCAGGTAGAGCCCGCCGTCGGGCGCGAGGCCCTCGAGCAGGATGTCGCTAAAGCTGCGCGCCGGGGCGTCGCCGCGGGTCGAGACGTAGCGCACTACAACAGCGACTCCATCCGGATGCGCGTGACCCGGCCCTCCACGCTCGACAGGCGCTCGATCTTGGCCATCGCCTGCTCGACGTTCTTTTCCAGCGCGAGGTGGGTCAGCATGACGATGTCCACCCGGCTTTCGCCCTCGCCGGGCTCCTTCTGCACCATCGCTTCGATGGAGATGGCGGAATCGGCGAGGATGCGCGTGATGTCGGCGAGCACGCCGGGCCGGTCGAGCACGCGCATGCGCAGATAGTAGGAAGTCTCGACCTCGCCGATCGGCAGCACCGGGTCGGACGAGAGCCGGTCGGGCTGGAACGCGAGGTGCGGGACGCGCTGCTCCGGATCGGCGGTGATGAGGCGCGTCACGTCGACGAGATCAGCCACCACCGCGCTCGCGGTGGGCTGGGCGCCCGCGCCGGCGCCGTAGTAGAGCGTCGCGCCGACCGCGTCGCCTTTCACCAGGATGGCGTTCATCACGCCCTCGACGTTGGCGATCAGGCGCCGCGCCGGAACCAGCGTCGGATGAACGCGGAGCTCGATGCCGCTCTTCGCCCGCCGGGTGATGCCGAGGAGCTTGATGCGGTAGCCGAGCTCCTCCGCGTAGCCGATGTCGGCTTTCGTAAGCTTCGAGATCCCCTCCGTGTACGCGCTCTTGAACTGCATCGGAATCCCGAACGCGAGCGCGGAGAGGATGGTGAGCTTGTGCGCGGCGTCGACGCCCTCGATGTCGAAGGTCGGGTCGGCCTCGGCATAGCCGCGCGCCTGCGCGTCCTTCAGCGCGCCCTCGAACGGCAGGCCCTTGTCGCGCATCTCCGACAGGATGAAGTTGGAGGTGCCGTTGATGATCCCGGCAATCCATTCGATGCGGTTCGCCGCGAGCCCCTCGCGCAGCGCCTTGATGATCGGGATGCCGCCCCCGACCGAGGCCTCGAAGGCCACCATCACGCCCTTCTTCTGCGCGGCGGCGAAGATCTCGTTGCCGTGCGTGGCGAGCAGCGCCTTGTTGGCGGTGACCACGTGTTTGCCGTGGGCGATCGCCTCCAGCACCAACTCCTTCGCCACGGTGTAGCCGCCGATCAGCTCGATGACGATCTCGACGTCCTTGCCGCGCACCACGCTAAAGGCGTCGTCCGTGACGACCGCTTTTCCACCCGTAATTTCTTTGGCGCGCTGCAAGGCCTTATCCGCCACGACCGTTATGCGGATAGCGCGCCCCGCGCGGCGCTGGATTTCGTCGGCGTTCCGATTGAGCACTTCCCAGGTCCCGCCGCCGACGGTGCCGATTCCCAGCAACCCTACGTTAATGGGTTTCATGCCTGCGCAGTCTGAAGAGAAGATGCTTTTTCACGTCGGTCCATTCGTGCACGAGGACGCTGTACATCACGGTGTCGCGGATGGAGCCGTCGCGCCGCACCCAGTGATGGCGGATCACGCCGTCCTTCTTCGCGCCGAGCGCCTCGATGGCGCGCTGGGAGCGGAAGTTGAGGTTGTCGGTGCGCAGACCCACGACTTCGCATTTCAGGGTTTCAAATGCATGGGTGAACAGCAAAAGCTTACAGACGGTGTTGACGTGCGTGCGCTGGACGCGCTGCGCGTACCACGTCCAGCCAATCTCCACGCGGTCCGCGGCGGCGATGATGTCGTGGTAACGGGTGCTCCCGACGATCTCGCCAGTTTTCAATTCGCGCACTGCCCAAGGGAGCATCGTGCCCTGCTCCTGTCCCGCGAGCGCGGCGGAAATGTAGGCCTGGGTCTGGTCCGGCTCGGGAACCGACGTGTAGAAGAGCTCCCAGAGGCGGCCGTTCTGTGCGGCGGCGGCAAGTCCCTTCTCATGTTCCCTGGAGAGCGGCTCGAGGCGCACCCCGTGGCCTTCGAGCTTGGCAGGTTTCGGAGAGATCACGCCGCCCCTCTGAGAAGCCCATCCTTTCTGAACATGTCCCGGATGCCGCGCACGGCCTGGCGCAGGCGGTGCTCGTTCTCGATGAGGGCGATGCGCACGTGGTCGTCGCCGTAGTCGCCGAAGCCGATGCCAGGCGCCACCGCGATCTTCGCCCCCTCGAGGAGGCGCCGGGTGAACTCGATCGAGCCCAGGCCCGCGTAGGCGTCGGGGATCTTCGCCCAGATGTACATCGAGGCCCTGGGCACCTCGACCATCCAGCCGATGTCGTGCAGGCCCTTGGCCATTACATCTCTTCTTTTCTGATAAGTAGCTCTTATTTGCGAGACGCAATCTTGCGGCCCCTCGAGGGCCACGATCGAGGCGACCTGGATCGGGGTGAAGCTGCCGTAGTCGTGGTAGCTCTTGATGCGCGCGAGCGCGTGGACCAGCTCCTTGTTGCCGACCATGAAGCCGATGCGCCACCCCGCCATGTTGTAGCTCTTCGACATGGTGAAGAACTCGACCGCCACGTCGCGCGCCCCGGGGACCTGCATGATCGAAGGCGCGCAATTGTTGACCCACCCGTCGTCGAAGACGATGTCGGCGTAGGCCAGGTCGTGCACCACGAGGATGTTGTGCTGCCGCGCGAGCGCGACGATCCGTTCGAAGAAATCGAGCTCCACGCACTGCGCGGTCGGGTTCGACGGAAAGCCGATCACCAGCATCTTCGGCTTGGGGGTGAGCTCGCGGATGGCGCGCTCGAGCTCGGCGAAGAAGTCCACCCCGGGGGTCATGCGCACGGAGCGGATGTCGGCGCCGGCGATGATGGCGCCGTAGATGTGGATCGGATAGGACGGGTTGGGCACCAGCACCGTGTCGCCGCGCTCGAGGCACGCGAGCATCAGGTGCGCGAGCCCCTCCTTCGAGCCGATGGTGACGATGGTCTCGGAATCCGCGTCGAGCTCCACGCCGTAGCGGCGCTGGTACCAGGTGCTGATCGCGCGCCGCAGGCGCGGGATGCCCTTCGACACCGAGTAGCCGTGCGTGTCCTGGCGCTGCGCGGCCTCCACCAGCTTCTCGACGATGTGCTGCGGCGTCGGCCCGTCGGGATTGCCCATCGACAGGTCGATCACGTCCTCGCCGCGCCGGCGCGCGTTCATCTTCAACTCGTTGGTGATGTTGAAGACGTACGGCGGCAGCCGCTTTATTCTCGAGAACTCGTGCATTGCTTAGAATTCTAGCTCATGAAGCTTCACGCCTCGGCGCCGAGCGGCGCGCAAGTCGTCACTGCCTACGGGGACGACTATGTCACGGTGAGCGGCGTGCGCTACGAGGAGAGCATCGTGGTGCGGCCGGATCGAGTGCAGCCCTGGGCTGCGCGCAGCTTCGAATCCCTCACCGAAGCAGATTTCGCCGCCCTGCTGCAGGAGAAATCTGAAATCCTCATCCTCGGCACCGGCCCGAAGCAGCGCTTCCCGCACCCGCGGCTCACCGCGCCGCTCGCGCGCTCGGGCATCGGCGTGGAGGTGATGAGCCTCCAGGCCGCTTGCCGCACCTACAACATCCTGGTCGCCGAGGAGCGCAAGGTCGCCGCGGCGCTTCTGTTTCGATGAGCCTGTTCCCGGGTTTCGCCCGTCGCCGCATCCGCACGTCGGGCGCGACGATCAACCTGGTGTCCGGGGGGAAAGGCGACCCCGTGCTCCTTCTTCACGGCTATCCGGAAACGCACGCCATGTGGCACAAGGTGGCGCCCGAGCTCGCGCGCGACTACGCCGTGGTGTGCCCGGACCTGCGCGGCTACGGCGACTCGTCCAAGCCGAAGGGCCTTTCCGACCATTCGAACTATTCCAAGCGCGCCATGGCGAGCGACATGGTGGAGGTGATGGGCGCGCTCGGACACGAGCACTTCCACGTGGTCGGCCACGACCGCGGCGGCCGCGTCGCGCACCGCCTCGCTCGCGACCACGGCAAGCGCGTGCGCACGCTCACGGTGCTCGACATCTCTCCCACGCTGAAGATGTACCGCAACACGACCATGCAGTTCGCCAAGGCCTACTACCACTGGTTCTTCCTGATCCAGGAAGCGCCGATTCCCGAGCAGATGCTCGTGGGGCAGGCGCCGTTCTACGTGCTGAAACGGCTGGGCAGGGGCAAGACCGGCCTGAAGTACTTCTCCAAGCAGGCGATGGCCGAGTACGTGCGGGCGTTCAAGGATCCGCGCACCATCCACGCCACCTGCGAGGACTACCGCGCGGCCGCCACCATCGACCTGATGCACGACCAGCAGGACCTGAGGAAGAAGATCCGCATGCCGCTGCTCGCGCTCTGGGGGAGGCAGGGGGTGATCGAGGCGCTGTTCGACTGCCTCGCCGACTGGCGCGAGGTCGCGAGCGATGTGCGCGGCCGGGCCCTCGCCTGCGGCCACTTCATCCCGGAGGAGAAACCCAGCGAACTGCTCACCGAGCTGCGCGCTTTTTTCAGGACGCGCGCCTGATCTCACACCACTCACGCTAACTCAACCAGGGGGGCTCTCAATGGCAACTACTGATTATTTCCTCAAGATCGACGGCGTCAAAGGCGAATCGCAGGACGCGAACCACAAGGAACAAATCGATATCGAGTCGTTTAGCTGGGGCGAGAACAATGTGACGACGATCGGGTCGGCCACGAGCGGCGCCGGCGCCGGCAAGGTCAAGTTCGACTCCTTCGTATTCACTACGCGCGTGAGCCAAGCGTCTCCGACGCTCGCGCTCATGTGCGCAAACGGGACCCATGCGCCGACCGCGGTGCTCGTGGCACGCAAGGCCGGCGGAAAGCAGGAGGAGTACTACAAGGTGACGTTCAAGATCGTGTTCATCACGGGGTACAAATCCATTGGCGTTGGTGGCACCGATTTGATTCCGCGCGATGAGGTCACCTGTGTCTTCGGCTCGTATGAGATCGACTACAGGCCACAGTCAAGGGACGGCACGCTCGGTGCATCGATCACGAACGGCTGGAACCAGATCACGAACAGGAAAGTCTGACGCGCGGTGCCCAAGCGCGAAAGCCCTTTGGTTTCAGGCGCCTACGGCGAGCTTGCAGCAGTAACGAAAAACATGTTCAATGAAGCCGTTACAACGAGTTCCTAAGAAGGGTCTTAAGACCACTGGAAATGCTGGGCAAGGCGGTACCCGACTTCAGTCTCGCTTCCACTGGCGGCACGACGTTCACGCTCTCGGCGCTACGCGGCGAGAAGCTCGTGCTGTACTGCTACCCCAAGGACAACACTCCCGGCTGCACCGCAGAAGGCGCGGACTTCCGCGATCTCCACGGCCAGTTCCGGCGCGCCGGCGCCCGGGTGTTCGGCGTCTCGCGTGACTCGCTTTCGTCGCACGAGCGCTTCAAGGAAAAGATGCGGTTCCCGTTCGAGCTGCTCGCGGACCCCGACGAGGCGGTCTGCAAGCAGTTCGGCGTCATGAAGCTGAAGAACATGTACGGGAAGAAAGTCCGCGGCATCGAGCGCAGCACCTTCGTGGTCGACGAAAAAGGGGTGCTCGTGCGCGAATGGCGCGGGGTCAAGGTGCCAGGTCACGCCCAGGAGGTATTGAACTTTGTTAAAGCCCTATGATGTCGAGTCGTCCGAGCCGCATGCGTCTCCCCTCCCCGTCCTGATGTCCAAGAAGCCCAGTACCCCGCGCAAGCAGCAAACCCGCAAGCTCTTCGTGCTGGACACCAACGTCCTGATGCACGACCCGACGAGCCTGTTCCGCTTCGACGAGCACGACGTGTACCTGCCGATCGCGACGCTGGAGGAGCTCGACGCGCACAAGCGCGGCCTCTCCGACGTGTCGCGGAACGCCCGCCAGGCGAGCCGCTTCCTCGACGAGATCGTGAGCGGCAGCCTCGAAGACATCAAGAAAGGCCTGGAGCTGCGCACGAAGGACGGGCAGCACTCGGGCGGCCGGCTGTACCTCCAGACCGAGGCCATCAACGGCAGCCTGCCCACGACCCTTGCCACCGGCAAGAACGACAACCAGATCCTCGGGGTGGTGCGCCACTTACAGGAGCGCGAGGAGCAGCGCGGAAGGCAGGAAAAGGAGCCGCCGCGCGAGGTGGTGCTCGTGTCGAAAGACATCAACATGCGCATCAAGGCGCGCGCCCTCGGCCTGCCGGCGGAGGACTACTTCAACGACAAGGTGCTCGAGGACGCCGACCTGCTCTATACCGGCGTGCGGAGCCTGCCGAAGGATTTCTGGGACAGCCACGGCAAGGACATGGAGTCGTGGAAGAAGGAAGGCCACACCTACTACCGCGTGCGCGGGCCGCTGGTGCCGAAGCTGCACGTGAACGAGTTCGTCTACGACGAGTCGGGCGAGCGGCCGCTCTATGCACTGGTGAAGGAGACCGCCGGCCGCATCGCGGTGCTCGAGACGCTGCGCGACTACACCCACGCCAAGAATTCCGTGTGGGGCATCACCGCGCGCAACCGCGAGCAGAACTTCGCGCTCAATCTCCTGATGAACCCCGCGGTCGACTTCGTGACGCTCCTCGGCCAGGCGGGCACCGGCAAGACGCTGCTCGCGCTCGCTGCCGGGCTCACCCAGGTGCTCGACGAGAAGCGCTATTCCGAGATCATCATGACGCGCGTCACGGTGCCGCTCGGCGAGGACATCGGCTTCCTGCCGGGTACCGAGGAGGAGAAGATGCAGCCCTGGATGGGCGCGCTCGAGGACAACCTCGACGTCCTCAACGCCTCGGACGAGTCGGGCGGCGAATGGGGTCGCGCCGCCACCCGGGACCTGGTCAGATCCAGGATAAAAATCAAGTCGCTCAACTTCATGCGCGGGCGCACCTTCGTGAACAAGTGGCTCATCATCGACGAGGCGCAGAACCTCACGCCCAAGCAGATGAAGACCCTGGTCACGCGCGCCGGGCCCGGCACCAAGGTGGTGTGCCTGGGCAACATCGCCCAGATCGACACGCCCTACCTTACCGAGGGCAGCTCCGGCCTCACGTATGTCGTCGACCGCATGAAGGACTGGGGCCACGCCGGCCACGTGACCCTCGCGCGCGGCGAGCGCTCGCGCCTCGCCGACCACGCGGCGGACGTGCTCTAGGGTTCGCCCCCTGTGAAAGGGGGGCGAGCCGTTCCGCCACCGCGTCAAATCTTTCTGCTAGATTCGCAGCCTCTCCCGAGGACTGCCATGACTCTCTCCGTACGCACCGTTGCCTTCATCTTCCTTACGTTTTTCACCGGGCTTGCCGCCGCCCAGTACCAACCGCAGGTCGGACAGGCGGGCAAGGACGTGATCTGGGTGCCCACGCCCGACGAGGTGGTCGACCGCATGCTGACGATGGCCCAGGTGACGCCGCAGGACTTCGTCATGGACCTCGGCGCGGGCGACGGCAAGATCGCGATCGCGGCGGCGAAGAAGTTCGGCGCGCGCGCGGTCGGCATCGAGTACAACCCGGAGATGGCGAAGCACGCGAACGCCAACGCGGCCGCGGCGGGCGTCGCCGGCAACGGCCCGGGCAAGGCGGTGATCCGCCAGGCCGACATCTTCCAGACCGACATCAAGGAAGCGACCGTCATCACGCTGTATCTGCTTCCGGCGCTCAACATGAAGCTGCGTCCGACGATCCTCTCCATGCGTCCGGGCACGCGCGTGGTCTCGCACTCCTTCACAATGGAGGACTGGGAAGCCGACGAGATCTCCACGCTCGACGGCCGCCGCGCCTATTTCTGGGTGGTGCCCGCGCAGGTGATGGGCAGCTGGAACCTCGAGGCCAACAACCAGAAGATGGACCTGACGCTCGAGCAGACCTTCCAGAAGATCAACGGCTCGGTGGGAATCGCACCGATTCACGCGGGGTTGCGCGACACGCGACTGCGCGGCCCGTTCATCCAGTTCTCCTACGTCGGCCAGGACGGCGTGCGGCGCGACTTCAACGGCCGGGTGAACGGCGCGAAGATGGAAGGCAGCTTCCGGGACGAGAAAGGCGGCGAGGGCAAGTGGACCGCCGCCAAGAAGTGAACTAGCCCGCTCCGCGGGCAGACTCTTCAGGAGGAGAGGATGAAGAGACTGCTGCTGGTGCTCGCCGCTTGCCTGTGCAGCGCTGCGCAGGCGCAACCGTACCCGAACCGTCCGATCAAGTTCGTCGTGCCCTTCCCGCCCGGCGGCAACCTGGACTTCGTCGCCCGCAACCTGCAGCCGAAGATGCAGGAGGTGCTCGGCCAGCCGGTGGTGATCGACAACAAGGGCGGCGCTGCGGGCATGATCGGCCTGGAGTACGCCTCCAAGCAGCCCGGCGACGGCTACACGATCGTGCTCGGCAACACCGGCACCGTCGCGATCAACGTCTCGGTCTACGCCAAGATGCCCTACGACCCGGTCAGGGATTTCGTCGCGATCGGCATCACCACGACCAACGCGCTGCTCGCCACCATCGCCGGCAACGTGCCGGTGAACAACCTTAAGGAGTTCATCGCTTACGCCAAGGCGAACCCGGGCAAGCTCAACTTCGCGATCTCCGGCGCGGGCTCCGGCCCGCACTTCGGAGCCGAGATGTTCAAGCGTGCCGCCGGGCTCGACATCCCCATCATCTTCTACAAGGGCAGCGGCCCGGCGGTGACCGACCTGCTCGGCGGCCAGGTCCAGATCCTGATGGACGCGCCCTCGGTCACCATGGCCCACATCAAGGCGGGCAAGTTGAAGGCGCTCGCGGTGACCGGCAAGGCGCGCCTCGCCTCGCTGCCCGACGCGCCGACCTTCGAGCAGGCCGGTCTCTCCGGGGTGGATGCGAGCGGCTTCCAAGGCGTGCTCGCGCCCGCGGGCACGCCGCCGGAGGCGGTGGCGAAGCTTTCCGACGCGCTCAACAAGGCGCTCGCGCAACCGGAGGTGCGGGAGCGTTTTGCCGCCGCCGGCCTCGACGTCGCTTCTTCGTCGCCCGCGGAGTTCGCCGCCTTCATCCGCAGCGAGATCGCGAAGTGGGGCCGCGTGGCGAAAGAAGCCAACATCAAATTGGACTGACCCGGAGGGTCAGCGAGTCAGCCCGCCTCGGGTGGCAGGGTCTTGTGCGAGCCGTCGCAGAAGGGCTGCGACTTGGTGCGCTTGCAGCCGCAGAGCCACACCTTCTGCGCCTCGCTCATGGTGAACTTGACCGGCTTGAACTCGGTTTCTTTGTGCGACCCATCGCAGAAAGGCTGGCGGCGCGAGCGGCCGCAGCGGCACCACCAGTAATCCCCCGGGGCAAGCTCGACGGCATATGGGCCGCGTTGCGCGATGTGAGGCTCTGCCATGACGCCTCCTATTGGTTCTAGTACGAGCCCGGATCTTGATAGTTCTCGAACCGGGTGTGCTGGCCCAGGAAGGTTAGCTTAATCGTGCCGATCGGGCCATTCCTCTGCTTGCCGATGATGACCTCGGCGAGGCCGCGCTGGTCCTCCGGCAGGTCGGGCTTGTAGACCACCTCGCGGTAGATGAACATGATGACGTCGGCGTCCTGCTCGATGGCACCCGACTCGCGCAGGTCCGACATCACCGGGCGCCGGTCGGGGCGCTGGTCGACCGCGCGGTTCAGCTGCGAAAGCGCGACCACCGGGAC
>DATMJC010000038.1:0-9373 GCA_035554435.1 Burkholderiales bacterium | reverse complement strand
CGAGGTTCGATGGGTCGGGGGTTTCGAACCCTGCGCAGGCCGAAAGCAGCACGACAGGAATCGTCCGCGCGAGGCGGCTCATGCCGTTTCCCCTTTACCGCAATGGTCAGTTGCGGCCGCTGCTCGCATACGAGCACGAGCAGGTGTCGATGTGGATCGCCCACCACTCGGCTTCGCGCAGCTGCACTTTCAGCGGCTCGCGGGCGGCACCGGGGGGAGTCGCAATGATCTGTTTTTCGAGCTGCGACATGCGCTCGTAATAGGGCCACGCCTGAGGCGGGTTGGGCCGATAGCCGCGCCCCTTCTCCAGGCCGGCGAGGAAGGCGCCCTCGGTCTCTTTCGGGCACACGCCGTAGTAGGCCTTGGACAGGTAGCCGGCTCGGTATCCGGTTTCGGCCGTGCAGTAGGTTTGAAGGTTGGTCGGATCCGGGTCTTTGAAAGCCGCGCAGCCCGAAAGGAAAATGAAAGGAAGGATCCAGGCAAGTTTGGTCATGATGTCGTCATGTAGGTCAGTTCGCCGTCATGTAAGTTCCGGGGTCGTTGACGATGTGGATCGCCCACCACTCGATGTCACGCAGCTGCGTCCTTAAGCGCGCACGTTCCGGCTCGGTCGTTGCGGCGAGCAGTTGCTTCTCGGTCTGCTCCATCCGCTCATAGTAGGGCTGCACCTGGGGCGGATTGGGGCGATAGGCACGTCCACGCTGCAAGCCAGCCAGAAACGCGGCTTCGGTCTCTTTCGGGCAGACGCCGTAGTAGGCCTTCGCCAGATAGCCGACGCGGTAGCCGGATTCCGCCGTGCAGTACGCAGACAGGTTCGATGAGTCAGGCTCCTTCAGCGTGCCGCAAGCTGCCGCTAAGACAGCTGAAAGGGCTAAGGCCGGCCCGCGTGTCATAGAGACTCCGTGAGCGGCTAACAGGCGCGCCTTCGCCGTATTCCGCCCTTCGTGGTGCATCGAACGGGTACCGATTCTGCCCGACCGCGGCCGCGCGTAACATTAGACCAAGGACCAACATATGTGCAGCGGGACGCTCGGACTGGAACCGTGCGTTATTCGTAGCGCACGTCCACGATCTCGTAGCGTTTTAGACCGCCGGGCGTCTGCACCTCGACCGCTTCGCCCGACTCCTTGCCGATCAGCGCGCGCGCGATCGGCGAGCTGATCGAGATGCGGCCCGCCTTGATGTCGGCCTCGTCTTCGCCGACGATCTGCCAGGTCGAGGCGTCGCCGCTTTCGTCCTCGACGTCCACCGTGGCGCCGAACACGCAGCGCCCTTCCGCCTCGACCAGCTTGGGATCGATCACCTGGGCGTTCGCGAGCTTCGCCTCGAGCTCCGAGATGCGCCCCTCGATGAAGCCGGCGCGCTCGCGCGCCGCATGGTATTCCGCGTTCTCCGAGAGGTCGCCGTGCGCGCGCGCCTCGCCGATCGCCGCCGAGTTGGCCGGCCGCTCGACGGTCTTCAGGCGGTGCAGCTCTTCGCGCAGCAGCTCGGCGCCGCGCTTGGTCATGGGGGTCTTGGGCATGTCAGGAAGTCGTCGCTGCGTCTAGTTTGGCATGCAGGTCCTGCAAGCGGTAGGGCTCGAGCTGCGCCAGGTGCTTCATGCCGGCGCAGGCCGCCTTGGCGCCCGCTACGGTGGTGTAGTAGGTGACGCGCTTCGCGAGCGCGGTGGTGCGGATGGCGCGCGAGTCCGTGACCGCCGTGCGCGAGGCCTCGACCGTGTTGACGATGAAGCTCACGTCCCCGTTCTTGATCATGTCTACGATGTGCGGCCGGCCCTCGGCCACCTTGTTGACCGCGGTGACCGCGATGCCGTGCGAAGCGAGAACTTTCGCGGTGCCGCGCGTGGCGAGCAGGCTGAAGCCGAGCTCGGCGAGATCGGTCGCGATGCCGACCGCCGCGACCTTGTCGCCGTCGCGCACGCTGATGAAGGCGCGCCCGCCCTGCGGCAGCTTCACGCCGGCCGCGATCTGCGACTTCACGAACGCTTCGCCGAAGGTCTCGCCCACGCCCATCACCTCGCCGGTCGACTTCATCTCCGGGCCGAGGATGGTGTCGACGCCCGGGAACTTGGCGAACGGGAACACCGCCTCCTTCACCGAAAAATAGCCCGGCGTCACCTCCACGACATTCTGTTCCTTCAGGGTCTTTCCAGCCATGCAGCGCGCGGCGATCATGGCGAGCGGCAGCCCGGTCGCCTTGGATACGTAGGGGACGGTGCGCGAGGCGCGCGGATTCACCTCGAGCACGTACACCGTGTCGCGCTGGATCGCGTACTGCACGTTCATCAGGCCGATCACTTCGAGCGCCTTCGCCATCACCCTGGTCTGGCGCCGCAGCTCGCGCTCGATGTGGCTCGCGAGCGAATGCGGCGGCAGGCAGCAGGCCGAGTCGCCGGAGTGCACGCCGGCCTGTTCCACGTGCTCCATGATGCCGCCGATGAACACCTCGGCGCCGTCGCTCACGCAGTCGACGTCGACCTCGATGGCGTCGGTCAGATACCTGTCGAGAAGCACCGGCGAGTCGTTCGACACCTTCACCGCTTCTCTCATGTATCGCTCGAGCTCCGACTGCTGGTGCACGATTTCCATCGCGCGGCCGCCGAGCACGTAGCTCGGCCGCACCACTACCGGATAGCCGATGTCCTCGGCGTGCTTCACCGCCTCCTCGGCCGAGCGCGCGGTGCGGTTGGGCGGCTGGCGCAGCTTCAACTTCGTCAGCAGCTGCTGGAAGCGCTCACGGTCCTCCGCCACGTCGATCGAGTCGGCGCTGGTGCCGATGATCGGCACGCCGGCGGCGGCGAGCTCGCGCGCGAGCTTGAGCGGCGTCTGCCCCCCGTACTGCACGATCACGCCCCAGGGCCGCTCGGTCGCGACGATCTCGAGCACGTCCTCGAGCGTGACCGGCTCGAAGTAGAGGCGGTCGGAGGTGTCGTAGTCCGTCGATACGGTCTCGGGGTTGCAGTTGACCATGATGGTCTCGAACCCGTCGTCGCGCAGCGCGAGCGCGGCGTGCACGCAGCAATAGTCGAACTCGATGCCCTGCCCGATGCGGTTCGGCCCGCCGCCGAGCACCATGACCTTCTTGCGCGCGGTGGGCTGGGCCTCGTCCTCCTCCTCGTAGGTGGAGTACATGTAGGCCGTCCGGGTCGCGAACTCGGCGGCGCAGGTGTCGACGCGCTTGAACACCGGACGGATGCCGAGCGCGTGCCTTTTCTTCCTGACCTCCTCCTCCTTCGTATTGAAGAGATACGCGAGGCGCCGGTCGGAGAAGCCTTTCCTCTTCAAGACCCGGAGCCTCTGACCGTCTATTTCGGACAACCGCCTGTCGTCGAGCTCCATCTCGAGCTCGACGATCTCGCGGATCTGGTCGAGGAACCAGGGATCGATGCGCGTGAGGCGGTAGACCTCGTCGAGGGTGAAGCCGTTCTCGAACGCGTCGCCGACGTACCAGATGCGCTCCGGGCCGGGCTCGCCGAGCTCGCGCTCCAGGGTCTCGCGGTCGCGCGTGCGCTGGTTCAGGCCGTCGACGCCGACCTCCAGGCCGCGCAGCGCCTTCTGGAACGACTCCTGGAAGGTGCGGCCGATCGCCATCACCTCGCCGACCGACTTCATCTGCGTGGTGAGGCGGTCGTTCGCCTGCGGGAACTTCTCGAACGCGAACCGCGGCACCTTGGTGACGACGTAGTCGATGGTCGGCTCGAACGACGCCGGGGTCGCGCCGCCGGTGACTTCGTTCGCGATCTCGTCCAGGGTGTAGCCGACGGCGAGCTTGGCGGCGACCTTGGCGATGGGGAAGCCGGTCGCCTTGGAGGCGAGCGCGCTCGAGCGCGATACCCTGGGGTTCATCTCGATCACCACCATGCGGCCGTCCGCGGGGTTGATCGCGAACTGCACGTTGGAGCCGCCGGTGTCGACGCCGATCTCGCGCAGCACGGCGATCGACGCGTCGCGCATCACCTGGTATTCCTTGTCGGTGAGGGTCTGCGCCGGCGCCACGGTGATCGAATCGCCGGTGTGCACCCCCATCGGGTCGAGGTTCTCGATCGAGCACACGATGATGCAGTTGTCCTTGCGGTCGCGCACCGCCTCCATCTCGAACTCTTTCCAACCGATGAGCGACTCCTCGATCAGGAGCTCGCTGGTCGGCGAGGCCTCGAGGCCGCGCTCGCAGATCGCCACGAATTCCTCGCGGTTGTAGGCAATCCCTCCCCCGCTCCCGCCCAGGGTAAAGGAAGGTCTTATGACCACGGGAAAACCCAGTCCGGCCTGCACCTGCAGCGCCTCGCCCATCGAGTGGGCGAGCGCCGAGCGCGCCGAGGCGAGGCCGATCCGCGTCATCGCCTTCTTGAATTTCTCGCGGTCCTCGGCCTTGTCGATCGCCTCGCGCGAGGCGCCGATCATCTCCACGCCGAAGCTCTCGAGCACGCCCTCGCGCGCGAGGTCGAGCGCGCAGTTGAGCGCGGTCTGCCCGCCCATGGTCGGCAGCAGCGCGTCCGGGCGCTCCTTCTCGATGATGCGCACCACCGTCTGCCAGGTGACCGGCTCGATGTAGGTGGCGTCGGCCATCTGCGGGTCGGTCATGATGGTGGCGGGATTGGAGTTCACCAGCACCACGCGGTAGCCCTCGGCGCGCAGCGCCTTGCACGCCTGCGCGCCCGAATAGTCGAACTCGCAGGCCTGGCCGATGACGATCGGCCCGGCGCCGATGATGAGAATGGATCTGAGGTCTGTGCGCTTGGGCATCCGCGGCCTATTGTTTTTGTTGTTCCATCATCTTGGCGAAGCGGTCGAAGAGATAACCGATGTCGTGCGGACCAGGACTCGCCTCCGGGTGCCCTTGAAAACAAAACGCTGGTCTATCCGTGCGCGCCAGGCCTTGGAGGGAACCGTCGAAGAGAGACACGTGTGTCGGACGCAGGTTGCCCGAGATCGAAGCGGGGTCGACGGCGAAGCCGTGATTCTGGCTGGTGATGACGACGCGCCCCGTGTCGAGGTCCTTCACCGGATGGTTCGCGCCGTGATGCCCGAACTTCATCTTCATGGTCTTCGCGCCCGAGGCGAGCCCCATGAGCTGGTGGCCGAGGCAGATGCCGAACACGGGCAGCCGCGTCGCGTCGAGGATCTCGCCGATCGCCTCGATCGCGTAGTCGCAGGGCTCCGGGTCGCCCGGCCCGTTTGAAAGAAATACTCCATCGGGCTTCATCCGCAAGATCTCGCGCGCGGGTGTCTGTGCGGGGACTACAGTAACCCGCGCGCCACGCTCGACCAGCATGCGCAGGATGTTGTGCTTGATGCCGTAGTCGCAGGCGACGACGCGGAAGCGGTCATCGCCTTTGCGCTCGTAGCCTTGGCCCAGCTGCCAGCGCCCTTCGCTCCATTCGTAGGGACGCTCGGTGGTCACCACCTTGGCGAGGTCCATGCCCGCGAGGCCCGGAAACGCCTTCGCCTTGGCAAGGGCGGCCTCGACGTCGATTTCTCCCGCGAGGAGACAGCCGTTCTGCGCGCCCTTTTCGCGCAGGATCCGGGTCAGCTTCCGCGTGTCGATCTCGGCAATCCCCGGAATTCCATTTTCCTGGAGGTAGGAGCTCAGGTCGCCCTGCGCGCGGAAATTCGAGTGCAGGCGCGGCAGGTCGCGCACGATGAGCCCTTCGGCGTACACGCGCGCCGATTCCAGGTCCTCGCCGTTGACGCCGGTGTTGCCGATGTGCGGGTAGGTGAGCGTGACGAGCTGCCGGCAGTACGACGGGTCGGTAAGGATCTCCTGGTATCCGGTGATGGCGGTGTTGAACACGACCTCGCCCACGGCGCAGGCAGGCGCGCCGATGGAGCGGCCGTAAAAGACCGTTCCGTCGGCGAGGACCAGGACGGCGGCGTCGGCTGTGGACATCGTTTTCCGGGCGCGGATGCGAAAAGCGGGAAGCTCCAGGCACAAAAGCTCTTGTGCCGCGCTTCCCGCCTCATTGAAGAAAGGATTATAGGCCCAAAACGTCGGCCATGTCGTAGAGGCCGGGTGCCCGGTCCTGCAGGAACTTCGCCGCGCGCAGGGCGCCTGCAGCGTAGGTCATGCGGCTCTGAGAGCGCACCGTCACTTCCAGGCGCTCGCCCTGGCCTGCGAACATCACCGTGTGCTCGCCCACGATGTCGCCGCCGCGAATCGCGTGAAAGCCGATCTGCTTCCCGGGACGCTCGCCGGTCTCGCCCGCCCTGCCGTGGCGCGCCACGTCGGAAAGCTTGCGATTCAAGGCCTTCGCCACGACCTCGCCCAGCCTGAGCGCGGTGCCGGAAGGCGCGTCGACCTTGTGGCGGTGGTGCGCCTCGATGATCTCGACGTCGTAGCCGTCGCCGAGGATCCGCGCCGCCATCTCGGCGAGCCTGTACGCGGCGTTGACGCCGACGGCGAAGTTGGCTGCCATGGCGATCGGCATGCGCTTCGCCGCTTCTTCGATGGCCTTTTTCTGCGCGGGGGAAAATCCGGTGGTGCCGATCACCATCGCCTTGGCGTGGCGCATGTGCTCGAGCGTGCCTTCCGGGCGGGTGAAGTCGATCAGCACGTCGGCAGCCGCCGCGGTGCTCGGGTCCGAGCCAATCCGGATGTTTCCGGCTTGCTGGCCGATCGCCGGGCTGCCCGGCACGTCGAACGCGCCAGCGAGGCTGAGGCCGCGGTCGGCGAGGACCGCCTCGATGAGCGTGCGGCCCATGCGGCCGCCCGCGCCGGCGATCGCGATCTTCATCGGGTCTGTCCTCCGGAGGGCACCACGTCGCCGTCGACCCGCGCGAGCTGGCCTTGCTCGAACAGCACGGCGAGCTTGCGCTGCTCGCGCGCTCCCGCCGGGGTCTCCCGCCAGTAGACGTAGTCCCAGCGGTCGGAATGGAAGATGTCGGTCACCAACGGCGTGCCGAGGATGAAGCGCACCTGCTCCTTCGTCATGCCGGGCTTCAACTGCGCCACCATTTCCTGCGAGATGTAATTGCCCTGCTGGATCTCGATCCGGTAGGGCGTGACGCCGGGGATGCGCGGCACGTAGCCGCAGCCGGCGGCGAGGCACGCCGCGAGCGCGGCGAGCGCAAGGTTGCGGATCGGGGAGCAGCGCATCATCCGCCTATAATGGTAGCCGAATGGACAGCACGCAAAGCCTGAAGGACAGCGGCCTCAAGGCGACGCTGCCGCGGCGCAAGATCCTGGAGCTCTTCGAGGCGAGCAAGGTGCGCCATCTTTCCGCCGAGGACGTCTACCGGGCGCTCCTCGCCGAAGGCATTGACGTCGGCCTCGCCACGGTCTACCGAGTGCTGACCCAGTTCGAGCACGCGGGGCTCCTCTCGCGCCAGCACTTCGAGACCGGCAAGGCGGTGTACGAGCTCAACCAGGGCGGCCATCACGACCACCTGGTGTGCCTGCAGTGCGGGCGGGTCGAGGAGTTCTACGATCCGGAGATCGAGAAGCGCCAGAACGAGATCACGCGGCAGCGCGGCTTCGAGCTGCATGGGCATTCGCTCGCGCTCTATGCCGACTGCACCAAGAAGGACTGCCCGTTCCGGGGCTAGCCCGGGTCGAGTAGTTCCGCGGCGTGCTTGCGCGCCGTGCTTTCGGCTCCGCCCAGCATCCTCGCCAGCTCGGCCACGCGCGCATCGCGGTCGAGCTTCACCACCCTCACCCTGACGCCCGCGCGCGTCACGGACCAGTGCTCGTTGCCGCCCGCGGCGACTTGCGGCAGGTGGGTGACGCACAGGACCTGGCGCTGTCGTCCGAGCTTGCGCAGCGACCGGCCGATGGTGTCGGCGACCGCGCCGCCGATGCCGGAATCGACCTCGTCGAACACGAGCGTGGCGACCGGCGAGGCCTTGGCGGCGACCATCTGGATGGCGAGGCTGATCCGCGACAGCTCGCCGCCGGAGGCCACCTTCGCCAGCGCTCGCAGCGGCAGGCTGGGATGCGAAGCGACCTCGAATTCGACCTCTTCGGCGCCGCCCGCCGCAGGCTCGTCCAGCCTTCGCAGGGAAGCCGAAAAGCGCCCGCCCGCCATGGCGAGCTGCTGCATCGCCGCGGTAACGGACCTGGAGAGCGCCTGCGCGGCTGCCGCTCTTTTTGCCGAAAGCTGGCTGGCGAGGTCCATGAATTTTCCGCGCGAAGAATCCACTTCGCGCCTGAGCGCCTCCGGGTTCACGGCAAGCTCGAGCTCGGCCAGTCGGCTCTCCAGCTCCGCAAGCCGGCCGCCGAGCTCCTCGGGGCGGACTCGATGCTTGCGCGCGGCGGCGTGCAGCGCCTCGATTCGCGCCTCCGTCTGGCGCAGCGCTTCGGGGTCGAGGTCGACGCGCTCGGCGTAGTGGCGCAGCCCGCGCACCGCCTCGCCCGCCTGCGCCTCTGCCGATTCGAGCAGCTCCACGATCGGGCTCAGGCGCCCGTCGTGCTCGGAAAGCGAGCGCAGCCGCGTCGCTACCGCCGAGATCTGGGCGAGCGCCGCGCCCTCGGCCTCGGTCAGCGCCTCGAGCGAAGACTGCGCGCCGGCGAGCAGGCTCGAGCCATGCGCGAGGCGTGCCTGCTCGGCGCTCACGAGCTCCCATTCGCCTTCGCGCAGGGCGAGCTTCTTCAGCTCGGCCGCGCTTGCGGCGGTCTCGGCGCGCTCGGCCTCACGCGCGGCGAAGCTCTTCTGCGCTTCGTCGGCCAGCCGCTCTAGGCGTTTCCAGTTGCGGAATGCCTCTGCGGTCTCGCGCGCAAGCCCCGTCGCTTCGGCGTGCGAGTCGACCAGGTCTCTTTGCGCGGGGCCGCGGAGAAGCGACTGGTGCGCGTGCTGGCCGTGGATGTCGAGGAGCAGCTCGCCGAGCTCCTTCAGCTGCGCCAGCGTGGCGCTGTGCCCGTTGATGAAGCAGCGGGTGCGCCCCGAACGGTCGATGGTGCGCCGTACGATGAGCTGTCCGGGATCGCCGCGCAGTTCATTGGCTTCCACCCAGGAGCCCGCCTGCGAATCGCTTTTGAAATCGAATTCAGCGGAAAGCTCGGCGCGCTCGCAGCCTTCCCTGACGACGCCGGCTTCCGCGCGCGCGCCCACCAGCAGCTCGATCGCGTCGACGAGGATCGACTTGCCCGCGCCGGTCTCGCCGGTGAGCACCGAAAATCCGGTCTCGAGCTCGAGGCTCGCGCGCTCGACGATGACGAAGTCGCGGATCTCCAGCGCGCGCAGCAAGCTATTCGCGCCCCTTGTCGAGCACCTCGCTCCAGCGCAGCTTCTCCCGCAGCGTGGCAAAGTAGCGGTAGCCCGGCGGATGCACGAAGCGCACCGTGTCGGCCGAGCGCTTGAGCACCAGCCGGTCGCCCTCGGTCATGTCGGTGAGCGAGAAGCCGTCGAAGTGCGCGCGCACGTCGACGCCGCGCAGCAGCT
>DATMJC010000037.1:0-32765 GCA_035554435.1 Burkholderiales bacterium | reverse complement strand
ATGACGTGGCTGCGCTTCTTCGCCGGCCTCGGCATCGGCGGCGTCATCCCGAACATGATTGCGATCAACATCGAATCGGCGCCGCGCAGGCTGCGCGGCACGCTCGGGCTGATCGCCACCGGTCTGGTGCCGATCGGCGGCGCGCTCCCGGGCTTCATATCGGCGGTGTGGGTAGGCGAGTATGGCTGGCCGATCCTCTTCTACGTCGGGGGTATTGGGCCCGTCGTGATTGCCGTGCTCGCGTTCTTCTGGATGCCGGAATCGATCAAGTACATGACGCTCCGCGAGAGCCAGCGGCCGCAGCTCCTGAAGCTCGTCGAGCGGCTCTCGCCGGGCTATCGGGTGCCCGAAGGCGCGCGCTTCGTAGTCGAGGACGAAAAGCAGTTCCCGAGCTCGAACCCGAAGTACCTTTTCGGCGACGGACTCGCGCTCATCACACCGCTGCTCTGGCTGCTTTTCGCGCTCAACCTGATGGGGTACTTCTTCCTCCTGAGTTGGACGCCGACGCTTCTCACGGCGGCGAAGTTGCCGCCCGCCACGGCGGCGCTCAGCATTGCGCTCCTGCAGATCGGAGGGACGGTCGGGTCGCTGGTCCTGATCCGCTGGCTCGACCGCTACCAGTTTGCCGCGATCTCGGTGCTTTTCCTCGTCGCGGTTCCGGTCGTTGGCTCGCTCGGATGGATCGGCGTCGGCTCCACCAAGGGCGTGCTGCTCGCCGCGTGCTTCGTAGCCGGGTTCTGCGTGCTCGGCATCCAGTCCGGCATCAACGTCGCCGGGTCGCTCGTCTATCCCACATCGTTGCGCGCCAACGGGTCGGGATGGCAACTGGGCGTCGGCCGCGTCGGCTCCATCATCGGGCCATTGCTCGGCGCGCTCTTTGTAAGCCTGCCGGTACAGCAACTGTACATGTGGTCGGCGTTGCCCTTCCTGCTCGGGGCGGTGGTTTGCTACGCGATCTACCGGCTGAATGACGCGCGCCTGCGCCGGGCAAGTGAAGCCGTCGGACTCCGCCAGGCAGCCTGAACGACCGATCAGTAGGCATATCCCATCTTGAGAATGACGCCGTAGTTGCCGGCCTTGCCGGCGGCGTATTCGAGGTTCAGGACGATGCCTTCCTTTGGCTTGAGGATGTATTGCACGCCGGCGCCGCCGGCTGGGTACAGGTTTGCGCTTTCCGAGCAGTCCTTGCCATCTCCGTAGAGGCATGCCACGCCGGCAAACAGCGTCGCGGTCCATTTCTCGCCGAGCCTGAACCTCTCCTCGCCTTCGATCGAGGACATGTACTTGCCGGTGTACTGTCCGATCTTGTAGCCGCGAAGCTGAACCGGCGCGCGAGCCGCGGCGGGTGCGTCACTGGTCAAGTGGTTGAGCTGGCGCAGCGCGAACACATTGCGGTTGCCGTGCGGGATGTAGTACCTGAGTTCGGCTCGGTACACTTCGTAGTCAAAGTCCCCGCCCAGGGACTCGCGAAAGGCCATGTTGTTGAGGTTGAGCAGCCAGCCCCGGGTCGGCATGTTCTCGTTGTCGCGGGAATCGTTCTGGGCCACGAGGCCCGCGCCCGCGGACTTGTAGGGCTGGATGCCCACGACATCGAGCACCAGGTTATCGAATTCCGTCAGGCCGGCGATGGCGAAGTTCTGATAAATCCCCTGCGCTCCGAGGAACCAGTTGCCCGTAACGCGATAGGTGTAGCGCGCGATGAGCGAGCGCAGCTCGGCGTTGTTCCGCAGCGGCACTCCGGTCCCGAGGTAATCGTCGTAGTCGTTCTTGATGTTGCCGTACATCAGCCCGCTGATCAGCCGCTGGTGGTCCTGATCCCAGGAAGCCCTGGCCATCGCGCCGGCTACGATCGATTCGGTGCTCGTGTATTGACCGGTGAGCGCGAATATGGAGGGACGCGATTTGTCGTCGAAAGAATGGAGGTAGCCAACGAGCGCGCCGACCGCGGTTCCGAGCTTGGGATTGGAGCTGAACACCGGCGCGAGCAGCCATGGGGATTTCTCGAGTTTCGTCAGGGCATCGTCTTCCTTCGACGCTGCCTCCGCGCTCGCGCCGGGCTGCTGCGCGAGCGCCAGGGAGCAACCGATCGCGAAAGCTGCCAAGGCGAGCGTCCCGCGAAAGAGCCTCATTTTGCTGCTCCCCTTGGCCGCAGGTTCACGGCCGACACGATGCCGAATAGGGGTGGCGCGCGCTATGGGACCTTGGACCTATACTGTGAGCATGAATGAGGACTGGAGCGGGCTCGCGGCGGCGAAGGCGGTGTGGGATTTCACGACCGGCGACGCGCGGCGTTTCCTCGACCGGCTCGACCTCGTGATCGACGCAGCCGAGGACTTCGGCAAGCGCGGCATCGAGGTCGACTTCGTGATTCTGCTGCACGCGCACGCCACGCAGTTCGCGGCGCGCACGCTGTCCGGCACGAAGTTCGAGTCACGCGAGGCTCCCGACCTAGGGCCGATCCACGCGAGGCTGGAGAAATTCACCAAGGTCGGCGGGCGCATCGAGGTGTGCCGCATCGCGATGGACCGCAGTGCGATCGCGGAGGAGAACGTCATCGCCTGCGCGAAGGTGGAGCGCAACCTGTTCGTGAACTCCGTGGCGCTGCAGAACCGCGGCTACGCCTACATGCCGATCACCTGATCGAGCCGCGGCGGCCGACGGCCTCGACGAGGTCGTACGCGCTCGTGGCGCCGGCGGTGAACGCCTTCAACGCCTCTTCATGCAGCAGCTCGAGCGCCTCCTGCTTGAGCTCCAGGAAGCGCCTTGAGCCGAGCATGGAGATCTCGCGCGGCCGGGGCAGGTCGATCTCGATGATTTTCTTGACCCGAGTGGGGCGGTTGGTCAGGACGATCAGCCGGTCGGCCAGGAAGACGGCCTCGTCGAGCTCGGAGGTGACGAAGAGGTTGGTGCGGCCGTCCTCTTCAAATAGCCGAAGGTAATGCTCCTGCATGAGCTTGCGCGTCATCGCGTCGAGCCCGCGGAAGGGCTCGTCCATCAGCATCACCTTGGGCTTGTTGATCATGGCGCGCACCAGCTCGGCGCGCCGCTGCATCCCGCCCGAGAGCTGCATCGGATGCTTGTCGGCGAAGTCCTTCAGGCCCACCATCTCGAGAAGGGCGCGCGCTTCGCGCTCCACCTCGGCTCGCTTCGCCGTCCCCCGTACGACAGGGCCGAACATGACGTTGTCGAGCACGGTCAGCCAAGGGAAGAGCGCGGTTTCCTGGAACACGACGAGCCGGCTCGATCCGGGTCCGGTGACGGGCTCTCCGTCGAGCAGGATCTCTCCGCCGGTGGGCCGTTCGTAACCGGCGAGAAGGTTCACGACGGTCGTCTTGCCGCATCCGGAGGGACCGATGAGGACGTTGAGCTTGCCCCGGGTAACAGTGAACGAGCAGTCGTCGAGCACGACCTTCGTCTGGTCGGCGCCGTAGGCCATGCGCACCGAGCGCATGGCCATCTCGCTGAAGCCCTCGTGGTCAGGCAAGCTCGCGCTCACCGGTCTCGAAGGCCTTGAGCGCCTCCTCGTGGATCGCCTCGAGCGCTTCCTCCTCGAGCTCGCCGTAGCGGGCGCTGGTGAGGATGCGGTGGTCGCGGGGCCGGGGCAGGTCGACCTCGATCACTTTCTTGACCCTTCCCGGGCGGGTGGTCATGACCACGACCCGGTCGGCGAGGAAGATCGCCTCCTCCAGGTCGTGGGTGATGAAGAACACGGTCTTCCTCGCGAGGTCGTAGAGCTCGAGAAGATGCTCGTGCATGACGCTTCGGGTCAGCGCGTCGAGCGCGCGGAACGGCTCGTCGAGGAGCAGCACCTTCGGGTCGTTCATCAGCGCCCGCACGAGCTCGACGCGGCGGCGCATGCCCGAGGAGAGCTCGCCCGGATACTGGCCCTCGATCCCGGAGAGGCCCGTGCGGGCGAGCAAGTGCCGGGCTTGCGCTTCGGCCTGCGCCCGGGGCAGGCGGCCTTGCAGCACCGGGCCGCAGGTCACGTTCCAGAGCACCGTCTTCCACGGAAAGAGGGCGCCGTGCTGGAAGACCACCATCCGGTCCGCGCCCGGCGACAGGCGCTTGCCGGGCGCGGTCAGGGTGCTTCCGTCCATGACGATCTCGCCCGAGGTCAGGGTGTCGAAGCCCGCGATGATGTTGAGCAGCGTCGTTTTCCCGCAGCCCGACGGACCGACGACGACGCAGAACTCGCCCGGGGAAATGTCGAACGAGATCTGCTGCAGGGCGACGACGTGGATGCCCTCCGGGTCATACACCTTGCCGACCTCCTTGACGCGCAGGCCCCCGTGCGGACTCATCACAGCACTCGCCGCCAGCGCGTGGCAAAGCCGCCGATCTGCCAGATGAGCGCGCTGAAGAGGAGCCCTGCCAGGCCGATGCTGACCATCGCGGTGATGATGAGCGGAATCACGCCGCCCACATAGGCCTGCCACATCATGGCGCCCAGGCCCGTCTGGCCCGAGCCGATGCTGCTCACCATCTCGGCGGCGACCACGATTTCCCAGGTCAGCCCCATGGCGATGGCCATTCCCGTGAAGATCGAGGGCGAAGTCGCGGGCAGCACCACTCTCCAGAACACCTGCCAGCGGGTCGCTCCCATCGAGAGCGCGGCGCGCACGTAGCGGAGGTCGACGGTCTCGACCCCGCCGAGGACGTTGATCACCACGGTGAAGAACGACCCGAGGAAAATGACCGAGATCACCGTCTGCTCCATGGTCGGCCAGAGGAGGATCGAGAGCGGAACCCACGCCAGGGGCGGAATCGGCCGGAGCGTCTCGAAGACCGGGAAGAAGACGTTCTTGAATACGCGGCTCACGCCGAAGGCGAGGCCGAGCGGCACGCCGAGGGCGACGCCGATGAGGTATCCGATCGTGACCCGCCTCGCGCTGATGGACACCGCCGACCAGTAGGCGGGGGTCTGGATCGTTTCGAGCACGCTCGCGAACAGGAGGTGCGGCGCGGGCACGAAGCGCAGGAACGGAAGCTTCAGAAGGCTCGCGGCTTCCCAGAGCGCGATGAAGATGGCGATGCCGCCAACGCCTCGCCACAACGCGGTGGAAAAAACGACGCGAAACATCAGTACGAGCGCCAGGCCATGAGCCTGCGGCCCAGGTAGCGCACCATCGCGCTGCTGAAGAAGCCGAGGAACCCGAGAGTCAGCATGCCCATGATGATGGTTGGAATCTGCACCATGGAGTAGGCATCGTAGATCATGTAGCCGAGCCCGCGCTTGCCGGCGATCATCTCGCCCGCCACGAGCGCCACCCACGACAGTCCCATGGCGATCTGAAGGCCGATGAACACGTGCGGCATGGCGCCGGGGATGACGACGTGGAAAAGAGTGTCCTTGCGGCTGAAGCCCAGGCACTGCGCCGCGCGGAAATAGCTCCGGTCGATGGACTGGACCCCCAGCAGGGTGTTGAGGACCGTCGCGAAGAACGCCGCGATGAAGGTGACGAAGATGACCGGCGGCTCGGTGCCCGGCAGCATGAGGATCGCGAGCGGCACCCAGGACAGCGGCGGGATGGGCCGGAAGGTCTCCACCAGCGGGAAAGCGAATTCCTTGAACGTGCGGTTCCAGCCGATGAGGATGCCGAGCGGCACGCCGAGGAGCACCGCGAGGGCGAATGCCGTGTACGCCCGATACACGCTGTACCCGATGTGCGAGTAGTAAAGGGACGTGTATACGGATACGCCGAAGAACGGTTCCGGGTTGAACCATTCCCGCAAGACCACCGCCGGAGGCGGGATCTTGCGGAAAACCGGAACTTCGAGGACCGCCGTGGCGAGATGCCAGAACGCGAGGAAGATCGCGAAGCCCAGCAGCAGCTGATAAGGGCGCGGGCTCCGGACCCAGCGCAGCGCGCCTCCGTATTTTTTTTCGGACTGGGCTACTTCGCCGTCCCCTTTTGCGCGCCGGTTCCCTTGATGACGCCCACCGGCAGCTTCATTCCGAGCTCCGCGGCCGCTTCTTCCAGGAGCTTCGTGTAAATCGCGCCTTCCGGGATGTCCGGCGAGGGAATCGCCTTCACGCTATGCCAGAACCGGTAGGCCTCCCTGAAGTAGTCCATCATCGCCTTGTCGAAGGGAGCGCCGAGGACCTCGTTCACGTCTTTCGCGCCGGCGTGCGCCGGGAAACGCCCGTCGAGCGCGGTGCGCACCATGCCTGGCGTCCAGCCCGGCAGCTCCTCGGCCACCATTTTCGCCACTTCGTCGGGATGGTCGACGACGTACTTCAGCCCCTCGAGGTCGGCCTTCACCCACCCCTTGGCCGCCTCGTAATGCTTGTCGATGAAATCCTTGCGCATGATGAGCGCCGAGCCTTCGGTCCAGTTCCAGTTGTTCCCGGTAAAGGCGATCTTGGCGATCCCGCTCGCCACGATCTGCGAGACGTTCGGCTCGAACTGCTGTGCCGCGTCGATCGTGCCCGCCTGGAGCTGGGTGCGGATCACCTCAGGCCCGAGGTAAGCCTTGTCGCCGAATTTCACACCGAGCCGCGTCTCGAGGAACGAGGTGAAGCGATCGCCGCACGAGGCGCGCCCGGCGACGCCGAAGCGCTTCCCGTTCAGCCACTTCAGCCATTCGTCGGGGCTCTTGAGGTCGGGCGCGTCGGGGCGCACCAGGATGATCGCGCAGATGTTCCCTGGCGACTGGTGGTGCAGCGACACGATCCGGATATCGGCCACGTCGCGCTTCGTGGTCGCGACCATGGCCGGCGCATCGCCGATGTAGCCGACCTGAAGCCGGTTCGCCAGCATGGCGTTGAAGACTGGGAAGCCGACGAGCGTCACCTCCCAGCGAACCGTGCTCCCGGCCGGCAGGTATTTCTTCCAGAGCTCCTTCTTCTTGATTACGGTGCCCGACCAGCCGCCGTTCCAGGACGGGAAGTAGCCCACGCCGATCTCGACGGGCGCTCCCTTGGCCTGCTGCGCCCAGGCGGGCACGGCTCCAAGCAGCATGGTCAAGGCCATGCTCAGCAGGCCTAAAGCGGGCCGCTTCATCGCTTCCTCCTCCTTATTGTTACCGAACGCGGCAGTCTGGCAGCCAGTGTCCCGGTTCGCAACCGGAGAAGACCCTAAAGGAAGCGGGCTATTGGCTCACTTTCACTATGCGTCCGTTGAGCGGCTGCACCGGCCGGGCGTTCGCGCTGTAGATCTTCCCGAAACGGGCGACCTGCGCCTCGGAGACCTGCATCGGGCTGACCAGCACGAACCAGGTCACGCCTTCGCTGCAAGGCGGCGTGGTAAGCGATCCGGCAAACGTGTAATAGGCGTGATTCTTCGGTAGGAGCCGCGCGGCATCGATGCTGACCTTCTCCACGACCTTCTCAGTCTCCTTTTCCGGCGGAAGGTTGGCCCATAGTGTCTTGACGAGCGCGTTCTGGTTGCCCTGCTTGAGCAGCACGGCGACGACCGCAAGGGCGCCGTCGGCGTTCTTGTGCACGAGGTGCGCGACCATGGGGTAGCGCTTGCCGTTGATCTTCTCCTCGCTCGGCTTGTGAAAATGAAACTGCGTCAGCTCGTAGCGCTGATCCCCGACCGAGATGGAGCTGCCGGGTGCGTAGTTCACCTGGATCGTGTGGCCGTTGTCGATGATGTGGAGCGGCGTCGGTTGGTAGTCGAAGCGGATGGGCTCGAGCTTGCTCGGAACAGGTCTGCGGATATCGATCGGCGACTGCGCCTTGCCCAGCGCGCACGACTCGAACTCGGGCTTCTCGCCCCAGTGCCCGGGCCCGTGCTGCTTGCTGTAGTCCCACTCGTGGTGGGCTCCCTCGGAATGAGCGGCAATTGGAAGAAGTGCAAGAGCGCATGCCAACGTCGTCGAACGCGCCGCATTCAGAGATTTCATGGCCACCCCCGGGGAATTGGTGCCATGTTGGGCGCGAGGGCGCTCGCCGGTAATTGGACCTTGGGCCTACGGGCAGGCCGAATGCGCTGAGAATCCAAGGCTTTGAAAGGTCCTTGCAAGCCGGTCGCCACTCACCTTTCTACCCGCTCCCTCTGGATTCCACGCGCGATCGGAGTAGATTCTCGCGGCAGAGGAGGTCCCATGCCCGCTTCGCTCGGACGTCGCAGGTTCCTGACGCAGGCCGGAATGGCGCTCGCCGCAGTCGAAACGATCGATCACTTCGGGCCGTGCTGCGCGCTTGCCGCAGACGCCGCCACGGCAGAGAAGGATCTCTTCGAGCTGAAGAAGGTCGGCGACGGGGTTTACGCCGCGATCGCGGCGCCGCGCTTCAAGACGAACTGCAACGCCGCGGTGATCCTCACCAACGACGGCGTGATCGTGGTCGATTCGCACTCCAAGCCCTCGGCGGCGGCCGCGCTGCAGCGCGAGATCCAGTCGATCACCAAGATGCCGGTGCGCAAGATCATCAACACCCACTTCCACTGGGACCACACGCAGGGCAACCAGGCTTACACGCAGGTGAATCCCAAGGTCGAGATCATCGCTTCCGAGCGCACGCGCGAGAACCTCAAGAGCGCCGACGCCGGGGCCGGCGGCTACGGCTATATCGAGAAGCAGCTCGCGGTGGTGCCGAAGGAGATCGAGAAGCTGAAGGACGACGTGATGCGCGCCACGGATCCCGCGCAGAAGAAGCGGCTCGAGGCCAACCTGCAGCAGGCCGAGGCCTACTACGTGGAGCTGAAGAACATCAAGCCGCCGCTCCCCACGCGCACGCTGACGAAATCGGTGACGATCAAGGAGGGCGGCCGCGAGATCCAGCTCCTGCTCCTCGGCCGCGCGCACACCGACGGCGACGTGTTCATCTACCTGCCGAAAGAAAAGGTGGTGGCTACCGGCGACGCGCTCATCGACTGGATGCCGTTCCTGAACGACGGCTATCCCGAGGACTGGGTGAAGACGCTCGACGCGCTGGAGCGCTTCGACTTCCGGCACGTCATCCCCGGCCACGGCGGCGTCGTGCCCAAGGAGCAGCTCAGCTTCTTCCGCGGCTATCTCAGCGACCTCATCGCCGGGGTGAAGGGCGCCGCCAAGGACGGCGCGAGCCTGGACGAGATGAAGAAGACTCTCCCCGACCGGCTCGCGGCCAGGTACGAGCAGAGGATGTCGAAGCACCCGGTCGGCCAATACCGCGAGCGCGTCGGCACCAACATCGAGATGGTGTACCGCAAGGTGGTGCAGAAGGCCTAGACCTCGATCTCGCTCCTCTTGAGCAAGTAGTCCAGCCCGCCGACGCGGTACCAGCGGTAGCCGTAGGGCTCGAGCAGCACGTCATGGCGCCCGCGCCCGTTCGCGCGGCTGTGGTCGTCGGTCAGAAGGTTCACCAGCAGCTTCCCCTGCTCCCGCGGCAGCCCGGCGGAAAACGAGATCTCGCGCGGCCGGGCATCGAGGTTGTGCAGGAACAGCACCGAGTTGTTGCGCCAGTCGTAGCGCATGCCGAGGACCGTGTGGGTGCCGGTGTTCAGCACCTCGAAATCGCCCCAGCCCACTTCCGGCACCTCCTTCCTCATGCGGATGATGCGCTCGGTCCAGTTCAGCATCGAGTTGGCGTCGCGCCGCTGCTCGGCGGCGTTGACGTGCTCGTAGCCGTAGGGCCCCTTGGCGATGACCGGAAGAATCGGCTTCGCGCTCTTGGTAAAGCCGGCGTGCGGCTCGGTGGACCACTGCATCGGCGTGCGCGCGCAGTTCCGCTCGGGCAATGAGAGGTCGTCGCCCATGCCGAGCTCGTCGCCGTAGCGCAGCACCGGGGTACCCGGCAGCGTGAACATCAGGCTGTAGGCGAGCTCGATCCGGCGCCGGTCGCCCGCGAGCATCGGCGCGAGGCGGCGGCGGATCCCGCGGTCGTAGAGCTGCATGTTCTTCTCCGGCCCGAACGCGCCGAACACCGTCTTGCGCTGCTCTTCGGTGAGGCGGCCGAGGTCGAGCTCGTCGTGGTTGCGCAGGAACGTGCCCCATTGCGCGGTCGAGGGCCGGGGCTTGGTCTTCTCCATCGCCTTGGCGAGCGGGCGCCAGTCGGCCGCGGCGAGCGCGTAGAAGAGATGCTGGTTGACCTGGAAGTTGAACATCATCTGCATGCGCTCGCCCTCGTCGCCGAAGTAGTCGAGGTCGGTCTTCGGCAGCACGTTGGCCTCGGCGAGGATGATCGAGTCGCCCTGGCGCCACTGCAGGAACTCGCGCAGGTTGCGCAGCATGTCGAACTGCTCGACCGGCTTCCTCACGTCCGGACCCTTCGTGCCGATGACGAAGGGCACCGCGTCCATGCGGAACCCCGACACGCCGAGCTGGATCCAGAACCCCATGATCTTCAGGATCTCCGCGAGGACGTGCGGATTCGAGGTGTTGAGGTCGGGCTGGAAATCGTAGAACCGGTGGAAGTAGTAGAGCCGCGCCTCCTTGTCGAAGCTCCAGGTGGTCTTCTGCACGCCGGGAAACACCATCCCCTGGTCGGCGTGCGGCGGCTTTTTCTTCGACCAGACGTACCAGTCGCGGTACTTCGAGCGCGGGTCGCGGCGCGCCTCCTGGAACCACCCGTGCTCGTTCGAGGTATGGTTGACCACGAGGTCGATCAGCACCCGCATGCCGCGCTGCTTCGCGCCGTGGGTGAACTCGACGAAGTCGCCGAGGGTGCCGTAGCGCGGGTCGACGGCGTAGTAGTCCGAGATGTCGTAGCCGTCGTCGCGGCAGGGCGACTTCTGGAACGGCATGAGCCACACGGCGGTGACGCCGAGCCCGTGCAGGTAATCCAGCCGGCGCATCAACCCCTGGAAGTCGCCGATGCCGTCGCCGTTCGAGTCCATGTACGTGCCGACGTTCAGGCAGTAGACGACGGCGTTCTTGTACCAGAGATCGTTGATCATGCGAAAACTCTTGCACAACGGGCGTAGCGCTTGCTACCGCAGCCGGCATGAGCCTCTGGTGGCAGCGCGGCATCATCTACCAGGTGTACCCGCGCTCGTTCATGGACGCGAACGCCGACGGCGTCGGCGATCTCGCCGGCGTGCTGTCGCGGCTCGACTACCTGCGCTGGCTCGGCGTGGACGCGCTCTGGCTCTCGCCGATCTATCCCTCGCCGATGAAGGATTTCGGCTACGACGTGGCGGACTACACCGGGGTCGATCCGCTCTTCGGCACGCTGTCGGATTTCGACCGCCTGGTGCAGGCGGCCCACGCTCGCGGCCTCAAGGTGATCCTTGACTTCGTCCCGAACCACACCTCGGACGAGCACGCGTGGTTCAAGTCTTCACGCCGCTCGAGGGACGATCCGAAGCGCAACTGGTATCTCTGGCGCGATCCGGCGCCTGGCGGCGGTCCGCCGAACAACTGGCTGTCGTGCTTCGGCGGCAGCGCCTGGCAGTACGACGAGCGCACGGGCCAGTACTACTATCACGCGTTCCTCCCCGAGCAGCCCGATCTCAACTGGCGCAATCCGCGCGTCGTCGAGGCGATGCTCGGCGTGCTGCGCTTCTGGCTCGAGCGCGGCGTCGACGGCTTTCGCGTCGACGTGCTGTGGCATCTCATGAAGCACGCCGATTTTCCCGACAACCCGGTGAATCCCGCCTGGCGCGCCGGCATGGACCCTTACCAGGCGCTCGTGCCGTTGTACACGACCGATCTCCCGGAAGTCCACGGCATCGTGGCGCGCATGCGCCGGCTCCTCGACGAATATCGCGAGCGGGCGCTGATCGGCGAGATCTACCTGCCGGTCGAGCGGCTGGTGAAGTACTACGGCGCCGGCCTTCAGGGCGCGCACCTGCCGTTCAACTTTCAGCTCGTCCAGGCGCCATGGGACGCCGCGCACCTCGCGCGGCTCGTCGAGGAATACGAGCGGGCGCTGCCCGAGTGCGCGTGGCCGAACTGGGTCCTCGGCAACCACGATCAGCATCGCATCGCTTCGCGGGTGGGCCCGGCGCAGGCGCGCGTCGCGGCGATGCTTCTGCTCACGCTGCGCGGGACGCCGACGCTCTATTACGGCGACGAGATCGGGATGCGCGACGTTGCGATCCCGCCGCATCTCGTACGCGATCCGTTCGAGCGCAACGTGCCGGGCCGCGGACTGGGACGCGATCCCGAGCGCACGCCGATGCAGTGGAGTTCAGGCACGCAGGCCGGCTTCACGGCTGCAGAGCCGTGGCTTCCGCTCGCTGCGGACTATCGCGACGTCAACGTGGAGAGGCAGCGCGCCGATCCCCGCTCGATGCTTGCGCTCTACCGAAGCCTCATCGCGCTGCGACGATCCGAGCCGGCGCTCGAGACCGGCACTTTCGCCCTCGTCGACGCGCCGCCCGAGGTCCTCGCCTACGTGCGACGCTCGCAGAACGGCGAAAGCGGCTTTCTGATCGCGCTGAATCTAGGTGCGCAGCCTCGGCACGTGTTGTTGCTCAATGAAATGAAGAGCGGGGTCGTCGCGCTCTCCACGCATCTCGACCGCGCGGACGAGCCCCTCGACGGCTCGCTCGAGCTGCGTGGCGACGAGGGCGCGATCATTCGCTCGCGGTGATCCCGGCCTCCTTGATCACTCGCGCCCACTTTCCGATGTCCGCCTTGACGATGGCGGCGAGCTCGGCGGGCGAGCTGCCGACGGTGTCGAGCCCGAGCTGGGCGAACCTCGCCTGCATGGCGGGTTGCGCGAGCGCCTTCAGCGATTCCTGGTGGAGCTTGTGGATGACCGGCGCGGGCGTTGCGGCCGGCGCGACGAGCGCGAACCACGAGGTCGCCTCGAAGCCGGGAAACCCCGATTCGGCCACGGTCGGGAGCTCCGGCATGTTCGGCGAGCGCTCGAGCGACGTGACCGCGAGCGCGCGCAGCTTGCCGTCGCGAATCGAAGGGAGCACTGCGGCCGCGTTCTGGAGCGTGAGCGCGACGCGCCCCGAGATCACGTCGGTGAACTGGGCGCCGCGGTAGGGGACGTGCACGATGTCGACGCCGGCGAGGCTCTTGAGCAGCTCTCCGCCGACGTGCTGCGGCGTGCCGTTGCCCGGACTGGCATACGAGAGCTTTCCGGGCTGCGCTTTGGCCAGCGCGATCAATTCCTGCAGGCTCTTCGCCGGCACGTCGTTGTTGACCGCCACGATGCTCGGCATCCTCAGCACCAGCGAGATCGGGCTCAGGTCGCGCGCCGGATCGTAGGGCAGGTTGGCCTGCAGGCCTGGCGCGATCGTCATCGCGCCGTTGGCGGCGTAGGCCAGGGTGTAGCCGTCGGCAGGCGCCTTGGCGACCCGGGCGAGCGCGACGCTGCCGCCGGCGCCGGGGATGTTCTCGACCGTCACCGGAACAGCCCACGCCTCGCTGAATTTCTGGGCGAAGATCCGCGCGGTGATGTCGGTCGCGCTGCCCGGCGTGAAGCCGACGAGCATCCGGACCGGCTTGCTCGGATACGAACGGCTGGAATCCGCTTGTGGGTGGGCTGCGAGGGAAGCCGCAGCCAGAACCAAGCCCGCAACTAGCGAAGCGCGCACGTTGGCTGCATCTTAAGCCTTCTGTCAGAAACCGCGGCGTCGATTGACCGCGGTGAACGCGTTGGTGCAACATGCCGCCCTTCAAATTCCCCCGGAGGAGTCATGCTCGAACGTCTCTCATTTCTTTTTCTGGCCGCCGCCGCGGCCGGGGCCCCCGCCTGGGCCCAGGCGCCGGCCGAAGTCACGCTCACGCGCCTCGATTGCGGCACCGGTTTCAACGACTCGCGCCGATTCAGCGACACCTTCGCCTACACCGACCAGAAGAAGCCCTTCACGTTCAGCTGCTACGTCATCAAGCACGGCGAGGACTACATGGTCTGGGACACGGGCTACCTGCCGGGCTCGAATCCCAACGCCGCCAAGGTGACGCTAGGCGAGCAGCTCGCGCAGCTCAAGATCAAGCCCGAGCAGGTGAAGTTCGTCGGCATCAGCCATTTCCACGCCGATCACACCGGCCAGCTCGACACGGTGCCGAACGCGACGCTCCTCATCGGCCAGAAGGAATGGGACGCGATCACCGCGCCGAAGCCGATGCAGGGCGCGAACGTCGCGGGCTTCAAGCACTGGATCAGCGGCGGCGGCAAGGTCGAGCCCCAGCCGGTGGACAAGGACGTGTTCGGCGACGGGACCGTGGTGATCCTGCGCACCCCGGGCCACACGCCAGGCCACCAGTCGTTGCTCGTGCGGCTGAAGGAAAAGGGGCCCGTGATCCTGATCGGCGACGCGGTGCACTTCCACGAGAACTACGAATCGGACGGCGTGCCGGGATTCAACTACGACCGAGCCGAGACCATCGCCTCGATCGAGCGCATCAAGCAGATCCAGAAAAACCTCAAGGCGACGGTGATCATCCAGCACGACCCGCGCGACATCGACAAGCTGCCGAAGTTTCCGGCTGCGGCGAAGTAGCGACGCGCTGTCGCATTCATTGCTATAGCTGCAGCGGGAGTGTGTTCTCTACGCCACAACTGGCGTGTGCGCGCGGAAAAATCCGGCTGAAAACGGCGCTCGGCCGGCGCCGCGACGTAGGCTGGAAGCGCGAGGCAAGCATGGACAGAGAGCACTACTCCAGCACGATCTCGAGCGCGGTCGAGTTTTTCGAAGGCTACGGAACGCTGGCGGTGATCCTCAACGTCAGCGTCGACGACCTGCGCCGCTGGGTCGAGGGGAAGTCCTATCCGCCGGCGGAAGTCCTGCGTCGCATCGACAACCTGAGGCGACCCGACCGGCTCCGCAGCGTCGTTTGAGCTGATTCCCGGGTTCTTCAGCGCGAAGCCGCGGCGGTGGTCACGTCGCAGCTTCGAAGATCGGCCTGTCCGCCGGCGGCGATGCCCTGGTACAGCGTCCACAGGCGCTCGTCGACGCGCTGCTCGCGCGGGTGCTTCTTCTCCTTGTCGAAGCGGCCGACCGCCCGCGGACCCGCGTTATACACCGCGTACGCGGCGCGCGGGACCTGGTTGGGATCGCCGCTCTTCTCGGCGTACGGAATGGCGTAGTCCTTCACGTAGCGCATCAGGATCTGCGCACCGGCACGCGCGTTGTACGCCGTGTCCCAACGCAGGCGCTCGAGCTGGTAGAAGCCGCGCCACACGATCTGGTTGATCTGCATGATGCCGATGCTGCCGCTGCCCGAGCGCAGGTAGCTCAGCTTGCCGCCGCGCAGCGCGTACTGGCGCCAGCAGCTCTCGATCAGCGCCGTCGTCGGCACCATGCTGCGATAGATGCTGTCGTAAGGCGCGGCGAGGTTCGCGCGCTGCAGCTCGGCGGCGGCGGTCTTCTTCAGGAGCTGGCCGACGCGCGCTTCGTAGGCATCGAGCTCGTCGCGCCTGGGAAGCCATCGATCGAGCGCCTTTTCCGGCGGCGGCTCGGCGGCGTAGGCGCGGGCGACGAAAATATCGAGCCAGCTGCGGGGCGAGGGCGGCGGCTCCGAGTCGGGAATGTCCTCCACGCCGAAGAGGCGCCTCAACTGCGGATCGGCGGCCCAGTCGTAGGCGAGCGGGTCGCCGGCCGCCCCCGGGCGCAGGCTCCGCGCGATCTGCCGCAGGCCCTCTGCCGAGAGCGTCATGCCGAGGCCCGGCGCGGCGCGGTCGAGCGCGAGCAGCGCGTCGCCGGCATCGACGAAGGCGGCATAGCGCAGGAGCGATGCGTCGAGCGCGCCGTCGCGCTGGCCCTCCGCGAGGATCGCGCGCAGCTCCTCCCATGTGTCGACGAAGAGCTCGCGCAGCGGATCGCCGGCCGCGGGCGCGTCGCCCGAGAGGATCTCGGTCAGCCGGTAGCGGCTCTCGAGGAGCAGGGTGAACAAGCGCTTGCGGAGCACCGTGTTCTCGCTGTCGAGCG
Source organism: Burkholderiales bacterium (assembly GCA_035554435.1). Classification (GTDB taxonomy): domain Bacteria; phylum Pseudomonadota; class Gammaproteobacteria; order Burkholderiales; family SG8-39; genus SCGC-AG-212-J23. The sequence goes on along the minus strand of DATMJC010000037.1, from coordinate 17,004 downwards.
CGACCTGCTTGACGCTGTAGAGGAGAAACGCATCCCAGGGTTCGAGCGCCTTCTCTAGCGCCTCGAGCTCGGCGTCGGTCAGCGGCGCCGCCGGCGCCGCATTCGTCGCCACGGCGGGCGCGGCGAGCCAGGCATCGGGCAACTCGAGCGCGATCGGCACGACCACGGCCTTTGCCTCGACGCGCGGCCCGAGCACCTGCAACTGCTTCACCGCCGCCTCGAGCTCGGCGGCGTGCTGCGGCGGCGCCGCGCCGCGCACGATGGACGCGAGCGCCTCGCGCGAGGCGCCGAGGTCGTAGCTGAAGCGCTCCAGGCGCGGATGCACGTAGCGCCTCGAGAGCTCCCAGATGAAGCCGAGCGCCGCGCCGCCGCCGGCATCGGTGAGCTTGGAATCGACGATGCGCAGGCGCAGGCGCCCGGCGCTGTCGAGCTGCGGCACGAAGGTGAATTCCATCGAGCCCTTCCAGCTCGCCGCGTTCTGGCAGGCGCCGAAGAGCTCCACCCCGAGCGCCGCCGAGCCGGGGCCGACAAGGCGCAGGCGGCCGTCGACGGCCTCGAGGCTGGGCTTCTCCAGGTTGAGATAGCGGCAGGGACCTTCGCGGTAGATCGCGTTGGGCGCGGTCCGCGAGGCGGCGAGCTGCGCCGCGAGTGCCTGGCGCAGCGGCTCGAGCGGCACGCGCAGCGGGATCTCGAGGCGGCCCGCCATTACGTTGTGTGAAAGACCGATTAGCAAAACTGCAAGCAGTCGCAGGCGCGTCATGGTCGGGAATGTCCAATCCATTCCGCGACTTGTCTACCTTCGGGCATAGTCCTGCGTCTCCGCTCGGCGACACGCGCCGCGGGCCGCCCAGGGCGCAGGTCACAGGGCTGCCGCCTAAGCTCGCTTCCGGACTGACGGATAAATCCTAGTAGTACTTGTGCGACTTCACGGCGCTGCGCTTCGGCAGCTCGATGTCGGGGTCGTTGACGGGTTCTTCGGCCTGGCCGCCGAGGAAGGGCTCTTTGCGGCTCTCGAAGCGCTCGTCCCGGTGTTCGGTCCGCGCGCCTGCGGTGGAATCGAACGGCTCCACACGCTCCTCGAGCGGTCCCTTGCGGTATTGCTCGACGCGTCGCATGCGATCCACCTTGTAGCGCCTCGCCGCTGCCACCCCGCGCACCTGCCGCAGCAGGAGCTTGCCTCCGCCCAGGACGAGCGGCAGGCCCAGGAGCGCGGGCACGAGGCCGATGTGCACCTTGTCGACGAGCCAGACCGCGAACGCATGCGTCGCCGAAGTGTCCTCGCGGTTGGCGAGCCAGCTCCATTCGACCTGCGGAAGGTACTGGAGATAGGGGGCGAGCGCGCTCGTCGCGAGCTTGCCGTGATCCGCGAAGAGCAGCCCGATCGGCAGCCGCGGCCACGAGGGTTTTTGCAGCGCGACTCCATACTGCCAAAGGAGCAGCGCCGCGAGCTGCAGCACGAGCGCGAGCCCGGCGAGCGCCACGGCCATGCCCAGCAGAGCGGCGATGCAACGCTTTAGCTGAAACCCGAGGTGCATGGATCCTGCAATCCTCCGCGCGGCGCGCGAGCGCGGCAATGCCTCTTTGGATTCATGCGGCGAAAACTCCGTGTCACACACCCCCGCTACAGACACTAGAATGAGGGCCAGGGGGAACAGGGGTCTGGACTTCACGCGCACCGCGTTGGAGCAGGACCAGGCGCTCAAGCCGTCGCTTCTCGGCCGCGTCTGGTTTCCGCTGGTGGTCCTCGCACTGGGCGTCGCGCTCACGGCGACGCTGAGCCAGTTCCTGCTGAGGAACATCCGCCAGGAGGCGGCCGAGCGCTTCGAGCGGCAGGCCGAGCAGGCGAAGAACGCGCTTGCGGCGCGCATCCAGGCGTACACCGACGCTCTCTACGCCGTGCGGGCGCTGTTCCAGACCTCCGCGCACGTCACGCAGCAAGACTTCCGCCAGTTCGTCGCGACGCTGGAGCTCGGCACGCGCTACCCCGCGTTGCGTATCCTGAACTACGCGGCGTACCTGCGGGACAGCGAGCGCCCGGCGCTGGTGGCGCAGATCCGTGCCGACACGAGCGGCGAGCCGCGGGCGCAAGGCTTCACGATCCAGCCGCCGCAGGCGCGGCCGGTCTACTACGTCATCACCCACATCGCGCCGTTCGACGGCAACGAGCGCTCCTTCGGCCTGGACATCGGCGCGCCGCCGTTCAAGCCCGATGCCCTCGAACACGGCCGCGACACCGGCAAGCTCGTGTCCTCCGGACGGATCATCCGGTTCGAGGACGGCGTCGACAACCTGGCGATGCGAATCGCCGTCTATCGGTCCGGCTATCCGACTGAAACGCTCGAGCAGCGTCGCGCGGCCTACATCGGATCGGTCGGCGCCGGATTCCGCATCGCGCAGCTCATGCGCGGCGTGCTCGAGGCCCATGACCTGCAACATATCCACCTTACGGTGCTGGACGTCGAACGCTCCGACGGCAAGCGTGCGGAGCAGAAAGCGCTGATTTTCGATAACGGCGTCGTGGCAACGGAGGGCCCGGGGCGCGTGTACGCGACCCGCCGCGACATCGAGATGGGCGGGCGCCAGTGGGAGCTCGACTTCGGCGCGCCCGAGAGCCGGCTCGTGTCGGACCACGACCTGCAGCTGCCCTGGGTCGTGTTCGCCGGTGGCGTGCTGACCAGCCTGCTGCTCGCCTCGGTCCTCTTCCTGATCACGTCCTCGCGCCACCGCGCGCTCGCGCTCGCCCGGCGGATCAACCAGGACCTCCACCTGCAGGAAGGCCGGCTCGCCGATGCGCAGCGCATAGCGCACCTGGGGAGCTGGGAGATCTCGGGACAGACGCGCCACATGCTCTGGTCCGAGGAGCTCTACCGGATGCTGGGCGTGGAGCGCGGCAGCCGGGTGGCGCTGGACGATTTTCTCGCCGCGGTCCATCCACGCGACCGGCAGAAGGTGCGCGACATGCTGCGCCTGAGCTCCGACCCGGGCTCGGTGCTGGAGCTCGAGCATCGCCTGCGCCTGCCCGACGGCACCGAGCGCTGGGCGCTCACCAAGGCGAAGCTCGAAGAGCCGCTCGGCGAGGGCGGCGTGTGGCGCGGCACCACGATGGACATCACCGATCGCAAGCGCGCCGAGGCGACCCTGCAGACCGAGCATCAGGTCACGCGCATCCTCGCAGCGGGCGGAGAAGATGAAGGCGTGCTGCCTGCGCTGCTCAAGGTGCTGTGCACGCGGCTCGGCATGATGTGCGCGGTGCACTGGCGGGCGGACGGCGCGCATGCGCTGCGCTGCGAGCGCGTTTGGTGCGGCGACAAGGTGGACCGCAGCGAGCGCGTCCACATGCTGCTGCAGGCCTCCGGCAGCCAGCTCGCGCGCGCCGCGCTTCAGAAGCGCGAGCTCGTGCCCGCGGCCCTGCAAACGGAACGCAAGCCGCTGCACGTCGGCGGCGTCGGCGGCGAACCCGTGGCGCTGTACAGCGCGGTCGCGTTTCCGATCGTCGCGGCGAACAGCGTCCTCGGTGTGATCGAGCTCTTCAGCGAGGCGCCGACGCGCGTCGATGCCTCGGTGGCCGATCTCCTCGCCTCGATCGGCGCCCAGCTCGGACAGCACCATCAGAGGATGCTGGCGGAGGACGCCCTCAAGTTCGTCGCGGCGCACGATGCGCTCACCGGGCTGCCCAACCGGCTGGAATTCCAGGACCAGCTCGAGGGCGCGCTGAAGCGCGCCCGGCGCGATCGCGCCCCGCTCGCCATCGTGTTCATCGATCTGGACCGCTTCAAGCTGTTGAACGACAGCATCGGCCATGGCGCCGGCGACCGCTTCCTGCAGGATTGCGCCCGGCGCATCAAGGACGCGTTGCGCCAGAGCGATACCGTGGGGCGCATCGGCGGCGACGAGTTCGTGGTGATGCTCGAGGGCATGGACAAGCCCCAGGACATCATCGCAGTGGTGCAGAAGCTCCTCGACCGGCTCAAGGAGCCCTTCCTCGCCGAGGGCCGCGAGTTCGCCGCGTCGGCGAGCATTGGCATCAGCCTGTATCCGGCCGACGGCATCGACGCCGCCAGCCTGATCAAGCACGCCGACATGGCCATGTACCGGGCGAAGCAGCAGGCGCGGGGGAGCTATCGCTTCTTCGCCGCCTCGATGAACGAGGAAATGGAGCGGCGCTTCGCCCTGGAGGCGGATCTGCGGCGCGCCCTGGCGCGGGAAGAGCTCCTCGTCTACTACCAGCCGCGGGTCGACGCGCGGAGCGGCCGCATCACCGGCGCCGAGGCGCTGCTGCGCTGGCAGCACCCGCAGCGCGGGATTGTGACGCCCGGCGAGTTCATTCCGCTCGCCAAGGAAACCGGCCTCATCGTGCCGATCGGCGAATGGGTGCTGAAGGCCGCCTGCGCCCGCGCCAGGCAATGGAAGGAGGAAGGCTTCGAGCTGCGCGTGAGCGTCAACCTGTCGGCGCGCCAGTTCGCCGAGAAGACCCTGGTGGAGGACGTGGCACGGGCGCTGCACGCCTCGGGGCTCGCGCCGGAAGCGCTCGAGCTCGAGATCACCGAGACCGTGGTGATGCAGAACCCGGCGCAGGCGGCGCAGACGCTGGAGGAGCTGAAAGGCCTGCGGATCGGGCTTTCGCTGGACGATTTCGGCATCGGCTACTCGTCGCTCTCGTACCTCAAGATGTTCCCGTTCGACGCGCTGAAGATCGACCGCGCGTTCGTCGCGGGGATCCCCGCGGACCGCGAGGACGTGGCGATTGCCGAGGCGGTGATCTACCTCGCCCACGCGCTCAAGATGCGCGCGGTAGCCGAAGGGGTGGAAACCGAGGAGCAGGCGCAGTGGCTCTCCAAGTTCGGCTGCGAGGAGCTGCAGGGCGAGCTGCTCGCGAAGCCGATGCCGGGTGAGGAGCTGGCAACGTTGTTTCTCAAACCCAACAGGAGGATTCATGCGATCCGCAGTTAAGCGCCGCAGCACGCGGCAGATGATCGAGGCGATCGAAGCGCTCGACCTCGGGCCGATCAAGTTCAAGCTGGTGGACCCCGAGGAAGGCGAGGGCTGGACCCGGGAGCTCGTCGAGCACATGGAGACGCGGTACAAGCGCTACCTGACGCTCGTCGCGAAGTATCCGCGGGAGACCATAGCGCCCGACAAGGACGTGGACAGGTTCTGGCACGCGCACATCCTCGACACGCGCAAGTACATCGACGACTGCGAGCGGGTGTTCGGCTTCTACCTGCACCACTTCCCTTATTTCGGCATGCGCGGCGCGGACGATGCGGCGGCGCTCGCCAAGGCCGGGGAACGCACGCGCGAGCTCCATGAAGCGGAGTTCGGCGCCGCGCCGGGCCGGACCGACAGCGCTTTCTGCTCGGTCGCCCGCGAGGCTTTCTGCTCCGCGGCCGGCGCCGCCTTCTGCTCGGCGTACCGCGGAGGTGGAAGAGAACGCGCCTCGGGCGTATCTTGAGGGCAACGTTCGAGATCGAGGCTGGAGGTCGCAAATGGAGCAATGGTCGAGCCGCGAGGAGCGGCCCTATTTCCGGGAAGCCCGTACTGGATACCTCTGGTGGGTCTTTTTCCTGATTCTGGCGCTCGGGGTCGGCGCGGCCCTCTTTTACTTCTGGTCGAAGCGCGATTTCCTGGGGTTGCCGCCGCTCGCTTCCAAGCCCCCCGCGACGCAGCCGGCGGCGCCCGCCGAGGAAGCGAAGCCCGAAGCGCCCCAGGCGCAGGCGCCGTCGGCTGAGCCGACGAAGCCGCTGCCGAGCCTCGAGCAGAGCGACGCCATGATGCGCGACTCGGTGAGCGCCCTGGTGGGCCGCAAGGCGTTCGAGACCATGGTCTACCCATCGCAGCTCGTGCGCCGCATCGTCGCCACGGTCGACAACCTGCCGCGCGAGACCGCGCCCAGGCGCGTGATGCCGCTCGAGCCCGTGCCCGGGGCCTTCGGCGCGTCGAGCGAGGGCGACGAGATGGTCCTCGCGCCGGCGAATTCGCAGCGCTACGCCGCCTACGTTCACGTGTTCGAGGCGCTCGACGCGCGCGCGCTGGCGCAGCGCTACGCCGAAGCGTATCCGCTGTTCCAGCGCGCCTACGCCGAGCTCGGTTTCCCGAATGCGCGCTTCCACGATCGCCTCCTCGAGGCGATCGACGACATGCTGGAGGCGCCGGCCCCGAAGGGGCCGGTCAAGCTGGTCCGCCCCAAGGTGCAGTATCAGTTCGCCGATCCGGAGCTCGAGGGGCTCTCGGCCGGCCAGAAGATCATGATCCGCATGGGGCCTGAAAACGCGGCCCGGGTGAAGGCGAAGCTGCGCGAGCTGCGCCGCGCGCTCGCCGCGCCGCAGGGGCGCTAGGCGGAGCGGCTCCTCGCGAGAGGGTACACGATGGGTGAATGCGCCGGCGAACTCGGGGCCGCGTGCGCGGGCGTGCGCGGGTCCTCGACCCACTCGACGACCGGCATGAATTGCTTTCGCTCCGAAACCGAAAGGTTTTCGTCGAGCTCGAAGATGCCCAGCCCCGACTCCGCCGCGCGCAGGAAGACGTCGGAATCGATGAGCCGGGCGGCGAGCTTCAGGTTGACCGACTGCAGGAACTGCTCGAGCGGCCGGTAGGCGGGCATGGAGCGGCGCACCTTGTTGGCGACGACTGCGACCGGCACGCTGCCCGAGCGCACGCGGCCCCACGAGGCAAGCTCGCGCAGGAAGTTCGCCGTCGCATGCAGGTCGATGGCCGAAGGCACTACCGGCACCAGGATGCAGTGGGCGCGCTCGAGCATCTCCTGGAGCGCCATGCCCGACGCGCCCGCGGGCGCGTCGATCACCAGCCGCTCGGTGTGGGTGGGCACGTAGCTTTCGAAGCTGCGTAGCCGGTCACGCCGGTCGGGCGCCCCGTTCGCGCGGTGGATGGGAGCGGCGTGCGGCGGCCGCAGCCGCAGCCAATGCATGCTCGACCCCTGCGGGTCGTAGTCCATGAGCGTGGTCGGTATGTCGGCCGCCGCGAAGCAACTGGCCAGGTTGGTGGCGATGGTCGTCTTGCCCGCGCCGCCCTTCGGGTTGAGCACCAGGGTGGTCTTCATTTCTACGCGAGGTTCTGCGTCCCCTTTTTTTGTCGAGCTTCTTGTGTCGGGCTTGGCTTGCCCGACGATGATGCCGCGCGCTTCGGCGAATTGCAAGAAATGCGTGAACAAATTCTCGCAGCGTCGACCCGTCCTCAACCGTCGTTAGCTATTGACGACGGCTTCCAGCGCCGCCGAGGTCATCGCCCAGAGGGCGTCTAGCCGCGGCGGCTTTCGAGTACCATTGCTCCTCGACGAACCAGGGTCGTGGAGCATCGAAGATGAAACGCAAGTACGGGTCGGCGCTCGCGCGCGAGAGCGAGGCTGAAAAGGCGCAGCGCCTGCGGGCGAAGGAGATGCGCGACAACAGCAACAACTACGGCTCGGCGTCGCGCAAGGGCGCCATTTCCCGCGGCAAGAAGCGCGGCAAGGCGTACCGCGCCGGCAGCTGAAAGCGTCCCCGTGCGCCGTGTGCTCGTCGCCGGCACCCAGGACGTGGTCGACGCGGCACGTGCGGCGCTCGGCACGGACCTCGAGCTCGCCGCCGCGTACTCGGTCGCCGAGGCGCTGAAGCACGTCGAGGGCGGCGTAGATCTGGTGCTGTGCAACGTGCGCTTCGACGATTCGCGGATGTTCGACTTTCTCGGCGCGCTCAACGCCATGCCGCGCTCCCGGCGCCTGCCGGTGGTGTGCTGCCGGGTCGCGCGCAGCCCCGTGTCCGCCGGGGCGCGCCGCGGCATCGAGCTCGCGCTCGAGGCGCTCGGGGTGATCGCGTTCCTCGACATGCACGAGCTGGAGGCCCGCGAGGGCCCCGGGGCCGCGCGGGCGGCGCTGCGCGCTGCCGTGATCTCGCACCTGCCCGGGGCGTGATCCCGCTCGTGCCCCATCCGCGCACGCCCGGCGCCGCCGTGCGCGCCGTGCACGCAGCGGCGGCGAGAGCGGCCGAGGGCCTGCTCGCGCTGCGCTACCGGATCGAGGCCGACCTCGAGCGGCTGCGCATTCCGCCGCCTTGCGCGCCCGCGCCCGGCGAGCGCCTCTGGCAGCACTTTTGCTGCGAGGCGTTCGTGGCGCCGGCCTCGGCGCGCGCCGGGGCGGGTCCCTATCGCGAGTTCAACTTCTCGCCCTCGGGCGAATGGGGTGCCTTCGAGTTCCATGGCTACCGCGAAGGCGGCCCGCTGGCCGTCGCCGACCCGGGGATCTCCGTGCGGACCGACGGTGAGGCGCTCGAGCTCAGCGCCCGCGTTGCGGTCGACCCCGCGAGACTGCGCGTGGCGCTGAGCGTGGTGATCGAGGAGTTGGACGGAAGGCTCTCCTACTGGGCGCTGCGGCATCCGGCGCTGCGTCCCGACTTCCACCATCCCGACGGGTTCGCGCTGGAGATCGCCTGAACTTCGGAATCGACCGCGTGCTCGAGGAGCGTGCCCTCCAGAAGCGCCTGAAGGGCCGGCGCCTGGCTCTGCTCGCGCACCCGGCCTCCGTAACGAAGGGCCTGGCCCACTCCATGGACGCGCTTTTCGCAGCCGGGCTCGCGCTCGGGGCGGCGTTGGGACCGCAGCACGGCCTGCGCGGCGACAAGCAGGACAACATGGTCGAGTCGCCGGATTTCACCGATCCGGTTCACGCGATTCCGGTATTCAGCCTGTACGGCGAGGTGCGCCGGCCGACCGACGCGATGATGCAAAGCTTCGACGTTCTGCTGGTCGACCTGCAGGACCTTGGCTGCCGGATCTACACCTTTGTCACCACGCTCCGCTATGTGCTCGAGGCGGCGGCGAAGCACAGGAAGGAAGTCTGGATCCTCGACCGTCCCAACCCCGCCGGACGGCCGGTCGAGGGCAGCCTGCTGGAGCCGGGCTGGGAGAGCTTCGTGGGCGCCGGCCCTCTACCGATGCGCCACGGCATGACGCTCGGCGAGCTCGCCCGCTGGTTCATCGCCCAAAGCAGGCTCGACCTCGAGTGCGAGGTCGTCGCCATGCAGGGCTGGGAGCCGCGCGCCACGCCGGGCTTCGGCTGGCCGCTCGGCGAGCGCGCCTGGGTGAACCCGAGCCCCAACGCGCCCAACCTCTGGATGGCGCGCTGCTATCCCGGTACGGTGATGCTCGAGGGCACCACGCTCTCGGAAGGGCGGGGCACCACGCGTCCGCTCGAGCTCTTCGGCGCGCCCGAGCTCGATCCTGCGGCGCTGCTCGGGCGCATGAACGCCCTCGCGCCGCGCTGGCTCGAGGGTTGCCGGCTGCGGCCGTGCTGGTTCGAGCCGACCTTTCACAAGCACGCGGCGAAGCTCTGCGCAGGCGTGCAGATTCACGTCGAGGGGCCGGCGTACGGCCACGACGCGTTTCGTCCCTGGCGTCTGATGGCGCTCGCGTTCAAGGCGCTCCGCGCCCTCAGGCCGGACTATGCGCTCTGGCGCGACTTTCCTTACGAGTACGAGAAGCGGCTCGCCATCGATGTCATTAACGGCGGCGAGCGGCTGCGGCAATGGGTCGACGATCCGGCCGCCGTGCCGGCAGACCTCGATGCGCTGGCGCGCCCGCAGGAGAAGGCGTGGCTCGCGGAGCGCGAGGCCTATCTCATCTACAAGTAGTCAGGCGAGCGGCTTCTTCGGGGGCCGGGCGGCGCGAAGCGCTCGGGCGAGCAGCTCGTCGTCGGAGCTCCATGCCGGCATCACGATGTCGACCGCCTTCAGGAACACGGGGCTCGGCGGCTCCGCCTCGCCGTCGAGCCATCGATAAAGCGTCGCCACCGGGACCCGCAGGCGCGCCGCGAGCGGCTCCACTCCGCCGATGATCTGGCAGGCGCGATGCAGCACGCGGGTATAAACCGTCACCTGCGAGGGCGGCGCGACAGGGCAGTTGTCGGCCGGAAGCTCCATGTTCTCCATGCGTAGCATGTTGAGGGACGCTGCGACGCGCATTGCGTCATCGATTTGCCAAATTTTTGGTAGTCAGGCTGGCGACAGGCATCGAGCAGGCTGGCGACAGGTATCGCGCAGGACACCCGGATACACTGGCTGCGCCTCAAAAAGAGGAACTACACATGAGCAATCCACAGCAGTCTGCGCAGGGGAGTGGGGGCGCGAAGAAAAGCCTGACCTACAAGCAGATGTCGGGCGGTCAGAAAACCGTTTTCATCCTCAAGCTCGCCGTCTGTATCGTCTCGTTCGGGATGATCTTCCCGAACATCATGAACGACTGACGCGGCCCTGCGCCGCGAGGGTGCCGGAGCGGCCCGGCACCTCGGCGAATACCACCTCGTGCCGCGGCAGCGACCTGTCGTCGAGCGCGCGGCGAAGCGCGGCGAGGCTCACGATCTCGTAGCCTTGCGCGCTCCAGCCCGCGAGCAGCGCCTCGAGCATGTCGGCGAGCTGTCCGCCCTCGAGTTCCGCGTGCGCGGTGAAGACGTGAGGCGCTCCGGACGCCGTGGCGGCGAGCAGGCTCGCCACCGGGTCGGCCTCCCGGCCAATCAGCTCGTCAAGCGTCGCGAGCGTCGTGGGTAGCTGCACGCAGCCGAGCGCCTCGCCGCCCCAGAGCGGGACGAACGGCGAGAATCCCCGCGTATCGGAGGCGTAGTCGAGCTGCGCGCGCTGTTGCCAGGCGGCCGCGTGGCGATTGGTCTGCCAGCCCGCCGCGGCCCAGCTCTTCGGCCGCTCGCCGAAGATCGACTCGAAGCGCTCCTCCGCGAGCGCCATTTCGCCCTCGGTCCAGGCCGCGTCGCGGCCGGCGACGAAGTCCTGCCAGCGCACGTGGTCCCAGCAGTGCACGCCGACCTCGAAGCCCGCTGCCCGCACCGCGCGCATTTCGCCGGCGCAGCGCGAGCCGATGTCGGGACCCGGGAGCAGGGTGCCGTAGAGGAGCGTGCGCAGCCCGTAGTGGCGCAGGACGGAGGTGCGCGTGACTTTCCCGAAAAAATTCTTTCTGAACATCCGTTTGACGGCGCGCCCGGTGTGGTCGGGGCCGAGGCTGAAGAAGAAGCTCGCTCCGGCGCCGCGGCGCTCGAGCAGCCGGGCGAGGCGGGGGACGCCTTCGCGCGTGCCGCGGAAGGTGTCGACGTCGACCTTCAGCGCAAGCTTCATCCCCGCATTTATCCTACTAACCGGCGCGCGTCCGAGATCTGGCTGCGATAGGCCTCGAAGATGAGCCGCAGCGCCTGGCGCATGCCGACGCGCGGCTTCCAGCGCAGCTCGCGCCGGGTGTTCGCGATGCCCGGGACGCGGTTCTGCACGTCCTGGTAGCCGCGGCCGTAGTAGCGGTCCGCGGTGGTGCGCTTGATGCGCACCTTGCGGGCGGTGCTGTGGTATTCCGGGAACTCGAGCGCGAGCTTGACCATCATCTCCGCGAGCGAGCGCACCGAGAAGTTGTTGCGCGGATTGCCGATGTTGTAGATCTTGCCCGAGGCGACGCCGCCGGGATTCGCGATGATCTTCATGAGCGCGTCGATGCCGTCGTCGATGTAGGTGAAGGCGCGTTTCTGCCTGCCGCCGTCGACCAGCTGGATCGGCTCGCCGCGCGCGATGTGGCCGAGAAACTGGGTCACGACGCGCGAGCTGCCCTCCTTCGCCGTGCCGAGCGAGTCGAGCCCGGCGCCGATCCAGTTGAAGGGCCGGAACAGGGTGAAGTCGAGCCCGACCTTGTCGCCGTAGGCCCAGATCACCCGGTCCATGAGCTGCTTCGAGCAGGCGTAGATCCAGCGCTGCTTCTGGATCGGCCCGTACACCAGCGGCGAGCGCTCGGGGTCGAACTCGCGGTCGCCCGACATGCCGTAGACCTCGGAGGTCGAGGGAAACACGAGGCGCTTGCGGTGGTGCACGCAGGCGCGCACGATCGGCAGGTTGGCCTCGAAGTCGAGCTCGAACACCCGCAGCGGGTCCTTCACGTAGGTCGCGGGAGTCGCGATCGCGACCAGCGGCAGCACCGTGTCGCACTTGCGCACGTGGTACTCGATCCACTCCTTGTTGATGGTGATGTCGCCTTCGAAGAAGCGGAAGCGCCGCTCGCCGGCGAGGTCCTCGATGCGGTCGCTCTGCATGTCCATCCCGTAGACCTCCCAGTCGGTGGTCGCCAGGATGCGCTTCGAGAGGTGGTGGCCGATGAAGCCGTTGACCCCGAGGATGAGGACGCGCTTCATTTTGCCGGCTCGACTTCCACCAGCCGCAGCACGCCGCCGTCGCCGCAGGCGGCGTACCACTGGCCGTCCTGGCGGTAGGGACCGAGCACGCGTCCGGGCGCGCGCATGAGAGGTTCGATCTTGGTTTTCAATATTTTGAGGTCATCCGTGAAAGCTCCGGGATACGGCGGCGCCACCGCCCGCACCAGGTTGTGGATCTCGCGCGCGCTCTTCGACCAGTCGATGCGCCCGTCCTCGGGCTGGCGCGCGCCGAAATAGCTGCCGCGCGCCAGGTCCTGCTCTTTCAGCACGGTATCGCCCGCCACCAGGCGAGGCAAGGAACGGCGCAAAACCGTCTCCGCCGCCGCGGTGACCTTGCGGAACACCTCCACCGCGGTTTCGTCGTCGCCGATCGGGACGCGCTCGCGGTCCACGATGCGCCCGGCGTCGGGCTTCGCCACCATCTCGTGCAACGTCGCGCCGGTCTCGGCTTCGCCCATGAGGACGGCCCAGTTCACCGGCGCGCGCCCGCGGTACTTCGGCAGCAGCGAGCCGTGCATGTTGAAGGCGCCGCGGCGGGCCGCCGCCAGCCACTCGGGCGGCAGCATGCGACGATAGTAGAACGAGAAGATGAGATCCGGCGGCAAGGCCGCAAGCTTCTCACGGATTTGCGCCGGCCCGGGATCCTCCAGCGTCTCGATGCCCCGCTCCCGCGCGAGCGCGGCGACGCTCGCGAACCAGTGCGCCTCGGCCGGGTCGTCGCGGTGGGTGACGACGAGGGGCACGTCGACGCCTTGCTCGAGCAGCACCTGCAGGCAGCGCACGCCCACGTCGTGGTAGGCGAACACCACGGCGCTCGTCAAGCGCGCTTCTCCAGCACCGCGGCGACGAGGTAGCGCGGCCGGCCCTTGACCTGCTCGTTGATGCGCACGATGTACTCGCCGATGATCCCCAGGCCGAAGAGCGCCATGCCGATGAGGAAGAACTCGAGCACGTCGCGGTCCCAGGCATGCTCGAGCGCATAACCGAAGCCGAAGGCATAGAGCCGGTAGAGGAGCACCGCGACATACAGGACGACCGAGCCCACCGAGACCAGCATGCCGAGGAGCGAGAAGAACCGCAGCGGTCCGACCGAGAACCCCGTGATCAGGTCGAAGTTGAGGTGGATCAGCCGCGACAGCGAGTATTGCGAGGCGCCCGCGGCGCGCTCCTCGTGGCGCACCTCGATCTCGGTGGGATGGTGCGCGTAGAGATAGGCGAGCGCCGGGACGAAGGTGTTCAGCTCGTGCGACTGGTTGATGGTGTCGACCACGTTGCGCCGGTAGGCGCGCAGCATGCAGCCGTGGTCGGCCATGCGGATGTCGGTCAGGCGCTCGCGCAGCCGGTTGATCGCCCGCGACGCGATGCGCCGAAAGGCGCTGTCGCGGCGCTCGCTGCGGTAGCTGCCGACGTAGTCGTAGCCCTCGTCCATCTTGGCGAGGAGCCTGGCGATTTCCTCGGGCGGGTTCTGCAGGTCGGCGTCGAGCGTCACCACGATCTCGCCGCGCGCACGCTCGAAACCGGCGAGGATCGCCATGTGCTGGCCGAAATTGGTCGCCAGGTACACGACCCGGGTCACGTCCGGGCGCCGGTCGAACTGCTCGTGCAGGAGCGCCGGGGAGCGGTCGCGGCTGCCGTCGTCCACCAGTACGAGCTCGTAGCTGCGGCCGAGCGCGTCGAGCGCCGGGTAGAGCCGGGCGAAGAGTTGCGCCAGGCCGGCTTCCTCGTTGTAGATCGGGATGACGACCGAAATCTCGGGGCCGGCCGTGCCCGTCATCGGGGTGATCTCATGGAATTCTCGAGCGCCTCCCACACCCGGTCGACGTGCTCGTCCGGAAGCCAAGTATAAAGCGGAGCGTCACCGTGCGCGCGCCGGTGACGCGAAGTCCTCCGCAAAGCGGAGCGTAAAGCGCGCTCCCCCGCGCGGTGAATCGTCGACGCCCACGAGCCAGCCAAGATGATCCGCGACGCGCTTGACGATCGATAGGCCGAGGCCGGTTCCTGTTGCGGACGTGTCGTCGCCTCGCACGAACGGCTCGAACAGCCGATGGCGGATCGACTTCGCGATACCGGGCCCCGTGTCCTCGATTACCAGCGCGTCGGCGGCCAACGCTATGCGTACCGAGCCGCGCTCGGTGAAATGGAAGGCATTGCGCAGCAGATTATTCACGGCGATCGCCGCCAGGTCGGCATTTCCCGCCACCCAGACCTCATGCGGAATTTCAAGCTCCAGCCGGACCGGCTTGCCATCGAGGAGCGGGCGGCAGCGCTCGACTTCCCTTTCGAGCAACGGCCGGAGCGCGAGAGTCGCGATCTCAATGCGGCTCGGGTCTCGCGCCAACTGCAAAAGGGCGCTGACCCTCTCCGACATGCCGCTCGTCGCGCGGCGTATACGCTCGGCGACTACCAGCAGATCCGCACGGTCCGCGAGGCGCGCCGTAAGCAGTTCGGAGGCTCCCAGGACGACGGTAAGAGGTGTCCTCAACTCGTGGCTTACGTCGGCGGTGAAATTACGCTCCCTTTCCAGAACCCTCGCTAGCTGTGACGCGCGCGCGGCGAACGCTCGTGCAAGCACTCCGATCTCGTCGGGTGCTGCAAGGAGCTTCGGATTCTCCGCAAGCGTGTCTCGTTCCACGGCTTCTGCAAGCACCGTGATCGGGGCAATGATACGGCTCGCAGATGCGTGCGCTATCGCAAGAGCCAGAAGGGCGCCCGCCAGGAAGGCGACCACTAGCCCCATGTACGCGGCGGCCTCAAGGCGCTCAAAATCACTGACGTCGACAACGATAGCAAAACGTTCTCCGCCCTCTTCGGCGAGGAGGACCTGGAGGACGCTGTCGCCAATGGAAATCTCCTGTACGCCGAGCGAAAGCGCTCGCCAGTCCGCTGGAATTTGACTTCCGGTATAGACCTTTAGATCCGAGAACCGCCGCGCATCCACGTCGCCTTCGCGCACACGCTCGCTCACGACCCGCGCGGCACGCATGAGTCGGGCCTCGATCAACTCGTACTCGGCCGCTTCGATGACGAAGTAACTCGCTGCACTGAACACGCCGCCGATGACGATGGCAGGCAGGACGCAAGCTGCCACCAGCCTGCGTCGCAGGGGGCCGCTACTCTGCATTGGGGTCGATCAGACGATAGCCGATGCCCGGGAGGGTGATCAGCATCTGCCGGTCGAACTGCTTGTCCAGGGTCTGACGTACCGCGTGAATGTGTGCGCGAAGTGCGGTGCTTGCAGGGGGATCATCCCCCCATAGCTCATGCTCCAATGCTCGCCGCTCCACCAGCGCAGGACTTGCCTGCATCAGTCTTGCCAGCAAGCGGTAACCCGTCGGTGAGAACTCGAGCCGAACCCCGTCACGCCGGACCTCGTACGTGGCCAGATCGAACTCCAGAGGTCCCACGCGCAATTGGCCGCCGGCGACTCGACCGCGAACGCGGCGCATAAGCGCCATCAGACGTGCGTGGAGTTCGATGAGCGAAAATGGCTTCACCAGATAGTCGTCCGCGCCGGAGCCCAAGCCGAGTACCTTGTCGTCCACCGTATCTCGGGCGGTCAACATGATTACGGGAGTATCGCGTCGCAGCTGTTGCCGCAAGCGTCGGCAAACCTCGATACCGTTCAGTCCGGGCAGCATGACGTCCAGGACGATGGCGTCATGGCGTCGATCCGCTGCGAGGGCAAGGCCCGCCAGTCCGTCGCGGGCACAATCGAGCGAATAGCCGAGCGGCTCGAGGTACCCGTGCAGATTCGCGAGGATGTCCGCATTGTCTTCGACAATGAGGATGTGCCAGCTCGCTGGTTGCGATGCCATTCCAAACGATTTTACGCCCGCGCCTTGAGTGGGCGTCTCAAGGCCCTGCTAGCGCTCGCACAGGCATCACGCGCACCTTCTACGAACTACGAGCGATTCGCCATCCTCGTTGCTGCAGGTGGTCTACCAGATCGCCTCGCCTCGATCATCGCGCGCTCTCACGACTAGGGCTCCTCGGCGTCCGGCTATGGAGCAAGGGCTACGTGAATGGCGAACCCTTCTTGAACCCTTCTTATTGGTGACCTCAGGAGTGGTGGCGTTAAGAACGCGTTAAGGCGACGTTCGGATTACGTGAGTACGTCAGACCGCCGTCAGCGTGGCGGAGTAGTGTCGTCTGTCAAGAATCTTCCTGGGGAGGAGGATTGCGGCACGTTCCAGACCGCACCATTGGTGCCCGCCAGGGAGATCCTGCGTGCCCACCCCACAAGATCGATAAACCGCCCAAAAGCCTGCGGCCTTTAACCAGTCGTAATACGAAAGGAGCAGTTCATGCATCGAAACTTGTCTCGCCGACCGGCGGCCCTGTGCTTTGGCGCCGCCTTCCTTGCGCTTTCGGGCGCGGCCTTCGGCGCCTGCACCGGGCCAGGAGCGCCGACCGATACTGAAACCAAGTGCCTCACCGCGGTCCAGATTCCGGGCGCCGCGTTGCTCTCGTACGACATCAGCTGGGTCAATCCGCATCGCGCCGAGTACTACCTGGCCGACCGCTCGAATGCTGCGATCGATATCATCAACACCGATCGGCTCACGTTCAAACGGTTTCTCGGCAAGGGCCTCTTCGTCGGCGTCAAGCGCAACGCCGCTGGCGCTGTGAACAACGACATCTCCGGGCCCGACGGCGTGGTGACTCACGGCAGGTGGCTCTACGCCGGCGACGGCGACAGCACGCTCAAGGTGTTCGATCTCGACGGGCCCAACGCGCTCGCGCAGCCGGCCATCAACACCGGCGGAACGACCCGGGTCGACGAGATGGCGCTGACCGCGGATGGCGAGCTGCTTCTCGCGATC
>DATMJC010000036.1:0-14142 GCA_035554435.1 Burkholderiales bacterium | reverse complement strand
CGCCGGCCACATCCCGTTCGTGCGCGACTGGGCCGAGTTCCTCGAGTACTTCATGCGCATGAAGGGGTTCGGCATCGTCGCCAGCATGAAGGACTTCTACTGGGACATCCGCCCCAAGCCCGAGTACGGCACCATCGAGATCCGGGTGTGCGACACCCCGCTGACCGTGCGTCGCGCGGCGCTGCTCGCCGCCTACGCCCAGGCGCTCGCGGCATGGCACCTCGAGGAGCGCCCGCTCGAGCCTTCGCGCACCACCTACCTCGTGAACAGCCACAACCGCTTCGAGGCCTGCCGCTACGGCCTGCGCGGCACCATGGTCGATCCGTACGCCAGCCGCAAGACCGCCATCGGCGAGGACATTCTCGCGACGATGGCGAAGATCGCGCCCCACGCCGCGCGCCTGGGCTGCGGCGCGCTGGTGCACGAGCTGGCGGCCGGCGTGCGCGCCGGCGATTCCGATGCCGCCTGGCTGCGCGCCCGCCACGCCGCGCGGGGCTCGCTCGCCGACGTGGTGCGCGAAGCCTGCACGCGATGGGAAAAAACCGGGTAAACCGGAATACACGGACGCTTCAGACTGTTCTAGAATCCGCCGCAAGCTCGCCCGGGGGCAGGACAACAGGATGGCGAGCGTCCACTAGATAACCTCACCGAAGGCAGGAGGAGTGATGAACACCCAGCAAGACAAGCCGCAAGCCGCGCGCCGCAAGTTCCTGACGGGCGCCGCCGGCGCCGCAGCAGGCACTGCCGCGCTCGGTTTCCCGATGATCGCCAAGGCGCAGGGACCGATCTCGATGCGCTGGCAGAGCACCTGGCCGGCGAAGGACATCTTCCACGAGTACGCGGGCGACTTCGCGAAGAAGGTGAACGACATGACCGGCGGCGACCTCAAGATCGAGGTGCTGCCGGCCGGCGCGGTGGTTCCGGCCTTCGGCCTGCTCGATGCGGTGTCCAAGGGCACCCTCGACGGCGGCCACGGCGTGCTCGTGTATCACTACGGCAAGCAGAACGCGCTCGCGCTGTGGGGCTCGGGGCCGGCGTTCGGCATGGACGCGAACCAGCTCCTCTCCTGGCACAAATACGGCGGTGGCAAGGAGCTGCTGCTCAAGCTCTACACCTCCATCGGCGCGAACGTGGTGTCGTTCCCGTACGGCCCGATGACCACGCAGCCGCTCGGCTGGTTCAAGAAGCCGATCACCAAGGTCGACGACTTCAAGGGCATGAAGTTCCGCACCGTGGGCATCTCGATCGACGTGTTCACCGGCATGGGCGCGGCGGTCAACGCACTGCCTGGCGGCGAGATCGTCCCGGCGATCGACCGCGGCCTGCTCGACGGCGCCGAGTTCAACAACGCGAGCTCCGACCGCATCCTCGGCTTCCCCGACGTGTCGAAGGTCTGCATGCTGCAGAGCTTCCACCAGAACGCCGAGCAGTTCGAGATCATGTTCAACAAGACCAAGTTCGACGCGCTGCCGGCGAAGATGAGGGCGATCATCGAGAACGCAGTCGAGGCGGCCTCGCAGGATCTGTCCTGGAAGGCGATCGACCGCTATTCGAAGGACTACGTCGAGATGCAGACCAAGGACAAGGTGCGCTTCTACAAGACGCCCGACTCGATCCTCTCGCGCCAGCTCGAAACCTACGACGCGGCGGCGAAGAAGCGCTCCGACAACGCGCTGTTCCGCGAGATCGAGGAGTCGCAGAAGAAGTTCGCCGAGCGCGTGGTGAAGTGGGACCTCGACACCAACGTCAGCCGGCGCATGGCCTACAACCACTACTTCGGCAAGCCTGCTGCGGGCAAAAAAGCCTGAGTACCTAAACGGAGAAAGGCGCCATCCGGGCTGACCGGGTGGCGCTTCTTTTTTCAGCATGAATGCTCAAACCTACCTGCGCTTCGCCGACCGTCTCAGCACCTGGTCGGGCAAGACTTTCGCCTGGCTGATCGTGATCCTGATGCTGGTGGTTTCGGTCGAGGTCTTCAAGCGCTACATCCTCAACGCGCCGACGGCGTGGATCTTCGACCTGGATGCGATGCTCTACGGCACGCTCTTCATGATGTGCGGCGCGTACACGCTGTCGCAGGACGGCCACGTGCGCGGCGACTTTCTTTACACCAACATGCGCCCGCGGACGCAGGCGAGCTTCGACCTCGCGCTGTATATCCTGTTCTTCATCCCGGGGATCATCGCGCTGATCTATGCCGGCTACTACTACGCCGGAGACTCGTGGCGCATCGGCGAGCGCTCGAACGTCACTTACGAGGGGCCGCCGGTGGCTCCGTTCAAGACCGTGATCCCGATCGCCGGCGTGCTGGTCATGCTGCAGGGCATCGCCGAGATCATCCGCTGCATCGACTGCCTGCGCACCGGCGCCTGGGCTGAGCGCACGAAGGACGTCGAGGAGATCGACGTGGTCGAGGAGCAGCTGGCGCACAGCGAGTTCGTGGACGAGGAATCGCGCCGCGCCGCGATCGAGCAGGCGCATAACATCGACGAGGCCGCGCACCAGCGCTCGGGGACCAAGCTATGAGCGACCCGGCGCTCGGACTCACTATGCTGGTGCTGATCGTGGCGGCGATCATGATGGGCTTTCCGACCGCCTTCACCATGATGGGCCTCGGCATGGTGTTCGGCTACCTCGCCTTCTACCGGCCCGACCATCACTGGCTGCAGAACGAGGTGTTCGACCTGTTCGTGCAGCGCACCTACGGCGCGATGAACAACGAGACGCTGCTCTCGATCCCGCTGTTCGTGTTCATGGGCTACGTCATCGAGCGCGCCGCGCTGGTCGACAAGATGTTCTTCAGCGTGCAGCTTGCCTTCCGCAGGGTGCCCGCGTCGCTCGCGGTCACCACGCTGCTGGTGTGCGCGTTCTGGGGCATCGCCTCCGGCATCGTCGGCGCGGTGGTGGTGCTGATGGGCGTGATCGCGATGCGGCCGATGCTCTCGGCGGGCTACGACGTGCGGCTCGCCTCCGGCGTGATCACCGCCGGCGGCACGCTCGGCATCCTGATCCCGCCGTCGGTGATGCTGATCGTGTACGCGGCGGTCGCCGGCCAGTCGATCGTCAAGCTGTACGCCGCGGCGATGCTGCCGGGATTCTTCCTGACCGCGCTCTACCTCATCTATATCGTCGGCTGGGCCCTGATCAGCCCGAAAATCGCGCCCAAGCT
The DNA here is from genome assembly GCA_035554435.1 of Burkholderiales bacterium. GTDB lineage: Bacteria > Pseudomonadota > Gammaproteobacteria > Burkholderiales > SG8-39 > SCGC-AG-212-J23. The sequence continues at coordinate 10,973 of DATMJC010000036.1, read as the reverse complement.
TCCTCCCGATCGGTACAAGGTAGACGTGCCCGCGTGGCTGAAGTCGCTCGAACGCGGACGGGCACAGCGCGTGCTCGGCGGCCTGTTCGGCGCGCTGCTGCGCCCCGGCGCGGCGCCCGCGGGCACGACCTACTTCACGGTCGTGAAAAACGCGCTAGCCGCATCGATTCCGGTCGTGCTCACCCTGGCGCTGTTCGCCGCCGCTTGGTGGTACGTGGTGATCCACAACGCGCCGGAGGCGGCTCCCGCGCCTACCAAGCCCGCCGCAGTGCAGGAGGCGCCCGCCACGCTGCCCGAGCCGCCGGGCGCCGCGCCTCAGGGCGAGAAGGAAGGGGGCCTGCAGGAGCTTGGCACGGCCGAAGCGCAGGTGGAAGGCGGCGCCCCGGCCAGGGAAAGCGGGATGCCGGAAGAGGTGGGCTCGCTGCAGGCGTTGCCCGTCGAGGGCGCCGGCCAGGTGCCGGAGAACTTTTACGCCTGGTTCTGGGGGCTTGCTGTGCTCTCGGCGCTCGTGCTGCTGGTCTACTACCTGCGGATGGACGGCGAACAGCTCGAGATCCTCAAGCTGCTGGTCGAATCGGTGATGCCGCTCGGCGTGCTCACCTTCATCGTGCTGGCGGTGATCCTGTTCGGCATCACCACGGCCTCGGAGTCGGCCGGCATCGGCGCGGCCGGCGCGCTCTACCTCGCCGGCATGTCGAAGTATCCGCGCCGCGTACTGTGGTCCAGCCTGGTCGGCCTCCTGATCGGCGGCGGCCTGGGCATGATGCGCGCCGACGTCGTCACGGTCATCGTCTCCGCCTCGCTCGGCGCGGTGTTCGCCGGCACTGCGCTGCCGTGGGCGTGGGACCTTGCCACGAACAAGCGGCTGCTGCGCACCATCAAGGAATCGACCTTCCTTACGGCGAAGACCACCGCGATGGTGTGCTGGCTGTTCGTCGGCTCGGCGCTGTTCTCGGCGGTGTTCGCGCTGCACGGCGGCCAGCAGCTGATCGAGAAATGGGTGCTGAGCATGAACCTGACGCCGCTTCAGTTCATGATCGTGGCGCAGGCCATCATCTTCATCCTAGGCTGGCCGCTCGAGTGGACCGAGATCATCGTCATCTTCGTGCCGATCTTCATTCCGCTGCTCACGCACTTCAACGTCGACCCGATCCTGTTCGGCACCATGGTGGCGGTGAACCTGCAGGCGGCGTTCCTGTCGCCGCCGGTGGCAATGTCGGCCTTTTACCTGAAGGGCGTCTCGCCGCCGCACGTCACGCTGAACCAGATCTTCGCCGGCATGATGCCGTACATGGTCATCGTCATCATTTGCCTGGCGATCATGTACGTCTGGCCGGGGATGACGCTGTGGCTGCCGGAGTTCCTCTACGGGCGCTGACCCGACGGTCCCGGCCGCGCTGACCGCGAGCGACGCGGCGCGCCGCATCCGCGAGGGTCTGCTCACCTCGGAGGAGCTGGTGCAGTCCTGCCTCGAGCGCATCCGCGACGTCGAGCCGAAGGTGCAGGCTTGGACCTTCCTCGACGAGAAGCACGCGCTCGAGCAGGCGCGCGCCGCCGACGAGCGCAAGCGCTCGGGCAAGCCGATCGGGTCGCTGCACGGCGTGCCGGTCGGCCTGAAGGACATCATCGACACCGCCGACATGCCGACCGAGAACGGCTGCGCGCTGCACAAGGGGCGCGCGCCGCGCACGGACGCGGCGGTGGTGACCATGCTGCGGGCCGCGGGGGCGGTGATGCTCGGCAAGACCGTGACCACCGAGTGCGCCTATTTCTCGCCCGGCAAGACGCGCAACCCGCACAACCCCGAGCACACCCCCGGCGGCTCGTCGAGCGGCTCGGCCGCGGCGGTCGCCGCGAGCATGGTGCCGCTCGCGCTCGGCAGCCAGACCAACGGCTCGGTGATCCGGCCGGCCGCGTTCTGCGGCGTCTACGGCTACAAGCCCACGCACGGCCTGATCCCGCGCAGCGGGGTGCTGCAGCTCTCGCGCACGCTCGATCACGTGGGCCTCTTCGCCAGGTCGCTGGACGATATCGCGCTGCTCGCCGAGGAGGCGGCGGGCTTTCACGAGGGCGACCCCGATACTCGGCCCCGCGCGCGGGTGCCGTTCCGGGAGGTTTCGAGCGAGACGCCGCCGGTCGAGCCGGTGCTCGCGTTCATCAGGACGCCGCACTGGGACAAGGTCGAGGCGCCAGCGAAGGAAGCCTTCGGCGAGCTGGTCGAGGCGCTCGGCGAGCGCGTGGAGGAGGTCGATCTCTTTCCCTCGGCCGACCGCGCTTGGGACTGGCACAAGACCATCATGGAAACCGAGATGGCGGCGAGCTTCGAGCGCGAGTGGGAGCAGGGGCGCGAGCAGCTTTCGGGGCAGCTACGCTCCCTGATCGAGCGCGGGCGCGAGGTGCGGGCGGTCGACTACAAGCGCGCGGTCGGCGCTGTCGCGCCGGTCGTGGCGAGCCTCGACGATCTGTTCATGGAGCGCTACGACGCGATTCTGACGCCGGCGGCGCCGGGGGTCGCGCCCAAGGGGCTCGACTCGACCGGCGACCCGCGCTTCTGCACGCTCTGGACCCTGCTCGGGATGCCGGCGCTCTCGCTGCCCCTGATGCAGGGCCCGGGCGAGCTGCCGCTCGGCGTGCAGCTCGTCGGCCGCAGGGGCTTCGACGCGCGCCTTATGCGGACAGCGCGCTGGCTGGTCGCGAAGCTGGCCTAGTCGAAAGCGAGTAGCACAGCCGGCGCAGGCGACCGAGCTCGGCCGCTTCGACGAGTTGCCTGAGGAAGCCGATGTTGCGCTCGATCTCCGACTGGTAGGGGTTCGGGCCATCGAAATGGGCTTCGGCAAAGCGGTCCGCGCCGCCGAGCTTCTTCTCGATGCGGGCACGCGCTACGTGCTCGTAGAACCCGGGGGTCTTGACCATGAGATCCGCCGCCGAGGCGTAGCGCACCACCTCGTGCCCGTCGGCGAACCTCTCGCGCGCGATGTTGGCCCAGACGAACTCGGCATAAAGAAAATCGCGGCATTTCTCCAGGTACATGCGATCGGACATCTGGCCGATGAGGTCCGCGGTGCCGACCATCCATCCGAGCATGCGCTCGTGCGGCCTCGCGACCTGGATCTCGTCGAGGTCCATTTCGTAGCCGGTGAAATGCACCAGCCGCGCCGCGAGGCCGGCTTCGGCGCCGAAACCGATCTGCGGCAGGTACGCGGCGGCGAACTCGGCGCTGCGGGTCACGTGCACCTTGGTGAAGACGGCGCCGTTCGCGATGTGGCTCTCGCTTGCACGCCTCACGTAGCCCGTGTCGTGAAGCATCGCGACCAGGACGCCGAGCGCGGCGCGGCGCGGGCCGAGACGCTCGCTCGGCGCGCACACGCGCTCGTGGCCGTCGATCAGCCTGGCCATGGCGAGCGTCATGTCGAGGGTGTGGCGCACGTCGTGGTAAAGCGTGTCGCAGGCGAGGTAGCCGGGAAAGCGCCCCTCGAACAACGCCTGCAGATCGTCGAATGCCCTCGCCACGGCGGTGAAATCGCTTCCCGGATAGCGCGCGGCGAAGAGCGCGACGACCGTATCGCGCACGCGCTGCGGTTCCTCCACGTTCACGCGATTCGTGACGTCGTTCCGGTTGAGCCTGTCGTGCATGGCCTGCGAGATTATCTGCCGGCGAAGAGCGTGGCAATGGGAGTCAAGTACCAATGGGAGCCGGCCGGTAAGCCGGGTTCTGTGCCCGCGGCCGGGTTGCCCCCGCCGCGCCGGCAGCCATTCCTCTGGGCCGTGACTTACGTCACGGCTCTAGCCACCTACCCGCAAGCTTCGGCCGAGCCGGCCTGTAGTGCGCGTGAATTTGTGCACACTGCGCTTGCCTATTTGGTGTTGCTCCGGATGGAGGTTGCCGCGTTTCACCCTCCGGGGTTTGACGCCCGGAGACTCGTCTCTGTGGCCCTCTTCGTCACGTCGCCGTGCCAGGGCGTTACCCTGCATCCCGCTCTGCGGAGCCCGGACTTTCCTCTGTGCTTGCGCACAGCGGCTGCCTGGCCGACTCCCGTTGCAATTTTACCGCCGCAGGCGGACCCTATGAAGTCGTAACTGCACGGAGGTGAATCATGCGAAGGCGCCTCTACTTTCTCCTTCCCGATGTCGAAAGCGCGCGCCATACGGCCGACGATCTGCTGCTCGCGCGCGTGGAAGACCGCCACATGCACTTTCTCGCCAAGCGCGGCACCAATCTTGCCGAGCTGCACGAGGCCGGCTACCTCATCAAGACCGACTTCATGCACGGCGCTGGCGTTGGCCTCGGTCTCGGCACGCTCGGCGGCGCCGCGCTCGGCGCGCTGATCGTGCTCAACCCGATCGAGGGAACGCATCCGCACCCGCTCTGGTTCTTCGTCGCGGTGCTGGCCGGCGCGCTGCTCGGCACCTGGGTGGCGAGCATGGTCGCGGCCTCGGTGCCGAACTCGAAGCTGCGCCAGTTCCAGCACGAGATCGAGGCCGGCAAGGTGCTGCTGATGGTGGACGTGCCTTACGACGCGGTCGACGACATCCGCGGCGTAGTCAATGCGCGGCATCCCGAGGCGGTGCCGGCGGGACAGGTGCGGCCCTATCCTGTTTTTCCCTGAAGTAACGCCTGTCGTCGTAGAAGCCGGAGTGCTCGCTGCCGGGCATCCAGCCGGGGTAGCCGAAGATCGGCAGCGGCGGAAGCGCGCGCGGGTTCGTGCCCGGCTCGAGCGCGGCGAGCCACGCGTGCGCCGCGGTATCCGGATTCGCGGCCGCCGCGACGAAGATCGCCTTGCATGCGATCCCCGGCCAAGGATTCAACGCCTGCTCGAGCGTGGCATGCCCCAGCACGTGGAGCCGGATGCGCTCAAGAACCTGCACGCGCCTTTCCCAGAAGAGCTCCTTCCAGCGAAAGCCGCGCACCAGAGCGATGAGCTCCGCGTCGTCGCATTGCACGATCGCGCCGCCTTCGTCGAGCAGGGTCAGCAGATCGCGCCGGCGGCCGCGCCGGCCGCGCTCGCGCGGAATCTCGTCGGCGTGCAGCGCATTGATCAGCGCCTTGGTCCTGGGAAAGGCGAGCCAGGCGAGCGCGTTGAAGAGATCGTGCAGGTTGTCCGCCCGCGTCTGGACCCGGCCGGTTTCGAAGAGATGCACCTCGTAGTACGGGTCGGAAGGTCCGGGAGGCACGAACCGCACCGGGTGGCCGCTCGCCGTGCGGACATTCAACTCGCGAGAAAAATGATTCAAACGCTCGAGCGAGCGCTCGGCCCCCAGGCGCTCGAGCCAGGGGCGAACCGGGTCGAAGACCGGATGCGCTAGACCAGCTTCCAGGGAAGCGTCTCGCCGGCGCGCAGCGGAACCAGCTCGGCTTCGCCGAACTTCAGCCGCTGCGGCACGGTCCAGTCCTTGCGCGCGAGGGTGACAGTGCCTTGGTTCGGCGGCAATCCGTAGAACTTCGCGCCGAACTCGCTCGCGAAGCCTTCCAGCCGACCCAGCGCGTCGGCTTCGTCGAAGGCGATCGCGTAGAGCTCGAGCGCCGCGTGGCCGGTGTAGACGCCGGCGCAGCCGCAGGCCGCCTCCTTGTCGCCGCGCGGGTGCGGCGCGCTGTCGGTGCCGAGGAAGAACTTCGGGTTGCCGGAAGTCGCGGCCTCGACCAGCGCCTCGCGGTGCTCCTCGCGCTTGAGCACCGGCAGGCAATAGTGATGCGGCCGGATGCCGCCCACGAAGAGCGCATTGCGGTTCATGAGCAGATGATGCGCCGTGATCGTGGCCGCCACGTTGGGCCCGGTGACCTCCACGTACTGCGCCGCCTCGCGCGTGGTGATGTGCTCGAGCACGACCTTCAGGCTTGCAAACCGCTCGACAGTTGGCCCGAGCACTTCCTCGATGAAGGCCTTCTCGCGGTCGAACACGTCGATGGCCGGATCGGTCGATTCGCCGTGGATGAGCAGCGGCATGCCGAGCTCCTCCATCTTCTCCAGCGTGCGAAAACAACGCGACAGGCGCGAGACTCCGGCATCCGAGTGCGTGGTGGCGCCGGCGGGATAGAGCTTCACCCCGTGGACCCGCCCCGAGAGCTTGGCGCGGGCGATCTCCTCCGGCGGGGTGTCGTCGGTGAGATAGAGCGTCATCAGCGGCTCGAACGCCGCGCCATCGGGCAGCGCAGCGAGGATCCGCTCGCGGTAGTCGAGCGCTTCGTACGTCGTGCGCACCGGCGGCTTCAGGTTCGGCATGACGATGGCGCGTGCGAACTCGCGCGCCGCGTCGGCGAGGACCGACGCCATCGCCGGGCCGTCGCGCAGGTGCAGGTGCCAGTCGTCGGGGCGCCTCAGTGTGAGCCGGTCCATCGCTTTCGATTCTACTTCGCTCGAGCCAAGGCCTTTTGATAGAGCCCGCGCTTGGGAAGCCCCGTGATCTTCGCGGCCAGCCTCGCCGCCTCGCTCGGCGACATGGCTTCGAGCAGCGCCTCGAGGATCCGATCCGCGTCCGCCGCTTGCGGCGTCCTCGGCTGGCCGGCAGCGACGACCAGAACGAATTCGCCCTGCATGCGTTGCGGCTCGGCGCGCAGCCAGGCGGCGGCGTCGCCGAGCTTCATTCGCGCCATTTCCTCGAATTTCTTCGTGAGTTCGCGGCCGATCGCAATCTCGCGCTCGGGCCCGAATCGCGCTCCGAGGTCCTGCACGGTCTCGAGAATGCGGTGCGGCGCTTCGTACACGATCAGCGGACAGTCGACCTCGAGCGCCTCAAGGGCCTTTCTGCGGGCTGCGGCGGAAGCGGGCAGGAAGCCGGCAAACAGAAATCGGTCGGCGGCGAAGCCCGCGGCGGAAAAAGCTGCGGCCGCCGCGCTCGGGCCGGGCACCGGGCTCACCTTGATGCCGGCGCGGTGCGCCGCCTCGACCAGCAGCGCGCCCGGGTCGGACAGCGCCGGCGTGCCGGCGTCGCTCACCAGGGCCAGTTTCTTTCCTTCCTTGAGCAGATTCAGCAGCTTGCCCGAGGCGGCGCGCTCGTTGTGCTGGTGCAGCGCGACCGTCGGCGTCGCGATGCCGTAGCGCGCGAGCAGCGTGCGCGTCGTGCGCGTGTCCTCGCACGCCACGAGGTCGGCGCCGCGCAGCACCTCGAGCGAGCGCGCGCTTGCATCGGCGAGGTTGCCGATCGGCGTGGCTACGACGAAGAGGATCCCGGACATTGGGAGTAAACCCGTGGGCGGACCGTGCCGTTAAGCCTGCCATGAACCGCGCGGGCGCGCGAGCGGAAGACCGATGTGCCGAGCTGATGCGGAGCTCGGGGCTACTGCTGGTCGAGCGCAACTGGCACTGCCGGCTCGGCGAAATCGATCTCATCGCAGAGGAGCATGGCGTGCTCGTGTTTGCGGAGGTGCGCATGAGGCGTGCGTTCGCCTACGGCGGCGCCGGGGAGAGCGTAACCGCGGCAAAGCGCGGCCGGCTCCTGGCCGCGGCGCGGCTTTACCTGTCGCGCAGGCCGCAGTCGCATTGCCGCTTCGACGTCTTCCTGGTCGACGGCCCGGCCGGGGACATCAAGTGGATCCGCAATGCCTTTGGCGAGTAGGTGCGCGTTCCTCCTGCTCTTGGTCGCCGCGGGCAGCGCTCTGGCGCAGGAAGCCTCCGGCGGCGTACGCCTGCTCGTCCAGAGTTCGCCGCTCGCGGGCTTTCGCTACCACGCCGCCGCGGAGGTATGGCCGGAGCTGCGCGTGGGCGACGCGCTCGGCCTCGAGCGCGAGCCCGACAACCCGCACGATCCCAACGCGATCGCCGTGACGTGGCGCGGACGCAAGCTCGGCTATGTGCCCAGGCGCGACAATGCCACGCTCGCGTGGGGCCTCGACCGCGGCGCGCCGCTGCGGGCGCGTATCAGCCGACTCGCGCCGCACCCGAATCCAGCCCGGCGCATCGAGATCGAGGTGTTCGTCGAGTGACGGTGTAGAATCCGGCGCGGTGAAGGCAGAACTTTCCGCCGCGTTGTCGGCGCGTGTGAGCGCGCAGTTCGCCGAGAGCGCGCAGCTCAAGCTCGATGCCGCGCGCTCGCTGACCGAGCCCATCGCACGGGCGAGCGCACTTCTCGCCGCGACCCTGAAGCACGGCGGGAAGGTGCTCGCCTGCGGCAACGGTGGCTCGGCCGCCGACGCACAGCATTTCGCCGCCGAGCTCATCAACCGCTTCGAGATCGAGCGCGCGCCGCTCGCCGCGGTGGCTCTCACCACCGACACCTCGACGCTGACCTCGATCGCGAACGACTACGCCTACGAGCAGATCTTCTCCAAGCAGGTGCAGGGCATCGGCCGCCGCGGCGACGCGCTGCTCGCCATCTCCACCAGCGGCAACTCGCGCAACGTGGTGGCGGCCATCCAAGCCGCGCACGAGCTCGGCGTGCGCGTGGTGGCGCTCACCGGCGCGGGCGGCGGAAAAATGGCCGCGCTGCTCTCGCAAGACGACGTGAACATCTGCGTGCCGCACAAGCGCACCGCGCGCATCCAGGAGGTGCATTTGCTTGCGCTGCATTGCCTGTGCGACGGCATCGACTTCCAGCTCTCCCAGAACCCAGCATGAGACTGCTCGCCGCGCTGTTCGCCCTCCTCTCCGTGCTACTGCTCTCTGGCTGCCCGGCCGCCATCGTCGGCGCCGGCGCGCTCACCTACGGCGTGGCCGAGGACCGACGCACCTCGGGCACCATGATCGACGACGACAACATCGAGACGCGGGTGAGCCGCGGGGTGCGCGAGCGCTACGGTGAGAACACGCACGTGAACGTCACTTCATTCAACCGCTCGGTCCTGCTCACGGGCGAGGTGCCCGAGGACGCCAGGAAGGCCGACATCGAGAAGCTCGCGCAGGGCGCGGGCAACGTGCGCAACATCGCCAACGAGCTGCAAGTCGGCCCACCCTCGTCGCTCGGCGCGCGCGCCAACGATTCCTACATCACCACCAAGGTGAAGGGGCGGCTTCTCGATGCCAACAAGGTCAACCCGATCCACGTGAAGGTGGTGACCGAAGCGGGCGTGGTGTACCTGATGGGCATCGTCACCGAGCAGGAGGCGGCCGACGCGGTCGACGTCGCTCGCAACACCGGCGGCGTGATCAAGGTGGTGCGGATCTTCGACCTGTGCAAGGCCGGGGATGGGGTCTGCCCTGCGAAGTGAAGCCGCCCGCCTTCGAAGGCAAGATCCGTTCGCCCGAGCACCTCGCGCGCTGGACCGGTGAGCTCGGCCGGCCGCTGGTGTTCACCAACGGCGTGTTCGATATCCTGCATCGCGGCCATGTGACCTACCTCGCGCGCGCGCGCGAGCTGGGCGCGGCGCTGCTCGTGGCGCTGAACAGCGATGCGTCCGCCAGGCGGCTGGGCAAGGGCGCCGAGCGGCCCATCAACCCGCTCGAAGACCGGCTCGCCGTCGTCGCCGCGCTCGACGCGGTGGATGCCGTCACATGGTTCGACGACGACACGCCGGAGGCCCTGGTCGCGGCCACCCGGCCCGAAGTCCTGGTGAAGGGCGGCGACTGGCCGGTGGAGCGCATCGCGGGCGCGGCCCACGTGCTCGCCCGCGGCGGACAGGTCCTCTCGATCCCGTTCGAGCACGAGCGCTCCACTACGCGCCTGGTCGAGCGAATCCGGTCCAGCTAGAGCGTGCGTTCGAAGCAGTCCGCGCCTGGAGTGGGCGCCGCGAGGTAGGGCGCAGTTTCTCGAAAGTCGAGGCTGAGATAAAGCGCGCGGGCCTCGCGCATCTTCGGCAGCGAGTCCAGGACGATCCGCTGATAGCCGCCAGCGCGGGCCGCGGCGATGGCGGCCTCGGCGAGCGCGCGGCCCAATCCGCGGCCACGCCAGGCGGATCTTACGTACAGGCGTTTCATCTCCGCGGTGCCTCGATCGACCTCGCGCAGACCGACGCAGCCGGCCGGGACCGCTTCTTCATAAGAAAGAAACAAGATCAGGTAGCCCCTCGGCAGGTCGGCCAGCTCGCGCTCGAAGCCGGCGAAGCAGCAGGGCTCGTCCACGCTGCGTGCGTACTCGGCGAACAGCGCGCGCACCACGTCGAGGTCGTGGGGTGCGCTCGCTTCGCGGAGCCGGGCCATATACTATTCTTCCATGCGCCTGCATCAGCTTAAAGTCGACTACGACGCCGAGCAGGACCGCCTGCTGATGATGGTGGCGACGAGCGAGAGCGTGGAGCTGCGCCTCGCGCTCACGCGCCGTTTCGTGAAGCTGCTGTGGCCGCTCCTCGTGAAGCTCGCGGAAGAGGCGAGCCCGCGCATCCGCACCCAGGCAAGCCCCGAGGCGCGCAAGGCGCTGCTCGGGCTCGAGCACGAGTACGCGGTTTCGAAGGCGGATTTTTCCAAGCCCTACGACGCGGGCGGCAGTGCGCGGCCGCTTGGCGAGAACCCGTTGCTCCTCGCCCGCATCCAGACCGGGCACGATCGCAGCGGTCAGCCGGTGGTCGCGCTGCATCCTTCCGACGGGCAGGGGGTCACACTGAGCTTCGACTCGGTGCTGCTGCATTCGGTTTGCCGCCTGCTCCAGGCGGCGGTCAAGAAAAGCGACTGGGACATGGAGCTCAAGCTCCCGGGCATCGAGCCCGAGGAATCGCCTCAGCGTCCGGTGCGCACGCTGAATTGACTTATAATTCAAGCCTATCGCTTCAGCATTTGAACAGCTCGGCCTGATCGCACCGCTTATGCGCGCGGTCGCGGAGCTCGGCTACGAGAAGCCGACCCCGGTGCAGGAGCAGGCCATTCCCCTGGTGCTTGCAGGGCGCGATCTCATGGCCGGCGCGCAGACCGGCACCGGCAAGACGGCGGCGTTCGTGCTGCCGATCCTGCAGAACCTGGGCGCACCCCAGGCCGGCGCGCCGCGCGCTCTGGTGCTCACGCCCACGCGCGAGCTCGCCGCCCAGGTCGCCGCCAGCGCCCAGGACTACGGTCGCTTCGTCGAGTTGCGCACCGTGGTGATCTTCGGCGGCGTCAGCGAGCGCCCGCAGATCG
>DATMJC010000035.1:0-79656 GCA_035554435.1 Burkholderiales bacterium | reverse complement strand
GCCCTACGACGTCATCGAAAGCGAGCTCTACCGTCTGCCGATGCCGGCGCACGCGGAGATCGTCCTCGAGGGCGTGATGCATCCGGGCGAAACGGCGCCCGAAGGGCCGTTCGGCGAATTCACCGGCTACTACGCCGGCGGCCGGAGCGACCAGCCGGTCGTGCGCGTCGAGCGCGTCTACCACCGCAACGACCCGATCCTCGGCATCGCCTGCCCGATGGTGCCGCCGTCGGACAGGCGATGCCGAGGATCGGGTCGTTGCGGTGGTAGATGCGCTCGACTCGCACCACCGGCTGGTCGCTGCGCCCGCCGGCGTAGTAGCCGGTGAACTCGCCGAACGGCCCCTCGGGCGCGGTTTCGCCCGGGTGCATCGCGCCTTCGAGCACGATCTCCGCGTGCGCCGGCATCGGTAGCCCGTAGAGCTCGCTCTCGATCACGTCGTAAGGCGCGCCGCGATGCCCGGCGGCATAGTCGTACTCGGAAAGCCCGAAGCGGATCTCGTTGCCGCCGGCGAGGAAAAGAAGCGGATCGTGGCCGCAGCTGATGAGGACCGGACACGGCTCGCGCCTCTTCCAGTACTTCTCGCGGATCTGCCTGCCGTGCTTTCCGGGCGAGATCCACACGCTGACGCGGTCGGGGCCCTGCACCATCGAGCGGTACGTGCCGCAGTTGACCCAGCCCTGCTCCGGGTCGCGCATGATCACCAGGTCGTCGGTACCGATGTAGCGTCCGCCGTCCTGCTCGTGAAGCAAGGGCGCCGGGAAGCGCAACACATCGACGTCTTTTCCCTTCAGCACGTTTTGCAGGACCGGGCCGTCCTCGACCACCCGCGGAGGGATCGGCTTGTGCGTCTTCATGCGATCGCGGTACGCGCGCACGACGTCGAGCGGATGCGAAGGCACCGGGAAGCCGAGCAGGATCGCGAGCCGTCTTGCGGAGTTGGTCGCCCCCGAGAAGGCGCGAAAGCCCGTCGGATAGCCCGGGATGTCCTCGAACAGAAGCGCGGGCGGCGAGGCCTCGCGGTAGACGATTTCCGCGAGCGTGCCCATCTCGAGCTTCCAGTCGGCGCCGCGGATGCGGCGCAGCTCGCCGGCGCGCTCTAGGCGCTCGATCGCCTCGCGCAGGTCCGCATGAGGGCGGTCGTACTCATTCCAGAGCCCGGGCTTCTCAATACGTCCCACGAAACGCGTCGAAGCCCGAAACGTAGGTCATGTTGGTAATAGCGTGATTGCGGTTGACGAGCGGGCGGTTGAAGAGCCGGTGGCGCATGCTGCGCGTCTCGTGCTCGATCTGGAAGAGCTTGCGCGCGTCCTTCGGGTCGACGATCCACTGGAAGCGCCACTCGTCGGCGTCGGTCTCCATCGTGATCAGGTCGCGCTCCTTCAGCCAGTGGTAGGGCGAGGCGAAGTCGGCGATGTAGACCTGGATGTGGTGGTTGTCGTACTCGGGCAGCGGCTTCGAGGTCTCGGTGAAGTACAGGCGCTGGTTGCGGCCGACGCTCACCGCGGCTCGCCCGCCTTGCGCCTTCGATGGCGCATTCATCACTTCCTTGTAGAACCGCGCGATGCCGTCAGCCGTGCCCTGCGGCACGTCGAAGTCGACATAGGCGATGCCGAGCTCGATGTTGCCAAACTCGGGCGACGGCGCGTGGCAGCGCACGCGGTTGCCCCACGGGCAGGTCGCGTCCACGAAATGTTCTTGTCTTTTGAAAGAAAACTTGTTCGGCAGCTCCGGCGCGACGCGTTTCATTTCCCTGCCGGCGTGCTCGAAGCGCTTCACGAGATCTTCAAGGCTCGGGACGACGAAGCCGATCGTGCCGCGCACCACCTCGGGCTTGGCGCCGCGGCTCGGCAGGTGGCACTGCGTGCGCCCGAAGTTGACCCACATGTTCTCCAGGCCGGTAAAGAGATACGGATCGCGCGTGCCGCCGATCCCGGTCACGTAGAAGAGCGTCGCGAGCCGCTGGTCGTCGACCACCACGTTGAAATGCTCGAGGTGAACGATGTTGCCCACGACGTGGGCATCGCGGTCGTATTGCTTGACCTTCTCGGGTGCATTCATGGCGCGTAGTATAGGCGCGCCCCGGGGCGGAGCACCACTGTCCGCGGTGCAGCAGGTTAAAGCGTTTGGGAAGAAGCGCTCTGGGTGGCGCTCAGCAGCCGGAGTAACTCGTCCGGCTTGCACGGCTTGAGCAGGAAGTGATCGAAGCCGACCTGCTCCGCCACCATGCGGTCCGGCGCTTCCTTCCACAATCCGGTGATGGCGATCAGGAGCGGCCTGCGGATTTCGGTGAACGAGTTGCGAATCGCCTGGGCAATGGCATAGCCGCTCACACCCGGCAGGCCGATGTCGATGATGACGGCGTCGGGCCTGAAGAGACTCAGCGCCGACAGTACGTCCCTCCCCGTATAAGCAGCCTGTACCACGTGACCTTCGTTTCTGAGTATCAGCGCGAGGCCATCGACGGTGTCGCGTTCGTCGTCCGCTACCAGGATGCGCAGCTTCGGACTATTGCGTCGTCGTTCGGGTCGAGGGGCCGTGTCCACCTTGCCAGTTCACTTCGCAAGCGGTAGGCGCCAACCATACCAAGCCAACAGCACGCTTCATCCGGTTGGACATGGCCCCTATGGGACCATGCTGTAGCCGGCGAGCTACAGCCCTGCCGTCTTGGCTGACTGACCGAGCTCCTCGAGAAGCTTCTCGGGCCTTACGGGCTTGACGAGGTGCAGTTGAAACCCGACCTCACGGGAGCGTTGCTTGTCCTGCTCGGCTCCATACGCGGTAACCGCAATCAGCCTCGCCCGCGCAGTCGCCGGATTGTTCCGCAGGGCCGCGGCGAGCTCGTAACCGTCGGTATCCGGCAGACCGATGTCGCAGAGAACGACGTCCGGCGGCATCTCTTGCGCGGCTTCCATGCCCTCCCGGCCGGTGTAGGCCACCGAGACGGTGTATCCGCAAAGCTCCAGCAGCTTGCGCAGGGTTTGCGCCGAGTCATGGTCGTCTTCGACGACGAGAATGCGCAGGTTCTTCGTGGCCTCGAGCGCCGGCAGCTCCGGCCTCGACGGCGGGCGGTCCCTCAGGGCCTGCAGGCGACCACGCAGATTGCTGAGGGCGTTGTAGATCTGGAATTTGAGCGCGCTGACGCCCTGGAGCGAGCCCGACTCCATGCCGACATGGCCGTCTTCACGGAAGAGGCGGCTCGCCAGGCTCTCTACGTTGCGTATCAACACACGCGCTTCCATGTCGTTCACCACGTCGACAGCGCGCGTGCACAGCTCCGACAGCCGGCGCAGGCCTTCCGGGTCAGTGCAGGCGCCGGGGTGACTGACCACGAGCCGCATGAGCGCCGCGTACAGGCCGAGCGCTTCTTCCAGGTTTCGCTTGGGCATCGGTGCTTTGCTCCCCCTGCCGGAACCCCCGGCAGCGTCATGCTACTTGGAATCCGTGACGCTCCCGTCACTGAAAATTCCATTGCGATGTCGCCAGATTGCTACAGACCGGCCGTGCTTCCCCAGACGCGCTTCGCGAATTCGGGGTAGTTCGGCGCCATCTCCGCCGCAACCGCGCCACGCAGCAGCGCAAGGTCCTCCTTGCCGGGCTCGGCAGTGAGCGGCACCGTAGCCGGGGAATCGTAGGAGAACCCGCTCTCGGAGCGGATGTCGCCCGGCGCGTGCACGCTCTCGAGACGGAAGCGACGCTTTTCCTTCTGCCATGAGAAGAGCGCCTTGCCGGTGAGGAGCGCCGCCGGGTTGCCGGCGGCCGAGATGAACTCGACCTTCGGCACCAGCACGCGCCTCGAGTGCTCCTCGCGGAAGAGGATGACGTTTTTCACCACCGAGTACATGAAGGCGGAGCCGAAGGAGCCCGGGAAGCGACGGCCCTCGGCACGCACCAGGTTGAGGTTGGCCTCGCCGTCGATCTGCGCCCCGCCGAGGAAGAAGACATCGATCCGGCCCTGCCCCGCGAGATCGAACAGCTCGCGCGAGCCCTCCGTGAACGGGTTGCCCCGGCGCTTGTGCAGGAAGGAGAGCCGCAGCCCGGGCCTCTTCTGCTTGAGGAGCAGCGCCCCGGCGGCGGGGATCGGCGATGCAGCCCCGACGGCGACGTGGCGCGCCTCATTTCCCAATTGCGCGATGAGGCGCGCGATCACGCAAATTAGCAATTCCTCGCGCGCGTATGGTGCAATGGCGGGGCGATTCTCGTCGCTCACGGAGGCCCGCATGATCGCACGCCGCACGTTCATCAAGGGCGCGTCGCTCGCCGCGCTCGCAACCACCTCCGGCATCCGGCCGGGCCCCGCGCGGGCGGTGTCGAACTCGTCGGGTACCGAGGCGCCGAAGCTCAAGGCGCCGGCCAACGCCTGCGACTGCCACATGCACATCTACGATCCGGCGCGCTTTCCGATGCCGCCAAGCAATCGCGTGCCGCCGTCGGACGCCACCGTCGCGCATTACCGCGAGCTGCAGAAGCGCATCGGCACCACCCGCACCGTCGTGGTCCAGCCGCGCAACTACGCGATCGACAACCGCGTGACGCTCGACGCGATCGCGCAGCTCGGCGCGGATGCGCGCGGCGTGGCGGTGCTGCACCCGAGCGTCACCGATGCCGAGCTGAAAGCGCTGGACGCCGGCGGCATCCGCGGCATCCGCTTCACCCTCGGCGATCCCGCCACCGCGGTGGTGAAGGTCGACATGATCGAGCCGCTCGCGAAGCGCGTGGTCGAGCTGGGCTGGCACATCCAGTTCAACGTCGAGGGCGCGCAGGTGGTGGAGCTTGCCGACATCTTGCGCCGGCTGCCGACGCAGATGGTGTTCGACCACCTCGGCAACCCGACGCTGCCGGCGGGCATCGACCATGCCTCGCACGCCATCCTGCGCGGCCTCGTCGACAAGGGCCGCACCTGGGTGAAGCTCTCGGGCGCCTACTCGAACAGCAAGTCCGGCCCGCCCTACCCGGAAGCGACGCGCACCGCGCGCGCCTGGGTCGCCGCGGCGCCGGAGCGGCTGGTGTGGGGCAGCGACTGGCCGCATCCGACCGAGCGCAACGACAACAAGCCGGACGACGCGTTTCTGTTCGACCTGCTCGCGGCGTGGGCGCCGGACGCGGCGACGCGCAACCGCATCCTCGTCGCCAATCCGCAAACGCTTTACGGGTTCAGGCCGCGACCGGCCTGAGGACAAACTCGTCGAGGTAGCGTCCGAAGCCTTCGCGCGTCTTCGCGAGCTTCGCGTAGCGCGCGAGATGCGCGTCGTCGATGTCGTAAGCCTCGGGCACGCCGAGGGGCCAGGCGCCGCGGCGTGCCTGCGCCGTCGCCGTGACGTAGACCGCGCCGAGAACGCCCGGGGCGAGAATCTCGTCCTCCAGCATGTCGCCGGGGCGCTTCTCCTCGAAGGTGACGAAGCAGCGCTTCGCCGCATGCGCGATCGTGGCGAGCTCGCGGCGGCGGCCGATCCAGACATTGCCGGCCTCGTCCGCCCAGCGCGCATGGAACAGCGCCACGTCGGGCGAAATGGCCGGGATGAGCAAGATGGGGTCTTCTTCTTGACTCAATGGATTCTGAGAAACCTTCCAGTCCGGCCTCGACTTCACCAGATCAGAGCCGAGCACGCCGCGCAGTGGCATGAACGGCACGCCCTTCTCGGTCGCCTGGAGCGCGGTGTGGACCGCCGGGCAGGTGGCGTCGCGCACCACGATCTCGCCCTTCTCGGCAGCCTCGGTGAAGCGCGGCGCGAGCCCCGCCTCGCCGAGCGTCACCGCGCTGGTTTCGATCTCTGCGACGCAGCCGGCGCCGACGAGGAGATCCGCGCACAATCCGAGCTGCGGCACGCCGAGGAGCCTGAGGCCTTTCGCCTGTCGTCGGATCAGCGCGCGCACGACCTCCATCGCGACGAGCGAGTAGTCCGGCGGCAGGCCGATGAGCGCGCCGTCCTGGATCCGAGCCGCCAGATCGTCCGCGCTCAGGCAGTTCCCCCAACCGTAAGCCCATCGATCTTGAGGGTCGGCTGCCCCACGCCTACCGGCACGCTCTGGCCCTCCTTGCCGCAGGTGCCGATGCCGCTGTCGAGCGCGAGATCGTTGCCGATCATGCTGACGCGCGTCAGTGCGTCGGGTCCGTTGCCGATGAGCGTCGCGCCCTTCACGGGATGCGTCACCTTGCCATCCTCGATGAGGTAGGCCTCGGCCGTGGAGAACACGAACTTGCCGTTGGTGATGTCGACCTGGCCGCCGCCGAAATTGGTGGCGTACAGGCCCTTCTTCACGCTGGCGATGATCTCCCTCGGGTCGTGCGAGCCCGCCAGCATGTAGGTGTTGGTCATGCGCGGCAGCGTAAGGTGCGCGAACGACTCGCGGCGGCCGTTGCCGGTGAGCGGCATCTTCATGAGGCGCGCGTTCAGGCTGTCCTGCAGGTAGCCGCGCAGCACGCCGTCCTCGATCAGCACGTTGCGCTGGGTCGGGTTGCCCTCGTCGTCTATGGTCAGCGAGCCGCGCCGGCCGGGCAGAGTGCCGTCGTCCACCACGGTGACGCCGGGCGCGGCGACGCGCTGGCCGAGGCGGCCGGAGAACGCCGAGCTCGCCTTGCGGTTGAAATCGCCCTCGAGGCCGTGGCCGACCGCCTCGTGCAGCAGCACCCCGGGCCAGCCGGGGCCGAGCACCACGGTCATGGTGCCCGCGGGCGCCGCGCGCGCCTCGAGGTTGACGAGCGCCTGCGACACCGCGTGGCGGGCGTATTCGTCGAGCACCTCGTCGGTGAAGTGCGCGTAGTCGGTGCGGCCGCCGCCGCCGCCCGAGCCGCTCTCGCGCCGGCCGTTCGCCTCCGCGATTACCTGCACCGACAGGCGCACGAGCGGCCGCACATCGGCGGCGAGCGTGCCGTCGGCGCGCGCGATCAGCACGACCTCGTACTCGCCGCCGAGGCTCGCGATGACCTGGGTGATGCGCGGGTCGAGCGCGCGGCACTTGCGCTCGAGCTTCTCGAGCAGCTTCACCTTGTCGACGGATTCGAGCGAGGCCACCGGATCGATCGAGCGGTACAGGGGAACCGGCACCTTGCCCTGATTCGCTTTCACCCTGTGGGATTTTCCGGAAGACGCTATGGCGCGGGTCGCCTTCGCCGCGTCCTGCAGGGCGTCGAAGCTGATCTCGTCGGAGTAGGCGAAGGCGGTCTTCTCGCCCGAGACCGCGCGCACGCCGACACCCTGCTCGATGTTGAAGCTTCCCGACTTGACGATGCCTTCCTCGAGGCTCCAGCCCTCGTAGCGCGAGTACTGGAAGTAGAGGTCCGCGTAGTCGACCTTGTGCGCGGCGAGCGTGCCGAACACCCGCTCGAGCTTGGCGGTTTCGAGGTCATGCGGCGCGAGCAGCGTCGTTTTCGCGGTATCGAGATTCAACTCAGTCTCCTGTTGACGAGGGCGGGCAGCGAGCCGCGCACCTCGCGCAGCCTGCCGCTGTCGATCTCGGCGAGCGCCACGCCCTCGCCCTCGGCGAGCTCCGCCAGCACTTCGCCCCAGGGATCGACGATCATCGTATGGCCGTAGGTGCGGCGGCCGCTCTCGTGCAGGCCGCCCTGGGCCGGTGCGATGAGGTAGGCCTGGTTCTCGACGGCGCGCGCGCGCAGCAGGATGTCCCAGTGCGCCCGCCCGGTGGGCACGGTGAAAGCCGAGGGCACGAACATGAGGTCGAACTCGCCGAGCGATCGGTACAGCTCGGGAAAGCGCACATCGTAGCAAACGGAAAGCGCAAGCCGCCCGAACGGGCTCGGCACCGCCACCGCCGCAGCGCCGGGCTCGAGCGTGCGCGCTTCGTCGTAGCGCTCGTTGCCGGCGCCGTCGAAGCGGAAGAGGTGCATCTTGTCGTAGCGCGCCACGCGCCGGCCGGCGTCGTCGTAGAGGAGCGACGCGCTGAGTATCCGGCCCGCGTCCGCGCACTCGAGCGGCACCGTGCCGCCGAGAAGCCACAGTCCGTGCCGGCGCGCCGCTTCGGCAAGGAAATCCTGGATCGGCCCTCGTCCGTCGCGCTCGCGCACCTTCACCTTGTCTCCCTCGTGGCGGCCGATGAGGTAGAAGTTCTCCGGCAGCGCGGCAAGGCGCGCGCCCTGCGCCGCGGCCTCGCCGATCAGCCGTTCGGCCGCGGCCAGGTTCGCCGCCACCTCGGCGGCCGAAACCATCTGGATCGCGGCGACCCGGGTCTTCACGGACTGCCTTCCTGCGGGGCGAGCTCGCGCGCCTCGATGCCGAGCTTCGCCACCTTGGGGTCGCTCCAGCCGCCGGTCACCGAGTACTCGAACGCGAAGATGTGGCCGAGCGGGTCCTTGAGGATCTTCTGGGCGATCGCCGCCGGGATCGCGAGCAGCGGGTTGACCAGCGCGATGGCGATCGAGGCCGAGTCGCCCAGGCTGGGGACCACGCGCACGCGCACGTTCTGGGTCTCCTGCGCGAGGTCGACCTCGCCGCTCATCTGCACCTGCGCCGAGGAGCCGCGCATGCGGAAATCCTTCACCGCCATGACGCCGGAGTCGACCTGCGCGGCGGCGAAGATGTCGTCGAAGCCGAAGCCCTTGGAGAACACGTCGCGGAAGTCGAGCGCGATGCGCCGCGGCAGCGCCTGCAGGCTCATGAGCGAGATCAGCTTGCCGATGCCGGGCTCGATCTCGAGGAACTGGCCGCCGCGCGACTCGAGCTGGAGCGTGCCGCTCAGGCTCGCGTAGTCGATGAGCGCCGGATCGCCGTTCCAGGCGAGGTTTCCACGGAAGCGCGTCTTGGCGCCCTTGACCAGGTTCGGGTAGCCCACGCGCGCGAGGAACTGGCCGGCATCGGCCGCGTTCAGCTCGAAGTCGAGCTCGCTGCGCGTCGGCGCGCCGCCGCGCCACATGCCGCTCGCGGCAAGGGTCGCATCGGCGTTGTTCATCGCCAGCTTGTCGATGCGCCAGTCCTCGCCCGCGCGGCCGCCCTGGATCTCGACGCGGCCGAGCTCCTTGCCACGCAGGCTGAAGCGCTCGGCGATCAGATCGAGGGTGGGCAGGTCCTTCGGCTGGAGCGGGCCTCGCTCGGGCGCCCCCGGATACTCCTGGGGACTGAGGAAACGCGTCAGGCGAGCCACCAGCTTGCCGCCGCTGTCCTTGCGGTACGAAAGGTCGCCGGCGATCTCCTGGGAAGCGATGGTGGCCGCCCAGCCTGCGGCATCGGCACCCGCGCGCAGGCTGACCTCGTTCAGTCGCTTGCCATAGAGGTCGAGCTGGCCGATCCGCACGTCGAGCGCGCTCGCGTCCACCGGCACATCGGGACCAGCGAGGAGCGGCAGCCACTTGTCCGCATCGAGCACCGGCAGGGAGCCGTAGACCAGCGTGCCGGAGCGCTCCGGCAGGCGCAGCGGCGCATCGCCCGAAGGGGTCAGGGAAATGCCGGCGCGCTGCACGACCAGCGCCTCGCCCTGCCGGCGGCGGACGACTTCCGCCGCGAGCACGCGCCCGAGCTTCACGTTCAGGCGCTCGTCGGGCGCGAGCTCCACCTGCAGCGGCAGCGCCTCGCCCGAGCTCTTCGCGAGCGGCGCGGGCAGCGCGCTCGTCACACCCTGCAGCGAAGACTGCAGCAGGACCTGCTGCCGGCCCTTTGCAATGTTGACCGTGGCGACATACGCGGCCTGCCCTGCGAGGAAGCGCCGCCAGGGGTGGTCGAAAAGGGCGCGCGTTCCGGCGAGGGTGGCTTCGCCCCGCGCCACGACCTGCACGGTTCCGTCGCCCTGCGTGCCGCCGCTGATCGCGACCTGGCCGCCGAAAAGGCGGCCCTGGACGCCGCTCACGCTCAGCGTGGATTCGGTGAACGCCACCTTGCCCGCTGCCGCTTCGATCGGGGGCAGCTGCGGGTTGACGACGAGATCGTTGCCGTCGAACTCGTATTCGCCGGCGACGCGCGTCTTGGGCAGGTCCTTCAGCGGCAGCTCGAGCCTGACGTTGAGCCTCCCCTGGCCGCTCGCGCTCATCGGCGCGGTGAACCCGGCGGTCATGCGTTTCACCGGGCTACTCTCGATGAACCTCAGGAAATCCGCCGTGGCGCCGCGCGCCGTTCCGCCCACCTCGAGCTGCGGGCTGGGATCGCGCAGCCGGGGGATGCCGACCTCGACTCCTGCGAGCGCCACGCCGAGGATGCTGCCGCTGCGCCCCGCGATTTGCATGCGCTCGCGCTCGAAGAGCAGCTCGCCCTGGATGTTCTCGATGCGCGGCCAGCCTTCCGCGTACTGCAGCACCCCGCGCTCGATCCGGGCCGCCACGCTGAACTCGCCGCGGCTCGGATCGGCGAACGGAAATTCGCGCAGGTCGCCGCGCAGGCGAACGCGCACGTCGCTCGAATGGCCCGCCAGCACGCCTTTCACGAGCCACTCGCGCGTCCTGTCGCCGCCCATGAAGCGCGCGTGGGGGAGATAGCGCCCGAGCTGGGTCGCGTCGGCGCGGTTGAACCGCGCCGAAAGGTCGACGGTCCCCGGCGCGCCGGCCGCGGCCAGGTACGTGCCGTGTGCGTTGCCGCTCAGATGAGCGTTGGAAAACGTGAGCGACTCGATGCGAAGCGCGATGCCGGCATCGCCCTGGCGCTCCCACTCCACAAGGCCGTCGAGGAAGTCGAGCGCGATGCGCGGCTCGGGAAACACGCGCGGCAGGTTGAGCTCGCCTTTTCTCGTGGCGAGGACCACGCGCGCGCCAGCTTCCGTGGCATCGAAGCTGCCGGTGATTCCCGCGAAGCCCGGCAGCTCCTCGACCGGCTCGGCGCCGAGGTCGACGAACTTTGCGCGCGCAGCGAAGCCCGCCGGCGCCTGCGGCTCGCCGCGCCATTCCACCCGCGCGTCGGCGAGCCGTCCCCGCGGCCTGACCTCGGTGAGGAGCTTGCGCAAGCGTTCCGGCAGCGGCAGCGAGGCGGCCAGCCGGGCGAGCGGCTCGAGCTCGATCGCGACCGCGGCGAGCGTGCCGCCGGCGTCGCTTCCGGTGGTCCACGTGACTTCGAAGTCGCTGGGCGCCACCACGGTGCCGTCCTCGATGCCGATGGCGAGGTCGCGCGCCGCGACCTGATAGCGGCCGTTGACGGCCGCGCCCTGCAGACGCCCGCGCACCGAAGCGAGCCGCAGCGGGGAGAGCGCCTCGTCGAAGCGCGCGGACACGCCCGAAAGCGCCAGATCCGCGGTCGCCCGCCGCACCTCGCCCGCCTCGAACGAGAGCCAGGCGCGCAGGGCGCCCTGGCCCTCCTCGATGCGCCACGGATAGTCGACCCAGGCGCGCCACGCGGCGAGATCGGTGTAGCCGAGCTCGGCGTAGAGACGCCCCTTCCAGGCCGCGGGACGGGCGAGCTCGGCACCTTCCAGCATGGCGCGCAGCTCGAGGCGCGCACCGAGCTCGGCCGGCAGGTGCGCGGACACGCCGACCGAGTGGCGCTCGCCGGCATTGCGCAGCCTCAGGTTCACGCCGGTGAGCGCAAGCGGCGGCGCGCCCCGCAGCTCGTCGTGCCACTCGATCTCGGCGTGGCGCAGCACGATCTCGTCCTGCGCGAGCACCCAGCGGGCGAAGCGCGCATCGCCGTCGCCGAGCTTCATCCCGGCGACATAGAGCGCTCCCTCGGCGTCGCGGCGCACCTGGAGCCGGAGCTTGTCGATCGCGAGCGAATGCAGCTTGAGCCTGCCTTGCAGCAGCGAGCTCCACGCGAGCTGGTTGTCGATCGAGGGCAGCGCGAGGACCTCGCGCCCGGCGCGATCGAAGATGCGCACGTCGCGCAGGTGGATGTGCGGGTTCAGGCCGTACCAGCCCGCGCCGAGGCTGCCGATCTGCACCGGCTGCCCGACCGCCGCCGAGACCGCGGCGACGATCTCGCCGCGGTAGCGCTCGATGTCGGGCAGCAGCCAGAAGCGCACCGCCAGCACGATCGCCGCGAGGGCGAAAAACACCGCCCACGCGAGAACCTCGATCGCACGGCCGACCCGCTTCATGGTGGAATGAACGCTCACGCGCCATTCTAATCCCCAAATGTCGGATTCGATTCGCAAACTGGCCGACTCACGCTATGCCTCGCGCCTGCTCGAAGCGCATCCGGAGCTCGCGCGGGAACTGACCTTGCCAGGACCTTTCACACGCGGCGAAATGGCCGCGGCGCTCGAGGGCGCGGGCGCGGACGACGAAGCCGCGCTGATGCGCCGCCTGCGCCGGCTGCGCAGCCGCGTGCTGCTCAGGGTCATGGCGCGCGACCTCTGCGGCCTCGCCGATCTCGACGAGGTCTGCGGCACCATGAGCGAGCTCGCCGAGCTCAGCATCGCGGCAGCGCTGCAGGAGAAGGAGCTGATCGTCGTCGCCATGGGCAAGCTGGGAGGACGCGAGCTCAACGTGTCCTCCGACATCGACCTGGTGTTCGTGCACGCCGGCGGCCTCGACGACCAGGCGCGCTGGGAGGGCGCCGGCCGCAGGCTGATCCGGATGCTCGGCGGGGTGACCGAGGACGGCTTCGCGTTCCGCGTCGACATGCGCCTGCGCCCGTACGGTGACTCGGGCCCGCTCGCCTGCAGCCTCGATTTTCTCGAGACGTACTTCATCACCCAAGGGCGCGAGTGGGAGCGCTACGCCTGGATCAAGGCGCGCGCGCTCACCGGCAACAAACAAGAAGATCTCTTCAGGCTGGTACGCCCATTCGTGTACCGCAAGTACCTCGATTACGCGACGCTCGGCGCCATGCGCCAGCTCCACGCCGAGGTCCGGCGCGAGGTCGCGCGGCGCGAGCTCGCCGAGCACGTGAAGCTCGGCCCGGGCGGCATCCGCGAGATCGAGTTCGTGGCCCAGGCGCTGCAGCTCGCGCGCGGCGGCCGCGATCCCGCGCTCGCCGAGAGGAAGACGCTGCGCGTGCTCGCGCTGCTCGGCGAAAGGGGCCTGCTGCCAGCCGAGGCGGTGAGCGAGCTCGGCGCCGCTTACGTGTTCCTGAGGAAAGTCGAGCACCGTCTGCAGTACCTCGACGATGCCCAGCGCCACGAGCTGCCCGAGGACGCCGAGGACCGCGCGCGCCTTGCGCGCATGTCGGGTTTTTCTTCGTGGGACGAATTTCGCGAGATCCTGCAGAAGCATCGCCTTGCCGTGTCCCGCCATTTCGAGGCCGTGTTCGCGGAGGCACGCACCCAGGCCGAGGCATGGCCGGAGCACCCGCGGTTCGCGGCGCTGCGTGCGAGCCAGCGCTACGCCGCGCTGCCCGACGAGTCGCGCCGCCGCCTCGACGCGCTGGTTCCCGCCCTCGCGCGCGCCGCCCGGGCGACCCCCGACACGGAAACCACGCTGACGCGGGCGGTCGACCTGGTCGAGGCAATCGCGAGCCGTGCCGCCTACCTCGCGTTGCTGGCGGAGCACCCGCAAGCGCTCGAGCGCGTAGCGCGCATCGTCGGCGCCTCGAGCTGGGCCGCCGAGTTCCTCACCCGCCACCCGGTGCTGCTCGACGAGCTGCTCGACGACCGGGTGCTCTACGCGCCTCCCGATCTCGAGGCCTTCGCGCGCCAGCTGCGTGCGCAGCTCGCAGCGCACGCCGACGACCGGGAGCGGCGCATGGTCGTGCTGCGCGAGATGCACCAGGGACAGGTGTTCCGTCTGCTCGCGCAGGACCTCGCGGGGGCGCTCACGGTCGAGCGTCTCGCCGACCACCTCTCGGCCCTCGCCGACCTGGTGCTCGAGATCACCATCGAGGCTGCCTGGGCCGAGCTGCCGCGGCGTCACCGGGCGCAGGCGCCGCGCTTCGCGGTGATCGCCTACGGCAAGCTCGGCGGCAAGGAGCTTGGCTACGCCTCCGATCTCGACATCGTGTTCCTCTACGACGATCCGCACGAGCAGGCACAGGAGGTCTACTCGCGCCTGGCGCTGCGGCTGCAAAGCTGGATCACCACGCGCACCTCGGCCGGGGTGCTGTTCGAGACCGACCTCGCGCTGCGCCCGAGCGGCGGCGCGGGCCTGATGGTGTCGTCGCTCGAGGCGTTCGAGCGCTACCAGGAGCGCGACGCCTGGGTATGGGAGCACCAGGCGCTTACGCGCGCGCGCTACAGCGCGGGCGACGCGGCGGTCGGTTCTGCCTTCGAATCAATCAGGGAAAGGATCTTGCGGCGCCAGCGCGATCCGGTCGAGCTCGCGTCCAAGATCGCCGACATGCGCGCCAAGATGCACGCCGCCCACCCCAACCGCTCCGGGCTGTTCGATCTCAAGCACGACACCGGCGGGATGATCGACGTCGAGTTCGCGGTGCAGGATCTGGTGCTCGCCTTTTCCCACCGCTACGAAGAATTGACCCGGAACCTGGGCAACATCGCGCTCCTCGGCATGGCCGCCGGTCTCGGCCTGATCCCGGCCGAGCTCGCCGAGCGCGCGCGCAACGCCTACCGCGAATTCCGCCGCCTGCAGCACGCCCTGCGCCTGAACGGCGCGCAGTATGCGCGCGTGCCGCCCGAGCTGGTGGCGGCGCACGCCGAGACGGTGCGCGAGCTCTGGCGGCTCACCGTTTCCCGAGGTCCTTGATGTCGGGCGAATCGGTATCGAGCTCACCCGCGCGCAGCTTTTTGCGCGCCGCCTCCGCCAGGCGGGCGTAGTGCCTGAGGTAGCCCTCGAGCTCCTCGTCCTCGAGGTGCTCGAGGTTGAGCAGCGCGTTGTGCGCGCCCTGGGTGGCGCGGATCAGCTCGTCGAGCTTGATCTGCATCGCCTCGGTGTCGCGGTTCTGCGTGTTCTGGATCAGGAACACCATCAGGAACGTGACGATCGTGGTCGAGGTGTTGATCACGAGCTGCCAGGTGTCGCTGAAGCCGAAAAACGGCCCGCTCGCCGCCCACAGCACGACCGCGCCGCAGGCGGCGAGGAACGCGACGGGGCGCCCGGTCCATACCGCCAGCCTGCGCGCGAAGTCCGAGAAGCGGAACCGGGCCATCGCGCCGTGCTTCCTTTGTTTCATGCGAAAGCTCTCCATGGTTTCATGGCTAGAATAGTGGGCTTACACGCGAAGGGAGATTACCTCCGATGGCGAACGAGAAGGGACCGGGCGCGCCGCTTTCCATGGCGGACCGCGACGGCTGGATCTGGTACGACGGCAAGCTCGTGGAGTGGCGCTCGGCCACCACCCACGTGCTCACGCACTCGTTGCACTACGGGCTCGCGGTGTTCGAGGGCGTACGCGCGTACCAGACCGCGATCGGGACCGCCGTCTACCGGCTGAAGGAGCACACCGATCGCCTGTTCAACTCGGCGCACATCTACATGATGAAGATTCCCTTCAGCCGCGCCGAGCTGATGGAGGCGCAGCTCCAGGTGGTGCGCGAGAACGGCCACGAGGCCTGCTACGTGCGGCCGATCGCGTTCTACGGCTCCGAGAAGATGGGCGTCTCGCCGGTCGGCGCCAAGGTGCACGTCGCGATCGCGGCGTGGCCGTGGGGCGCTTACCTCGGCCCCGATGCGCTGGAGAAGGGCATCCGCGTGAAGACCTCGTCGTACGCGCGCCATCACATCAATGTCACCATGGCGCGCGCCAAGATGTCGGGAACGTATCCGAACTCGGTGCTGGCGACGCTGGAGGCGACCCAGCACGGCTACGACGAGGGGCTGCTCCTCGACGTCGACGGCTTCGTGGCCGAGGGCGCCGGCGAGAATATCTTCATCGTCAAGGAAAACAAGATCTACGAGCCCGAGCTCACCTCCGCGCTCACCGGCATCACCCGCGCCTCCGTGATCGAGCTCGCCCAGGAGCTCGGCTACCCGGTGATCTCCAAGCGCCTCACGCGCGACGACATCTACATCGCCGACGAGTGTTTCTTCACCGGCACCGCGGCCGAGGTGACGCCGATCCGCGAGCTCGACGGCCGCACCGTCGGCGAGGGGCGCGCCGGGCCGGTCACCAAGGCGATCCAGAAGGCCTTCTTCGACGTGGTGGGCGGCCGGGACGAGAAGCGCAGGCACTGGCTCACGCCCGTCGGGCAGAGAGGGCGGCGTTGAAGGAAGGGCAAGCGAAGCAGGTCGAGATCACGGAGAAGCAACTGCCGCTTCACTGCCCGCTGCCGGGCGCGCCGCTCTGGTCGCGCCATCCGCGCGTGTTTCTGGACGTCGCAAACGAGGGCGAAACCCGCTGCCCTTACTGCGGCACCCTGTATGTCTATAAAGGCGCTCCAGTAAAGGGGCATTAATTGCCCCGAATCCTGGTTGTTGCCCCAAACTGGATCGGCGACGCCTTGATGGCGCAGCCCCTGCTCGCGCGCCTGCGCGAAAAGGACCCCGGCGTGGAGATCGACGTGCTCGCGCCCGAGTGGGTCGCCCCGGTGATGCGCCGCATGGCCGAGGTCGACGACGTGATCGCGGTTCCCTTCCGGCACAAGGCGCTCCAGCTCGGCAGCCGATGGAAGACCGCCCGGGACCTCAAGGCGCGCGGCTACGGGGAGGCGATCGTCCTGCCGAACAGCTGGAAGTCGGCGTTGCTGCCCTTTTTCGCCGGCATTCCGGTGCGGACAGGCTATGTCGGCGAAGTGCGCTACGGCCTGCTCAACAACGTCCACAAGAACGCCGGGCCGGGAATGGTCCTTCACTACGCCAGGCTGTCCGAGCCGCCCGGCAGAAAGGTGCAGCAACCCCTGTCCGAGCCACGCCTGCGGGTCGAAGCGCAGGAGATCGAGGCGGTCCGGCGGCGATTCGGCATACACGGGCCGTACGGGGTTTTCTGCCCCGGCGCGGAGTATGGTCCGGCCAAGCGCTGGCCGTACTTCCCCGAGCTCTCCAAGCGGCTCAAGGGGCAGACGGTGATCCTCGGCTCGGCCCACGACCGGGAGGCGGCACAGGGAATTCTCGGCCGCAACCTCGCGGGCGAGACCAGGCTCGACGAGGCGATCGCCCTCATCGCCGGCGCCGACTACGTGGTCACGAACGATTCGGGACTGATGCACGTGGCCGCGGCGCTCGGTCGACCCCTGGTGGCGCTGTTCGGCTCGTCGAGCCCCAAGCACACCCCGCCGCTGAGCTCTGCGGCCCGGGTGATCTGGCTGGGCGTCGAATGCAGCCCGTGCTTCGAGCGCGAATGCCCGCTGGGGCATTTCCGGTGCATGCGAGAAATGACGGTGGAAACCGTGCTGCGGGAAATACAGAATCTCGCCGCGTGAGCACCAAGATCTTTCCCACCGCGCAGGATGCCGAGAACGCCTTCTACGAGGCGCTCGAGCGCGGCGATCTCGAAGGCATGATGGCGGTGTGGGCGGAGGACGAGGAGATCATCTGCGTGCACCCGGGCGGACCGCGCCTGTCGGGCCCCGACGAGGTGCGCAGCAGCTGGGCGCGCATCTTTTCCGCCGGCGCCGGGCCTCGCGTGCACATCACGCAGCAAGTGGCGGTCACGGCGATGATGATCGCCGTGCACAGCGTGCACGAGAACTTCAGCATCGAAGGCGACGCACGTGCCCAGGTGCCGGTGATCGCGACCAACGTGTACCTTCGCACCGCCGCCGGGTGGCGCATGATCGTGCACCACGCCTCGCCCGCACCGGTGCAGCCGCCGCCGACCCAGCCGCAGGAGGCGCCACCAAAGTTCCTGCATTGAGCTTTTCTTCCCCCTGGTGGCTGCCCGGCGGGCACCTGCAGACGATCGTGCCGTCGCTTTTTCCGCCGCCGCGCGTGCCGCTGCGGCGCGAGCGCTGGGACACGCCCGACGGTGACTTCGTCGACGTCGACTTCTGCGGCGACCCGGGCGCCGAACGCCAGCTCGTGCTGTTCCACGGCCTCGAGGGCGGCTCCGACAGCCATTACGCGCGCGCGATCGCGGCCCACGCGGTCCTGCACGGTTGGCGCCTGGCGATGCCGCACTTCCGCGGCTGCTCCGGCGAGCCCAACCGCACGCGCCGCGCCTACCACTCCGGCGATAGCGCAGAAATCGACTGGATGCTAAGACGCCTGGGTGGACCGCTTTGCGCGATGGGCGTATCGCTCGGCGGCAACGTGCTGCTCAAGTGGCTCGGCGAACGCGGCGACGCGGCGCGCGCGCTGGTGCGCCGGGCGGCGGCGGTGTCGGCGCCGCTCGACTTCGGCGCCGCGGGCGATGCGCTCGACCGCGGGCTGAACCGGATCCTCTACGTCCGGCACTTCCTGTCGACGATGAAACCGAAGGCGCTCGCCAAGCTGGAGGTTTTCCCAGGCTTATATGACGAGAAAAGAGTGAGCGCAGCACGCACCTTCCGCGAGTTCGACAACCTGGTCACCGCGCCGCTGCACGGCTTTCGCGACACCGACCATTACTGGCAGAGCGTGGCGTGCGGGCCGTATCTCGAGCGCATCCGCGTGCCGACGCTCGTGCTCAACGCGCGCAACGATCCGTTCCTGCCGGAGCGCGACCTGCTGAGCGCCGCGCGAAAGGCCGCGCCGTGCGTGGTGCTAGAATTTCCGCGCACCGGGGGCCACGCCGGATTCCTGGCCGCGCCGTTTCCCGGCAACCGCGACTGGCTTCCTGGACACCTCTTCGACTTTCTAGACTTGTGACCATTCCGGCCGAGATCTTCCGTACCTACGACATCCGCGGCGTGGTGGGCCGCAGCCTGACGCCGGAAATCGTGCGCGACATCGGCCGCGCGCTCGGCTCAGTGGGACGCGAGCGCAAGGCGCCGGTGTTCGCGGTGTGCCGCGACGGTCGGCTTTCGGGGCCCGAGCTCGTCGCCGCGCTGACCCAGGGCCTGAACGCCGCGGGCGCGGACGTGATCGACATCGGCATGGCGCCGACGCCGGTCGCCTACTTCGCAGCGCACCACCTGCGCACCGCGAGCTGCGTCGCGGTGAGCGGCAGCCACAATCCGCCGCAGTACAACGGGCTCAAGATCGTGGTCGCGGGCGAGACGCTCTTCGGCGAGCAGATCCAGGACCTGCGCCGCCGCATCGAGAGCAAGCAGTTCCTGAGCGGTTCGGGGAAGAAGACCGCCGCCGACGTGCTCGACGCCTACGTCGAGCGCATCGCCGGCGACGTGAAGCTCGCGCGGCCGTTCCACGTCGCGGTCGATTGCGGCAACGGGGTCGCGGGCATGCTGGCGCCCCGCCTCTACCGGCGCCTGGGCTGCGAGGTGACCGAGCTCTTCTGCGAGGTCGACGGCACTTTCCCCAACCACCACCCCGACCCCGCCCAGCCCGAGAACCTGAAAGACCTGATCGCAACCCTTCGTTCCTCCACCTGTGAACTGGGCCTCGCCTTCGACGGCGACGGCGACCGGCTCGGCGTGGTGACGAAGGACGGCGAGAACATCTTCGCCGACCGCCAGCTCATGCTGCTCGCAAAGGACGTGCTCGGCCGCAACCCCGGCGCCGAGATCATCTACGACGTAAAAAGCACGCGTTTGCTCGCGCCGTGGATCGAGCGCCACGGCGGCAGGGCGACCATCTGGAAGACCGGCCATTCGCTCATCAAGGCGAAGCTGAAGGAGAGCGGCGCGCTCCTCGCCGGCGAGATGTCCGGACATACCTTCTTCAAGGAGCGCTGGTACGGCTTCGACGACGCGCTCTACGGCGGCGCCCGCCTGCTCGAGGTCTTGTCCAAGGAACGGGATCCGAATGCAGCGCTGAAGAGCCTGCCCAACGCGCCCTCCACCCCGGAACTGCACTGGCAGCTGGAGGAAGGCGAGCCGCACCGCCTGGTGGCGAAGCTGCAGGCTCAAGTCGAAGCCGGCTCACCCTTCCCCGGCGCCGAGCGCGTGGTGACCATCGACGGCGTGCGGGTGGAGTATGCTGACGGCTTCGGGCTTGCGCGCGCCTCCAACACCACCCCGGTGATCGTGATCCGGTTCGAAGCCGACAACCATGCCGCGCTGGAGCGCATCAAGCGCGATTTCCGCGCCGCGCTGCAGCCCCTCAAGCCCAATGCGCCCCTTCCTTACTAGCATTCTCCTTCTCGCGAGCTTCCCTGCCATGGCAGCCTGCCCGGCGCTCCTCGATCGCAGCATGGTCAACCTTCTCGACCAGCCCCAGTCGCTGTGCGACTACGCAGGCAGCGTGCTGCTGGTGGTGAATACGGCGAGCGAGTGCGGCTACACCCCGCAGTACGAGGGGCTCGAGGCGCTCTATCGGAAATACAAGGCCCGCGGCCTCGTCGTGCTCGGCTTTCCGTCGAACGACTTCGGCGGCCAGGAGCCCGGCTCGAACAAGGAGATCTCGAGCTTCTGCGTCAACCAGTACGCCATCGACTTCCCGATGTTCGCCAAGACCGAGCTGAAGAAGAATCCGCTGTACGCCGATCTCCTGAAAGCGAGCGGCCAGGCGCCGCGCTGGAATTTCCACAAGTACCTCGTGGACCGCAGCGGCGCCCGGGTGCAGAGCTTCGATACGCGCGTCGCGCCCGACGATCCGAAGCTCGTCGGCGCGATCGAGCGCCTGTTGCAGGCCCGTTAACCGAGGAGAAAAAGCATGAGAAAGCTCGCTCTCGCCCTGTGTCTCGCATTCGGTTTCGCGTTCGCATGCACGCCTTCGATCGCACAGGACAAGAAGGAAGCGAAGAAGGAGCCCACCGCGGCGCAGAAGAAGCAGCAGGAGCGCATGAAGGACTGCAACGAGCAGGCGGGCGCGAAGAAGATGGAAGGCGACGCGCGCAAGAAGTTCATGAGCACCTGCCTCAAGGGCGGCAGCGCCAAGGGCGAGATGACGCCTCAGCAGGCACGCATGAAGGACTGCAACAAGCAGGCGTCAGACAAGAAGATGAAGGGCGACGACCGCAAGAAGTTCATGAGCACCTGCCTGAAAGGGTAGGAACCTACGCGAGAAGCGCGAGCGCCAGGAGGGCGAGCAGGAACGCCGCGCCGATGTAGAGGAGCTTCATACCCCGGGCAACGCGCCCGGGGCTCGCCGGTTTACTTCGCGGTGTCGAGAAGAAGGTTGCCGCGCTGCACAGCGGCATTCAGCGCGTCGAGCGGGGTTTTCTTGTCGTTCCACACCGACTCGAGCTCCTCGTCGATGATGCCGCGGATGAACCGCAGGCCGCCGAGGCGGATGCCGCCCGAATCCTCGGTCGGCTTGGCAAGGAGCTGGCGCACCGCGACCTCCTGCTCGGGGTGATCGCGGTAAAAGCCGTGCTTGCGAGCGAGCTCGTACGCGGCGGTGGTGAGCGGAACGCCGCCGGTACGCTCCTGCCACTCGACCTGCACCTGGGGGCGGGAAAGATAGGCAAGAAAGCTCGCGACGCCGCGGTACTGGGTGGCGCTCGCGCCTGCCAGCACCCACAACGCCGAGCCTCCGACGAGCGTGTTTTGCGGCGCATCGTCGAAGTCGTCGTAGTACGGGAGCTGCGCCACGCCCAGGTCGAAGCCGGCGCGCTTGCGCAGCGGGACGTACGCGGCCGACGACGAGGTCAGCATTGCGCACTCGCCCGAGGCGAAGCGTGCCTCGGCCTCGTCCTTGCGGCCGGAGTACGTGAAGTAGCCGGCCTTGTGCCACGAGGACAGCATCGAGATCCAACGAACCATCAGCCGGGTATTGAAGATGAGGCGCGCGTCGCTTACCCCCGCGGCCGAGGCCATGCCATTACCCAGCGTGGCGAAGCGCTGGTTGTGCCATGCGCTCATGTTCTCGACCAGCACCCAGGACTGCCACGCCGTTGTCAGGCCGCAGCTTTGTCCGGATTCGACCAGCACACCGAGCGTCTTTGCAGCCTCGTACCAGGTCTTCGGCGGCAGCTCGGGATCGAGCTGCGCCTGCCGGAAAGCATCGCGGTTGTAGTAGAGCACCGGCGTCGCGGCGGTGAACGGCTGCGCGAGCAGCCGGCCCTGTGCGTCGGAAAAATAGGCCGCCACCGCAGGTAGATATTTCGCATCGGCATTCTGGTGCGACTGCTGGCGGCGCTTCGGGCGCGACTCCTGCTCGAGCTGCCAGAGCGCTCGCGCGAGGCCGCTTCGCATCATGTCGGCGGTCGCTCCGTCCTGCACCTGCACGATGTGCGGCGAGCGGCGCGTGCCCCGCCGAGTCTTGATATCGTCCGCCATCACCTCGTCGTAAGGCCCCTGGAAATAGGACACCACGCGGAACTCTTTCTGCGAGGCGTTATAGCGCGCGATGAGCCGGTCGAGCTCGGCTGCGGGCGCGCCGCTCAGGCCGTGCCACAGGCGGATCTCGATCGCTGCCGGATATGCGAGCCCTGCAGCGCACAATAGGAGAATCGCAAGGAAGGTTCTGAGCATCGGACGCCGTCGAGTATATAGT
Source organism: Burkholderiales bacterium (assembly GCA_035554435.1). Classification (GTDB taxonomy): domain Bacteria; phylum Pseudomonadota; class Gammaproteobacteria; order Burkholderiales; family SG8-39; genus SCGC-AG-212-J23. The sequence goes on along the minus strand of DATMJC010000035.1, from coordinate 57,482 downwards.
CCAGCGATGGTCGGCGTTTCGAACTTGACGGCGGCGCAGCTTGAGCGCGGCTATTCGCGCGGCGAGCTTTCCCCGGTGGACGTTACGCGCGCGCTCCTCGAGCGCATCGACGCCTGGGAGCCCCGTATCAACGCCATGTACCGCGTACATCGCGACGCGGCGCTCGCGCAGGCGCGCGCTGCTGAAGCGCGGCACCGCGCCGGCGGTGCGCTCGGCCCGCTCGACGGCGTACCGCTCACGATCAAGGAGAACATCGCCACGCGCGGCGACCCGGCGCCGATCGGCACGCGCGCGAACGACGATGCGCCGGCGCAGGCCGACGACGCGCCGCCCGCGGCGCGCTTGCGCGAAGCGGGCGCGGTGATCCTCGGCAAGACCACCATGCCGGACTACGGCATGCTGTCGTCGGGCCTCTCCAGCCTGCACGGCGTCACGCGCAATCCCTGGCGCCTCGACCGCAATACGTCCGGCTCGAGCTCCGGCGCGGCCGCAGCCGCGGTCGCAGGCTATGGACCGCTGCACATTGGAACCGACATCGGAGGCTCGGTCAGGCTGCCGGCGACCCACTGCGGCATCTTCGCGCTCAAGCCCTCGCTAGGCCGCGTGCCGATCCATCCGCCCTACATGGGCCGCGTGGCCGGCCCGATGACGCGCACCGTGGAGGACGCGGCGATCGCCCTCGAGGTGCTCGCCCGGCCGGACGCGCGCGACTTCATGTCTTTGCCTCCTCTGGCAGAAAGTTGCCGCAACGGCCTGGACGCGCTCGATCCCAAGGAGGTTCGCATCGGACTCATCTCCGAAATGGAGGCCGGACTGCCGGTGCATCGCGAGGTGCGCGCCGCGGTGAAATCGGCCGCGGTAGCGCTCGAGGCCGCGGGGTGCGCGGTCGAGCCCATCCGCTCCTTCCTCACCGCGGAGATGCTCGACGGCGTGTGCCGCTTTTTCGAGGCGCGCTCGCATAACGACCTGATGCAGCTTGCCGAAGCGAGGCGCGGCCGCGTACTGCCCTTCATCGCCGAGTGGTGCACCTGGCGCGCCGCCGCCTTCAGCGGACGCGACGTCATGCAGGCGTACGCGCAGGTGATGACGATGCGCGAGGCGGCGGTCGCGGCCACCGCGCGCTACGACTTCCTGTTGTCGCCGACCTCGCCGATCCCCGCCTACGAGGCCGAGCTCGCCGCGCCGGGCAACGATCCGCGCAACGCCCTCCCCCACATCGCCTTCACCGTCCCGTACAACATGTCCGAGCAGCCGGCGGCGTCCATCAACTGGTCCTACAGCGCCGAAGGCCTGCCGATCGGCGTCCAGGTCATCGGCAGGCGCTTCGACGACGCCGGAGTCCTGAAGCTTTGCCGCTTGATCGAAAAGCTGCGGCCGCCGCAGCGCCCCTGGCCCGAACTAAACTAGCGCGATGGAGCGACCGAGCGAGCCTCTGAACGCCGCGCTGATCGAAGTCCCAGGGGTCGAAGTCCGGGTAGTCGGACGCTGCACTTCGACGAATTCGCTGCTCCTCGCCGAGAAATCCGCGGCGAGGATCCTGCTCGCCGCCGAGGAGCAGACCGCGGGCCGCGGCCGGCACGGCCGGAGCTGGGAAAGCGCGGCCGGCGCCGACGTCACGTTCTCGCTCTCGTGTCCCGTGCGGCGCCCGCCGCGCGAGCTCGCGTCGCTCTCGCTCGTGGCCGCGGTGGCCGCGGTCAAGGCGCTGCGCGCGCTCGGCGTCGGCGCCGCGTCGGTGAAATGGCCGAACGATCTCCTCGCCGGCGGCGCCAAGCTCGGCGGCATCCTCGTCGAAACGCGCGCGGAGGGCGGCGCCGCGCGCGCGGTGTTCGGCTTCGGCATCAACTGCCTGCGCCGGCCCGGGCTCGAGCGGCGCCTGCGGCGCCCGGTCGCGGCGCTCGAGCAGTTCGCGCGCCTCTCGCGCAACCGCGTCATCGGCGCCATTGCGCGCTCGCTCCTCGCCGCGCTCGAGCGTTTCGAAGCCGAGGGCTTCGCCGGCGCGCGCGCCGAATGGGAGGCGATGGACGCGCACGCCGGGCAGCGCATTCGCCTGAGGCTCGCGAACGGGCGCTCGATCTCGGGCATCGGCGCGGGGCTCGCCGCCGACGGCGCGCTGCGCCTTCTTACCCGCGGCGGCGAGAAGTCGGTGCACAGCGGCCGCATCGTTTCCGCGAGGCTCGCGTGATCCTCGCCATCGATGCGGGCAACTCCCGCGTAAAGTGGGGCTGGCACGATGGGCGCGGCTGGACGAGCGTGGCCACCGTGTCGCTGATTGAATTCGCAGCCTCGAGCGACCACGTGAATCCGTTCTCGGTGACGCACGCCGACCCCGAGCAGATCGTGATCTCGAACGTGGCGGGGGAAGGCGCGCACCACCTGCTCGTGAACTGGACCAGCGTCTTCGAGGCCGAGCCGCTGTGGCTGCGCGCGGAAGCCGAGCGCGGCGGCGTGCGCAACCGCTACGACCGCCCGGAGCAGCTCGGCCCCGATCGCTGGGCCGCGCTGATCGCGGCGCGGGCGCTGCATGCCGGCCCCTGCCTGGTGGTGAATGCCGGCACGGCGACCACCGTCGACATGCTGAGCGGCGAGGGCGTCTTCCTCGGCGGCAGCATCCTGCCCGGGGTCGAGCTGATGCGCTTCGTGCTCCACGAGCACACCGGCCGCCTGCCCATGTCGGAAGGCGCTTACAGCGACACGCCGCGCAACACGCTCGACGCGATCGAAAGCGGCTGCCGGCACGCGCAGGCGGGCGCGGTCGAGCGGATCTACCGCGTGTTCCGCGACGTCGAGCTGAATCCCCTGTGCATCGTCTCCGGCGGCGCCGGGCGCACTCTGGTCGACCAGCTCTCGATGCCGCGGCGCTACGTCGAGAACCTGGTGCTCGACGGACTGGCGCGCATCGCCCTGGCGCCGCGCGGAGCGTCGAAATGAGGACCGTGTTCCTCGCCCTGGTCGCGGCGAACCTGCTGTTTTTCGCCTGGTCGCGCTACTTTCCGGCGGACCAAACGGCGGCTGACGGCGTGCTCCTGCGCAAGAGCGAGCCCGAAAAGCTGAAGATCGTTCCGGCGGCGGCCGCCGCCGCGGCGGGCTGTCTCGAGTGGGGCAGTTTCACGGCCGCCGAGTACCCGCGCGCGGAGAAGACGCTCGAGCCGCTTGCGCTCGGGCCGCGGATCAGCCAGCGGCGTCTCGAGGAAACCGCGGGATGGTGGGTATTCGTCCCGCCGCAGGGCAGCCGCGCGAGCGCGTTCAGGCAGGCGGCCGAGCTGAAGGCGTTGGGGATCAACGACTACTTCATCATGGGCGAGGAAACCGATACCCCATGGGCGCTGTCGCTCGGCGTCTACCGCAGCGAGCGGGCGGCGCTTGCCAGGCTCGCGGCGCTCCGCGAGCGCGGGGTGCGCAGCGCGCTCGTCGGCCAGCGCGACACGGTCGTGCCGAGGATGTGGCTGCAGGTGAAGCAGACCGACCCGGCGCTCGAGGCGCGCCTCAGGGAGCTCGCGCGCCAGATCGAAGGCAGCGAGCTGCGCCCCTGCCCCTAGCTACCCGATGGGGTAGGTACCGCCTGGGACGTGCTGCACCACCATCGAGAGCAGGCGGTCGGCGCGGATCGGCTTGGTGAGATAGCCGACCACGCCGAGCTCCTTGCCGCGGTCGTCGCCCTCCTCAAACGTGGTCAGGAAGATCACCGGGATATCCGGGATGGTGGTGTCGGCCTTGAGCGCGGAAACGAACTCGAAGCCGTCCATGTGGGGCATGTTGACGTCGCAGATCAGGAGATCCGGCGGGCTCCTCAGCACGAGGTAGCCCGCCGCAATGGCGTCGGCCGCGACGTGCACTTCATAGCCCGCGGCGCCCAGATGGAGCTTGAGCAACTCCCGGACGTTGGCGTCGTCGTCGACGACGAGGATGGTGGCCGGCATGATCTTTTGGTGCTGGTGGCCCGACTCGAACGGGCGACCTACTGATTACGAATCAGTTGCTCTACCAGCTGAGCTACACCAGCGAATTCCCCTGATTTCCCTGCCGCTGCTGCGCGTTGCGCGACGGCGAAATTATACCAATCGGCCACCCCCGCAGGGTGCTTCGCGCGCCGCTCGCGTCGGCGCGAAAGGGCGACGTCAGACAGGCACCGGCGCGCTATTCCATCCGTCTCTCTCCGCGGCACCAGCATTTCGTCACGCGTGATTTTTTGGCGCGATTCGCGAGCGTGAAATATGCGTCGGCGCCTCGCCGGCGCGCGCGTCGTGACCTAGTGCTCCGCGCTATGAGGCGGGCACGCCGTTCGGTTCTCGATTCGCACCGCCCGTCGACGCCTTTTGCCGGTCCCTCGGGCCCTTTCTAGCATCGTCTATACGAAAAAAGGGAGATTCCAAATGCAGCACGAAAAAGGCTTCACGTTGCTCGAGCTGATGATTGTGGTCGTGGTGGTCGCAGTCCTCGCGGGGATCGCGCTGCCCTCGTACAGCGACTACATGCTGCGAGGCAAGTTCAGCGAGGCGACCGGCAACCTCGCCGACCTGCGCGTGAAGATGGAGCAGGCCTACGGCGACAACCGGCGCTACAACGACCCCGTCGCCGGCGTCGGCACCTGCGGCATCCCGGGCGGCAACGCGCCCAACGTGGCGGACGGCCGCTACTTCACTTACGTCTGCGCTTCGAGCACCCCGAACCCTATCGGCGATCAGCAGTACGTGCTGACCGCGAACGGCGTTCCGGCGCAGGGCCTCGGCGGAATTTCGTTCACGGTCGACTTCAGAAACGTCAAGAGCACCACGGTCACCGCCGGGTCCGACATGGCGAGCAAGGGCTACGCCGGCGCCGGCACCTGCTGGGTGCGCAAGAAACCCTCGGATTGCTGATCCCATGAACAAGCGCGCCTGCGGATTCACCCTGATCGAGCTGGTGATCGTCATGGCCGTGATGGCGCTGCTCTTCTTCGTCGGCCTGCCGGGCATGACCACCTGGATCCAGAACATGCAGATCCGCACGTCGGCCGAGGGTCTGCAAGCCGGTCTGCAGCTTGCGCGCGCCGAGGCGCTGCGGCGTAACACGCCGGTGCGATTCCAGCTGGTCGACACGCTCACGTCCGCGTGCGTGCTCTCGAGCGCCGGGACGAGCTGGATCGTCAGCATCAACGATCCGACCGGCTTGTGCGACGCGGCCGAGATCGACCCCTCCGTGCCGCTTGCGGGGCAGCCCGCGCCGCTCGCGATCCAGAAGCGCAGCGGCGCCGAGGCCACGCCGAACGCGGTGGTCGCCGCGGCCGGCGGCGCGACCACGCTGACCTTCAACGGTCTGGGGCGCGCGACCGGGCCCACGCCAATCACGCAGATCGCCGTCACGAACAGCGGCGGTCCTTGCCAGCCCGCGGGCCGGATGCGCTGCCTGCAGCTCAACATCTCGAGCGGCGGGCAGGTGCGCATGTGCGACCCGACGGTGACGGATGCCACCGATCCGAGGTTCTGCAACTAAGGAGACGCCATGCGCACACTCAGACACCAGGCAGGCGTGTTGCTGATCGAAGCGCTGATCGGGATCCTGATCTTCTCGATCGGCATCCTCGCGCTCCTCGGCATGCAGGGCAGCGCGATCAGGAACACCACCGACGCGCGCTACCGCAGCGAAGCGGCGTACCTCGCCTCGCAGATCATCGGCCAGATGTGGGTCGACATCAAGCAGCTCCCGAGCTACGACACCGCCAACCCGGCGGTCTACCCCGCGCGCGACGCGTGGGTCACCCGGGTCGCCACGATGATGCCGGGCGTGACCGCCGGCGGCGCGCTCTCGCCGACGATTCAAATCGGCCCGGCGCCGGGCGAGGTGCGCGTGCAGGTGCAGTGGCAGCAGCCGGGCGAGCCCCAGACGCGCCAGATGGTCATCCTCAACCGCATCCACGAAGGCGACGGCGTATGAGCCCGCGCACACTGCCTGCAAGCCAGGCCGGCATGAGCCTGGTCGAGCTCATGGTGGCGATGCTGATCGGACTGATCGGCATCGTCATCATCACGCACCTGTACGTAACCAACGACCAGTACAAGCGCTCGACGACCGGCGCCGGCAGCGCACAGGTGAACGGCGCGATCGCGCTGTACACCCTCGAGCGCGAGCTCCGCATGGCCGGTTACGGGTTCAACCACCCGGCGGCGCAAACCTGCTCCTGCGCCCTCCCGAACTGCAGCCCGGTGCAGTACTACTACACCGACGCCAAATCCTCATTCCCCCCTGCCGGCGCCGCAGGCGGCGCGCTGCCGCCGCGCGTGCTCGCTCCCGTTGTCATCACCGACAATCCGGGCGGCCCGGACAGCATCACCGTGCTCTATGGCGTGCCCAACGAGCGCATGCTCCCGGCCGCCCTCACCGATGACACGCACCCGACGAACCACGACTACGTAGTCGACGGCGTGGAGGGCTTCCACGACAACGACCTCATCGTGGTCACGCAGGGCGCCACCTGTGTCCTGAGGCAGATCTCCAGCGTGCAGGCCGGAACCAAGACGCTGCAGCATCGCACGGGGCCGTTCAACCCGGCGGCGAGCTTCGTGCCGGGCTTCAATCTCGGCGCCGCGGTGTTCAGTCTCGGCAACTTCACCCCCACCGGCACCGGCGGCCCGGTCTGGCGCACGTTCACGGTGGCGAACAACCGGCTGCAGGCCGAGGACGTGCTGCGCACGCTAGCAATATTGCCCGCTACCGCGACGCAGCAGCTCGTGGACGACGTCGTCGACCTGCAGGCGCAGTACGGCCGGGACGACGGCTCGGCCCCCGGCACGACGGCCGACGACGGCGTGGTCGATGTCTGGGACGCCGCACCGCCAGTCGATCCCCTCAACCCGACCTTCGTTCTCTGGCGCCAGGTGATCGCCGTGCGGGTGGGCGTGCTCGTGCGCAGCCAGAACTACGAGAAGCCCGATCCCGCGACCGGCCTCTGCGGGGCGACGCAAGCCGTGCCGACGTGGGCCGGAGGCAACTTCACCGTGCCCGGCGGCGTGCCGAGCTGCTACAAGCACCGCGTTTTCGAGACGGTCGTCCCGTTGCGCAACGCCATCTGGGGGCGGACATGAGAGCGCGCACGCATCCTTTCGCAGCGCCGCGCGAGCGCGGCGCGATTCTCTTCGTCGCGCTGATCGTGCTGGTGGCGATGTCGCTCGCCGGCATCGCGCTGATGCGCTCGGTGGACACCAACGTGCTGATCGCCGGCAACCTCGCGTTCCGCCAGAGCGCGACCGCGGGCGGCGACTGGGGCATCGAGGACGCGCGCGCCTGGATCACAGGAAGCCCCGCGTTGCTGAACGACGACCTGTCGACCCCCTACTTCTATGCGACCTGGCAGGAGAACCTGGACCTCACCGGCAACAATTCGCTGATCAGCAACGACTATAACTGGGACTCGACCAACACCGGCGAGCAGCCGAGGGACCTCGGCTTCGACGCGGCGGGGAACCGGGTGCAATACGTGATCCACCGCCTCTGCGACAAGGCCGGCCAGCCAAACGACGTGAACTGCGTGAAATCGTCCCTCGTGGCCGGCTCGATGGCCGCCGGTACCAGCAAGGTGATTACGGGGGCTGGAGGCGGCCCCGTGCCAGGGAAGGCTTCAGTGCTTTACCGCGTGACGGTGAAGATCACCGGACCGCGCAACACCGTGAGCTTCGTGCAGGCAGTAATGAACTAGCGCCCAGGAGAAAACATGGACACCATGGCTCTTTTCCAACGACGCTTCCTCCAGGCGGCGTTCGCCGCGAGCGCCGCAATCGCCACGCTTCCGGCGGAATCCGCGCCGCCGCTCGTCGTCTCGCCCGATCCCATGCAGACGTCGACGACCTCGATCAACCCGAACATCATGCTGATCCTGGACGACTCGGGCAGCATGGGTTCGGACTACCTCCCCGACTACGTCAACGACGACAACGGCACGGGCACCACCGCGGCCTGCGCCGACGCCGGCGACGACGGCAGCGGCATCACCGACAGCCCCGACCCCTGCGTCCTGGGCGATCCGCCGTACGCGAGCGCGGACTTCAACGGCGTCTATTACAACCCGAACATTTACTACCGTCCGGGCGCCAACGCTGACGGCACCGACATGACGAGCATGACCGCGGCGAACACGCTGAACTACACCAAGGTCCTGACCGACCCGTACCTCAGCTTCGCCACCACCAACCTGGCGACCGGCTACCTCGACCGCGTCTGGTGCACGGACCCGGCCGACGCCGCGACCAGCGGTAACTGCCGCCAGAACAGCGCCTACGTCTTCCCCAACTTCGTCTTCCAGTACGGCCGCACCAGCGGCGGCGCGGTCAAGACGGTCGCCGGCGCACCGTACTACTACAAGATGCAGACGGCGCAGTACTGCGCGCCGCCGGCGCTGACGAACTGCGCGAGCGGCTCGTCGATCAACCCCGCGGTGCATACCCAGCTCTCGCCCGAATTCTGCACCGACTCGGAGCTCAAGACCTGCGCCGCCGGCGCCAACGTAACCGCTCTGCACACGTTTTCCGGCGTGCGCTGGTGCAGCGACCAGACCACGCTCGCCAACTGCCAGCGCAAGAAGCTCACGCCGTTCCTCTATGCGAAGCACCTCGGCCGCACCGCGACCATCAACTGCGCCACGACGCCGGCGCTCTGCGCCGCGGTGCAGAACGAAGGCAACATCGCGGTCGGCACCATCAACGCGAGCGGCGGGACGATCACCGCCATCACCGTCGCCGGCGTGTCGGTGATCTCGGGTCCAATCACCGTCGCGGCAGGGGCCACGGCGAGCACCGTCGCCGGCCAGATCACGAACGCGATCAGCTCGTTCGTGTCGTCGCCCGACTTTACCGCGGGGCAGTCCGGCTCGAACGTCAACGTCACCCAGGTCGTCGCGGGCGCCGCGGGCACGGGCGCGGCGATCGTGGTGACGACGAGCCAGATCGGTACCCTTGCCTCGATCGGCAGGATCACGGTCAACACCGCCGGGAGCGGCAGCGCGCAGACGATCTCTACCGTGACCATCAATGGCACGAACCTCCTCTGCCCGTCGGCCACGATCCTCAGCTTCGGCAACAGCGTCACGGTGGATACGACCGGCCAGATCGTCGCCGCGGCCGGCACCAACTCGGGCGTAAAAGTCACCTCCTTCCAGCAGGCGCTGATGAGCCGGGTCAACACCTGCGCCCAGACGATCGCGCCGGGCTACCAGGTGACGGCTTCGATCAACGGCAGCGACGTGCGCTTTGCCGCGCCCGTGGCAATGGGCGCGCAGCCGAACGGCCAGGTCGTGGCGCGCGGGGGCACGGGCACGCTGACCAACTTCGTCGTCGGCGCGATGGGCAGCGTGCAGAACGGCATATCCACCAACACGATCGCCACCACGGTGAGCAACATGTCGGGCGGCCGCGATGCGGTGACCGGCTCGATCGTCAGGCGGATCGGCGTCGGCTCGTTCTCGCGCAGCGACATCGTGCCGTCGAACAACTCCTATCCCAAGGGCGCGAACCGCATCGACTGCCTGGGCACCACGTGCACCTACGACCAGGAGATGACCAACTTCTCCAACTGGTACGCGTACTACCGCACGCGCATCCTGATGGCCAAGACTTCGGTCGGCCGCGCCTTCGTCCCGATCGGCGACACCTACCGCGTGGGCTTCATCACCATCTGCCCGGTGAGCGGCAGCTGCGGCACCGCCTCGACTTCGGGCCTCAACGTGGTCGCGGCCAAGTATCTGAAGGTCGCCACGTTCGACACCACCCAGAAGGCGGCCTGGTACGCGAAGGTTTACAGCATCGGGGTCGGCGGCAACACGCCGCTGCGCGAGGCGCTCTCGCGCGTCGGCCGGATGTTCGGCGGCGTCTTCGGCAGCGGCCTGACCACCGGCCTGAGCGCGGCCGCCGACGAGACCATGATCGCCTCGTGCCAGCCGAACTTCGCGATCCTGGCCACCGACGGCTACTGGAACGGCGCCGGCGGGCAGAAGGTCGACGGCACCTCGATGGACAACCAGGACAACGTGAACTCGGGCTTCTCCACCCAGGCGTCGGGCGCCTTCGACGGCGGCACGCCGGTCGCGAACAACACGCTCGCCGACGTGGCGATGTACTACTACAAGAACGACCTGCGCCTGACCGGCCCCTTCGCAACCAACAACGTACCGACCACGACCAAGGACACGGCGAGCCACCAGCACATGGTGACCTTCACCATCGGCCTGGGCCTCGACGGCGAGCTGACGTATCGCCCCGACTACGAGCAAGCCATCAACGGAGATTTCTTCGACATCAAGCAAGGCACCAGGAAGTGGCCGGTGCCGGCGGCGGACTCGCCCTCGGCGCTCGACGACCTGTGGCACGCGGCGGTGAACGGGCGCGGGGTGTTCTTCAGCGCGAGGAACCCCGAAGAGCTGGCGAGCGGGCTCACCGACACCCTGAACCAGCTGCTCGCGCGCAAGGGCGCGGGCGCCGCCGCGGCGACCTCGAACCTGCAGCCGACCGCGGGCGACAACTTCGCCTACCTTGCGACCTACCAGTCGCAGAGCTGGAACGGTGACCTGGTGGCGAGGACGATCGACCTCACGACGCTGGACGTGTCCTTCGTCAACCTGTGGTCGGCGGCGAACCAGCTCGACAGCAGCCCGTACACGAGCCGGACGATCTATACGTTCGACCCCACCGACGCCGTCGGCAACAAGCTCAAGAACTTCTGCTGGCCGGCCACGGGCGGCGCGGCGTGCGCCGACGGCGCCGGGCTCGACGCCACCGAGCAGGGGTGGTTCAACCCGAACCAGCTCCAGCAGTACAACGGCTGGAACGCGCTGCAGAAAGCTGCAGCCACGCCGAGGACCCTGGTGGACTTCGTGCGCGGCGACGCCTCGAACGAGGACACGAACCAGGGCCTCGCCCAGGACCTCTACCGCAACCGGGTCAGCCGCCTCGGCGACCTGGTCGACGCGCAGCCGGCCTACGTGCGCAGGGCCACGTTCAACTACAGCGCTCCGATCGACCCGGGCTATGCCGAATTCAAGGCCTGCACCGGAGGCACCGGAACGGCCTGCGCCGGCGCACAGTTCCCGAACCCGACCCTGCCGCGCCGCGGCACGGTGTACGCCGCGGGCAACGACGGCATGCTGCACGCGTTCGAGACCGACGTGAACAACAACCCGTACTACCAGACCGCCGGTATCCCGACGGTACCGACAACCGACGACGCGTTCAGCACCGGCAACAACGTGGGCAACGGCGTCGAGCGCTGGGCCTACGTCCCCAGGTTCCTGATGCGCAACCTCTATCGCCTCGCGGAGCAACCCTACGGCCACCGCTACTTCGCCGACGGCTCGCCGCGCATCTTCGACATCTGCATCTCCACGCCGTGCGCGGGGCAGAACGACTGGCGCACGATGATCGTCGCCGGCGTCAACTCCGGCGGCAGCGGCTACTACGCCCTCGACATCACCAACCCGCTCGCGCCGAAGGGGATGTGGGAGTTCACCAACGCCGGCGTCTGCTATAGCGACACGGACATCGCGGCGCTCGACAAGACCTCCGACTGCAACCTCGGCCTGACCTACGGCTATCCGGTCGTCACGAAGCGCATCAGCGACGGCAAGTGGGTCGTGATGGTGAGCTCGGGCTACAACAACAACGTGAACGGCGGCGACGGCCGGGGCTACCTGTACATCCTCGACGCCGCGACCGGCGTGATCCTCAATCGGATCACGACCGGCTCCGGCACGGCCGCTTCGCCGAGCGGCCTGGGCAGGATCAGCGGCTGGGCCGACGACCCCAACAACAACAACCTGGCGCTCGCGGTCTACGGCGGCGACCTCGACGGCAACGTGTGGCGCTTCGAGCTCGATCCGACCAAGACGAACTACCTCGCCGCCACCAAGATCGCCCAGGCGAAGGACAGCGCCGGCAACCCGCAGCCGATCACGGTCCAGCCGGAGCTCGCGACGGTCAACTTCAGGCGGGTGATCCTGTTCGGCACCGGCAAGTTTCTCGAGCAGGCCGACAAGTCGCCGCCGTTCAAGACGCAGACGGTCTATGCGCTCGCCGACGACACCAGCGTCACGGGCCCCGGCCCGGTGATCCCCGACGTGCGCAACCCCGCGGACATCATACCGCGCGTGTTCGTGCCGGGCGTCAACCCGGACGAGCGCACCGTGACCCCCGCGACCGGGCCGGACTGGTCGACGCAGCACGGCTGGCTGATCGACCTCCCGGACCCGGGCGAGCGCATCAACCTCGATCCGCTGGTGCAGCTCGGCTTCCTGTCGATCCCGTCGAACGTGCCGACGGCCGACACCTGCACCGCGGGCGGCTACGCGTGGTTCAACTTCTTCGATCTCGCCACCGGCGGCTTCGTGCCGGCGCCGGGCAACACCATGGCGAGCAAGAAGTACAACAACGCGATGCTCGCCGGCCAGAGCATCGTGTGCAGCCCGGGCGCCAACTGCGCCATCCTCGCCCCGCCCGTGGACGGAGGCAACCCGGTGAAGGGTTCGCCGCCGATTGCCGCCACGGCATTCTCCGGGCGCCGGGTGACGTGGCGGGAGCTGGTCGGCGATCAATGACGCTCGCCCTCCAGGGAGCCCGGCTCCCTACCGCCTTCGCCGCGTCGCTCGCGATCCACGCCGCGCTCGCAGCGGCGCTGGCGCTGGTGGCGGGAGGCTGGCTGCCGGGAAGCCGCGCTCCGGCCGCGAAGCCGGACGCTCTTCTCGCCACGCTGCGCACGCAGCCGGTGCCGGCGCCCCACAAGACGGCCGCTGCAACCCGTCCCGCGCGGGGAGCCGGCGATGCGACGACGGGTGCCGCTCTGCCGAAGCCGTATTACCTTCCGGCCGCGGAGCTGACCGAGCGGCCGCTCCCGCTCGCGGCGATCGAGCCGAGCTTTCCGAGCGGCGCCTCCGCCACCGGCCGCGTGAAGATGCGCCTGTACATCAACGAGCACGGCGCGGTGGATGCGGTCGACATCACCGAAGCCGAACCGGCCGGCGAGTTCGAGCAGGCGGCCGTAGAGGCTTTCAGCGAGGCACGCTTCACTCCGGGGCGCAAGGATGGCACGGCGGTGAAAAGCCAGATCGCGCTCGAGGTGCGCTTCGGCGAGCCCTCTCCCCTGCCGGCGAGCGCGGAGCAGGCGACGCGCGCCCGGCCGGACAATCCCAACGCCTACGACGCTCCCGACCGCATCGGGATCAAGACAAGGAGACCACGATGAGAACGATCCAACTGACGTGCGCGGCGCTGCTTTCGCTCGCCGCCTGGAGCAACGCGCCGGCCGAGCCGAAGCCGCTGCCCTGGGTCCTCGCCCAGGGCCGCACCCTCGCGAAGTGCGAGCTGGACGGGCGCATGGTGCCCTCCGGCACTCGCATGTGCATGCAGGGCAAGTTCATGGAGTGCAGCCCGAACGGCACCTGGCAGAGCACCGGCCAGGACTGCTGAGCGGGCCGCGCTAGCCGCGCGGCGCGAGCCCGCGCGGCAGCGTGAACACCACGTTCTCGGAGATTCCTTCGAGCGGCCGCACGCTCTTCGCGCCGAGCGACTTCAGGCGCGCGATCAGCTCCTCCACCAGCACCTCGGGCGCGGAAGCGCCGGCGGTGATGCCGACGCGGCGCTTGCCGTCGATCCATTCAGCACGCAGGTCCGAGGCGTTGTCGACGAGGTACGCGGGCACGCCCATGTTCTCGGAAACCTCGCGCAGCCGGTTGGAGTTGGAGCTGTTGGGGGAGCCGACCACGATCACCACGTCGCACTGCGGCGCCATGAACTTGACCGCGTCCTGCCGGTTCTGCGTGGCGTAGCAGATATCGTCCTTCTTCGGCCCGACGATGCGCGGAAAGCGCGCCTTGAGCGCGGCGATGACCGAGGCGGCGTCGTCGACCGAGAGCGTGGTCTGCGTGACGTACGAGAGCTTGCCGGAAGCCGGCCGCAGCGCGGCGACGTCCGCCACCGTCTCGACGAGATGCATGCCGCCCGCGGCCTGGCCCATGGTGCCTTCGGCTTCGGGGTGGCCGCGGTGGCCGATCATCACGATCTCGTAGCCCTCGCGCAGCATCTTGGTCACCTCGACATGCACCTTGGTGACGAGCGGGCAGGTGGCATCGAACACCTTGAGGCCGCGCCGCTCGGCCTGCGCGCGCACTTCCCTCGACACGCCGTGCGCGCTGAAGATGACGGTGGCGCCGGCGGGCACCTCGTCCAGCTCCTCGACGAACACCGCGCCCTTCGCGCGCAGGTTCTCGACCACGTACTTGTTGTGCACGATCTCGTGGCGCACGTAGATCGGCGCACCGCGCAGCTCGAGCGCGCGCTCGACGATCTCGATCGCGCGCTCGACGCCGGCGCAGAAGCCGCGCGGGCTGGCAAGCATCACTTCCATCGCTTCATTCTCTCTCATCCGGGGCGCTGCGCGTAGGCGCGGTCGAACGCCGCTTCGAGCCGCGAATCGGCGCCGCGCAGGCGATCGACCACCGTCTTCGCCCAGTCGAAATACTCGCGGCGCCGCTCGAGGTCCCAGTTCGCCGGCGGCCTGGCGGTGACGTCGCGCAGGTTGCAGATCTTGTCCGCGAGCTTCACCAGCTTGGCTCCGCGGCTCGCGCCGGCCGCGTGCGCCACCTGCATCCGCTTCCGGGTGCGCTTCTTGAGCATCTTGTTGTCGGTCAGCTCAACCACGATCTCGGCGATCCGGCGTCCAAATTCGCGTTCCAGCTCCTCCGGCGTAGTCTCCGTGTCCTCGATGGTGTCGTGAAGCAGCGCCGCGCAGAGCACTTCGACATCGGTCACCCCGGCCTCGTTCACCAGGACGTCGGCGAGCGCGATGGGGTGGTTGATGTAGGGCGAAGCCTGGGCGTCCTTGCGCCGCTGGTCCCGGTGCTTGCGCGCCGCAAAGGCGAGCGCCTTAAGAAGGAGCGCCAGCCCGCTTTTCATGGCGGCGCAAGCCGTCCAGGATCAGGAGCGCCGCGCCGAGCGTGATCGCCGAGTCGGCGACGTTGAACGCCGGCCAGTGCCAGCCGGCGGCGTGGAAATCGAGAAAGTCCACCACCTGGCCGAAGCGCAGGCGGTCGACGAGATTGCCCAGCGCGCCGCCGAGGATCAGCGCGAGCCCCGCGCACAGCATGCGCCGCTGCGGCGAGCGCAGCAGCAGCACCGAGACGACCAGCGCGGCGCCGAGCGCGAAAGCGGCGAGCAGCGGCGTCTGCCAGCCCGGCGCGGCGGCGAGGAAGCTGAACGCCGCGCCCTTGTTGAACACCAGAATCATGTTGAAGAAGCTGGTGAGCTCGAGGCGCTCGCCGGGCGCGAAGCGCGCGAGCACCAGCCACTTCGTAAGCTGGTCGGCGAGCACGATGGCGGCAGCGCCGGCGAACCAGGGAGCCGACTTAGACATGGCGGCGCGTCTCCCCCGGCCCGCGCAGGTTCGACCTGCAGCGCGCGCACAGGCCCTCTTCGTCGACATCGGGCGTGTAATGCCAGCAGCGGTCGCACTTGGCGTTGGTACTGGGTCTCACTTCAACGGAAAAATTCCCCTGATGAGCTCGCGCGGCCGAGGTGATGAGCAGGAACTTGAGCTCCTCGCCAAGGCTTGCCAGCCACTCGTAGTCCTGGCCCTCTGCGCGCAAGTCCACCTCGGCCTGCAGCGAAGCGCCGACCTTGTCCTCGATGCGCAGCTCCTCGATCTGCTTGCGGACCGGCTCGCGCAGCTCGCGCAGGCGCTTCCACTTCGCCTCCAGCGCCGGCGCGTCGGGCGGCGCCGGGATCTCGTGCAGGGTCTGGAAAAACACGCTGTCGTCGCTCTTCCCGGTGAAGACCTGCCACAGCTCTTCGGCGGTGAACGACAGGATCGGCGCCATCAAGCGCACAAGGCTGTGCGTGATGTGGTAAAGCGAGGTCTGCGCCGAGCGCCGCGCTGTCGAATCGGCGCCGCTCGTGTACAGGCGGTCCTTGAGGATGTCGAGGTAGAAGGCGCCGAGGTCCTCGGAGCAGAAGCTCTGCAGGCGCTGCGCCACCAGGTGGAACTGGTAGCGCGCGTAGTCGGCCGCCGCCTGCTCCTGCATCTGCGCGGTCATGGCGAGTGCGTAGCGGTCGATCTCCACCATCTTCTCCGCCGGCAGCGCGTGCTTCGCCGGGTCGAAGTCGGAGACGTTGGCGAGCAGGAAACGCAGCGTGTTGCGGATGCGCCGGTAGCTCTCCACCACGCGCTTCAGGATCTCGTTCGAGATCGTGAGCTCGCCGCTGTAGTCGCTCGAAGCCACCCACAGGCGCAGGGTCTCCGCGCCGAGCGTGCTCGAGATCTCCTGCGGCGAGGTGGTGTTGCCCTTGGACTTCGACATCTTGCGGCCTTCCATGTCGATGACGAAGCCGTGCGTGAGGAGGCTGTTGTAGGGCGCCCGGCCGTCGAGCATGCAGCCGGTGAGGAGCGCGAGATGGAACCAGCCCCGATGCTGGTCGGAGCCCTCGAGGTACATGTCGGCGGGATAGGTCGACTGCTCCTTGTGCGAGTTGCGCAGCACGGTGAAGTGAGTGCTGCCCGAGTCGAACCAGACGTCGAGCGTGTCCCGGCTCTTCTCGTAGTTGGGAGCATCCGCGCCCAACAGTTCTTCCGCGGTGATGCCCTGCCAGGCCTCGATGCCGCCTTTCTCAACCCGCTGCGCCACCGCCTCGAGCAGCTCCTGCGTGCGGGGGTGCAGCGCGCCGGTTTCCTTGTGCAGAAAAAACGGCATCGGCACGCCCCACTGGCGCTGGCGCGATAGCGTCCAGTCCGGCCTGTTGGCGATCATGCCGTGCAGGCGCGCCTTGCCCCAGCTCGGGAAGAACTGCGTCGCGTCGATCGCGCGCAATGCGCACTCGCGCAGCGATTCGCCGTGAATACGATTGTCAGGGCCGGCTTCTCCGGCCACCTTCTTGTCCATGGAGGCGAACCACTGGTTGGTGGCGCGCAGGATCAGCGGCGTCTTGTGGCGCCAGCAGTGCATGTAGCTGTGCACGTGCTTCCAGTCGACCGCGAGCAAGGCGCCCTTCTCCTCCAGCGTCTTCACGATCTTCGGATTCGCGTCCCAGATCGAGAGCCCGCCGAAGAGGGGCAGCGACGATGCGTACTTCCCGTCGCCCATCACCGGAGTGAGGATCTCGTCGTCCTTCATGCCGTAGCGTCGGCAGGAGTCGAAGTCCTCGACCCCGTATGCCGGCGACGAGTGCACGACGCCCGTACCGGACTCGGTAGTGACGTACTCGCCCAGGTAGACCGGCGCCAGGCGGTCATAGAAGGGATGCTTGAAGCGGATTTTCTCCAGGTCCTTGCCCTTGCATTTCCCAACGACCTTGCCTTCCAGGCCGTAGCGCTTCAGGCAGGCCTCGCGCAACTCATCCGCGAGGATGAGGAGCCCCTTGGCGGTTTCCACGAGGTCGTAGGTGAAGTCAGGATGAACGTTCAGCGCCTGGTTGGCGGGCAGCGTCCAGGGCGTCGTGGTCCAGATGACCGCGTACACCTGCTTGGTTGCTCTCGCCTTGAAAGCGCCTTCCAGCTTGGGAAGATCGTCCTTCAATAGTGCGAAGGCGACGTCGACGGCCGGATCTTTGCGGTCCTCGTACTCGATTTCCGCCTCGGCGAGCGCCGAGCCGCAGTCGAAACACCAGTTCACCGGCTTCAAGCCGCGATAGACGTAGCCCTTGGCAAGCAGGATCCCGAGCAGGCGGATCTCGTTCGCCTCGTTGCCGGGGGCCATGGTGAGGTAGGGGTTGTCCCACTCGCCGAGCACGCCAAGCCGCTGGAAGCCCGTCTTCTGGATCGCGATCTGCTCGGTGGCGAACGCGCGGCACAGCCGCTGCGTTTCCGCGGTCGACAGGTTCTTGCCGTACTTCTTCTCGATCTGCGCCTCGATCGGCATGCCGTGACAGTCCCAGCCCGGCACGTAGCGCGCGTCGAAGCCGGCAAGCGACCTCGACTTGACCACCATGTCCTTGAGGATCTTGTTGACCGCCGTGCCGATGTGGATGTCGCCGTTCGCGTAGGGCGGCCCGTCGTGCAGGACGAAAGTCGGCCTGCCCTTCGCGATCTGCCGCAGGCGCCGGTAGGTACCTTTCTCCTGCCATTGCTTCACCCATTGGGGCTCGCGCTTGGCGAGGTCGCCGCGCATGGGAAACGGCGTTTCGGGAAGATTGAGCGTGTCTTTGTAGTCAGCCATGGTTCACGAAGTAGTCACGGGCCTGCCGCGCATCGTGCGCGATGGCCTCCTTGAGCGCGTCGAGGCCGTCGTACTTTCGCTCGTCGCGCAGCTTCTTCAGGAAGCGCACCCGCAGGTGCTCGCCGTACAGGTCGCGCTCCCAGTCGAAGAGATGCACCTCCAGCAGCGGCAGCGGCACCGGGTTCACCGTGGGACGCCTGCCGATGCTCGCCACGCCGGGGCCAAAGCCGTCGACCTCCACCACGAAGATGCCCGAGAGCGGCGGCGGGCGCCGCAGCACGATGTTCGCGGTCGGAAAGCCGAGGCTGCGGCCGAGCTTCGCGCCGTGGGCCACGCGGCCGCTGATGGTATACGGATGCCCGAGCAGGCGCTCGCCCGTGTCGAGCTCCCCCGCCGCGAGCGCGGCGCGCACCGCGGAGCTCGAAACCCGCACCCCCTCGAACAAGACGTCGGCCA
This sequence comes from Burkholderiales bacterium, assembly GCA_035554435.1. GTDB lineage: Bacteria > Pseudomonadota > Gammaproteobacteria > Burkholderiales > SG8-39 > SCGC-AG-212-J23. Next base: position 38,872 of record DATMJC010000035.1, on the reverse strand, counting down.
TCGACTCGACCTCGAATCCGTGCCGGGTGCCCGCGAGAGCGAGCGCCGTGTAGTCGCCCGCGCGCCGCGCGCCGAACCGGAAGTCGCGTCCGACGAGGAGCCAGCGCGTGGCGAGCCCGTTCACCAGCACGTCCTCGACGAAACGCTCCGCCGACATCGATGCAAAGCGCCGGTCGAAGCGCGCCACGTGCACGCGCTCGACGCCGGCGGCTTCGATCAGCTCTAGCTTGTCGCGCAGCCGGGTGAGCCGCGCGGGCGCGGCCTTCGGGTCGAAAAATTCTCGCGGGTGCGGCTCGAAGGTCAGCACGCACGAAACGAGCTCCAGCTCGCGCGCCTTCGCCCCGACGCGCTCGATGAGCGCGCGGTGTCCCCGGTGCACGCCGTCGAAGTTGCCGATCGTCAGTGCACACCGGCCCGGGGCGCGCTGCAGAGAGCCGTGCGTGACGACCATGGACTCGGTTAAAACCATGAATTATAGTGCTTTTGTGAAGACCCTCGAACAGGAGATGGCGATTTACGCGGCCTACCACCGCGACCCGCGCAACAGGGCGACGCATTTCCTGGGCGTGCCGCTCATCATGCTCGCCCTTCTGGTTCCCCTGAGCCTCCATCGCTTCGAGCTGGCGGGGTTCAGCGTCACCCCGGCCATGCTGGTCGCCGCCGCGCTCCTCGCGTACTACTTCGTCCTCGACTTCGCGCTCGCGGTGGCGATGCTCGTCGTCCTCGGCGCGCTCATCTGGCTCGCCGAGCTTCTCGCAGCCGGCGGCGCGGCGCACGCCTGGATCTGGTTCGGGGCGGCCTTCGTCGGCGGCTGGATCCTGCAGCTCGTCGGCCACGTGTTCGAGGGCCGCAAGCCCGCGCTGGTCGACAACCTGTTCCAGATCTTCATCGCGCCGATCTTCCTCTGCGCGGAGGTTTTCTTCGCGCTCGGCCTGAGGTCCGGCCTGCGCTCCGCGGTGCAGGCACGCGCGGTGAGCCACGGATCGGGCAACTGACGCGAATCTGACGCTGGCGGCTTGAGGGCAGTTCGGTAGTATCTCGCCCGGAGGAGGAGTCATGAAGGGTTTGCTCGCGCTGTCGCGCGCGATCGACGCGGTCAACGAGAAGCTGAGCTGGATCGCCGACTGGCTCGTGTTCCTGTCCTGCCTCATCAGCGCGGGAAACGCGTTTTCGCGCTACGCGTTCAGCCTGAGCTCGAACGCCTGGCTCGAGATCCAGTGGTACATGTTCGGCGCGGTCGTCATGCTCGGCGCTTCCTACACGCTCAAGAAAAACGAGCACGTGCGGGTCGACATCGTCTACAGCAATCTCTCGACGCGCAAGCAGATCGGCGTCGACATCTTCGGCGGCATCCTGTTTCTTCTGCCGGCGGCGCTGATCCTCACCTACCTGTCGTGGCCGGTGTTCCACAACTCCTGGGTCGAGGGGGAGTACTCCGGCAACGCCGGCGGCCTGATCCGCTGGCCGATCAAGATTTTCCTGCCGATCGGGTTCGCGTTGCTCAGCCTGCAGGGCTTCTCCGAGCTGATTAAGCGCTTCGCAATGCTTACCGGCCATATGAAGGCGGATTTGCATTACGAGAGGCCTTTGCAGTGAGACGTTACGACCGCCAGGAGACGGCTGCTTGATACCCCACGACTTGATGGCGCCGCTGATGTTCGGCGGCCTGGTCGTGTTCATGCTGATCGGCTACCCGGTGTCGTTCTCGCTCGCCGCGGTCGGCCTGTTCTTCGGCTTCATCGCCATCGAGCAGGGCTTCTTCGGCTTCCAGCTGATGCAGGCCTTGCCGGAACGGGTGTTCGGCATCCTCGCCAACGACACGCTGCTCGCGATTCCCTTCTTCACCCTGATGGGCGCGATCCTGGAGCGCTGCGGGCTGGCCGAGGACCTGCTCGACGGGCTGGGCCAGCTCTTCGGTCCGGTCCGGGGTGGCCTGGGCTACGCGGTGATCGTGGTGGGCGCGATCCTCGGCGCTATCACCGGCACGGTGGCGGCCTCGGTGATCGCAATGGGCCTCATCTCGCTGCCGGTCATGATGCGCTACGGCTACGACATGCGCTACGCCACCGGCGTGATTGCCGCGTCAGGCACCATCACCCAGCTGATCCCCCCGTCCCTCGTGCTGATCGTGCTCGCCGACCAGCTCGGCCGTTCGGTGGGCGACATGTACCTGGGAGCCTGGGGCCCGAGCCTGGTGCAGGTGCTGCTCTTCTGCCTGTACACCTTGGGCGTGAGCATCTTCAAGCCGAAATGGGTGCCGGGAATTCCGCGCGAGTCGCTCACGATGCATGGCTGGCCGCTCGTCAAGCGCTGCCTGTGGGGCATCGTCCCGTCGCTCGTGCTGATCTTCCTCGTGCTCGGCACGATCTTCCTCGGCCTCGCCACGCCGACCGAGGGCGGGGCGATGGGCATGGTCGGCGCGATCGTGCTCGCCGTTCTGCACCGCCCGGAGTTCTCGCGCCACGCCAAGGTCGCGGCCTGGATCGGCGCCGCGGCGCTCGCGATCGTGACCGTGCCCGCGACGGTGGTGTGGCAGAGCGACTGGATGCCCGCCGGACTCCTGTCGACGGCGACCACGGCGCTCGACCGGATCCGCGCGCCGATCTTCGTCGTCTGCTACATCGCGCTCGCGGTCGTCATGTGGGAGGCGGTGCGCATCACCGCGCTGCGCGATCTGATCCGCCAGGCGTCGCAGTCGACCATGCGGCTCACCGCGATGGTGATCTTCATCCTCATCGGCTCGACCATCTTCACGCTGGTGTTCCGCGGCGTCGACGGCGACCTGTGGATCGAGGGCCTGCTGCTGCACCTGCCCGGCGGCAAGGTCGGCTTCCTGATCTTCGTCAACCTGTTCGTATTCTTCCTCGCGTTCTTCCTCGACTTCTTCGAGATCGCCTTCATCATCATCCCGCTCCTCGCACCGGTGGCGACCAAGCTCGGGATCGATCTGATCTGGTTCGGGGTGCTCCTGTGCGTGAACATGCAGACCTCGTTCATGCACCCGCCGTTCGGCTTTGCCCTCTTCTACCTGCGAGGCATCGCCTCGCGCGAGGTGAAGAGCTCGCAGATCTACTGGGGCGCGATCCCGTGGGTGGTGCTGCAGGTGATCATGGTGGCGATCGTCATCTTCTGGCCGGGTCTCGTCACCGCGTTCCTCGACAGCGGGCCGAAGGTCGACCCGAGCAAGATCGAGATCGTCCTGCCGCCGGACGACTCGGGCTCGCAGCCCGGCAGCGAAGACGACTTCGAGAAGCAGTACAAGCAGGGCCGCTAGGCGGCCGCAAAAAAAAGCCCCGCATGAGCGAGGCTTTTCTGGCCGCGGCTCGCGCGGCTAGCCGTGCTTCACCTTCGAATTGCTCACGTAGTTGTCGTAGGTCCCCTCGGCCACGCGGAACCACTGGAACTGCTCGTCCCTGAACTTGAGCCACTGCGGGTAGATGCGCGCCCAGTGCTTGCTCTTGCCCTTGAGCTCGTCGTAGAGCTCGTAGGCGGCCTTCTCGGCCGCCTCCAGCACCGGCTGCGGGAAGCGGCGCAGCTTCGTGCCGCTCGCGAGGAGGCGCTTCATCGCCTCGGGGTTCTGGGCGTCGTACTTCGCCATCATCCACGAGTTGGTTTCGCCGCAGGCCGCCTGCAGCGCCGCCTGGTAGGGCTTGGGCAGCTCGTTCCACTTCTTCTCGTTCACGAAGGTCATGAGCATCGGGCCGCCTTCCCAATAGCCCGGCGTGTAGTAGTTCTGGGCAACCTTGTTGAAGCCGAGTTTCTCGTCGTCGTACGGTCCGACCCACTCCGCGGCGTCCACGGTGCCTTTTTCCAGCGCTGGATAGATGTCGGGAGCGGCGAGCTGCTGCGGCACCACGCCAAGCTTGGCCACGATCAGGCCCGCCATGCCGCCGATGCGCATCTTCAGCCCCTTCAGGTCCGCGACCGACTTGATCTCCTTGCGGTACCAGCCGCCCATCTGGCAGCCGGTGTTCCCCGACAGAATTCCGATGCAGCCGTAGTCCTTGAAGAGCGGCGCCATCGCCTCCGAGCCGCCGCCGAAGTGCCACCACGCCGTCTGCTGTCGCATGTTGCCGCCGAAGCAGATCGCGGTGCCGAAGGCGAACGCCGGATCCTTGCCGAAGTAGTAGTAGGGCGCGGTGTGTCCGAGCTCCACCGTGCCGGCCTGCACGGCGTCCAGCACTTGCAGCCCCGGCACGATCTCGCCGGCGGCGAACGCCCGGATCTGGAACTTGCCGTCGGTGATCTCGCCGACCCGCTTGCAGATCTGCTCGGCCCCGCCGTACAGCGTGTCCAGGCTCTTGCTCCAGCTTGTCGGCATGCGCCAGGTGATGGTCGGCTGCGACTGCGCGATGGCGGGGGCGGCGAGCGTGCCGCCCGCGACGCCGGCCGCCGCGCGCTTCAGAAATGTTCTACGTGTCATGTTCTCCTCTGTCCTCTGGTAGATGAAAGGGCGGATGGCATTCTAAACAAGTCAGCTCATCCGTGAGCAGAGCGCTCGCAGCTCCATCATCCTGACGCGCACGTCGTCGACGTCGGAGGCATCGGGCTCGCGCTCGAGGTACTCGGTGAAGTCCTTCAGCGCCGGTTGCCAGCACTCCAGCCGCTGGTAGACCTGGCCGCGGTCGCGCAGCTCGGCTGCGGCCTCGGGCGTGACGGCGAGCATCCGGTTCAGCACCTCGAGCTGCCGCTCGGGCTTGTCGGCGTCGCGGTAGATGGTCTTCAGGTTGCGCAGCAGGCGCAGCAGGATCTGACGCTTGCTCGCCGCCTCGAGGAACTGGTCGAGCGGCAGCTCGGCCACCGGCACGCCGTCGGCGACCCCTTCCGGGATCACGCGCTTCAGCCGGGCGCGCAACTCCGCCTCGGATTGCGGGACCCCGCCGGCGAACGGGTCGAGCACGATCACGCCGCCGCGCAGCTGCACGCGCACCAGGAAATGCCCGGGAAACGACACGCCGTCGACCGCGAGCCCGACGCGCCGGCCAAGCTCCATGTAGAGCACCGAAAGGGTGATCGGGATGCCGATCCTGCGGTCGAGCACGTCGTTCAGGTAGCTGTTCCGAGGATCGTAGTAGTCGCGCGTGTTTCCGCGGTACCCCAGCTCGCCGAACAGGAACTCGTTCAACGCCACGATGCGCTCTTCGAGGTCCATACCCTCGGGTATGCCCGCGCGCAGGCGCAGCGCCATGCGCTCGATTTCGTCCATGTAACGCGCGACGTCGAGCTCCGGGTAGGGGTCTTGCGCGATCAGCAGGCAGGCCTGCGCCAGGTCGATGTCGCGCTCCTCGCGCCTCACCTCGCGTGCGAAGCGCTCGAGGCTCATCCTGCCGCCCGGCGCGAGAAATCTCGCGGCCTGAAGCCAAAGGCGAGCAGGCACCCCGCGTAGACCGCGACGCCCAGGATCACCAATCCGGTCACCGCGGGAATTTTCCTCTCCCAACCCGCGGCAAGCCACCACTTCGCCTCGCCCATGGTAGTGAAGAGCACGATGGCCATGAAGCCCACCGACGCGCCGACTTTCAGCAGGAAGACCGGCCAGCCAGGAGCCGGCTTGTACGAGCCGTTCTTGCGCAGCCCGCGGTAAAGCAATGCCGCGTTCATGCAGGCCGCGAGGCTGATGGCAAGCGCGAGGCCAGCGTGCTTGAGGGGACCGATCAGGGCGAGGTTCAGGGCCTGGGTCGCCACGAGGGTCAAAATGCCGATTTTGACCGGGGTCACGATGTTTTGTCGCGCGTAGAAGCCCGGGGCGAGGATCTTGACCATGATGATGCCGACCAGGCCCACGCTGTAGGCCATGAGGGCCTGCCGCGTCATCCAGGCGTCCTCGGCCGTGAACCGCCCGTAGTGGAACAGCGCGGCGATGAGCGGCAGGGCAAGCACCGCGAGCGCCACGGTCGCCGGGACCGCGAGCAGCACCGTGACGCGCAAGCCCCAATCGAGCAGCCGGGCGTACTCGTCGTGGTTCGCGTCGGCGTGATATTTCGACAGGCTCGGCAGCAGGATGGTCCCCAGGGCGACGCCGAGCATGCCGGACGGAAACTCCATCAGCCGGTCGGCGTAGTAGAGCCACGACACGCTTCCGGTCACGAGGAAGGAAGCGAAGATCGTATTGATCACCAGCGAAATCTGGCTGATGGAGACGCCGAAGGCGGCCGGCCCCATGAGCTTCAGGATCCGCCTCACCCCGGGATGGTGGAGGTCGAGGCGCCAGCGCGGCAGCAGCCCTAACTTGGCCAGGAAAGGAATCTGAAAGGCGAGTTGCAGCACGCCGCCGCCGAACACCGCCCAGGCCAGCACCAGTACCGGCGGATCGAACCGGTCGGCGAAAAAAAGCGCGCCGACGATGAACGACACGTTGAGCAGCGCCGGCGTGATCGCCGGCACGGAGAAGCGATTCCACGTGTTCAGCACCCCCGCGGCAAAGGCCACCAGCGAGATGAACACGATGTACGGAAAAATGATGCGCAGCATCGTCACGGTCAGGCCGAACTTCGCCGGGTCGGAGGCGAATCCGGGCGCCGAGATGTAGACCACGACGGGGGCGAGGGCCATGCCGAGCAGCGCGGTAAGGACCAGCGCCAGGAAGAGCAGGGTCGCGGTCCGGTCGATGAGCGAGCGCACCTCCTCCAGAGAGCTCTTGTTCTTCTGCTCGGCCAGCATCGGAACGAACGCCTGCGAGAAGGCCCCCTCGGCGAACAGCCGCCGCAGCAGGTTCGGCAGACGAAACGCCACGAAGAAGGCGTCGGTGGCGAGGCTGGCGCCGAACGCCCGGGCGATGATGAAATCGCGCGCGAAGCCGAGGATGCGGCTGACGAACGTGAAGCCGCTCACTGCCACCAGAGCGCGCAACAGGTTCATGCGTCGCGCGAGCCGTTCATGCTAAACTCCCGCCCCTTCTGAGGGCATAGAATCCATGGCTAACACGAAGTCCGCGCGCAAGCGCGCGCACCAGGCGCAGGTACGCCGCGTGCACAACATGAGCCTGCGCACGGCCGTGCGTACGGCGATCAAGAACGTGAAGAAGGCCGTGGCGGGGGGCGATCGGACCGCTGCGGAAGGCGTGCTGCGCGAGTCGCAGCGCATCATCGACCGCGTGGTCGCCAAGGGCGTGCTGCACCGGAACGCGGGCGACCGCCACAAGAGCCGGCTCGCGCACGCGCTCAAGAACCTGAAGTAGCACTCTGAAGCCGGGCGAGCCTGGCGCGCTCGGGCATGCGGCGGGGCTCGGGCATGCGCCATTATACTGAGGCGCCCTGATGCCCAAGCTCTCGTGCCGCATCCTCGTCATCAACGATGAGCACCTGGTGCTGCGCGAGTTCGTCAAGGGTCTCAACGCCGCGGCGCGCGCGCTCGACAATCCCCTCGGCATCAGCTTCACCGGTGTAGCCACCGCCAAAGAAGCGCTGTCGGTGATCGAGTCCGACGGCGACCTGCAGGCGGTGCTGGTGGACGACACGCTCTACTCGCTGTCCAGGAACAACGGCAAGGAGAGGGGCGAGGAAAAAAGGCAGGACAAGAAGCAACTGCAGATGTCCGCGCTGGAGCTGGTCCAGCGCATTACCCGCTTTCGCCCCGAGCTCGACGTCTACATCCTGATCGCGCAGGAGAAGGAAGACGACGTGGTCGACGCGCTGTTCGCCGAGTCGGTCGACGGCTACTTCTACCGCGAGGAGCGCGATTACCGCGGCATCTACCGCATCCTCAACGCCCAGATCCAGGAGCGCGCGCGCACCCCGTTCTACGACGCGCTCAAGAGCTACGTCTGGATGGCGAAGGACCAGTGGCACACCCCGGGCCATTCCTCGGGCGAGTCGCTGCGCGGCAGCGCCTGGGTGAACGACTTCTACGAGTTCATGGGCGAGCACGTGTTCGACGCCGACCTGTCGGTGTCGGTGCCGATGCTCGACTCGCTGATGGAGCCGAAAGGCGTGATCGGCGAGGCGCAGGCGATGGCGGCGAAGGCGTTCGGCGCGCGGCGCACATACTTCGCCACCAACGGCACCTCGACCGCGAACAAGGTGATCTTCCAGACCCTGCTCGCCCCGGGGGAGAAGCTGCTCCTCGACCGCAACTGCCACAAGAGCGTGCACCACGGCGTGGTGCTCTCGGGCGCGCATCCGATCTACCTCGATTCAGCGCTCAACAGGAAGTACGGCCTCTACGGCCCTGTTCCCAAGAAAACCCTACTCAAGGAAATTCAAAAGCATTCCGACGCGCAGGCCCTGATCCTGACCTCCTGCACCTACGACGGCCTGCGCTACGACCTTGCGCCCATCGTCGAGGCGGCGCACGCGAAGGGGATCAAGGTGATCATCGACGAGGCCTGGTACGGCTTCGCGCGCTTCCATCCCGAGTTCCGGCCGACGGCGCTCGAGGCCGGCGCGGACTACGCGACGCAGTCGACGCACAAGGTGCTCTCGGCTTTCTCGCAGGCCTCGATGATCCACATCAACGATCCGGGGTTCCGCGAGCACCTGTTCCGCGAGAACTTCAACATGCACACCTCCACCAGCCCGCAGTACGGGCTGATCGCGAGCCTCGACGTGGCGCGGAAGCAGGCGGTGATGGAAGGCTATAAGCTTCTCGGGCGCACGCTCGAGCTCGCGAAGGAGGCGCGCGGGCTCATCAACTCCACCAAGGTGTTCCGGGTGCTCGAGCTCGAGGACCTGCTGCCCGACGAGGTGAGGGGCGACGGTATCCGTCTCGATCCCACCAAGGTGACGATCGACATCTCGGGCTGCGGCTACACCGCCGAGGACCTGCAGAAGGAGCTGTTCGAGCGCTACAACATCCAGGTCGAGAAGTCGACCTTCAACACCCTGTCGCTGCTTTTCACCATCGGCACTACCCGCTCCAAGCTCTCGCGCCTGTACGACGCGCTGATGCGCATCGCGCGCGAGGGGCGCCATTCGCGGCGGCTGGTGCAGACCCCCGAGATCCCGGGCTTCACCCGCCTGCGCTACCTGCCGCGCGACGCCTACTACTGCGGCGGCGAGCTGGTGCCGGTGTTCGACGAGCGCGAGCGGGTCAACCGCAAGCTCGTGGGCACGGTCTGCGCGGACCAGATCGTGCCCTACCCGCCCGGCATTCCGGTGCTGGTGCCGGGCCAGCTCATCACCGCGGGAGTAGTCGAGTACCTCGCCGACCTCCTGCGCTCGACCCGGCGCATGGAGATGCACGGCATCGTGCACGAAGGCTACGTCCCCTGCGTGCGCGTCCTCAAGCCTCAGGAGGAGAAGGGTTTGCAACGCCTTCCCTAGAGCCAAAATCAGGGACAGACCACGATTTCTTTTGATAGCATTGGATGAACGGCGGCCAGGGCCGCCGTTTTTCATTGGGAGATACGCCATGAGCCACGTCATGAACACCTACGCCCGGCAGCCGGTGGCGTTCGTGCGAGGCGAAGGCGTGTGGCTGTGGGACGAGGCCGGGAAGAAATACCTCGATGCCCTCGCCGGGATCGCCGTAAACACCCTTGGCTACAACCACCCGAGATTGACTAAGGCCCTTTCGGAAAGGCTGGCGAGCGGAGTTCTCCATACCTCGAACCTGTGGCGCATCCCGACGCAGGAGGCCGCCGCCGACCGCGTCGCCGAAATCACCGGCCTGGACGAGGTGTTCTTCTGCAACTCGGGCCTCGAGGCGAACGAGGCCGCGATCAAGGTGGCGCGCAAGTACGGCCACGAGCGCGGCATCGCCGAGCCGGCGATCGTGGTGATGGAAAAGGCGTTCCACGGCCGCTCGCTCGCGACCCTCTCCGCAACCGGCAGCCGCAAGGTGCAGGCCGGGTTCGAGCCGCTGGTGTCGGGCTTCGTGCGCGTGCCGCTGAACGACCTCGACGCGGTGCGCCAGGTGGCCGAGCACAACAAGAACGTGGTGGCGGTGTTCGTCGAGCCGATCCAGGGCGAGGGCGGAATCAACGTGTCGCGCCTTGAATACCTGCGCGGCCTGAAGGAGATCTGCGATCGCAACCAGTGGCTCTTCATGTCCGACGAGGTGCAGTGCGGGCTGGGGCGCACCGGCAAGTGGTTCGTCTACCAGCACGCCGGCTTCCTGCCCGACGTGGTGCCGCTCGCCAAGGGCCTCGGCTCGGGCGTGCCGGTGGGCGCCTGCGTCGTCGGCGGGCGCGCGAGGGGCGTGTTCAAGCCCGGCAACCACGGCTCGACCTTCGGCGGCAACCCGCTCGCGATGACGGCGGTGGTGGCCACCATCGACACCATCAAGGAGGAAGGGCTGCTCGCCAACGCGGCGCGGGTCGGCGAAGTGATCCGCGCCGGCTTTCCCAAGCGGGACGGAATTGTCGAAGTGCGCGGCATGGGCCTCATGATCGGCGTCGAGCTCGCGCGTCCCTGCGGCGAGCTGGTGAGGCAGGCGCTCGACGCGGGCCTGGTCCTCAACGTCACCGCCGACAACGTCGTCCGGATGCTGCCGCCGCTCGTCATGAACGAGGCCGAGGCGCGCGAGGTGCTCGCCCGACTGCTGCCCCTGCTCGAGGCCTTCCTCGAAAAGCGCGCCGCGGCCTGACGCCATGCGGTTGCGGCATTTCCTGCATTTCAGCGATTTCTCGCGCGAGGAGCACGAGCATCTCTTCGCGCGCACCCGGTGGATAAAAGCGAAGTTCAAGAGCTACGAGCGCTACTGGCCGCTCGAGGACCGCACCCTCGCGATGATCTTCGAGAAGCCCTCGACGCGCACGCGCATGTCGTTCGAGGCCGGCATGCACCAGCTCGGCGGCGCGGCCATCTACCTCTTCACGCGCGACTCGCAGCTCGGCCGCGGCGAATCGGTCGAGGACGCGGCGCAGGTCATCTCGCGGATGTGCGACGTCATCATGCTGCGCACCTTCGAGCAGGACATCATCAGGCGTTTCGCCGCGAACTCGCGCGTGCCGGTGATCAACGGCCTCACCAACGAGTACCACCCCTGCCAGACCCTGGCCGACGTCTATACCTTCATCGAGCAGCGCGGGCCGATCCAGGGGAAGAAGGTCGCCTGGATCGGCGACTCGAACAACGTGTGCAACACGTGGCTGCAGGCGGCGGCGCTGTTCGATTTCAAGCTTCACATTTCCACACCCGCCGGGTACGAGGTGGAGAAAGAGCGCCTCAACCGCAACGCAGAAGTGTTTTCGGATCCGATGGACGCCGCGCGCGGAGCGGACCTCGTCACCACTGACGTCTGGACCTCGATGGGCTTCGAGTCGGAGAACGAGGCCCGCAAGAGAGACTTCCAGGACTGGCAGGTCGACGGCGAGATGATGAAGGCGGCGAAGCGCGAAGCGCTCTTCATGCACTGCCTGCCGGCGCACCGCGGCGAGGAAGTCGCCGCCGAGGTGATCGACGGCCCGCAGAGCGTGGTGTGGGAGGAGGCCGAGAACCGCCTGCACACTCAGAAGGCGCTGCTCGAGTTCCTGGTTCTGGGAAAGAAATAGGTGTTCGGCGTCGCGGACTACTGGGCCTTCGTGGTGGCGGTGATCGTCTTCCTGGCGATTCCCGGCGTCGGCAACTTGGCGATCATTACCTCGACCAGCAAGGGCCGAGTCGTCGGCGGGCTCGCGGCGACGCTGGGCGTCATCGTCGGGGACCAGGTGCTCATGTGGCTTGCCGTCGCTGGAGTCGCGGCGGTCCTCACGGCAAACCCGGCCGTGTTCGGCCTTGTTCAGTACGCCGGCGCGATCTACCTCGCCTACCTCGGCATCCGGATGATCCTGGCCAGGCCCGGCGATGCGCCGGTCCTCAAAATGGAACCGCGCCGCTTCTTCAAGCAGGCGATGCTCATTACGCTCCTCAACCCCAAGGCGATCGTTTTCTACATGGCGTTTTTTCCGCTGTTCGTCGATCCGGCGCGGCACCAGGGACTGCTGACCTTCGGCGTGATGGCATTGACGATCGCCGTGCTGACCTTCGTCTACTGCCTGGTAGTGATCCTGATCACGCACTTCGCCGCCGACCGGATGCGCGCCAGCCCGCGCATCGCCGCCTGGCTCAACCGCATCGCCGGCACCATGCTGGTCGGCTTCGGCGTGAAGCTCAGCGTTTCTTAGGTTTTTCGCCGCCCAGCAGCGGCACTTCGTCTTTCGCCGAATCACCTAACAGGCCCGCCTCGCCGTAGACGCGCAGCTTGTCGCGGGTGTCCATGATGTCGAGGTTGCGCATCGTGAGCTGGCCGATGCGGTCGCCCGGCGTGAAGTAGACCTCGCCCTTCTCCATCGTCAGGCGCTCGGGCTTGTAGGTGAGGTTCGGGCTCTTCGTGTCGAGGATCGAGTAGTCGTTGCCCCGCCGCAGCTCGAGCGCCACCTCGCCGGTGACAGCCTTGGCGACCCAGCGCTGGGCGGTCTCGCGCAGCATCATGGTCTGCGGGTCGAACCACCGCCCCTGGTAGAGCAGCCGGCCGAGCCGCCGCCCGTTGCCGCGGTACTGCTCGATGGTGTCCTCGTTGTGGATCCCGGTCACCAGGCGCTCGTAGGCGATGTGCAAGAGCGCCATGCCGGGCGCCTCGTAGATGCCGCGGCTTTTCGCCTCGATGATGCGGTTCTCGATCTGGTCGGACATGCCGAGGCCGTGCCGGCCGCCGATGGCATTGGCCTCCGCCATCAGCTTCACCGGATCCGCAAAGCGCTGGCCGTTCAGGGACACCGGTTGGCCCTCGTCGAACTCCACGGTGACCTTTTCATTCCTGACCTTGACATCGTCACGCCAGAAGGCGACGCCCATGATCGGCTGCACCAGGGCCATGCCCCTGTCGAGGAACTCGAGGTCCTTCGCCTCGTGCGTGGCGCCGAGGATGTTCGAATCCGTCGAGTAGGCCTTCTCGGCGCTCATCCGGTAGTCGAGCCCGGCCTTGGCCATGTAGGCGGACATCTCCTTGCGGCCGCCCAGCTCGTCGATGAAGCGCTGGTCTAGCCACGGCTTGTAGATGCGCAGCTGCGGATTGGCGAGCAGGCCGTAGCGGTAGAAGCGCTCGATGTCGTTGCCCTTGAAGGTGCTGCCGTCGCTCCAGATGCCCACCTGGTCCTCGCGCATCGCGACCACCAGCATCGTGCCGGTCACCGCGCGGCCGAGCGGCGTGGTATTGAAGTAGGTGGCGCCGCCGGTGGAGATGTGGAAGGCGCCGCCCTGGATCGCGGCGATACCCTCGGCGACGAGCTGCGGCCGGCATTCGATCAGCCGCGCTTTCTCGGCGCCATAGGCGAGCGCGCGCCGCGGGATGGCGTCGTAGTCGGTCTCGTCGGGTTGGCCGAGGTTCGCGGTATAGGCGTACGGAATCGCGCCCTTCGCGCGCATCCAGTGCACGGCGGCGCTGGTGTCGAGTCCTCCGGAGAAGGCGATGCCGACCTTTTCTCCCTTGGGAAGCGTGCCGAGGATCGTCGCCAAGCGCCTTTCTCCGAAATCCGGAATGATATATAGAATGCCCCACGTGCGCGTCGCCATCGCCCTCATCGCTTCGCTCTTCCTCGGTGGCGCGCTCGCCGCACCGTTCGCGGTCCAGGTCGGCGAAGCGCGCCTGGGGCTCGACGCGCCTCCCGGGTTCGCCGACACCGGCTTCACCGGCTCGCCCCGCCTGCAGGAGCTCGCCGAGACGCTCACCTCGCCCTCGAACCGGATCCTGCTCTTCGCCATCTCCGACGGCGACCTGCGCAAGTTCACGCTCGGGGATCCGCCCGACTTCCGCCGCTACATGATCGCCGTCACGCCGCGCGACCTCGAGCGCGAATGGCTGGACGAGCAGCGCTTCGCCGACCTGGCGGAGGCCGCGGTACGAGAGATGGGCGAGCGGATGCCGGCAGGCAAGAGCTTCGCGGAGTTTTTCGAGAAGCGCCCGGTAGGCGCACCCGCCGTGCTGAGCGAGCTGCGACGCGAAGCCGATCTGCGCTGCGTGCTGGTCGGGGCGCGCATCCAGGCGCAGGCGCGCGGCGGAACCCCGAAATACATGCTCTCGACCGCGACCGTGATGCTCGTTCGAGGCAAGATGCTCAACGTCGCGGTCCACACCGCCTACGAAGGGCCGGCGGATTCGGAATGGATCCGCGGCATCACCACGCGCTGGATCGACAGCCTCCAGCGCCTCAACGCCCGTTAGGACTGCCCATGCCCATCGCAACGGCTGAGAAGGTGCTCCGGTTCAGGAAGCTGCACGAGGGTCCAGGGGCTTTCCTCATCGCCAACGCCTGGGACGCCGGCTCGGCTCGCATCCTCGCCGGGCTCGGCTTCCAGGCGCTCGCCACCTCGAGCGGGGCCTGCGCCGGAACGCTCGGCCGGCGCGACGGCGCCGTGACGCGCGACGAGGCCCTGGCGCACGCGCGCGCCATCGTCATTGCAACCGATCTCCCGGTATCCGCCGATCTGGAGAAATGCTTCGCCGACGCGCCGGCAGCCGCCGCCGACACCATCCGCCTCGCGGGCGAGGTGGGGCTTGCAGGCGGCTCGATCGAGGATGCGAGCGGCAACAAAGACCAGCCGATCTTCGACTTCCAGCATGCGGTCGAACGCGTGGCCGCTGCTGCGGAAGCGGCAAAACGCATTCCCAGTGGGTTCGTTCTCACGGCGAGGACCGAGAACTTCCTGCGCGGCAGGCCGGACCTGGACGACACCATCAGGCGGCTCCAGGCGTTCGCGAAGGCGGGTGCGGACGTCCTGATGGCCCCGGGTCTTCCCGATCTCGCCGCGGTGCGCGCAGTCTGCGGAGCGTTGAAGAAACCGGTGAACTTCATGGCTGGCATCAAGGGCAAGTCGTTCACGGTACCCGAGCTCGAGGCCGCGGGCGTGCGGCGCGTGAGCCTCGCCACGTCCCTTTACCGCGCCGCGATGAGCGGGCTCGTGGACGCCGCGCAGGAGGTGCAGGGACAGGGCAGCTTCGGCTACCTCGAGCGCTCGCTGACCACGCCCGAGCTCAACGGGTATATGCAGTCCTGAACCGGTGCGCCCTGCCCTTTCGGTTCTCGCAGGAACGATCGCGGTATGGGCTTGCGCCGCTTTCGCGGTGTCTTCCCCGGTCGAAGCGCGCAAGATCGAGCAGCTCATCGCGGCGGTCGAGCAGCTCGGCAGCGCGCAATTCATCCGCAACGGCTCCGCCTACGACGCGAAAAAGGCTGCGGATCACTTGCGCCTCAAGCTGCGCGAAGCCGGCGACCGGGTCGAAAAAGCCGAGGACTTCATCGTCCTGTGCGGCTCGCGCAGCTCCGTGTCCGGCAAGCCCTACGAGATCGTGCTCGACGACGGCAAGCGCGTCACGAGCGAGGCGTTCCTGCGCGCGAAGCTGAAGGAGCTGCAGAGCTCCTACGAGCATTAAGCCGCTCGCGCTTCGACTATGACTGCATTTGCCTGACCGCTGTACGGGTCGCCTCCCGCCTTCGCCAGCGCAGCGCGGATCCGTTCTATCACTTCGTCGAGCGAGGCACCGCGCTTCTCGATGAGAAGCGACCGCGGACTGCCGCGAATCAACCCGGTGGCTATGCTGCGCGCGCTCACGCCGTGGATCTCGATCTGCTTTTGCTCGATCCGCACTTCCTGAAACGCCGCCTCGGCTAGCAGCGCGCGCAGCAGCGCCGGATCGTACATCTGGTAGAGCCTTCTGAACGACAGCTCTTCATCCCCCGGGAAGAGCTCCTCCATGACGCCAGCCGTCAGCGCAACGTGGCGATTGTGCTCGATGCGATCCCAGACGTTGAACAGGAGGATTCCGCCTTTCCTGAGCACGCGGCGCGCCTCCCTGACCGCCGCGCGCTTGTCCGGCACGAACATGATCCCGAACGCGCATACGACCGCGCCGAATTCGCCATCGTCGAACGGCAAGCTGGCTGCATCCGCCTCGCGCCAGTCAATGCCGCCATAGTCGATCAACTTGCTGCGCGCGAAATTCAGCATCGGCTTGCTGAGATCGCTCGCCACCAGGCGCAGCGTCGGGTCGATTCGCTCGCGCAGGCGCCGGGTTACGATGCCAGTACCGCACGCGAGCTCCAGGACATGGCTTGCCGGCTTGACCGGAAGACGCTGCGCCAAGTCCGCAGCAAAGGCCTCGAACCATGCTGGTCCCAGGCATTTGTCGTAGTACTCTGGAATCGAACCGGCAAAATTCGCGCTTAGCTCCACCATTTGGAGTCCACCATTTGTCGCCTACCGGCCTGCTTGCCTGATGTGGGGGCGGGCCGCGTCGCCTGGCGCCGCCAGGCCGCGGGCGGCATCCCGAACTCCCGCTTGAACGCCCGGTTGAAGGCCGTCAGGGACTCGTAGCCGGTCTGCGCGGCCACGTGTGCAATGGCATCCCCGGCCGAACGCAGCGTTTGCGCGGCGAGCGCAAGGCGCCAGCGCATCAGGTACTGGATGGGCGGCTCGCCGACAAGCGCAGCGAAACGATCGGCGAGGGCCGAGCGCGAAAGCGCGACCTTGCGCGCCAGATCATCGACCGTCCACGTCCTGTCCGGTTCGGCGTGCAGCAACGCCAGGGCGTGCCCGATTTGGGGATCGCGCACGCCCGCGAGCCAGCCCTTGCCCCCGGGCGGCATGCTTTCGGCGTAGCGGCGCATCGCTTCCACGAACATGAGCTCGGACAATTTGGCGAGCATGGACTCGGTGCCCGGACGCGTGGCCGAGGATTCGCGCACGCCGACCCGCAAGAGGTGGCGCAGCAACGCCGCCTCCGGTCCATCGCCAATCGGGATCCGGAGCAAGCGAGGAAGCGTGTCGAGAAGCGGGCGGCACAGGCTGCGACTGCAGGCGAGGTAGCCGCACACAAAGCGCGTGGCCGCGCCGCCGCCGCCATGGCGCATCTGGATCAGGTCGGTGGTGGCCGCGGCATCGGCGCTGATCAGCGTGGCGGCCTCTACCGGCGCGAGGTGCAGGTCGCTCCCCATCAGGTGCTTCTCTTCCCTTGGGAACAGAAGCAGGTCCCCAGCCGCCACGTCGAGCACTTCCGCGCCGTCGGTGAGCCGTACCTTGCAGCTCCCCTCCGTGAGGAAGTGGAAAAACACCACCTGCTCGGCACCGGCAAGTCGCGCCCGGACGCTTGCCAGCCCGAACTTCGCTTGCACGCACCAGGGCGCGGTGAACTCCGCGTTGATGTACACCGCGCCCTCGAGGCGGACCGACTTGAGAACGTCGGACAATGCATCCATGGCGTTTCGGGCAATAACCGCGGAGTTGCGGCGTATTCGAGATCCGGGGCGCCAAGCATACTAGCACCGCCGTGAAAAGCATCGTCTTCGCAATCCTCTTCGCCGCGGCGAGCGCCGCTGCCCAGGAATGGCCGAACAAGCCCATCCGCTGGGTGGTGTCGTTTCCGCCCGGCGGAAGCGTAGACCTGGTTTCGCGCATCCTGCAGAACCACGTGTCCGAGGGGCTCGGGCAGCCGATCCTGGTCGAGAACAGGGGCGGCGCCGGCGGCAGCGTCGCCACCAGCGCCGTGGCGCGCTCGGCGCCCGACGGCTATACGTTCCTGGTCACGCTTTCCTCGCACACCATCAATCCTCTGCTCTACAAGCTCGATTACGACGTCGAGCGCGATTTCGCGCCGGTGTCGCTGATCATGAGCGTTCCACAGCTGATCGCGGCGAATCCAGCGACGCCGTACAAATCGATGCAGGACGTGATCGCTGCCGCCAAAGCGCAGCCCGGCAAGCTGTCTTTCGCCTCGGCGGGTAACGGCACGCCTTCGCACATCGCCGGAGAGCTCCTCAAGCTCAAGACCGGGGCCGATCTTCTGCACGTGCCCTATAAGGGCGGCGGACCGGCGATCACCGACACGCTCGGCGGCCAGGTGCCGGTGCTGATCCTTACGGCAGCCATCGTGATGACCCACGTGCGCGCCGGCAGGCTCACGCCGCTCGCCGTCACGACGCTCAAGCGCTCGCCCGGCGCTCCCGACATTCCCACCGTCGCCGAAGCGCTCGGGGTGCCCGATTACGAAGTCGACTCCTGGATCGGGATGTTCGCTCCCGCAAGAACGCCGCCGTCCGTGATCGCGCGGATGCAACGGGAGATCGCGCGCTCCGTGAAGCTGCCCGAGGTGCGGGCCAAGCTGATCGAGCAGACCGGCGATCCCGTGGCGAGCTCGCCCGAGGAGCTCGACCGCGTGGTGCGCACCGAGCTGAAGAAATGGGCCGAAGTCATCCGCTCGGCAAAGATCAAGGGCGACTAGGCGGACTTAGGAAAGAAACTCCTCGACCGCCTGCACGAAGAGCGCCGGCTTCTCAATCTGCGGGCAATGCCCGCAGCCCTCCAGCACGCGGAACTTCGCATTGGGAATCTTCGCCGCGAGCTCGCGCGCGAGCGCTGGCGGCGTGGTAGCGTCCTCGCTTCCGGCCATGACGAGAGTTTCACTCTTGATATTGCCTAGGACGGGCGACAGATCGAGGCTAGCGAGCGCCAGGCACGCGGTGCGGAAGCACGCCGGATCGGCTTTCATTAGCGCCTGCTTGCGTTCCTCGACGACCGAGGGATTGGCGGCGATGAACCGTTCCGGGAACATGCGGCGGATCGCCACGTCGAGCGCGCCCGACATGCCCTCCTTCGCGACGCGCTCGGCGAGGGCACGCAGCGGCTGCTTGGCCGGCTCGGGAAACGCGGCGAGCGCGGGTGCCGCGATCAGGCGACGCACCAGGGCGCCGTGCCCGGCGGCAAGCGCCACGGAGATGAACCCGCCGAAGCCGTTGCCCAGGATATCGGGGTTGTTCAGCTTCAAGGACCGCAGCAGCGCGGCGATGCGGTCGGCATAGTCCTCGATCGAACTGCCCGCGGGCCGCGAGCCGCCATAGCCGGGAAGGTTCACGAGCCACAACCGGCGCTTCTTCGAAAGCGCTGGCGCGACGCGATCGAACGCCGAGCGGTCCGCGAGCAGCGAATGCAGGATGACCAGGTCGGGCCCGCTGCCGCGGTGCTCGACATCGACTCCTTCGATGAGGGCCATGGCATGATATTGCCAGAGGAGACCCCCGAATGAAGCAGCTCGCCGCGGCGTTGCTCGCGCTTACCTCGTGGGCCGCGATTGCGCAGGCTCCCGCGTGGCCGGTAAAGCCGGTCCACATCGTCGTTTCCCTGACCCCAGGCAGCGCGACGGACATTCTCGCGCGCACTGCGTCGGAGCGGCTTTCCGCGCAGCTTGGTCAGCCGGTGATCGTGGAGAACCGACCCGGCGCCAGCACCACCATCGCCGCGGCGTTCGTCGCGAAGGCCGACCCCGACGGGTACACGCTGCTCGCAACTTCCTCGGCGCACACGGTCGCGCCTTTCCTGTATCCGGGCCTGTCGTACGACACGGCGCGCGACCTGGCGGGCGTTGCGCCGCTCGCGAACCTGCCCACGGTGCTGGTCGTGCCGCCTTCCAAGGGCTTCAGGACGCTGGCCGACCTGGTCGCTGCCGCCCATGCGAAGCCGGGATCGATCAACTTCGGCTCGGCCGCCGCATCGACGCAGCTCAATGCCGAGCGGTTCCGTCGCAGCGCGAAGATGGAAGCCGTGCACATTCCCTTCAAGGGAGCGCCCGAGGCGCTGACCGAGGTGGTGGCTGGAAGGCTCGATTTCTACTTCTCGCCGATCGCGCCGGCGCTGCCGTTGCTGCGCGAAGGCAAGGTGCAGGCGCTGGCGGTCGGCAGCTCGAAACGCGCATCGATCCTGCCGGAGCTGCCGACGACCATCGAGGCGGGCTTCCCCGATTCCGATTACAACTTCTGGGTCGGCCTGTTCGCCCCCGCAAAGACTCCGGGTGCCCTGATCGAGCGCCTGCACCGCGCCACGACCGCGGCGCTGCAGTCGCAGGAGGTCCGCGAGCGCCTTCCTAAGCTGGGCGCCGAGCCCATGACGATGACCTCGGGCGAGTTCGATGCCCTGGTGAGAGAGGAGCTGCGCACCAACGCCGTGCTGGTCAAGGCGGCGGGGATCCAGCCGAACTGACGCGATGGCGCAGCGCGCACTGGTGATCGGCGGCTCGATCGCGGGTCTTTTCGCCGCGAACGCGCTGCGCAGGATCGGCTGGGAAGCCACGGTCTTCGAACGGGTGGACGAACCCCTGGCGGGACGGGGCGCCGGCATCGGCACGCACGGCGAATTGATCGCCGCGCTGCGCCGCCTGGGACTGCCAGTGGACGACACCATCGGCGTGCGAGTGCCGACACGGATCTGCCTGGATCGCAGCGGCCGCCTGATTCACCGCCTCGGCGTGACGCAGCTCCAGAGCTCGTGGGGGCGCATTCATAGCCTCCTAAGGGAGGCGCTTCCCGCGGCGAGCTACCGCGCGGGGATGTCGCTCGAGCGCTTCGAGCAGGATACCTCGGGCGTTACCGCGACGTTTACGGACGGCACGCGCGAGCGCGCCGATCTCCTGGTCGGCGCCGACGGCATTCGCTCCACCGTGCGCGAGGGCCTCTGGCCGCAGGTCCAGCCCCGCTACGCCGGCTACGTCGCATGGCGCGGCCTCGTGGAGGAGGACGCGTTTCCGCCGGAAATCCACCGCGAGCTCTTCGAGAGCTACGCGATGTGCCTGCCCGACGGCGAGATGATGCTCACGTATCCGGTACCGGGACGCGACAACGACACCCGGCCAGGACGCCGCTGCTACAACCTGATGTGGTACCGGCCGGCCGACTATCACCGCACGCTCGCCGAGCTGTGCACCGACGCGAGCGGCCGCTGCCACGGCAGCTCGATCCCGCCGCCGCTGCTGCGGCCGGAGGTCGGCGCAAAGGTCAGGCTCGACGCGCACGAGCTGCTCGCGCCGCAGATCGCCGCGCTCATGGAGCTGATCGAGCAGCTCTTCTTCCAGGCGATCTTCGATCTCGAATCGCCGAGCATGGCGCTCGGGCGCGTCGCGCTGGCGGGCGATGCCGCCTTCGTCGCGCGCCCTCACGTCGGAGTCGGCGTGACCAAGGCGGCGCTCGATGCCGAAGCCCTGGCGCGCGAGCTCGCCGCAACCGCCGACGTGCAGGCCGCGCTCGAGGCCTACGATCGCAGCCGCAGGCGCTTCGGGTCGTCGCTCGTCGCCCGCGGCAGGGGCCTGGGCGCGTACATCGAGGCCCGGCTCAAACCGCCCTCGCAGCGCACCGAGTCGGATCGCCAGCCGCCGCCGGAATTCCTGCTGCGCGAGATCGGCGCCATCGCCCTGCAGTCGCGGCAATTGATGGAGTAGAGTTCGCGCCATGCCCTCCTTCGACATCGTCTCGCAGGTCAACGAGCAGGAAGTGAAGAACGCGGTCGAGCAGGCCAACAAGGAAATCGTGAACCGCTACGACTTCAAGGGCTCAGACGCGCGCGTCGAGCAGGCCAAGCTCGATCTCACCGTGTTCGCCGACGACGAGTTCAAGCTCGGGCAGGTCATGGACGTGCTGCGCCAGCGCCTGGCGAAAAGGAGCGTCGATATCCGCTGCCTCGAGCTCGGCGGCATCGAGAAGATCTCGGGCGACAAGGTGAAGCAGCCGGTGAAGGTGAAGGTCGGCATCCCGGTGGAAAAGGGCAAGGAGATCCAGAAGCTGATCAAGGACTCCAAGCTCAAGGTGCAGGGCTCGATCCAGGGCGACGCGGTGCGCGTCTCGGGCGCGAAGAGGGACGACCTGCAGAACGCGATTCAGCTCGTCAAGAAAACGGTTACGGACGTTCCGTTGCAGTTCATCAATTTCCGCGACTGAGGTTCTCGCTCCACCGGTCGTAGATTCGATCGGCGACTTCGTGAAGACGTAGCAGCCGCGGCTCGAGGTCGCGCTCCATCTCCTCGGCTTTCTGCACCGCCGGGCTCGCCGCCGCGGCCCTGATCTCGTCGGCGCCGCCGCGCGCCCACACCCGGATCAGCTCTTCGGTCATCTCGACGTGGCACTGCATGCCGAAGTGCTTGCCGATGGCGAACCCCTGGTTGGCGCAGTGCGCGTTCTCGAGCACGCGCGTGGCGCCCGGCGGGATGCTGAAGGTCTCGCCGTGCCACTGGAAGGTCTCGAAGGACTGAAGCTCGCCGAGCCACGCGCGCGCCACGCCGTTGTCGCACACGCGCACCTCGCCCCAGCCGATCTCCTTGTACGGATTGGCGCGCACGGCGCCGCCCAGGGCCTTGGACATGAGCTGGGCGCCGAGGCAGTGGCCGAGCACCGGCACGTCGTTGCGCACCGCTTCGCGGACGAGCTCCAGCACCTGCGGGATCCACGGCAGGTCATCGTTCACACTCATCGCGCCGCCCATGATGGCAATTCCGGAAAAATGTCTCGAATCGCGCGGCACCGGCGCGCCTTCGTCGATCGCGAGCAGGTCGCATGCAATTGAACGGCGCTCGAGGTAGCTGGCAAAATAGGCCGGTCCTTCGCTGCGCGCGGTTCGAACAACAACGACGGGTCTCATGCCCAATATTATTGCGCTGCTTCTCTGCTTCGCCTGCGGCACCGCCGCCGCGGCCGAAGTTTCGCTGGTCGGCGTGATCGGCGGCAAGGCCGCCGTGGTAGTGCTCGACGGCGGCAACCCGAAGACCGTGAAGGTCGGCCAGACGTGGAACGGGATCACCGTGGTGTCCGTCGACAAGGACAGCGCGGTCATGGAAATCGAAGGCGCCCGCCGAACGCTGCAGCAGGGGCAGCACTACCGCCGCGCAGCCGCCACCCCGGACCGCGCACAGGCGACGCTCGCCGCCGGACCCGGCGGCCAGTTCGTCGGCGAGGGAATGGTGAACGGCACGCCGGTCCGGTTTCTCGTCGACACCGGCGCCAGCTCGATCGCCTTGCCGGCAAGTCTCGCGCAGCGCGCGGGGATCGACTTCCGCAAAGGCGAGCCGGGCCTGTCGAACACCGCGAACGGCCTGGTGCCGGTCTACCGCGTCAGCCTCGCCACGGTCAGGCTGGGCGAGATCGAGCTCAGTTCGGTGGACGCGGTGGTATTCGAGGCCGGGCTCGACACCGCGCTCCTCGGCATGAGCTTCCTCAACCGCGTCGACATGAGGCGCGAGGGGGAGACGATGACGCTGACGAAGAGGTTTTGAACCGCTTTATTTCTTTCCCGGAACGAGCGGAACGAACCGCACCGCCAATACCCGCTGCTCGTCGTAGCCGCCGTCGGCGCGCTTGACCAGCACCTTGAGGTACTGGAGGCCGCCGCTTTCCCCGACCGGGACCACCATGCGGGCGCCGGGCTTGAGCTGCGCGACCAGAGCCGCCGGCACCTGCGGCGCCGCCGCGGTGACCACGATGCCGTCGAAGGGCGCCCGTTCCGGCCAGCCGGCGTAGCCGTCGCCGATGCGCACCTCGACGTTGCGGTACCCGAGCTCCGCGAGGCGCTCCGCGGCGGACCTGCCCAGGCTCTCGACCCGCTCGATGCTGTAGACCTGCTTCACGATCTCGGCGAGGACGGCCGCCTGGTATCCCGAGCCGGTACCGACCTCCAGGACCACGTCCCCCGGCTTCGGCGCCAGCAGGTCGGCCGAAAGCGCCACGATGTACGGTTGCGAGATGGTCTGACCCGCGCCGATCGGCAGCGGGTGGTTGCGATAGGCGTAGGAAGCCTGAGCGGGTGGCACCAGCCGGTGGCGCTCCACCTTGCCGATCGCCGCCCGCACCGCGGGCGACATCGCGGCGAGGCCGGTTTCGCCACGAGTTTCGGCGTACATGCCGTCGACTTCGATCACCAGGCTCGCCCGCTGGGCCGGAAAATCCTGGGCTTCGACTCCTTCCGTGAGAGCGATCTCCGAAAGTAGTCCGAAGAGGATGCGCGTCACTTTGCCCGTTTGTTCTTCTCGATGAGGGCGTAGGCGCTGTGGTTGTGGATCGACTCGAAGTTTTCCGACTCGACCACGTAGGCGTCGATGCGCTCGTCGAGGTTCAGCACCGACGCGACGTCGCGCACCAGGTCCTCGACGAACTTCGGATTGTCGTAGGCCCGCTCGGTGACGAACTTCTCGTCCGGCCGCTTGAGCAGCCCGTAGAGCTCGCTCGAGGACTGCCGCTCGACGATGTCGACGATCTCCTCGATCCAGACGAACTCGTTGGTGCGCGCCGTCACCGTCACGTGCGAGCGCTGGTTGTGGGCGCCGCGCTCGGAGATCTTCTTCGAGCAGGGGCACAGGCTCGTCACCGGCACCACCACCTTCATGGTGAAGCTCTGCCGGCCCTTGCGGATCTCGCCCGAGAAGGTGACCTCGTAGTCCATCAGGCTCTTCACCCCGGACACCGGCGCCTTCTTCTCGATGAAGTAGGGAAACGACATCTCGATGTGGCCTTCCTCGGCCTCGAGCTTGTCCACCATCTCGCGCAGCATGAGCAGGAAGGTCTCGACGGTGATCTCGCGCTCGTGCGCCTCGAGGATCTCCACGAAGCGCGACATGTGCGTGCCCTTGAAATGGTGCGGCAGGCCGACGTACATGTTGAACAAGGCGATGGTGTGCTGCGCTTCGCCGCGGCGTTCCTGGATTCGAACCGGGTGGCGGATGGCCTTGATCCCGACCTTGTCGATGGCGAGCTTGCGCGAATCGGGGTCGCTCTGGACGTCCGGGATGTTGTACAGATCTCTCGACTTCATCGGCCTATTTTAATCATTGCCGCCGGGTCAGGGTAAGGCTTGCGCCGCTGCGGTACATGTCCAAGTGCTTGAGAAAGCTCATGCCGAGCAGGGTTATAGGAAGCTCGTCACGCTCGCTCAGCGTGGCCTCGACGTCGTAGACCACGATCTCCCCCACCTGCACCGAGGCGATCTGCACCAGCAGCGCCTCGCGGGCGCCGCTCGCCGTGAGGACCCGCACGCGCCGGGCGCCCGAGAGGCTGACCCCCGCGCGGCGCGCCTCGCTCAGGTTCATGGCCACCGCGCTCGCCCCGGTATCGACGAGCGCTCTCACGGGAACCCCGTTGATCGCGGCCGTCACGATGAAGTGGCCGCGCTCGTCCGCCTGCAGCACGAGGCTCGAGGCGGTCGACGAGCCGAGCGGCATGAGCCAGCGCCGGCCGTCGACTTCGATGAGCGCGCCGCCCGTGCCGAGGTCGATCAGCTTCACGCCTTCGGGCGAAGTCTCTCCGGGACGCAGCGTGCGCACCGCGCTGTTGTTGACGAGGACTTCCACGCTGGCGCCGGTGATCGACATCACCAGCACGCTGGTGGCGCTCGCCATTCCCGGCATGGCGAGCGCCAAGGCGAGGAAGAGACGCCTCAGGCCTGCCCCAGCGCCGAACGAATGGACTGCGCGATGCCGAAGCCGTCCAGCCCCACGGCGGCGAGCAGCCGCGCCGGATCGCCGTGGTCGATGAAGCGGTCGGGCAGGCCGAGCAGCAAGACCCGGCGGTCGATTGCCTGCCGGCTGAGCGCTTCGCAGACCGCGGAGCCGGCGCCGCCCATGACCTGGTGCTCCTCGACCGTCACGAGCAGCTCGTGGCGCCGCGCCAGCTCGCGCACCAGCTCGGCGTCGAGCGGCTTCACGAAGCGCATGTTGGCGACCGTGGCGTCTAGCGCCTCGCCCGCCTCGAGGGCGGGCTTGAGCATCGCGCCGAACGCGAGGATGGCGACGCGCTTGCCGGTTCTCCTGACTTCGCCTCTGCCTACGGGAATCGATTTCATCTCGCGGTCGACTTCGCCCAGCGCGGCGCCGCGCGGATAGCGCACCGCAGCCGGCGTGCCGAGCTCGCTTCCGCTGTAGAGCATCTGCCGGCATTCGTTGGCGTCGGAAGGCGCCATCACCGTGAGGTTCGGGACGGTGCGCAAGTAGGCGAAATCGAAGGCGCCGTTGTGCGTCGCCCCGTCGCCGCCGACGAGGCCGCCGCGGTCGAGCGCGAACAGCACCGGCAGGTTCTGGATCGCGACGTCGTGGATCAGCTGGTCGTAGCCGCGCTGCAGGAACGTCGAATAGATCGCGAGCACGGGCCGCATGCCTTCGGCCGCGATACCGGCGGAGAAAGTCACCGCGTGCTGCTCGGCGATGCCGACGTCGAAGTAGCGCTCGGGATAGAGCTCGGAGTAGCGCACCATGCCGGAGCCTTCGCGCATGGCCGGGGTTATGCCCACGACGCGCGGGTCGCGCGCCGCCATGTCGCACAGCCAGTCGCCGAAGATCTGCGAATACGTGGGCTTGGCGCCGCTCACGCTCTTCAGGCCTTCCGCGGGATTGAACTTGCCCGGGCCGTGGTAGGCGATCGGATCGTCCTCGGCGAGCTTGTAGCCCTGTCCCTTGCGCGTGATCACGTGAAGGAACTGCGGGCCCTTCAGCTTCTTGATGTTCTGCAGCGTCGGGATCAGCGCATCGAGGTCGTGGCCGTCGATCGGACCGATGTAGTTGAAGCCGAACTCCTCGAACAGCGTCGAGGGCGTCACCATCCCCTTCATGTGCTCCTCGGCGCGCCGCGCGAGCTCCCACACCCCCGGCACGCGCTTGAGCAGGTGCTCGCTCGCGCGGCGGGCGGTCGAATAGATGCGGCCCGAGAGCAGGCGCGCGAGGTAGTTCGTCAGCGCGCCCACCGGCGGCGAGATCGACATCTCGTTGTCGTTGAGGATCACGAGGACATCGACGTCCATCGCGCCAGCGTTGTTCATCGCCTCGTAGGCCATGCCGGCCGACATCGCGCCGTCGCCGATCACGGCGATGCAGTGGCGCTTCTCGTTCTTCAGCTTGGCCGCGACCGCCATGCCGAGGGCGGCGGAGATCGAAGTCGACGAATGCGCGGTGCCGAAGGTGTCGAACCTCGATTCGCTGCGGCGGGGAAACCCGGAGATGCCGTCGAGCATGCGCAGCCGCGTCATCGCCTCGCGCCGCCCGGTGAGGATCTTGTGCGGATAGGTCTGGTGGCCGACGTCCCAGACGATGCGGTCTTCCGGGGTCTCGAAGATGTAGTGCAGCGCGATGGTGAGCTCCACGGTGCCGAGGTTCGAAGACAGGTGGCCGCCGGTCTTCGACACCGACTCGAGCACGTAGGCGCGCAGCTCGTCGGCGAGCTGGCGCAGCTGCTTCCGGTCGAGCGCCCGCAGCTGCGCCGGATCGTCGATGGTCTTCAGCAGCTCGTACATCGACGCATTGTAGGCATCGTGGGGCAGCCCACCGGTGATCGCGTTCATGGCTAGAACTTTCGCAATACGATGAAGTCGGCAAGCTGCCGGAGGCGCCTGGCGCGCTCGCCGAGGCACTCGAGCGCCGCGAGCGCCTCGCCGCGCAGCTCGCCCGCCAGCTCGCGCGCCCTGGCGAGGCCGAGCGTCGACACGTACGTAGGCTTGCCCTGCCTCGAATCCTTGCCCGCCGTCTTGCCGAGCGTGCTCGTGCTCGCATCGTAGTCGAGTACATCGTCGACCACCTGGAAGGCAAGCCCGATGGCTTTTCCATACCGATCCAGGGCATTTTTCTGGCCTGGATCGACCCGTCCGCACGCCGCGCCGAGCGCCACCGCACCCCGGATCAATGCCCCGGTCTTGTGGATGTGCATGACTTCGAGCTCGGGCAGCGTCAGCGTCTTCCCGGTCGACTCGAGGTCGATCTGCTGGCCCCCGGCCATGCCGCGCGAGCCCGCGGCGAGGGCGAGGGTCCTCACCATGTCGAGCTGGACGCGCGCATCGTCGGCGAGGCGCTGATCGGAGAGCAGCTGGAACGCCAGCGACTGCAGGGCGTCTCCAACCAGCAGCGCCGTCGCCTCGTCGTATTCCACGTGCACCGTCGGCTTGCCGCGGCGAAGGACGTCGTTGTCCATGCACGGCAGGTCGTCGTGCACCAGCGAATAGGCGTGGATCAGCTCGACCGCGCAGGACGCCATCTCGAGGCGCTCGGGCGACGCCGCAGCGACTTCGCCGGCCGCGAAAGCGAGGAGCGGCCGCACCCGCTTGCCGCCCTCCAGGGTGGCATAGCGCATTGCCTCGTGAAGCCGCGCCGGCGCCATGTGCGCCGGGGGCAGCAGGCGGGCGAGCGCGGCTTCGGTGCGCGCCTGGATGTCGCCCATCCAGGCCTGGAAGTCACTCTCGATGATCTTCATCGGGCCCCGACTGCTGGGCGGCGTCGGCGAGCGGCTTCAGCACCTCGCCCTCCAGCACCTTGACCTGCTGCTGCGCCGCCTCCAGCTTCTGCTGGCAGAAGCGCGCCAGCTCCAGGCCGCGCCTGTGGACGGCGAGCGCCTCTTCGAGCGAAAGCTCTCCGCCCTCCATGCGCGCCACGATTTTTTCCAGCTCAGCGAGCGCTCCCTCGAAGGAAGGCTCGCCTGAAGGCTTGCTCATCTTTTAGTAAAATACTGTTTTTCTAGGAGCTTTACAACGAATGTCGGACCTTGCGCGATGGCGGCAGATACGTCCCGCGAGCCCGCAGCTCCCGGTGTCGTGGTATTTCGACCCCGAGATCTTCGCCCTCGAAAAGAAGCTCCTGTTCGACGCCGGCGCGAATTATGTAGGCCATGAGCTGATGGTCCCCCAGGCCGGGGACTACCACACGCTGGCATGGACCAACGACGCCTGGATGCTCGTACGGAATAAACAAAGCACCGAGCTCCTGTCCAACGTCTGCCGTCACCGCCAGTCGATCATGCTCCGGGGCCGGGGCAACTCCGAGAACATCGTCTGCCCGCTGCACCGCTGGACCTACGACCTGAAGGGAGAGCTCCTCGGCGCGCCGCACTTCCCCGAGAGCCCATGCGTCAAGCTGCGCTCGAAGCCGCTGACGAGCTGGAACGGTCTGCTCTTCGCCGGCCCGCGCGACCCGCGCCGCGATCTGGCCAGAATCACCACCCTGGCCGACTGGGACTTCAGCGGCTACGTCCTCGACTCGGTGCGGGTCGACGAGTACGACATCAACTGGAAGACCTTCATCGAGACCTACCTCGAGGTCTACCACGTCGACCCGTTCCACCCCGGTCTCGGCAACTTCACCGACTGCAACAACTTCACGGTCGACTACGGCGACGAGTATTCGGTGCAGATCGTCGCGGCGAAGGCCGGGCTGCAGCGCCCGGGCACTCCGGTCTACAAGCGCTGGCAGGAGATGTGCCTGAAGCAGCTCGACGGCGAGGAGCCGAAGCACGGCGCGCTGTGGGCCTCGTACTTTCCGGGACTCACCTTCGAGTGGTATCCGAACGTGCTGGTGGTCTCGCACCTCATCCCGCGCGCGCCGAACCGCACCACCAACGTGGTCGAGTTCTACTATCCCGAGGAAATCGTACTTTTCGAGCGCGAGTTCATCGAAGCGCAGCAGGCGGCCTACGTCGAAACCGCGATCGAGGACAACGAAATCTGCGAGCGGCTCGACTCCGGCCGCCGTGCGCTCTACGAGCAGGGCCTGGACGACGCCGGCCCCTACCAGTCGCCAATGGAAGACGCCGAAGTGCACTTCCACGAGTGGCTGCACCGCAGGCTGGGCCGCTAGCGAAGCGGGTTCGCTACTTCCCGAAATCCACCGCGGTCGTATTTCCCCCGCAGACGAGCACGCCCACGCGTTCGCTCTTTTCAGGAACGTAGCTTCCTGACAGCAAGGCAGCCAGTGCCGCCGCACCGCCCGGCTCGGCGACGATTCTCATGCGGTCCCACAATGCCTGCTGCGCCCCGCGGATCGCCTCGTCGTCGACCAGCACTACGCGCTGCACGTACTTCTGCGCCAGCGGAAACATGAGTTCGCCCACGCGCCGCGGCGCGAGCGAATCGGCCGCAATCCCACCGGCCGGCGCGTCGACCGGCCGACCCGCCGCGAGCGCGCGCGTTAGCGTCGGCGCCTCGACCGGCTCGACGCCGACGACCTTCAGCCTGTTCGCATACCAGGCGGCCACACCGCCGATCAGTCCACCCCCGCCGACGGCGACGAGCACGGTGTCGAGATCCGGCGCCTGCTGCTCCCATTCCAGCCCGACGCTGCCCTGCCCGAGAAGCGCGCCGGGCTGGTCGTAGGCATGGATCACCAGCGCCTCGCTCGAGCGCGCCCATTCCTCCGATGCGGCAAGCGCATCGGCGTAGCGCTCGCCCTGCACGACCAGCTCCGCCCCACACGAACGGATCAGCGCGATCTTGGCCGGCGAGCAAACGGTAGGCACGTAGATTCGCGCCGGCACGCCGAGCCGGCTCGCCGCGTAGGCCACGGCCGCGCCGTGATTGCCGCCGGAGGCGGCGACGACTCCGGCCGCGGGCACCTTGCGCGTGAGCAGGTTAGCGAACGCGCCGCGCGCCTTGAACGAGCCCGAATGCTGCAGCAGCTCGAGCTTGAGGTTGAGCCTTTCGACCGGGAACCCGAAATCGGTGGCAACCACGTCGATGGTCGGCGTGCGCCGCACGTACGGCCGGATCCGGCGCTCGACGCCGGCGATCGCTTCCCGCCCCAGGTCCATCGCGGTATTATATAGCCACTTAGTTAAGTGACAATATATGTGAAAGACCACGCGGCAGCGTTGCGCGCGCTCGCCAACGAGCGGCGCCTGCAGATCCTCGACTGGCTGAAGCAGCCGCGCGAGCACTTTCCGCCGCAGGTCGACGGCGACCTGGTGCGCGACGGGGTGTGCGCGGCGCTGATCGCGGACAAGCTCGGCGTGAGCCAGCCCGCGCTCAGCGAGCACATGCGGATCCTGGTCGATGCCGGGCTGGTGCGCGCCAAGCGCATCAAGCAGTGGATCTTCTACAAGCGCGATGAGCCCGAGATCCGCCGGGTCAAGAACCTCCTTAGAATGCTCTGATGCCCACGACTCTCGTCAGCACCGCCGAGCTCGCAGCCCATCCGCAGTGGCGCGTCTTCGATTGCCGCCACGATCTCGCCAAGCCTGCCCTCGGCGAAGACCAGTACCGGCAGGCGCACATCCCGGGCGCGTTGTTCGCGCATCTCGACCGCGACCTGTCGGCCCCGAAGACCGGCCGCAACGGCCGCCACCCGCTGCCGCCACCTGAAGTTTTCGCTTCCTGGTTGGGAAAGTGTGGGATGAAACCCTCTGATCAGGTCGTGTGCTACGACGCCGGAAACGGCGCCATGGCGGCGCGCCTGTGGTGGATGCTGCGCTGGATCGGCCACGAAAACGTCGCCGTGCTCGACGGCGGGCAGGCGAAGTGGCTGGCGGAGAAGCGTCCCGTGACGGCGGAGGTTCCGCGCTTCGACCCCTCTCACTACGCAATGAATCGCAAACCGCAAGGTCACATCAATGCGAGTGAGCTAGAAAGGCAAAGCAACGCTCTGCTGCTCGATGCGCGTGCGCCGGCACGCTATCGCGGCGAGCAGGAGCCGATCGATCCGGTGGCAGGCCGCATTCCGGGTGCGCGGAACCGCTTCAACATGGACAACGTCTCGGCGCAGGGAACGTTCAAGGGCGCCGAGCAGTTGCGGCAGGAATTCCGGGCAGTGCTGGGCGATCGCTCGCCTTCCGAAGTGGTGCACTACTGCGGCTCGGGCGTGGCGGCATGCCACAACCTGCTGGCGATGGAGGTCGCCGGCCTTCCGGGTGGAAGGCTTTACGCCGGGTCTTGGAGCGAGTGGATCGCGGATCCGAATCGCCCTATTGCTCGCTGACGCGCTTCTAGCCGCTCACTTCCTCATCGCGGCCTTCATCGTCGCCGGCCTCGTGCTGGTATGGTTCGGCGCCGCGCTCGGGTGGCGGTGGACCCGGAACCCGTGGTTTCGCTACCTACACCTGGGCGCCATCGCGTTCGTCGCAGCCGAAACCGTTGCCGGCGTCGCCTGCCCGCTCACGGTGTGGGAAGACATGCTGCGCGGCGGCGTGCGCCCGGAATCCTTCGTCGGGCGCTGGGTGCAGCGCCTGCTTTACTACCAGGCGCCCGAGTGGGTGTTCACCGCTGCGTATGTTCTCTGGACGGCGGCTACGCTTCTAACGCTATGGCTCGTTCCGCCCAGGCGAAGAGCTGCCTGAAAACTTCCTCGCGGATGTGCGGTCGCGACAGCACGAGGTCGTGCACCGCGCCCGGAAAGGCCATCAGCGTGACGTCCTCGCCGAGGGTGCGCGACCACCTGGCGATGTGGCGCCAGTCGAGCACGATGTCGGCCTCGTCGGAATGCATGGAGAGCACGGGGCAGCCGATCGCGAGACCGCGGTGCACGCGTGCATGGGCGTCGGTCATCGCGCCGAGCCAGCCGTAATACACGCCGAAGCCGAGCGGCGGCTTCAGCGCGAGGTCGAACTCCCATCCCTCGTCGAGCAGGCTCCGCACGTAATCCTCCCGCAGCACCTTTTCGTCCTTGAGGAACGGATAGAATCGCCCGAGCGCGGCGGCGAGGTGCAGCTGCGTGATCTTCCAGGCCGGCAGGCGCCAGTCGAAGAAGGCGCTGTTCAGCCACAACGCGCGCACCGAGGCGCGTGCTGCGCCCTCGTATGAGTACAGCGCGCAGATCAGCGCGCCGGTCGAGTGCCCCGCCAGCAGGATGGGCTCGCCGATCTCGGCGATCGCGGCGGTGAGGTCCGCGTAGTACTCGCCGACGCTCCTGCAGAAATTGGGATGCTGGTGCGGCCGCAGCGAGCGCCCGTACTTGCGCAGGTCGAGGGCGTAGAAAGCATAGCCCTCGGCGGCGAAGCGCTCTGCCATGTGCCGCTGGAAAAAGTAGTCGGCGAAGCCATGGACATAGAGCGCCGCGCCGCGCGGCGCCGCGCCGCCGGGCAGGCGTACAAGCGTCGCCGCGACAGCGCCGTCGTAGTCGTCGGGGAAACGCAGCTCGAGCGTCTCGAAGCCCGGCAACAGCCGGTCAGGCTGCCACGTGCGAGTGCTCGCCTTCATGCCTTCGTAGCGCCCACTGGACGTGCTCCCGGACGAGGGCCGAGGAATGGTTCGCGCGTGCACGCAGTGCCTCGGTCACCGCGCTCGAAGTCGGCGCATTGCCCAGCCCGACGGCGAGATTGCGCAGCCACCGCTCGTAGCCGATGCGCCGGATGGGCGAGCCCTGCAGGCGCTCGTCGAACTCGGCCTCGGTCCATGCGAAGAGCTCCACCAGCGTCGCGCGGTCGAGGCCGTTGCGCGGCTTGAAGTCGTCCTCGGCGCTCGGCCGGGCAAAGCGGTTCCACGGACACACGAGCTGGCAGTCGTCGCAGCCGTACACGCGATTGCCGATGAGGGGCCGCAGCTCTTCCGGGATCGCGCTCTTGTGCTCGATCGTGAGGTAGGAGATGCAGCGGCGCGCGTCGAGCTCGTAAGGTCCGCGGATCGCCTGCGTCGGGCACACGTCGATGCAGCGCCGACAGGTCCCGCACCGGTTTTCCTGCGGAGAGTCGACGGGCAAAGGCAGGTCGCAATAGATCTCGCCGATGAAGAACCACGAGCCCGCCTCGCGGTCGAGGAGCAGCGTGTGCTTCCCGCGCCAGCCGATTCCCGCGTGCGTGGCGAGCTCGACCTCGAGCACCGGCGCCGAATCGGTGAACACCCGGTAGCCGAAAGGCCCCGCTTCGGCCTCGATGCGCTCGCACAGCTTCTGCAGCCGGCCGCGCAGCACCTTGTGATAGTCGCGCCCGCGGGCATAGCGCGCGATGTAAGCATGTCCGGGTTGTAACTCGTCCTCCACGCTCCCCGGGACGTCGCTGAGATAGTCCATCCGGCAGGAGATCACGCGCAGCGTGCCCGGCTTGAGCTCTGCCGGACGCGCCCTGAGCGCGCCGTGGCGCGCCATATACTCCATCTCGCCATGCCACCCACGATCGAGCCATTCGATGAGCCGCGGCTCGGCCGCGGCCAGATCCGCATGTGCGATGCCCACCGCCTGGAATCCCAGGTCGCGGCCCCAGTCCTTGATGCGCTGCGCGAAGGCTCGGCCTTCCATGTCTCTCGATCTTAAGTTGCCCGACCGCGCCGCGACCGAAGCGCTGGGCGCGGCGCTCGCCTCGGGCGCGCGGGCCGGCCGCGTGATTCACCTGCGCGGCGACCTCGGCGCCGGCAAGACCACCCTGGTGCGCGGGCTCCTGCGGGCCCTTGGACACGCCGGACGGGTCAAGAGTCCCACCTACACCCTGGTTGAACCTTATGAGCTTTCGAGCTTACACTTCTATCACTTTGATTTCTATCGGTTGAAAAACCAAGAAGAATGGGAACAGGCGGGCTTTCGAGAGTACTTCAACGGCGAGGCTCTGTGCGCGGTCGAATGGCCGGAGCGGGCGCATGGCCTGCTTGCGCCGCCGGACCTCGACATCGAGCTGCGCTTCGAGGGCGAGCACCGCCGCGCGCGGCTCGAGGCGCACGGCGCGGATGGCGAGCATTGGGTCTCGCCGTTGCGCTCCTCGTCCTGAGCGATGCGCACGCCCAGATCGTATCGAGCCGCATCTGGCCCGCGCGCGATTACACCCGGCTCACGCTCGAATCGAAGTCCGCGGTCAAGCACAGCATGTTCAGCGTCAAGGATCCCGAGCGCCTGGTGCTCGATCTCGAGACCGACGAGCTTGCCCCGGCGCTGACCGAGCTGCAGGGCAAGGTCGCGCCGGACGATCCCTACATCAAGGGCCTGAGAGTCGCACGCAACCGGCCGGGCATCATCCGCCTGGTGCTCGATCTCAAGGCCGACGTCAAGCCGCAGCTCTTCAACTTGCCGCCGGTTGCCGAGTACGGCCATCGCCTGGTGCTCGACATCTATCCCGCCGTGCCGCTCGATCCGCTGGCGGCCCTGCTCGAGGAGAGCAGCAAGACGCAGGAAAAGGAAAAGCCGGCGAGCAGCGTGGCGCGCCTCGCCACCATCGTGATCGACGCCGGGCACGGAGGCGAGGACCCGGGTGCGCTCGGCCGCCATGGCTCCCGCGAAAAAGACGTGACGCTCAGCATCGCGCGGCGCCTCAAGACGTTGGTGGATGCCGAGCCGAACATGCGAGCGCTGCTCACCCGCGATGGCGACTACTTCTTGAAATTGGATGCGAGG
Source organism: Burkholderiales bacterium (assembly GCA_035554435.1). GTDB lineage: Bacteria > Pseudomonadota > Gammaproteobacteria > Burkholderiales > SG8-39 > SCGC-AG-212-J23. The sequence goes on along the minus strand of DATMJC010000035.1, from coordinate 4,165 downwards.
GTCGAGAAAGCGCGCAAGGTCAAGGCCGACCTCTTCGTTTCGATCCACGCAGACGCATTCGTCCGGCCCGATGCGCGCGGTTCTTCGGTGTTCGCGCTCTCGGACCGCCGCGCCACTTCCCAGCTCGCGCGCGAGCTCGCGAGAGCGCAGAACGAGTCCGACCTCGTCGGCGGCGTGAATCTGCAGGAAAAGGACGACTACGTTAAGAGGACGATCATCGACCTCTGGCAGACCGGGACCATCGACCACAGCCTGCGCCTGGGCGGCTCGGTGCTGAAGCGTCTCGGCACGGTAAACAGCCTGCACAAGCCGCACGTCGAGCAGGCGAGCTTCGCGGTGCTGACGGCGCCGAACATCCCGTCGATCCTGGTCGAGACCGCGTTCATCTCGAATCCCGAGGAGGAAAAGCGGCTGAACGACGAGGACTACCAGGACAAGCTCGCACAGGCGGTGCTAGACGGCATCCGCGACTACTTCGCGAAGCACCCGCCCCGCCCTGCCTCGCCTCTAGCACTCAACTAGAAGTGGGCCCGCTCCTCATGCGCCTGGAATTCAGCCACGCAATGATTCCAGGAGAGATGGACAGCGCCACGATCGCGAGGATCACGACGGTCAGGTTGTTCCGGACGATCGGGATGTTGCCGAAGAAGTAGCCCGCGGTGCAGAGCGAGCCCACCCAGATGAGCGCGCCTGCGACGCAGAACGCGAGGTAGCGCAGGTAGGGCATGCTGCCCACCCCGGCCACGAACGGCACGTAGGTGCGCACGATCGGCACGAAGCGCGCGAGAATGATGGTCTTGCCGCCGTGGCGCTCGTAGAACTCGTGCGTGCGCTGCAGGTACACCGGGTTCACCCACCTGCCGAAGAGACGCATGCCGGCCCAGCGCCCGATCCAGTAGTTCGAGTTGTCGCCGCAGAGCGCGGCGGCGATCAGTGTCGCGATGACCGCGAAAAGGTTCATCTCCCCGAGCGCCGCCAGCGTCCCGGCGACGAAGAGCAGCGAATCGCCCGGCAGGAAGGGCGTGACCACGAGCCCGGTCTCGCAGAACACGATGACGAAGAGCAGTCCATACACCCACACCCCGTGCTGCTTCACGAACTCGCCCAGATGCACGTCGAGGTGAACCACGAGGTCCCACAGGAAGGCGAGGAGCTCCATCGGCCGATTGTATAATCTGCGCGCCTCTCGCTCCCGCGCCTCTCCCGAATGTCTTCCTCCGCCGTCCTGACCAATCCGAGCGTCGAGCGCGTGCGGGCGGCGCTCGAGCGTGCCGGAATGCCGGCCGAGATCGTCGAGCTTCCGGGAGCGGCGCGCACCGCCAAGGCCGCCGCCGACTTTCTCGGCTGCGAGGTGGCGCAGATCGCCAACTCCCTCGTGTTTCGCGCCACGGCGAGCGACAGCGCGGTGCTCGTCATGTCCTCGGGCGCCTGCCGCGTCGATCTCGCCAGGCTGGCGCGCGTCCTCGGCGAGCCGGTCGCCAAGGCCGACGCCGAATTCGTGCGCCGGCACACCGGCTTCGCGATCGGCGGGGTCGCGCCCGTGGGACACGGCATTTCGAAGGTGTTCGTGGAGAAAGCGCTGGCGGCACAACGCGACCTGTGGGCGGCCGCGGGCCATCCGCACACCGTGTTCCGCCTGAGCTATCTACAGCTCCTCGGCATCACCGGCGGCCGTGAAGCGGAGCTCGCGGCATGAGCGGCATCCGGGTGCTGCCGGAGCTGCTCGTAAGCCAGATCGCGGCAGGCGAGGTGGTGGAGCGCCCGGCCTCGGTCCTGAAAGAGCTGATCGAGAACAGCATCGACGCCGGCGCAAGCGCTGTCACCGTAACCCTCGACGAAGGCGGCATGCGTCGCGTGCAGGTAGAGGATGACGGCGAGGGCATCGCTCGCGAGGAGTTGCCGCTCGCGCTGGCGCGTCACGCCACCAGCAAGATCCGCAGCCTTGGCGATCTGGAAGGCGTCGCCACGATGGGTTTCCGGGGCGAAGCGCTTGCCTCGATTGCGTCGGTCTCGCGCGTGTCGATCGCGAGCCGGACCCGCCAGGCCCCGCATGGCGCCTCGATCACCGCGGAAGGCGCGCAGCTCGGCGAGGTCACCCCTGCGGCGCGCGCGCAGGGAACCACGGTCTCGGTCGCCGATCTCTATTTCAACACCCCGGCGCGCCGCAAGTTCCTGCGCACCGAAGCGACCGAGCTCGGGCATTGCGACGAGGCGCTCCGGCGCGTCGCGCTCGCGCGTTGCGATGTCGCTTTTACGCTGAAGCACAACGGAAGGGTCAACCGCCACTTTCGCGCGCAGGCGCTCGCCGATCGGGCGGCGCTGCTCCTTGGCGAGGAGCTGGTAGCCGCGAGCGTGCCGATCGAGGCGCGCAGCGGCGGCCTCTCGCTGACCGGCCTCGCCGGCCTGCCGCAAGCTGCAAAGCCGCGCGCCGACGCCCAGTACTTCTTCGTCAACGGGCGGTTCGTACGCGACCGGGTGCTCGCGCACGCCGTGCGCGAGGCGTACTCCCAGCTCCTGCACGGCGAGCGGCAGCCTGCCTACGTGCTTTTCCTCGAGCTCGAGCCGCGCGCGGTGGACGTGAACGTTCATCCCGCCAAGACCGAAGTACGCTTCCGCGATTCACGCGCAGTGCACCAGTTCGTGAAGCACGCGCTCGAGCGGGCACTCTCCCCGACCGCGGCGGAAGCACCGGTAGCATATGCATCTGTAAGTCATGGAAACGCAATTCAATCTTCGTTCGGACTCGCTCAGCCCGTCGCGGCGTACCAGGCGTTCATCGGCTCGGCGATGCCGGCTGCGTTACCGCAGGCGGAAAAGGCGCCGCCGCTCGGCTACGCGCTTGCGCAGCTGCACGGCGTGTACATCCTGGCGCAGAACGAGGCCGGGCTGGTGCTCGTGGACATGCACGCGGCGCACGAACGCATCGTGATGGAGAAGCTCAAGCGCAACCTGGATGCCGGTGCAGTGCAGCGCCAGGCGCTGCTCGTGCCGGCAGTGCTCTCCGCCGAGGCGCTCGACATCGCCACCGCCGAGGAGAACCGCGAGGTGCTCGAGCGCCTCGGCCTCGAGCTGGCGGTGTCCGGCCCGAACGAGCTGTCGGTGCGCGCGGCGCCGGCGGCGCTCGCGGCGGGCGACATCCCGGCGCTCACGCGCGACGTGCTGCGCGAGGTCCGCGAGTTCGGCGGCAGCGAGGCGTTGAGCGCACGCCAGAACGAGCTCCTCGCCACGATGGCCTGCCATGCGGCAGTGCGCGCGAACCGCATGCTGAGCGTGGCCGAGATGAACGCGCTGCTCCGCGAGATGGAGGAGACCGAGCGCTCCGGCAGCTGCAACCACGGCCGCCCGACGTGGTACCAGCTCACCCTCGCGGACCTGGACAAGCTCTTCCTGCGGGGACGTTGATGGACAAGGTGATGATCATAACGGGAGGCGGCCGCGGCATCGGCGCCGAGACCGCCAGACTCGCCGCCAAGCAGGGCTACGCGGTATGCGTGAACTATCTGAGCGACGCAAAGGCAGCTGAAAACCTCTTGAGGGAACTTTCTCTCGGAAAGAAAGCAATTGCCGTTGCCGGCGATGTCTCCAAGGAAGAAGACGTGTTGAAGATCTTCGCCGAGACCGACAAGGCGCTCGGCCGCGTCACGGCGCTCGTCAACAACGCCGGCATCGTCGACCGCTCGCAGCGCGTGGAGACGATCACCGCGGCACGCCTGGCGCGCATGTTCGCAATCAACGTCACGGGCAGCTTCCTGTGCGCGCGCGAGGCGGTGAAGCGCATGTCGACGAAGCACGGCGGCAACGGCGGCGCGATCGTCAACGTCTCCTCGGCGGCGGCGAAGCTCGGCAGCCCGGGCGACTACGTCGACTACGCCGCGTCGAAGGCGGCGATCGAGACTTTCACCGTCGGGCTCGCCAAGGAAGTAGGCGGCGAGCGCATCCGCGTGAACTGCGTGCGGCCCGGCGTGATCCGCACCGACATCCACCTGGTGAGCGGCGACCCCTCGCGCGTCGAGCGCATCGGCGCCGCCGCGCCGCTCGGGCGCCCGGGCGAGCCCGAGGAGGTCGCGCGCGCCATCCTCTTCCTTGCCTCGGACGAGGCGTCCTACACGACCGGCTCGGTCCTCGATGTGACCGGCGGCCGCTAGCGCCTTGCCGACGGCGTTCG
>DATMJC010000034.1:0-35150 GCA_035554435.1 Burkholderiales bacterium | reverse complement strand
GCCTTGTCCGGGAAGAATTGCAACCCCTGCTGGCACAGAACGGCGTCGACGCTCGCGTCGGGCAGCGGAAGAGCGAGCGCGCTGCCCTCGAGCCAGTCGATCGCTGCACCGTCGGGCGCGGGAAGCGAGCGCGCCACGCTGATCATTCCGGCATTGAGGTCGACTCCGGTGACCCGCCCCTGCGGGCCCACGCGCTGCGCTGCGATTCGCGTCACCACTCCGGTGCCGCAGGCGACATCAAGGACGCACTCGCCTGGACGAAGAAGGACGGCATCGACGAGCAACGGCGCCCAGGGTCCCAGCACATACCGCACCGCGACGCGGTCATAGAGGTGAGCGGCTTCCAGCGAGACCTGGAATTGCGCGTTCGGCTTCATTTCGCGCTGTAGCCGAGCTGGCGCGAGATCCGCGCGGCCGCGCCGGTGACCGCCTTGACGAGGTCGGCGGAAGGCGAGCCGGGGACAGTCTGAACGGATCCCGCCACGGCAATGGCGCCGGCGTAGCTGCCGGAATGGCCGAACATCGGCGCCGCGAGGCCGTTGACGCCCTGCAGAACCTGATTCGGCGAGCTCGCCCAGCCGCGCGACCTGACTTGCGCGACGGCGCGCTCGAGCGCGGCACGTGTGGCGACCGTATGCGGGGTCCAGGCCTTGAGGGGTTTCGAGAGGCAGCGGGAGAGCAGGTCGGCTGGGCCGAATGCCAGCGCGACCTTGCCGTGCGCGCTGGCATGGAGCGGCAGCACGGTTCCGGGCTGGGTGCCGAAGTTGACGAACGACGGTCCCTGGATCAGCTCCAGCACCACAACCTGATCGTCGACCAGCGCAGACAAGGTCACGGCGTGCCCGGTCTCGTCGCGCAGCCGCGCCATCTCCGGGCGCGAAACGGCGAGCACGTCGAAGCGCTCCCGCAACTTCTCTCCGAGGATGAACAGCTTGATTCCCGCGGTATAGCGCAGCGTCGCGGCTTCCTGCCGCACGAAGCCATGGTGCGCAAGCGTCTGCAGGTGCCGGTGCAGGGTCGCTTTCGACGCCTGGAACTGCCGCGCCAGCTCGGACAGGCCCACGGGCGCGGTTGAAAGCGCAAGGAACTCGAGCAGGCGCAGCGACAGGTCCACGGTCTCGGTCCCGATGACCGGGACTGCGCTTGGATGCATTCCTTGATTTGTCGCTTGGTTCATCTAATGGACCGATGGTTCGTATATCGTACCGCCCAGGCCAGGCCTGTCAAGCCCTCATGCGCCTCGCCGGGGGAAAAAGCCTTTCAGCACGACGGCGAAAATCAGCAGCGTCGCGACCATGAACGCGAGGCTGATCGGGCGGGTGAAGAACACCGAGGGGTCGCCGCGCGAGAGGAGCATCGCGCGGCGCAGGTGCTCCTCCATCAGCGGCCCGAGCACGTAGCCGAGGAGCAGCGGCGCGGGCTCGCATTCGAGCTTGGCGAAGACATAGCCGAGCACGCCGACGGCGGCGCACAGGTACACGTCGACCTGGTTGTTGTTCACCGAGTAGTTGCCGATGGCGCAGAACATCACGATGCACGGGAAAAGCCACCGGTACGGCACCCTGAGGAGGCGCACCCACACGCCGACCAGCGGCAGGTTCAGCACGAGCAGCATCAGGTTTCCGATCCACATGCTCGCCACGATTCCCCAGAAGAGCTGCGGGTTCGCGGTCATGACCTGCGGCCCGGGCGTGACGCCCTGCATCACCATCGCGCCCAGCATCAGCGTCATGACCGCGGTGCCCGGGATGCCGAGCGTCAGTGTCGGGATGAACGAGGCCTGCGCCGCGGCGTTGTTCGCCGCCTCCGGCGCGGCCACGCCCTCGATCGCGCCTTTACCGAAGCGCTCGGGGTCACGCGCGAGCTTCTTTTCCAGCATGTAGGCGGCGAACGACGAGAGCGCCGGTCCCGTGCCGGGCAGCAGGCCGAAGAATGCGCCCACTCCCGTGCCGCGCAGCGCCGGCAAGAAGGATTGCCTGAGATCGCGCGCGCTCGGCATGAGCCCGACGACGGGTCCGGTAAAGACGGGTTGCGGCTCGCGCCGCCCGAGGTTGGTGACGATCTCCGCGACGGCGAAGAGGCCTACCGCGATCACCGTGAAGCCGATGCCGTCGACGAGCTCGGGCACGTCGAACGCGTAGCGCGGCACGCCGGAGTTGACGTCGGTGCCCACGAGCCCGATGAGCAGACCGACCACCACCATGGCAAGGCCTTTGACCGCGTCGCCCTGCGTGAGCACGGCCGAGCCGACGAGCCCCATCAGCATGAGCGAGAAGTACTCGGCGGGTCCGAAGGCGAGCGCCCATTCGCCGAGCGGCGGTCCGGCGAGCGCGATGAGCAACGTCCCGAGGCAGCCCGCGAGGAACGAGCCGAGCGCGGAGATGGCGAGCGCCGCGCCGCCGCGTCCCTGCCGCGCCATCGGATAGCCGTCGAGGCAGGTGACCGCCGAGGCGGTCTCGCCCGGAAGGTTCAGCAGGATCGAGGTGATGGCGCCGCCGTACTGCGCGCCGTAGTAGATGCCCGCCAGCATGATGAGCGACGGGATCGGCGGCAGGTAGAACGTGAGCGGGAAGAGCAGGCCGATGGTGGTGAGCGGGCCGATGCCCGGCAGCACGCCGATCAGCGTGCCGAGCGCCACGCCGGCGAAGCAGTAGGCGAGATTCTGCGCCGTGAGCGCCACGCCGAACCCGAGCTCCAGGCTCTGGAGGATTTCCACTAGAAGTTGAAAAGCGGATACGGCAGCTTGAGCCCGTAAACGAACACCCCGCCGGCGAATGCGCTCATCGCGACCGTAAGCACGAGCACCTCGCGAAAGCGGAATTCACGTCCCGCTGCCGCCGCCATCGGAAACATCGCGGCGAGCGCGGGAACCAGGCCAAGCCGCGGCATCAGGAAACCGAAAGCGAGGATCGAGACGCTGATCCAGGCGAGCGGCTTCCAGTCCCAGGCGACCGCCTGCCAATCGCGTCGCCGGGCGGCGCGCAACCCCACGAGCGCGCCGAGCGCGATCAGCAGCCAGCCCAGGACCACGGGGAGATATCCCGGCCCCATGCGCATCGCGGTTCCGACCGGGTACCCCCTCGCGCCGAGCAGCGCGAGCGCGCCGATCGCGACGAACAGCGCGCCGGCCAGGATGTCGCGATGCAGATGCACGGCCGAAGAATAGAAAAAAAATCGGGGTCTTGGCCCCGATTTTGTGACTCCCTACTGCCGGCTCGGCCGGGGCGCCTCCCTGCAAGTCCCCTTGTGTGTGTTCGCCCGCCCGAACCGCTACGGCTTAATGAAGCGTGCGCGCGAAGGTGCGTCCCCGCAGGTAGTCGTACGCGTGCGGCTGCTCGTAAACGAGATCCGAAATGGCGGCCGTGATCTCGTCGTAGATTTCCCCGTATTGGTCCTGATCGAGCTTGGGGAAGATTCCGACCTCGGTGACGAAGAGGTCGGCGTCCGGAATGCGGTTCTTGTCGAGGTTTTTGGGCAGGCCGGCGCGGTCCTGGACCGCAAAGCCGCACAGGGCCGGGCAGCGGAAGAAGAGCGCCTTGATCTTGCTCGCCACGTCGGCTTCGAGTCTGGAGAGCAGGGTCTCCGGAAGCCCGGGTTTGAACTCGAGAGTCTTCATGGAATCATGCCTTTGACGGTAAATCCCCTCGCCGACAACGTTACACGGCGTGTCACGAAAACACCAATAGGGAAATACCTGAGCCAACTACACCAAAACCCCTAGGCGGGAAAAATCGGTGCCGACACAATGGCCCGCAGGGCTTTGTGCGGCTTTGTTATCGCCGTGAAACTGGGGTCAGTGCAGCGTGCGCGCGAAGGTGCGGCCGCAGATCAGCTCGCTCGCCTCGGGATGCTCGGCGAGGAGCTCCGCCAACGTGGCGGCGATGTCCTCGAAGATCTCGCCGGAGTCGTCGTGGGCGAGCGAGGGCAGGATGCCGACGTCGGAGACGAAGAGCTCGTCTTCGTCGCCGCTGCGCGAGCAGTGATCGGGAACGTCCTGCAGCCCGCGCACCGAGAAGCCCGCGAGCGACGGGTAGCGCTGGAACAGCGATTCGATCGACGCTGGAACCGGCTTTTTCATGGCTTCAGCGTAAGAGGCTTTGGTTTCGCCTCTCTGCCGGCCACCCGGGCCCATGCGGCGTAGGTTGAATCCTGTCGCGGGGTTGCGACGCTTTGCGCGCTCGGACATGACTTCCACGGTAGCGGAGCCTGGTCCGGACGGGGGTCAGGGAGTGTCACTCTGCCGCGGCGGGGCGGCAGGATTACATGGCCTTGACGAAGGCTGACAGGCCTAGTGGAGGTGGCGCACGAACGTTCGCCCGGCGAGCACCGTGCGGGCGTCGGGCCGCGAGCAGATGAAGTCGAGCAACCCGACCGCGATCTCGTCGTAGACGCGCTCGGTCAACGCCGGCTCGAGCTCCGGGTAGATCCCTATATCGGTAACGATAAGCCCCTCGAGCGCTGCCGCCTGAAGGTGCTTGGGCAGGCGCGAGGCATCCTGGATCGAGAATCCCTGCAGCGCCGGGCAACGCTCGAAGATGGCGCCCACACGGCTGGCGAGATCCTGCTCGATGTGCGGCTCGGAGGCGAGGCTTTCCAGCTCGACGAGTTTCATGCCCCCGGTCCCGCAAGTTCCGGGCCCGGCAGCTCATGCCTCGGGCTCGGCTAAATCCCTGTAAAAACTGCTTTTTAGTGCAGCGCGCGGACGAAAGCCTTGCCGCGGAGCCAGGCGAGCGCCTCCGGCAGCTCGGCGACCGCCAACGTCACGGCGCGCGCGATATCGGCGTAGACCTCGTCGTACTGCTTCGTGCCCCGCCGGGGATAGAGGGTGATCTGGGTGATGAAAAGCTCGCCCGTGAGGCTCCCGCGGTCGATATGGTCGGCGAGGCTCGCCTTGTCCTGGATCACGAACCGGTGCAGCTCCGGCTGGCGGCCGAATACCGCGTGCACCCGGGCCTCGGCGCGGACCGCACGCAGGCTCGCGTCGACATCCCGATCCGGACCGCCGTTTGTTTCGCCCCCCTGCGACACAGCGTCACGATATCACCTATACCGCGGGCGGGGGCATGACGTATGCCCTCGGCCCAAGCGGTTACCCCCGGCTAGAGTGTCGACCCATCAGATGGATATTCCGAGCTACGAACCGGCCGCGGCGCTCGATTTCTTCAAAGCCGGCGGCGAGGTGGAAACGATCCCGGCGGGCCGCACCATCTTCCGCGAAGCCCGGCGCAGCCGCGGCGCGCTCTTCGCGAACGACAAGATGTACCTCCTGCTCAAGGGCCGCGTCAGCCTGACCGCGGGCGCGCAGGAAATCCGCGCGGTGAAAGCGGGAGAGATCTTCGGCGAGATGGCGGCGCTCGCCCGCACGCCGCGCAGCGCCACCGCCGTGGCGAAGACGCCGTGCAAGGTGATCGCGCTGGATGCAAGGCAGTTTCGCAAGGCGCTCGCCAAGAAGCCCGCGTTCGCGCTCATGCTCATGAAGGTGATGGTCCCGCGCCTGCGCGAGGCGGTGGCGAGCGCCAAGGCCCACGGCGCGCTGAGCGGCGGCGACAATCCGCCGCTGGAGCCTCCGGTCTTCAATCCGAAGTCGCTCGCGGACATGGTGCGCGGGTTGTGCGACGATGCGCCGGTGTCCTTCTTGCGCAACCAGGTCATCCTCGAGGAAGGCCAGGTCGGCACGCGGATGTACGCGGTGCTCGAAGGGCGCGTCGCCGTGAGCATCAACGGCGCAGTGGTCGACCGCATCGGTCCCGGCGGGGTGCTGGGCGAGCTCGCGCTGATCGACCAGTCGCCGCGTCTCGCGAGCGCGGTGGCGGAAGACAACGTGACGCTTCAGCCGATCAACCGCAACGCCTTCATCGCCCTGATCAAGCTCGATCCGGACCTCGGCGCGGCGCTTCTCGCCGCGCTCGCCGAGCGGCTGCACTATCTGACCGGACGGCTGAAATAGCGAAGCTTTTCTACGGCTGGAAGATGGTCGGGGCGGGTTGCGGCCTGCAGGTCCTCCAGGCGGGGTTGCTGCACCACGCCTTCGGCGGCTATCTGGCGGTGCTCCAGGACGACCGCGGCTGGAACAAGACCCAGCTCTCCGGCGCGGCCGCGCTCCAGCAGATGGAGAGCGCCATCATCGGGCCGGCGCTCGGCTGGATCATGGACCGCTTCGGCCCGCAAGGCGTGATCCGCCTCGGCGTGCTGACCTTCGGCGTGGGCTTCATGGCGCTTTCGTCCATCGACACGCTGCTCGAGTTCTACGCCGCGTTCATCGTCATCGCGCTCGGCTCGAGCATGTGCGGTTTCTTCCCGATCAACGTCGCGCTCATCAACTGGTTCGAGCGCTGGCGGGCGCGCGCGCTTTCTGCGCTGTCGCTCGGCCTCGCCGTCGGCGGCATCTCGGTGCCGATCGTCGGCTGGTCGCTGGTGCACTTCGGCTGGCGCGCGACCGCGTTCGGCTCGGGCGTCTTCGCCATCGCTGTGGGGCTGCCGCTCGCGATGGTGATACGCCGCCGGCCCGAGGACCACGGCGAGACGGTCGATGGCATTTCCAAGGCTTTGGAGACGAGTCAAAACGCAGACGCTGCTACTCCTTTGTCTTCACGTGACTTCACAGCGCGCGAGGCGCTGCGCACGCCGGCCTTCTGGCTGCTTTCGCTGGGCCACGGCTTCGCGCTCCTCGTGGTGGGCGCGGTGAACGTGCACGCCATCGCCCACATGAAGGAATCGCTCGCCTACAGCGTGAGCGCCGCCGCGCTCGTCATCATGCTGGTGACGCTGTTCCAGATCGGCGGCGTGCTGCTCGGCTGGGTGATCGGCGACCGCTACGAGAAGCGCCTCATCGCCGCCGCGTGCATGTTGATGCATTGCCTCGGGCTGCTCTCTCTCACCTATGCCGGGGCTGCGGCCGGCACCGCGCCGTGGATCATCGCCTTTGCGGCCCTGCACGGCGTCGCCTGGGGCCTGCGCGGCCCCTTCATGCACGCGATCCGCGCTGACTATTTCGGCCGCAGCGCCATCGGCATGATCCTCGGGCTCTCCTTCATGATCATCGTCATCGGCCAGGTCGGCGGACCGATGATCGCCGGGATGCTGGCCGACATCACGGGCAATTACCGCACCGGCTTCACCCTGCTCGCGCTCCTCGCGGGCGTCGGCTCCATGTTCTTTGTCCTTGCCAAGCGGCCCGTGCCGCCGCTACGCTCGGCAGCATGAGCAATCCGGACAAGACAGGCGCCCACAAGAAAGGCGCTCTCGCAGAAGCGTTCCACGATCCCAACCTCGAGCTCGCGCGCGCGATCTTCATCGGGATGGCACAGCGCATCTACAGCACGCCCTCGGCGCCGGAGCAGAAAAAGCCGGATCCGAAAGCGCTCGCGACGCTGTGCTTTCGGCTCGCCGAAGCCTTCGAGGCTGCCTCGCACGAGACGCCCAAGGTGAAAGCCGCGCTCGAGGCGGCCTCCAAGGCCGCGGTGAAGCTCGACGAGGTCGACCTGAGCCACGTGTTCAAGCCCGCCGATAAATCGTGACCCGCGCGTAGCCGGCGGGTACAAAGCGCAGTACTAGCCTTTAGGTTCAAGAGCTTATATAATGGTGGGCTCGAAGCTTGGGCCTCCGCCGGTTTCCGATTGGGCGATTTCCCGACTGGGCAATTTCCCGATTGCCGGTTCGTCCTCCGCTTCGCCCCACCGTTCACAGGCAGAGGACTCAATGGCTCTTCCAGCAGTCGAGCGCAGGAATTTCAAGATCGGCAAGTACGACATCGTGGCGCAGCCCGCCTTCGGCTCCGCGCACATGCTCCGCTATACCGTGCTCCTGAACGGCAAGCGGCTCGGGGCGCTTCTCAGCGTGCCCACCGAATCGGACTGCCGCTTCCTGGAAGCCCCGCCGGCTGTGCCGCCCGTCAAGATTTTCCAGGTGACGCACCGCCCGGGCCGGCCGAAGAAGAACGCCACCCCGCCCGCCGCGCAGTCGCTGTCGGAGCCCGCGCACCGCGGCTTGCGGCACGACGACCTGCCGCCGGGAACGCTGCCGCTCGACATCAAGCGCTCCGAGTAGCTTTACCCGGCAGAACGTCTTAGCTCGTCTAGAATCCGGCGCGTGATCTCGCGCCGGAGTTTCGTTCGCCTGGCCGCGCTCGCCGCGGCCTGGCCGCAGGCGGCGTGGTCCCAGGGCGCGAAGAAAGCCGCGAAGCCGGCGCCCGGGACGATCCTCGTCAACGACGTCCACTCGCAGCTCAACTCGACGCGCGTGTTTCGCATCGCGACGCCGACGAGCGTCGACGCGGTGCGGGGGCTGCTCTCGGCGGCGCGCAAGGAGCGGCGCCCGGTGTGCGTCTCGGGCGGGCGCCACGCCATGGGCGGCCAGCAGTTCTGCGCCGACGCCGTGATGCTCGACATCCGCAAGCTGAACCGGGTGCTCTCCTTCGACGGCGAGCGCGGGCTGCTCGAGGTCGAATCGGGCATCCAGTGGCCGGAAATCCTCGCCTTCCTGCAGACGCAGCTCGTGGCGATGAATACGACGGACAAGCCCGACGTCGCGGGCAAGGCCTGGGCGTTCGCGCAGAAGCAGACCGGCGTAGACAAAGTCACCATCGGCGGCTCGCTCTCCGCCAACATCCACGGCCGCGGCCTCGCCATGGCGCCGTTCATCAACGACGTCGAGTCGTTCCGGCTCGTCACCTCGCGCGGCAACCTCTTGAACTGCAGCCGCGAGGAAAATCCCGACCTGTTTCGCCTCGCGATCGGCGGCTACGGCCTGTTCGGCTTCATCTATTCGGCCACGCTGCGGCTCGTGCCGCGGCGCAAGCTCGAGCGCGTGGTCGAGGTGCGCGAGATCGCGGGGCTCGCCGAGGCCTTCGCCGCGCGCATCGGCGATGGCTTCACCTACGGCGACTTCCAATATGCCATCGACGAAAAGTCCGACGACTTCCTGAAGCGCGGCGTGTTCTCGTGCTACCGCCCGGTGGACGACGCCCGGCCGATGCCCTCGCTCCAGCACGAGCTGAGCGAGGGCGAGTGGACCGAGCTCCTTTTCCTCGCGCACACCAACAAGAGCGAGGCGTTCAAGCGCTACGCCGCGTACTACATGTCCACCAACGGGCAGCTCTACTGGTCCGACGAGAGCCAGATGAGCTACTACCCCGAGGACTACCACCGCGCCATCGACAAGATGACCGACGCGCAGAACAAGGCGACGGAGGCGATCTGCGAGATCTACGTCGAGCGTGAGCAGCTCGAGCGCTTCATGAGCGAGGTGCGCGAGTACGCGCGCATGAACGCCTGGAACTTCGTCTACGGCACGGTGCGCCTGATCGAGCAGGACCGCGAGAGCTTCCTCGCCTGGGCGCGCAAGCCCTACGCCTGCGTCATCTTCAACCTGCACATCGAGCACACCACCGGCGGGGTGATCCGCGGCGCCGACGCGCTGCGGCGGCTGATCGACCTCGGCTTGCGTCACGGCGGCAGCTACTACCCCACCTACAACCGCTTCGCCCTCCGGCGCCAGGTCGACGCGTGCTATCCGCAGATGCAGGAATTCCTCAAGCTCAAGCGCAAGTACGATCCCGAGGAGCTCTTCCAGAGCGAGTGGTACCGCCACTACAAGCGCATGTTTTTCGGGGATAAATGAGCGGGGACAGGTGATCCTGGTTTTCACCCGGTGATTCCCCTGCTCTGGACCCTGCTCGCGCTTTTCGTCCTGCGCGTGGCGGGCCAGGCAATGGTCGCGTTCTGGGGCGTCACCTGGCTGCCGCCGATGGAGCGCTGGTACTCCGGACTCATGCCCTATCCGCTGCTGCTACCCGCGCAAATCGCGATCGTCGTGCTGATGGCGAAGATCTGCTCGGACTTCACGCGCCGCCGGGGCTTCTTCGTGCAGCCGCGCCGCTTCTTCGCCGGGCCGTGGCTCTGGTTCGGCTGGATCTACCTCGCGGCCATGCTCCTCAGACTTCCGCTCCAGCTCCATCTCAAGCCCGACGGCCCGCTGATTCCGATTCCGTTTCACTGGGTGCTCGCGTGCTTTGTCATTGCCGTGGGGTCGTGGCACCGGCGCCGGCTTCGCCGATGAGCGAGCCGACCACCGTGATCACGGACTACGTGCTGGGCGCGGTATCCATTTTTCTGTCGTTGCGACTGGTGGATGCATCCCGCTACTGGGCGCTCGCCTTCTTCGCGCTCGGACTGGGCGCGCTTCTGGGCGGGTCGTGGCACGGGTTCTGGCAGAGCGATGTCTTGTGGAAGGCGGCGACGCTGTCGGTCGGCGTCGCGAGCTTCGGCATGGTGGCCGGCTCCGCCAATGCCGTAACTGCAGGGAGGGTTCGGACCGGGCTGATCGCGTTTGCGGTGGCAAAGCTTGTTGCCTATGCAGCGTGGATGCTCCACCACGACGACTTCATCTGGGTGATCGCCGATACCGCAAGCGCGCTTGGCATCGTAGCCGCTCTCCATGTCCTGAAAAGGAACCCCTGGTTGCTTGCGGGGGTCGCGGTCTCGGTGCTAGCCGGGCTCGCGCAGGCGAGCGGGCTCGCGCTGCACGAGCATTTCAACCACAACGACCTCTACCACGTGCTGCAGACGGCGGCGATGTTCCTTCTCTATCGCGGGGTGCGGGCCTACGCGACCGAGGGGACCAGGCCTTCGACGTAGGCGTAGGTCCGCTTGCGCGGGTCGAACACGTAGCTCAGGAGCTCGCCGCGGTTCGTGCCGCTGCCGGGGGCCTTGAGCGAGATGTGCACCCAGCCCGAATTGGGCCCCTGCCGCGGGTCGTAGCACTCGCAGATCAGCTGGTCGAACCTGAGGTGGCGCTCCACCCAGCGCGCGAGCTCGAGCGTCGCCATCCCGGGCATCTCGACGTCGGCGGCCTCGCCGGCGCAGTGCTGGCTCGCGCTTTTCCAGCTCACCGCCTTCTTCTTCAGCGCGCGTTCGAGCGCCTGGCAGCGGTAGACGCTGTTCGGGCTGAAGCGGCCGAACTCGTCGCGCAGCGGCTGCAGCACCTCGCGGCACAGGTTCACCGCCGCGCGCAGCTCGCGCGTCGCGGCGAAACTGTTGTCGATGCGCAGGCGCTGCGCGAGCTCGGAGCGCGTGAGCTCGTAGAGCTCGAAGTTCTTCGAGACCCGGTCGCCCGGCCGCGCCTGCGCCGGGAAGCGGTCCCACGGCGTGGCGCTGCGGTCGGCCATCAGAAGAAGGCGAGCGCGCGCGCCTCGATGCTCTGCCGCGGCGGCGCGCCGCCCGGCGTCGCGGGATCGTCGAACGAGGTGTGCGGCGTGAAGCGCGCTCGGCCGTCCTTTTCGGAGTCGTAAACCTTGAAGACGAGCGCTTCGTCGCGGCGCATGCGCGGGAAGTAGAACCAGCGGTGCCGCGGGCTGTACTTGAGTCGGTAGGTCTGGCCGACGCGTTGCGGGTAGCGGCGCTCGGCCACCAGCAGGTCCTCGAAGGCGACGCTGCGCGCGTCGGCAAGCGCGAGCGGGTTGGCGAGGATCGGATCCGCCGCATTGTCGTAGGCGGCGCGCCAGACCTGGATGATGGCGAAGCGCCGCGCGAGCAGCCGCACGGCTTCGTCGCCCATGAGCTCGCGCACGCGCTGCGGCCCCGACCACTCGGTGTAGTCGTTGTGCGCGGAGAGCACCGGCTCGCGGATGAGCCGGGCTTCGCGCTCCGCTTCGCTTCCCGAGCGCAGGGTGTGGTCGAACACCACCACGCGCGCGGCGCCCGAGCGCGCCCGGATCAGCGCCTCGACCTCGCGGTAGTAAACCGTCTTCAGCTCGTCGGCATCGAAAAAGTTCTTCACCGCGGTGCGGTGCTCGACCAGTTCGAAGCCGTTCAGCTCCAGCGCAAGCGCTTCGTCCCTTCCATTGGAGATCGTCACTTCGTGGAGCTCGGCCGTGCCGCTGGTGCGGCGGCGGATGTTGTTCGGGCCGAAGGTCTCGTTGACGAGCTTCTCGCCGGTGTCGGCGGTGTAGCTGATGTGCGCGCGCATCGTCGATATTCTAGAATCTCGGCTGCAGGAGTGAAACCGGAGCAAATAATGAAAAGACCCTTGCTGGTCCAAAAATCTTTGCTGGTCCTGACGTTGGTCGTTCTCGGAGCTTGCGACACCACCGTCAAGAAGGAAGAGACGGCCGGGCTCAACTACGGCCCGAAGCCGACGCGCTGGCGCGAGGAGATCAAGAGCTACCTCGACCTGCGTCTCGTCAATCCCAAGGAAGCGCTCGTCGAGTATCGCTCGGAACCGAAGCAGCTCTACCAGCGCGATACCGTGCTGCGCGACAGCCAGTACGGTTGGGCAACCTGCGTGTGGGTCAACGAGAAGAAGGACGGCAAGTTCGCCGGCCCCTACCCCATGACCTTCTTCATGCGCGACGACAAGATCGTGGCGGTGAACGGCGGGCCGGACGAGAACAGCCTCATGGCCTCGCGCTACGCGCGCGAGCAGTGCGCGCAGCTCACTCCCTAAGGCAGCTCAGTTCTCTAGCCGGAAGAGGCGCACCGCGTTCTGGCGCCCGATCTTCCGGCGGTCGTCCTCGCTGATCGGCGCGGCGTCGAACCACTTCGCCGCGTGGTCGATGTTCTCGAACGGCCAGTCGGTGGAGAACAGGATCCGGTCGGCGCCGATCTCGAGCATCGCGCCTAGCAGGCTCTGGGTGCGGAAGTTGCCGGACACGGTGAGCCAGAAGTTCGCCTGGAAGTACTCGCCCAGCTTCTTCTTCGCAGGGTAGCGCGGCGGCTGCTTCGTCCAGGCGTTGCGGTGGTCGACGCGCCAGATGCTGTAGGGCAGGCCCTCGCCCAGATGGCCCAGGATGATCTTCAGCCGCGGGTGCGCGTCGAACAGGCCCGAGGCCATCAGCCGCAGCGCGTGCACCGCGGTCTCCTGGCCGAACGCCCACGTCGGACCGAGGAGCCACGGGTGGCCTTCGTAGATCTGGGCAGCGCTCGGCAGCGGGTTGCGCGGATGCAGGTAGAACGGCACGTCTAGCTTCTCGCACTCGGCCCAGAAGCCGCGGTAGCGGGCGTCGTCGAGGTAAACCATGGACTCTTTTTCTTCTATTTGTGAAAACCCGTTCACGAGCGCGCCGCGGAAGCCCAGCTCCTTCACGCAGCGGACGAGCTCGCGCGTGGCGCCGTCCGGGTCCTGCATGGCGAGGGCCGCGAGCCCCTGGAAGCGCCGCGGGCGCTTGCGCACCTCCTCGGCGAGAAAGTCGTTGGCGCGGCGCGCAACCCCGGCCGCGCGTGCAGCGTCCGGCAGCGCCTGCACCGCCGGCGCGTTGAGCGAGAGCAGCATGAGCTCCATGCCGTTCTCGTCCATCTGCCTCAGGCGGTAGTCCTGGATGTCCAGCAGGCGCTTCTCGAGCTCGGGCCAGACCGCATCGCCCAGAAAACCCTTGGAGTCCGAGAGCGTCTCGGGGATCGCGAAATGCTCTTCCAGCCCGATCTTGCCCTGCATGCGCCGTCTCCGCGTTGGAGTCCGGGCATGTTACGGCGTCGGCCTCTCTAGCGGAAGCGGTCGAGCATGCTCGGATTGGGCCGCGACGCCAGCAGCGTGATCATCGCCCCGAACACCATGCCGAGGCCGAATCCCACGCCCACCGCGCTCCAGGGATTCTGCTGCACCCTGCGGTCGGCATAGGCGGCAGCCTCGCGGGCACGCTGCGAGGCGGTATTCACGTACTGCTCCATCGTCGCGCGCATGTTGCGCATGCGCTCCTCGGTCGAGCTCGGGATCTCTTCCACGCTGCTCGGGACCTTGTTCGTCTGGGCGTATTCCATGATCTTCCCTTTGAATGGTGACGCCGGGACGGAGCAAACGGCGTGCCCAACGAAAATCGGGGGCAGACCCCAATTCCCGGGCGACGCGCAGCTAACGGAAATTGGGGTCTGACCCAGTAGTGTCCGGTAAAACTCACGGACATGAACTGTAAGTCGTTGATCGGCGATTGAGAAGTCGCATTTCCTGAGTGTCCACGATTTGAACTGCTCCATGGGCGAATCTCGAGGTTTCTGGACCTCGGAGAGCGCCCATGCGCGCCGGCAAATTCGTGTTCGCTCAGCTGATGGAGTTCTTGCCGTGGAAGCGATTCCAGCGGCTTGTGCTCAAGTACGACGGCGATCGTTACGTCAAGCACTTCTCGTGCAGCGACCAGTTCTTGTCGATGGCCTTGGCGCAGTTCACCTACCGCGAGAGCTTGCGCGACCTCGAGGCCTGTATGCGCGCGCATTCGGCAAAGCTCTATCACCTGGGGATTCGCAGCCGCATTTCGCGCAGCACCTTGGCCGATGCCAACGAGTCGCGCGATTGGCGCATTTACGCGGAGTTTGCGCAATCGCTGATCGACCGGGCACGACCGCTGTACGCCAACGACACGCTGGAGCTGGATCTTGCCAACACGGTCTATGCGCTCGATTCGACGCTGATCGAGCTGTGCCTTTCGATGTTTCCGTGGGCCCACTATCAGTCCACCCACGCGGCGGTAAAGTTGCATACGCTGCTAGAGCTGCGCGGCAACATCCCGAGTTTCCTCTATATCAGCGACGGCAAGCTCAACGACGTAGCGGTGCTCGACCAATTGCTGCCCGAGCCAGGCGCCTTTTACGTCCTGGATCGCGGCTACATCGATTACACGCGCCTGTACCGCTTTCATCAAGGCCGAGCGTTCTTCGTGGTGCGTGCCAAATCCAACCTAAAAGCCCAGCGGCGCTATTCGCACCCAGTCGATCGCAGCACCGGCCTGCGCAGCGACCACACCGTGCTCCTAACAGGCAAATTCTCGCGCGCCGACTTCCCAGAGCCGCTGCGCCGCGTGCGCATCAAGGACCTATCCACGGGCAAATCGGTGGTGCTGCTGACCAACAACTTCGGCTTGCCGGCGCTCAGTATCAGCACGCTGTATCGCTGCCGCTGGCAAATCGAACTGTTCTTCAAGTGGATCAAGCAACACCTGCGCATCAAGGCATTCTTGGGCACCTCCGAGAACGCCGTGAAGACCCAAATCTGGATCGCGGTGTCCGTCTATGTGCTCGTCGCAATCATCAAGAAACACTTCCAGCTGCCCGCTTCGCTGCATGATCTTCTACAGATCCTGAGCGTCACCTTGTTTGAACGAGAGCCCATCGATCAAGTACTTACGCTGGCGGCGTCCGAGCCTCATGCACTCGATTACTCCAACCAGTTAACTTTGTTCGACTTTTAACCGGACACTACTGGGTCTGACCCCGATTTTCTACGGCGTGCCGATGTAGTCGCGCTTGCCGAGCTCGACGCCGTTGGCGCGCAGGATGTCGTAGGCGGTGGTGACGTGGAAGTAAAAGTTGGGATACGCGAAGCCGAGGAGGTACTGGATCCCGGTGAAGGTCACGTCCCTGCCGCCCAGGCGCAGCGTCACCGGTCGCTCCTCGCTGCCGTCGATATTGTCCGGCGACATCGAAAGGACGTAGTCGATGGTCTTCGCGATGCGCTGCTTCAGGTCGGCGAGGGTCTGCTCGGTGTCTTCGTGCTTCGGGATGTCGGCGCCGGCGAGGCGCGCCACCGCGCCCTTGGCGCTGTCGCAGGCGACCTGCACCTGGCGCGAAAGAGGAAACATGTCGGCGATGAGCCGCATGCCCGCCAGGGTCGCCGGTTCGATCTTCTTCGCCTCGCAGTGCGCCTGCGCCTTGTCGAGGATCGCGGACAGGTTTTTCAGGGTGTTGGCGAAGCGCGGCGCGCTCGCCTGGTACATCGAGATCTTCATGTCGGTTCTGGCCTCGGAGTGAACTTGGGCTGGAAACGTACGCTGCGGTTTCGGCCGCGCTCCTTCGCAGCATACAGGGCGCGGTCGGCGTGCGAAATCCAGACCGTGTAGTCGACGTCGCGTGCGCCGCTCTCGGCGATGCCGATGCTCACCGTGACGCGCAGACCCGAGGGCGCCAGCGCGGCGCCTTCGATGCGCCTGCGGATGCGCTCGGCGATGATCTCGGCGCCCGCCTCGGGCGTGTCGGGCAGCAGCACGCCGAACTCCTCCCCGCCGTAGCGTCCCGGCACGTCGTCGCCGCGCAGCGACTCGCGCAGGATTCCCGCCACGTTGCGGATCACCTCGTCGCCCGCCGGATGGCCGTGCCGGTCGTTGATCCACTTGAAGTGATCCAAATCTAGCATCAGCAGCGAGGCGCATGCGCCGGTGCGCGCGCAGCGCTCGAATTCGGCCGCGACCGCCTCTTCCCAGTAACGCCGGTTGAGCAGCCCCGAGAGGTGGTCGGTGCGGCTCATCTCGGAGAGGATCTGGTTCTGCTCGCGCAGCCGCCGCGCCAGGCGGTAGGTGGTCCACCCGACCACCAGCGGATAGAGCACGAGCAGCGGCAGCGAGCCGATGATCTGCACCATGTTGGTGTAGGGGCGCAGCTGAAAGCCGTTGAGCGCGGCGGCCGCCGCGCATGCGAGCACGAGCGCGCCGGTGCAGCGCGCCAGGAACCGCGCCCCGCCGATCGCCATCTTGTCCATGGTCAGCATGATCAGGATCACCACGCTCGGCAGCAGGTTGAACTGCATCAGCGCGATCCAGGCGCCGCCGAGCGCCGAGTCGATCATCAGGCTCACGAGCTCGGTGCGGTAGGGGTTGGCGCTGCGGCTCCCGAGCCACAGCCCAACGTGCGGCCAGAGGATCGTGCTGGCAAGGAGCGCGCCCCACATCGCGAGGCCTGCCCCGTTGTAGATCAGCACGCCGGCGATCGCCACGCCGCCGAGCGCGAGGCCGATCATGCGCGGACGGTACATCCTGCGCACGAAGGCGACGCCCTGTTCGCGGCGCGAGCTCAATTGCACCTAACGAGTTTAAGCGGCAAAGCCGCCGGGGACTAGGCGCCGTGCAGGTCGGTCGGGCGCGGGTGGCCGTTGCCGAGGCGCTTGACCAGCTCTTCCCACATCGACCCGGCGTCCGGACGGAAGGCTTGCGCGGCGTCGAACGGCTCGGCGTACCAGTAACCGGACTCGATTTCCTTCTCGAGCTCGCCGGGCTTCCAGCCGACGAAGCCGGCGAAGTAGCGCGCGTCGTTCGGCGTCGTCTCGATGATGCGGTCGATGCAGTCGGATTCCGCGGTCACGAAGAGGTCGTTCAGCACCCGCACCGAGCCGGGGCCTGGATCCTTGCGCACCAGCGCGAAGAGCGAGTCCATCATCTCCGGCCCGCCGAAGTAGATCGGCTCGGCCACCTTCGCCGAAGGCGGATGGTCCGGGAACACGCTCGCCATCTTCACGTCGGTCGAGCGGTTGAGGATGAAGCCGGCGTGCTGGTCGCGCATCGGGAACACGAGCAGCGTGGTGTGGCTGTAGGCGCCCTGCAGCGCAGGAGAGGCGACCAGCAACAGCGGCCTGCCAAGGTCTTCGGCGCGGCAGGCAATCGCGGCTGCGAACAGGGCGAAGAGAGCGAGGGTCCGCTTCATGGCGTAACCCCCGGTCAGTGGAGCGTGCGGGCGAAGGTGCGCCCCGGCAGCAGCTCGGCCATCTCCGGCCGCTCCTCCACCAGCTCGAGCAGCGTATGCGAGACGACCTCGCACAGCTCCGCGCAGCGTTCTTCGTCCAGCAGCGGATGGCAGGCGACGTCCGCGAGATAGAGATCGCCTTCGAGGTGGTCGACCGCGCGCTCGCGGGTGACCTTCGAGGCCTCCTGGACCGAGAAGCCGTAGAGCGACGGGCAGCGCCGGAACAGCGTCTCGATGCTCGCCGCCAGATCGGCTTCGAGCCGCAAGCGCTGTTGTTCTTTGTGTCCCCGATCCTGAAGCGTGTCCATTCAGCCCTTCCCCTAAGCCTGTTGTTCTTACGGCTTGACTCTCCACTCGCTCCGCGCGCATGGCGAGGAACAAATCGCGGATATGCGGCGCCGTGGCGCGCACGCGACAGACGGAGTTCACAGTGGAATGAACGGTCCACAAAAGCCGCGCACGCGCGGCTTTTGTCACGCCAGACTTACGTCAGTTTCGCAGGCGCGCTAGGCGATCTTGATGCGGCCGATTTCGCCGCGCGAGAGCGTTCCCGCCTGGTAGTCGGCGATGGCCTGCTCGATCTCCTGGCGGGAATTCATCACGAACGGGCCGTACTGCACGACCGGCTCGCGCAGCGGCTTGCCGGCGAGGAGCAATACACGGGCGCTGGCGGAACCAGCCTCAATGCGCACTTTGTCCCCTTCGGAGAGCAAGCCGGCCGCACGATTCGCGAGCAGCTTCCTCTCCTCGCCGACGAGAGCTTCGCCCTCGTAGACGTAGAGGAACGCGTTGTGGCCGGCGGGCAGCGATCCTTCGAACACTGCGGCCGGGTCGAGATGCACGTCGAGGTAGTACGGGTCCGTGCTGCCGCCGTGGATCGGTCCTCGCGTCTCAGCCATCACTCCAGCGATAACGCGAGTTTCGACTCCTGTTCCCTTCACGGACGGAATCTCGCTCGCCTTGATGTCGCGGTACGCCGCCGGCTTCATTTTTTCCTTCCCCGGCAGGTTGAGCCAGAGCTGGAAGCCGCGCATGCGCCCTTCGGTCTGCTGCGGCATCTCGGAATGGATGATGCCGCGCGCAGCGCTCATCCACTGCACGTCGCCCGGGCCGAGGTCGCCGGTGTTGCCGTGGTCGTCCTTGTGCTGCATGTGGCCATCGAGCATGTAGGTCACGGTCTCGAAGCCGCGGTGCGGATGCGACGGAAAGCCGGCGAGGTAATCGTCGGGGTTGTCCGAGAAGAACTCGTCGAGCATCAGGAACGGGTCGTGGCGCGCGAGCTGGCTCGAGCCGAGGCTGCGGCGCAGCTTCACGCCCGCGCCGTCGGAAGCCGGGATCGAGGGAATCACCTGCGCGAGTGTGCGGATGGTCATTTGCGGTTGTCTCCTGGTCACGCTGCAAGCCGCGTTTGCGCTGCTAGGCGCTGCGAACGGGCCCGGGCGGCTATCAAGCTGACATTGCGGCTCTCGGGTGAGATTGCAAGCCCCTCGGCATAGACGAACTCGACATCGGAGATGCCGATGAAGCCGAGAAACTGGCGCACGAACTGGGTCTGCGCATCGTTGTCGCCGTAGACGCCGCCGCGCGTTGCGAACACGTACGCCTTCTTGCCCGTGAGCAGACCCACCGCGCCTTTCTCGGTGTACTTGAACGTCTCGCCGGCGCGCGCGATATGGTCGAACCAAGCCTTGAGCTGCGAGGGCACGCCGAAGTTGTACATCGGCAGCCCGAGCACCAGCACGTCGGCACCGCGCAGCTCGTCGATCAGCGCGTCCGAGTAGGCGATCACCGCGCGCTGCTCCGGGCCGCGCTCTTCCGGCTTTGCGAAGAACGCGCCCGCCCGGGCGCCATCCAGGTGCGGCACCGGGTCCGCCACCAGGTCCCGTTGAATGAGTTCTGCTTCGAGGTCTTGCTCGTGCAGCCGCGCCACGAACTCGTCCGCGAGGCGGCTCGACTGGCCGTTTCCGTTGAACACGCTCGACTTGATCTGCAGGATCTTCATAAGCCCTCCAATGTTCGGTTGGAGGTATTGAACTATTGATTCCATCGATTAAAAAGCGGAATAATTAGGCCGTATCGTTCGATTGGATAGATAGGTCTATGGCGCTCCCCAAGATCTCGCTCGACCAGTGGGCGACTCTGGTTTCTGTGGTGGAATCAGGCGGCTACGCAAGGGCCGGCGAGGCTCTACACAAAAGTCAGTCCACGCTCACCTACGCGATCCAGAAGCTGGAGGAGCTGCTCGGGGTCAAGGTGTTCGAGATCCGCGGCCGAAGAGCCGTCCTCACACCCACGGGGGAAGTGCTCTATCGCCGCGGCAAGACGCTGGTCGACGAAGCTGCCCGCCTCGAGCATGTCGCGGGCGAGCTCGCGAAGGGCTGGGAGGCCGAGATCCGGATCGCGGTCGAGATGCTCTTCCCCACATGGCTCCTGGTGCAGTGCCTCGGGGCGTTTTCCGCCGAGCGGCCCGAGACGCGCATCGAACTCTACGAGACGGTGCTCGGCGGCACCGACGAGGCGCTTGCCGCGCGCCGCGTAGATTTGGCGATCACTTCGAACCTGCCGCAGGGCTTCCTGGGAGATGAGCTCATGCAGGTCCGCGGCGTCCTGGTCGCCGCGCCTTCGCACCCGCTGCATCGGCTGGGCCGGCCGGCAACGCTCGAGGACCTGCGGCAGCACCGCCACATCGTGATCCGCGACTCGGGCATCCAGCGCACGCGCGGGGCCGGCTTTCTCAACGAGCAACGCTGGACCGTGTCGCACAAGGCGACCTCGCTCCACGCCCTCCTGCTGGGCAACGGCTACGCCTGGTTTCCCGACGAGGCGATCCGTGGCGAGCTCGAGCGCGGCGCGCTCGTCCCGGTACCGCTGCGCGAGGGAGCCGAGCGCAGCAGAAGCCTCAATCTCGTCTTCGCGGACCGCGACGCCGCCGGCCCCGGGACGCTGCGGCTGGCGGAGATCCTCCGCGCCAAGGTCAAGGAGGAGTGCTCGCGGGCGTCAGAATCCGCCCCAGCCTAGCCACGGCGGCGGCCGATTGCGCGGGCATCCTGCTCTCCAACGTCCGGGGAGCCCGCAGTGAAAACCGCGCTAGCGAAGATCGTCGTCATCGTCGTGCTCGCCATCGCGCTTTTCGTGCCGGTGGTCATGATTCAGAGCCTCGTCGCCGAGCGCCAGCAGCGGCGCGACGAAGCAGTGAACGGCATCGCTGAGGGCTGGGGCAAGCGCCAGACGCTCGCAGGTCCGTATGTCGCGCTGCCCTACGAGCGCACCTGGACCCAGGTGACGCAGGAGGTAGTCGACGGCAAGGCGCGCGAGCGGCGCACCGAGCGGACCGAATCGCAGATCGTGCACGTCCCGGCGGAGAACGTGACGTGGACCGTGTCGGCCGAGATCGGCGAGAAGGCGCGCGGCATCTACAAGGCGCGGCTCTTCAGCGCAAAGCTGCAGGCCCAGGGCACGATCCGGGTTCCGGCGAGCGCCGGGCTCGAGGACGGCAAGAGCCGCTACAAGTGGGGCACGCCGCGCCTCGTGATCGGCGTCGCCGATCCGCACGGCATCCGCGCGGCGGACGCCGCGTCCGTCGGCAACAAGCGCTACGACTTCGTTCCAGGCACCGGCGAGATCGCGCCGGCCGGCGGCCTCCATGCGCCGCTGCCGGACGTGCGGGGCGCGGCTGCGCTTCCGTTCTCCTTCTCGCTCGAGCTCGGCGGGTCGGAGGCGTTCGCCATCGCCCCGCTGGGCGCGGACACCTCCGTGTCCATGCGCGCCGACTGGCCGCACCCGTCCTTCCAGGGCCGCTTCCTTCCTGCGCGGCACGCCATTGCTCAGGACGGATTCACCGCCGAATGGAAGGTCTCGCGCCTCGCCGCCCAGAGCCCCTCGCAGTCGGGCTGCCCCTGGCCGTGCGGACTCGCCGGCGAGCAGATCGCGGTCTCGTTCATCGAGCCCGCGAGCCTCTACCAGCAGCTCGAGCGCACGTCCAAGTACGGATTTCTCTTCATCGGCCTCACCTTCGCAGCGTTCCTGCTACTCGAGCTGCTCAGGCGGCTCGCGATGCATCCGGTTCAGTACACGCTCGTCGGGCTCGCGCTGGCGATCTTCTTTCTGCTGCTGGTGGCGCTCTCCGAGCACGTCGCGTTCGCGGCGGCGTATGCGATCGCCGCAGGCGCATGCGTTGGACTCGTGAGCGCCTATCTCATGCGCGCGCTCGCGAGCGTGCGCCTCGGACTGGCGTTCGGCGCGGCGCTCTCGGCGCTCTACGCGATGCTGTACGCGCTCCTGAAGGCCGAGGACTACTCGCTCCTCGGCGGCTCGCTCCTGCTCTTCGGCTTGCTCGCGGCGGTGATGCTCGGCACCTGGCGCATCGACTGGTACAACCTAGTTACTTCAGCTGAATCCCCGCGGTCCTGAGGACTTTGTCCCAGCGCGCGATCTCGCGACGGATGTGCGCGTCGAGCTCGGCCGGGCCGGCGCCGATCGGCTGCGAGCCCGAGGCCGCGAGCCGCTCGAGCACTTTCCCGTCCTTCAGCGCCTTCGCCGCCGCGGCGTGCACCTTGTCGACGATGTCCTTCGGCGTCTTCGCCGGCGCGAGCAGGCCGTACCAGCCGCTCACGGCGAAATCGGGCATGCCCGCCTCGGCGGTCGTGGGCACATCGGGCAGGCCGGGCGCGCGCTTCTCCGCGGCGATCGCAAGGCCCTTCATCTTTCCGGAGCGGACGTGCGGCGTGATGATGGAGATCACCGACCACATGTAGGGCACGTGGCCCGCGAGCACGTCCGCCGACGCCGGGCCGCTACCCTTGTACGGAATGTACGCGGCGCGCACGCCCGCGAGCTGCTTGTACAGTTCCGCAGCGAGGAAACCGGCGCTGCCCGGATCGGTGGCGTAGCTCAGCTTGTCGCCTTGCGGCTTCGCCCACGCGGTGAACTCGGCCAGCGTCTTCGCCGGCACGGCGGGATGCGTCACCAGCACCGTCGGCTCGTGCGAGACGAGCGTGATCGGCACGAAGTCCCTGAGCGTGTCGTACGGGAGCTTGTCGACGAGAGTCGGATTGGTCGCGTGGCTCACGTAACAGAGGAGCAGCGTGTAGCCGTCGGGAGCCGCTTTCGCCACTACGTCGCTTCCGATGACGCCGCCCGCGCCGCCGCGGTTCTCGATCACCACCGGCTGGCCGAGGTTGTCCTGCAGCGCCGGCGTGAAGCTGCGCGCGGTGATGTCGGTTCCTCCACCCGGAGCCGCGGGCACGATCAGCCGGATCGGCCGGTTCGGGTATTGCGCCGACGCTTCCCCAACCAGGAAACACGCGAAAAGGATTACGACGCTTGCAGCGATTGCTCTGACCGGCATGTATCCTCCCTGGGGATTTCAGTCTAGCGTATCGGCCACAACCAAGGAGGAGCGATGCATTTCACCCGCACGAAGGTTTCGCTGCTGGCCGGATCCGCGCTCGCGCTCGGCTTCGCCGCCGGCGTCGCGGTCGGCCAGATGAAGCCGCCCGCCGAAAGCAAGGGCATCAGCGCGGACCAACTGCGCTCGCTCGACCTCACCGGCGAGATCGACTCGGTCAAGGGCCGGCCGCTGCGCATGCGCCGCATCACGCTGCTCCCAGGCGGCGTGATCGGACTGCACAGCCACAAGGACCGCCCGACGGTGAGCTACGTCCTGCAGGGCGAGGTGACTTACCACGAGGAAGGCCACGCGCCGAAGGTGGTCAAGACCGGCGAGGGCCTCGCCGAGGGCAAGGGCACCACGCACTGGGCCGAGAACCGCGCCGGCGTCGCCGCGATCTGGATCGCGGTGGATATTCCCAAGGAACCGTGAGCTAATCAGGGAATCTTATTCGCATGACGATCAAGCTCAACCACACCATCGTCCACTCCAAGGACCCGCAAGCCGCGGCGAGCTTCTTCGCCGGGGTCTTCGGCCTGGGCAAGCCGCGGCCGTTCGGCCCCTTTCTCGACGTCGAGGTGCAGAACGAGGTGACGCTCGCGTTCCTCGACGCCGACGGGATGGAGATCCAGATCCAGCACTACGCGTTTCTCGTGAGCGACGCGGAGTTCGACCAGATCTTCGGCCGCCTGAAGGAGCGCGGGGCCAAGTACTGGGCCGATCCGGGGCAGAAGCAGGAAGGCAAGATCAACCGCCACTACGGCGGGCGCGGCGTCTACTTCGAGGACCCGAGCGGCCACCTGCTCGAGATCATCACCAAGCCCTACGGCAGCGAGCTGCCTAGCGGGTAGCCTGCGGGCGCGGTTGCAACGCGGCCCACATGTAGGTGGGATGCGTGTGGAAGAGCATCCCCTCGTCGGGCTCGGCGGTGAACCACGCTCCGCGAGCGATCTCGCGCTGGAGCTCGCCCGGCCCCCAGGTCGCGAAGCCGGCGAAGTAGCGCGCCTCGCGCGGAGACGTGCGGATGACGCGGTCGAGCGCGTCGGTACCCACGGCGAGAAAGACTTCGCCGACGATCCGGCGCGAGCCTTCGCCAGGGTCGCTGTGCACGAGCGCGAAAAGCGCCTGCGGGTTCCTCGGACCGCCGAGGTAGATCCGCTCGTCGACCCTGGCCGCATCCGGTTCGTTCGGGAACGCTGCCGCCACGGTGGTGCGCGTGGGGTGGTTGATGATGAAGCCGACGTGCTCGGCGCCGCTCGGCATCACAAGCAGGACGGCGCCGCTGTAGAACCCCGTCGTCTTCGGCGAGGCGACGAGGAGGAAAGGCTTGTCGAGATCCTGCGCGCGCGCGGTCAACGTCCCCGCCGCGATCAGGCAGCCCAGCGTGAATCTAGCCACGAACCCGGTTCTCATACGCCTCTCCCGGTTGTGCCTTCCCTGCAAGGTACGCGCGAGGAGCCGTCCGCAAGAGGAATCCGGCAGCAAATCCCACAGAGTCTTTGATCGCTAAGATTCTTTTGCAACCGCAGGCGTATTCTTCGGCAAAGCCCGGAGGTCCTATGTCACGCTCTCGCGATCCCATCGATCCCCAAGGCAGGCGCCTTCCGATCAAGCTCGACAGCACTTCGAACGGGGAGTTCGTGCCGGTGCCGCTCTCGGGCGTCAACCGCGCCGCGAACCGGCTCGCGCACGAACAGGCTTTTCAAAATTCAAAAGAACTTTCCCTTGAAAAGCGCAGGTTTCTAGTTTCGGCCTGCGGCGCGGCGAGCACGCTACTGGCCTTCAACACCGCGAACGCCGCCGCGGGCAGGACCGGCGGTTTCTTCGACGTGCCGCGCGAGGCAGCGCTCGATCTCCAGCTCGCACGCGTGCAGACGGGGCCGGCGCGCGACGAGTTCATCTTCGACGTGCAGGGGCATTTTGTCGACACGCCCAAGGGAAATTCGAAGGGCCCCGACGTGTTCATCAAAGACGTGTTCATGGACAGCGACACCGACGTCATGGTGCTGTCGTTCGTCCCATCCACCCGAGCGGCTGAGCCCGTCACCATCGAGGCGGCCGACGCGGTGCGGCGCATTGTCGAGAAGCTGGAAGGCACGCACCGGCTTCTCGTCCACGGCCGGGTCAACCCGAACCAGCCCGGCGACCTCGAGACCATGGACGAGCTGAAGGAAAAGTGGCACGTCAGCGCCTGGAAGACTTATACGCAGTACGGCCCCGGCGGGCGCGGCTACTTCCTCTCGGACGACGTCGGCATGCGCTTCATCGAGAAGGCACGCGCGCTCGGTGTGAAGAACATCTGCGTGCACAAGGGGCTGCCGTTCGGCCGCCAATCGTACGAGCACAGCCAGTGCAGCGACGTCGGCGTCGTGGCGAAGCGCTTCCCGGACGTGAACTTCCTCGTCTACCACTCGGGCTTCGTCACCAGCGTCGCCGAGCAGCCCTACGACGAGAGCGGCCGGCGCGACGGTATTGATACTCTCATCACATCCCTCCGGAAAAACAACATTGCGCCAGGTTCTAATGTATTTGCAGAGCTTGGCAGCACCTGGCGCTTCCTCATGCGCGAGCCCGAGCAGGCTGCCCACGCCCTCGGCAAATTGATCCGTCATTGCGGGGAAAGCAATCTGCTGTGGGGCACCGACTCGATCTGGTACGGCTCGCCGCAGGACCAGATCCAGGCCTTCAGGACCTTCCAGATCGCGCCGCAGCTGCGCGAGCGCTTCGGCTATGCCGAGATCACGCCTTCGGTGCGCGCCAAGATCTTCGGGCTGAATGCGGCCAAGGTCTATGGCCTGAGCCCGGACGAAGTCCGGAAATACGCGCGCTCCGATTCAATCCATCAGAGGAAAGTCGCATATCAGGAGCGACCCGAGCCCCACTTCCTCACCTACGGACCGAAGACCCGACGCGAGTTCCTGCGCCTCGCTCCCCTGTGAAGGGGGAGCGACCCCGCTATTCAACTGCAGTCCGGAGCTCCACGGTCGTCTCGCGCAAGCGAGTGGCCATGTGCAGCGCGAGATTGAACAGGAGCTTCGCGTACAGCGACGGCGCTTCCTGCGCCATGCGCTCGAGCATCGGGCGGTCCAGCGCATGGAGCACCGTCCGGCCTTCGCACACTGCTTCTGCGGAGCGCGGCTGGTTTTGCAGCACGGCCATTTCGCCGAAGACGAGCCCCGGGCTGTAGGTGGAAAGCCGCCGCGTGCGCGGCGGGTTCAGCAACTGGATGCGCAGCGTCACCGCGCCCTGGGCGAGCAGGTACATGGCAGTGGGTGCCGCGCCCTCCGTGAACACCAGCGCGCCCCCGGGATATCTCTCGCGGCGCAGATAGCGCGCGAGCGTGGCAGTCTCGTCCGGCGACATGCCCGCGCACAGCTCCATCTGCGCGAGCGGGAGCTCCTCGGCATCGCGCTGCTCGGGCCAGCGGCGCTCGAGGATTCGGTTCTCCGTGTCCTCGAGCGCCGCGTCGAGGTCCGCGAACCACGCCTGCTCGGGAACGATGCGCGTCACGCCGGCGAGATCGAGGACGCGGCCAAAGCGCCCGCCGGGCCGCACTTCGGCGAGCGCTACGCGGGTGCCGTTGTCGCGCAGCCGCGCGAAGGTCTGCATCAGCACGAACGCGCCCGTGGTATCGATCTCGGATACGCGGCTCATGTCGACGATCAGGTGCTTGCGTCCGCCGGCGAGGCTCTCGAGCTCCCTGCCGCAACGATCGGCGGTGCCGAAGAATACGGGTCCCTCCATCTCCACCACGAGCAGCTCGCGACCATGCTCCTGAAGGAAGGCGCGCTGCACCTCGGGACGCACGCGAAGCGCGGCACGGGAAATGCCGTCGTAGCTTCCGCGGATCGGCACGCCACTGGTGTTGTGCACATACAGGAACACCATTCCGGCGATTCCCACCAGGATCGCCGGCACCGTGCCAAGCGCGAGCGTGACGAGCATGACCAGCAGGCCGACCGCAATATCCGCGCGCGGATTCCCCGCGAGGCGCCGCGCCCATGCCGCCGCAACGTCCCAGCCGACCACCGCGAGCACGCCGGCCCAGGCAGCGAGCGGCAGCCAGAAGAGCAGCGGCGCTGCGGCGAGGCCGACTCCCCCGATCAGGAGGCCGTTCACCGCGACCGAGAGGCGCGTGCGCCCGCCGGCGCTGTAATTGGTCACGCCGCGAAACGGCGCGGCGGCGCTCGCCACGCCGCCCGCCACTGCTATGGCGATGTTCGAGATTCCCTGGCCGATCAGCTCGCGCCGGCTGTCGTAGCGCGTATTGCTGGTGATTGCCAGAACTGAGGAGGAAAGCAGCGTCTCCAGCGATCCCACGAAGGCGAGCGTCAGCGTAGCAGGCAGCAGATCGATCAGCACCGAGAAGGTGCGGCTATCGAGCACGACGACCTTGGGGACTTCCCAAGGCAGCAGCGGAAAGCTGCCGTTGACCAGGTCCCAGGGAACCGGCCCGACGCGCAAGGCGGAGGGCGCGAGCGCGTAGTGCAG
Source organism: Burkholderiales bacterium (assembly GCA_035554435.1). Lineage (GTDB taxonomy): Bacteria > Pseudomonadota > Gammaproteobacteria > Burkholderiales > SG8-39 > SCGC-AG-212-J23. The sequence continues at coordinate 7,838 of DATMJC010000034.1, read as the reverse complement.
CGAAGTGCCGGCGAGCATCGCCACCACCGGCGCCGGCCACTTCGTCAGGTGCTTGCGCACATGTACCAGCGTGGCAATGGTAACCAGGCCGACGAGCAGCGCCCCGGGCCGCATGGCCGGGAGCTGGTGTATCGCGCTCCACCAGTCGCCGGAACCTGGCGCTCCGAGCAGCGCCGGAATTTGCGGTAGGGCCACCAGAATGCCCAGCCCGACCATGAAGCCGGAGATCACCGGGTAGGGAAGGAAGCGCAGCGCGTTGCCCATGCCAAGCACGCCAAAGGCGATCTGGATCGCGCCGGCCATCATCAGGCAAACCAGGAGCACACCGAGCACGCGCGGACCTTGCGCCGCGCCGGCGTCACCCAATGCGGGGTGTGCAAGCGCCAGCGCGACGATGCTGGCCGTCAGCACCGAGACCGAGCCCCGGGGGCCGCTGATCTGGAAGGGCGTGCCGCCGATCACGACCAGGCCGGCGACGAGCGCGGTGACCAGGCCGGCGAGCATGCCGTGCCCGACGTAACCCGGGCCGAGCGGCGCAAAGGCCAGCATCGCCGCGGTGACCGCGTAAGGCAGCCCTACGATCGCGCTCGCCAAGCCCCCGCGAAGATCGCCAGCTAGATTGGGAAAACGCGTCCGGAGGCTCACTCCGGCGGGGCGACCTTGACCTCGCCGGCGAGCCCGGCCTTGTCGATCGCGCGCTGCACCTCGCCCGATTTCTTCGCGTCCTCGACGAAGGCCGCGACGTATTGAGCGGCGGCGGGCCGGTTCTTCGGCAGCGCGAACGCGAGCCGCAGGCCCGAGAACGCGTCGTCGAGGAGGCGCGATCCGGGCAGCGTCTGCGCCCGCGTGCGCAGGATGAAGCGGTTCTGCGCGTAGCCCTCGGCCTTTCCGTCGCGCATGAAGCCGAAGGCTTCGTTCTCGTTGTCCGCCGCTAGGACCTTGGCGTTCTTCAATGTACGCTCGAGGATCATGAGCGGCGCCGCGTTCTTCACCGCCGCGACGCGCATGCCCGGCTTGTCGAAGTCGGCCATGGTGCGCGCGCTCGAGCCCGGCGGCACGAGGATGGTGAGGAAGCCGTCGGCGGCCAAATGGGCCGGCGCGAAGTCCACCAAGTTGCGGCGCGCCGGGTCGATCGCGACGACCGCGACGTCCCAGGTGTTCGTGGCAGCGTCTGCCATCAGTTGCGGGATCGCCGGATAGTCGACGATCCGCGCCGGCACTCCGGCGCTCGCCGCGAGCGCGCGGCCGAGGTCGACCGTGGTGCCCTTTACCTCGCCGCTCGACGCGTCCTTCGCGCCGATGATGGGATTCGACGTCAGCACCGCGACGCGCAGCGTCCCGGACGGCGCGAGCTGCGCCTTGGCCTCCGGCGAGGGCGCCGGCGGCGTCTGCGCGCAGCCGGCCGCGACGGCCAGCGTGCCGAGCAATGCGATTGCTTTCATGGGTCCTCCTCTCCCTGCATTGTAAAATCAAACCCATGCTCTATGACCTCGTGTTGCGGGGCGGCCGAGTCATCGACCCGGCCCAGAGCCTCGACGGCGCCTACGACGTCGCGATCCGGGAGGGGCGCATCGCCGCGGTGCTGCCGTCGATCGCGCCTTCCAGCGCCCGTGAATCCATCGACGTCTCCGGGAAGCTCGTGCTGCCCGGGCTGATCGACACGCACGCGCACGTGTTCCAGTATGTCACCGGCCGCTTCGGCCTCGAGGCCGACCTCTGCGGCGTGCGCTCGGGCGTGACGACGCTCGTCGACCAGGGTGGGCCCTCGTGCATGACGCTCCCCGCGTTCCGCGAGTTCGTGGTGCAGGCGAAGCGAAGCCGCGTGGTGACGTTTCTCTCCGCCTACCTCGTGGGCGGCATGGAGGGCCACTTCTATCCCAACCTCTACCGGCCCGATTGCATCGACGTCGACGCGACGGTCAAGTCGGCGAGCGAGAACCGCGACATCGTGAAGGGGTTCAAGGCGCACGCCGAGCTCGGCGGCTTCGCGCGCTGGGGCATCGAGTCGATCCGCCTCTCGGCCGAGATCGGAAAGCAGGCAAACCTGCCGGTCTACATCCACTTCGGCCAGCTCTGGGGGCTGCCGGAGTCCGGTGACAACGGCGTCGACCCCGACACCATCCTCGAGCAGGTGGTGCCGCTCCTGAAGCCCGGCGACATCCTCGCGCATCCGTTCACCCGCCATCCTGGCGGTTTCGTGAACCGCGAGGGAAGAGTGCACCCGATCGTCGAGGAAGCGCTCGCGCGCGGCCTCAAGACCGACGTCGGCCACGGCTCGCACTTCAGCTACCGCATGGCGCGCATCGCGCTCGACGCCGGCATCGTGCCCGACACGCTCGGCGCCGACATGCACGGCTACAACACGCGCGTGCCCGCGCCCCGGGGAACGCCGAGCGAGCATCCCGACAAGGAGCACATGTTCTTCGGCCAGACGCGCTTCTCGCTCGTCTCGGCGATGACCTCGATGCTCGCGCTCGGCCTGCGCCTCGAGGCGATCGTGCCGATGGTCACCACCCACCCGGCGAAGATGCTCGGCCTGCAGGGCGAGATCGGCAATCTGAAGCCCGGTGTCGCCGCCGACGTGAGCGTGCTGCACGACGAGCGCGGCCGCTGGACCCTGCGCGACAACGAAGGCAACACCGTGCGCACCGAGCGCATGCTGCGGCCGCATTTCTGCCTGCGCGCCGGCGCGCGCCACGACGCGGACGCCTCGATCCTGCCGCCGCTCGCGGAAGCGGCGTGACCGGGAAGGGCGTCGGTGCGCGGCTTCCGCGCAAGGAAGACCGGCGCTTTCTGCTGGGGCAAGGCGAGTACGTCGCCAACATCCGGCTCCCCGGAATGCTGGAGGTCGCCTTCGTGCGATCCCCCATGGCACACGGCAGGATCCAGGCAATCAAGAAGCCCTCCGGCTTGGAGAGCCTGGTCTTCACCGCCGAGGATCTGGACGGCGTCAAGCCGATTCGCGCCGTTTCCGCGCTGAAAGGCTTCAAGCCCTCCGAGCAGCCGATTCTCGCGCGCGACAAGGTGCGCCAGGTCGGCGAGCTGGTGGCGATGTGCGTCGCGCAAACGCGGGCCGAGTCGGAAGACCTCGCCGACCTGACTGAAATCTCCCTCGAAGAGCTTCCCGCCGTCGTCGACATGCTGGAAGCGAGGCTCAACCCGCCGGCGCTGGTGCACGAGGACTGGGGCGACAACGTCTTTCTCGAATCTCTCGTAGACGACGATCTCTCTTCCATCCAGAGAGAAGCAAAAGTCCAGATCAAAAGACAGATTCGGACGGCGCGCCAGCACATGTCGCCGATGGAAGGCCGCGGCGTGGTGTGCGAGTGGAACCGGCGGCTCGGGCAGCTCGTGATGTACAGCGCGGCGCAGATGCCGCACATCAACCGCGCCGGCCTCGCCGAGTGCCTCGGCATCGACCAGGGCTCGATCCGCGTGGTCGCGCCCGACGTCGGCGGCGGCTTCGGCTACAAGGGCATCCTGCTGCCCGAAGAGGTGGCCCTCGCGTGGCTGTGCCGGCGCCTGGGACGCCCTGTGCGCTGGATCGAGGACCGGCGCGAGCAGCTCTCGGCGAACGCGAACTGCCGCGAGCACCACTACGACCTCACGCTGTACGCCGACGCAAGCGGGAAGATCCTCGGCATCGACTGCGAAGCGACGGTCGACTCCGGCGCGTATTCCTCCTACCCGTTCTCGGCCTGCCTCGAGGCCGCGCAGGTGGGGTCGATCCTGCCCGGGCCGTACAAGATGGACCGCTACCGCTGCCGCACCTGGTCGGTAGCGACGAACAAGGCGCCGATCCTGCCCTATCGCGGCGTGGCGCGCACCGGCGTGTGCTTCGCGCTCGAGCTGATGATCGACGCCGCCGCGCGCGAGCTCGGCATCGAGCCTCACGAGATGCGGCTCGCGAACCTGGTGCAGCCCTCCGAGATGCCGTTCAACAACATCACCAAGAAGCACTTCGACAGCGGCGACTATCCCGAGGCGGTCAGGCGCGCGGCCGACATGATTGGCCTTACGAAGATTCGAGAAAGGCAAAAAAATAAGGAAAAAAGCGAGCGCCGCATCGGCGTTGGCTTTTCGATCTACTGCGAGCAGGCCGCGCACGGCACCTCGGTGTACTACGGCTGGGGCATCCCGATGGTGCCGGGCTACGAGCAGTGCGCGGCGCGGCTCACGCCCGACGGCGTGCTCGAGCTGCGCATCGGCGCGCACTCGCACGGCCAGGGCATGGAGACCACGCTGGCGCAGGTCGCCAATACGATCCTTGGAATCGACCCTGACAGTGTCCGTTTGATCCATGGAGATACGGCCTTGACGCCCTACTCCACCGGCACCTGGGGCTCGCGCAGCATGGTGATGTCGGGCGGCGCGGTAGCGGCGGCGTGCGATGCGATCGGCGCCCGGGTCAAAGCCATCGCTTCCAAGCTTTTGGAAGTTGCGGCCGCGGACCTCACGCTCGATTCAGGTTTTGTTTGTGTAGCTGGCACCGACCGTAGGCTAAGCCTGGCGGAAGTCGCGCACGTCTGGTACCGCAAACCACAGCTCTTGCCAGCCGACGTCGATCCAGCGGGCCTCGAAACGACCGCGGGCTACAAGGCCAAGGTCGACACCGGCACCTTCAGCTACGCCTGCCACGCGGCGGCGGTCGCGGTCGACACCGAGACCGGCCACGTCGAGATTCTCGACTACGTGATCGTCGAGGACGGCGGCACGCTGGTGAATCCGATGATCGCCGACGGCCAGGTGTACGGCGGCACGGCGCAGGGCGTGGGCACCGCGCTCTACGAGGAGATGCCGTTCGACGCGCAGGGCCAGCCGCTCGCGACCACGCTCGCCGACTACCTGCTGCCGAGCGCCACCGAAGTGCCCGCGATGCGCATCGACCACCTGGAGACGTCCTCGCCCTACACCCGCTTCGGCCAGAAAGGCATCGGCGAAGGCGGCGCCATCGCGCCGCCTTCGGCGATCGCCAACGCGGTGAACGACGCGCTGGCGCCGCTCGGCGTCGAGATCACCGAGTCGCCGCTCACGCCGCGGCGCATCGTCGAAGCGCTCCTGAAGGTGGGCCAATGAGGGCAGGCCAATGAAAGCGCCCGCCTTTGACTACGCGCGACCGAGGGACGTGGCGGAAGCGGTCAAGCTCCTCGCCGAAGGAGGCAGGCCCGCCGCCGGGACGCAGTCTCTCGGTCCGATGCTCAACCTGCGCGTGGCGCATCCGACGCTGCTGGTCGATCTCCGGGGAATCGAAGAGCTTCGTTCCGTTTCAGAAGGCGAGAGCGCCGTTACGCTCGGCGCCTGCATCACGCACGCGCAGATCGAAGACCGCAAGGTTCCCGACCCGACCGGCGGGATGATGGCCTCGGTCGCCGGCTCCATCGCCTACCGCGCGGTGCGCAACCGCGGCACGATCGGCGGCAGCCTCGCCCACGCCGACCCGGCGGCGGATTGGCCGAGCGCGCTCACGCTCCTGAATGCGGTTGTTCTGATCGAGGGTTCCAAGGGCAAACGCGAAACGCCGGTCGAGTCCTTCGTCACCGGGATCTTCACCACCGTCCTCGCGCCCGACGAGCTCGTCGTGGCGCTGCGCATTCCGAAGCGCTCGCGGCGCGCGCGCTACGGCTACTGGAAGTTCTGCCGCAAGGCGGGCGAGTTCGCGAACGCGATCGGCGCGGTGCTGGACGACCCGGAGACGAACGAGTCGCGCGCGGTGATGGGCGCGCTCTCCGGTCCGCCACGTCTCGTGAAGGACGCAAGGACCTTCGAGGACGCTGTAATGACTTTCAATGCTGCGCACACCGGCGAGGATGCCTATTCGCGCCGGCTCCATACGGTGGCGCTCAAGCGGGCGTTCGCACAGATCCAATAGGATTTTTTCATGCTTCGACTTCTTCTTCTCACAGCGCTCCTGCTCGCTCCCCCTGTTTCAAAAGCCCAATCCTGGCCGCAGAAGCCGGTGCGGGTGATCGTGCCGTTCGCGCCCGGAGGCGCCTCCGACCTGATGCCGCGCCTCGTCGGCGAGAAGCTCACCGCGATCTGGGGCCAGCCGGTGGTGATCGAGAACCGCCCCGGCGCCGCCGGCAACATCGGCATGGAGGCCGGCGCCAAGTCGCCGCCCGACGGCTACACGCTGCTCGCCGCGCCGAACGGCAACCTGGTGGTCAACCCGCACATGTATTCGAAGCTCGCCTACGACGTGTTCAAGGACCTCGCGCCGGTGACGCGCATCGCGGCGGTGCAGAACGTGCTGGTGATCAATGCCGAAGTGCCGGCGAGCTCGATGAAGGAATTCATCGCGCTCGCCCGCGCCAAGCCGGGCGCGCTCAATTTCGGCTCGCCGGGCAACGGCAGCCAGGCGCACGTCGGCGTCGAGCTCCTGAAGATGCAGCTCGGCCTCGACCTCGTTCACCTGCCCTACCAGGGCGTCGGCCCCGCGATGAAGGACCTGCTCGGCGGACGCCTGCAGCTCATGCTCGCGCAGGTGCCCTCGGCGCTGCCGCAGATCAAGTCGGGGAAGCTGCGGGCCCTGGGCGTGGCGAGCCCCACGCCGCTCGCGACATTGCCGGACGTGCCGACGATCGCCGCCGCGGCCGGCATCCCGGGCTACGAGGCAGTGTCCTGGTATGCGCTCATGGCGCCGATCGGGGTTTCGCAGGAAATCATCACCAAGGCCTACGTCGATATTGCGAAAGTCCTGCAGATGCCCGACGTGCGTGAGCGCCTGGCCGGGATGGGCGCCGAACCCTCGGGCGAGACGCCCGCCGACCTCGCAAAGCGAATCAAGATCGAATACGACCGGTGGGGCGAAGTCGTGCGTAAGGCAAACATAAAAGCAGATTGATGCTGGCGAACGCGCGCATGTATTCCGTGACGCCGGCAGCGGCGGAGGCCTGGCGCGCGGTGATCGGCTGGGCGGCGCGCGAGGCCGAAGTGCCGGTCGAGTTCGTCGAGCACGGGCCGCCCAAGCTCCTCTCAGAGCTCTGGGCGCGCGACGACCTCGGCGTGGTGCAGATGTGCGGCCTGCCGGCATCGCTGCGCAAGCCGGCGCCGACCATCCTCGCCGCGCCGCAGCCGAGCCTGCCGCGCTACCAGGGGAAGGCGATCTACATGAGCGACATCGCGGTGCGGGCCGACGCGCCGTTCCACACGCTCGAGGACACCTTCGGCGGCGTCGCCGGCTACACCCTCAAGGACTCGCAGTCGGGTTACTTCGCGTTCCGCAGCCTCCTCCTTACGAAGTACCCGCACGCGAAGTACCGCCAGGTCGTCGGGGGTCTCCTCAATCCTCGCGGCGTTATTCAGGCTCTTGTCGATAACAAAATCGACGTGGGGCCGCTCGACGGCTATGTCTTCGACCTCCTATGCGCCGGCGACCCGAAGCTCGCCTCGCGGGTGCGCGTCGTCGCCGTCACCGATCCGACGCCGATGCCGCCGCTGGCTGCAACTGCATCCCTAACAGACAGCCAAACAGAAAAACTCAGATCGGCGTTCCTGGCGGTTCACGAAGAAGGATCCCTGGACAAAGCTCGCCAGGCGCTACTTATCGAAAAATTTGTCGTGCCGGAGCTCTCTGTCTACGACGAAACGAAGCGCCGCGCCGAGCGCGTGGAGCGCGCCGATCCATGGCCCTGACGCGCGTGCGCATGACCGTGAACGGCCAGCCGGTGGACGAGCAGGTCGAGCCGCGCACGCATCTCGCGGACTTCCTGCGCGAGAGCGGCGGGCTCACCGGGACGAACCTCGGCTGCGAGCACGGCGTATGCGGCGCCTGCACGCTCGAGATCGACGGCGCCCCGGCGCGCTCGTGCATCACCTTCGCGGCGGCCTGCGAAGGCGCC
>DATMJC010000033.1:0-10281 GCA_035554435.1 Burkholderiales bacterium | reverse complement strand
GCTCGAGGACTGGGTCGAGCTCTTCGACGAAGCCTGCGACTACAAGGTCGTCACGCGCGAGAACGTCGAGCAGAACCTGCCCAACGTCCTCATGTGGTGCGACAACAAGAACATGCTCCGCGACCGGGTCGAGTCGTACCGCCACGTCAACCTCTACAACCTGCACTACGACCGGCATGTCCTCGGCCCTCTGCGTTTCACCGGGAACGACGGCGCCACGTGGCGCTTCGACGTCTCCTACAGCCTGTTCCAGACCGAGCTCGAAGGCGCTTCGCGGCTATTCAGCGTGGGCCGCTATCGCATCGAGGCACTAGTAGAAGCTGGCGAGGCGCGTCTGAAGGCCGTGACTGTCGTCGCCGACACCGGCCTTGTCCCTTCGCTGCTAGCGACGCCTATTTAGCTGCAAGTCACTTCGCCCGATAGTCGGGCGGGGCCTCCGCGGGCGGCTGTCCCGACGGTGGCGGCGGTGGTCGCGCGGTGACTCCCGCCGACTGTACCGACTCGGTGGAATCCGAATAGCGGCTGCCGACCGGAATCTTGTGACCCTTCGCGTACATGCATTGCAGGAAGGCGCGGTCGTAACGTCGCTGCAGCGGCCCGGCCGAATCCTCTTCTTGGTCGTTGAGCTGCGCTTGTGCGTAGCCGCGGCAATCGTGCTCGTCGGAACGGAACTGGTCGAAGCTCTTGCCGCTTCCGGGCAAGACGAGCACGCCGGGTCCGTAAAGCGGCGTCGAGCCGCATGCCGACAACAGCAGCACGGCTCCGGACGCCAGGGCGCGGCGTTTCATTTCGCGGGCGGTGAAACCGGCGGCGCGTCGCTTCCAGCCGGTCGGATATTCCTTCACGTGCCGATAGTAGCCTTTCTGTTGAGGGCTTTTTGCACGAAGCGATGATTTTGACCCGATATGAACCGACCTGCTAAGGCTCACTGCGCGCCCTGCGCTTTCCTCTGTAACCCCAGCTCTCCGAAACCGCAACAGCTAAAAATCCCCGCCGGCGCAGGTACGCACAGTTCTTTGCGCCGGTTAGGGATATTCCGATGGCAGATGGTGGGCAGGCGCGGCTAGCATCGATCGGTGGCCGGCACCTACAACTATTGGCTCGTCGCGCTGTCGCTGGCCGTGGCGAGCTTCGCCTCGTACGCCGCGCTCGACCTGGCCACCCGGCTGACCGCCGCGCGCGGCCGTCCGGCGCGCTACTGGCTGATCGGTGGCGCCTTCTCCATGGGCACCGGTATCTGGTCGATGCACTTCATCGGCATGCTCGCGTTCTCCCTGCCGGTTCCGATGGGCTACGACGTGCCCGTGACGCTGCTATCGATGCTCATCGCCATCGTGGTTTCGGGCTTTGCGCTGCGCACCGTGAGCCGCGACTCGATGGGACTGCGTCACCTTGTTCTCGGCGCGGTGCTCATGGGTCTGGGCATCTGCGCCATGCACTACACCGGCATGGCAGCGATGGATACGCACCCGCCGATCCGGTACGACCCGCTGCTGTTCGCCGCCTCGGTGCTCATTGCGATCGCCGCCTCCCTCGCCGCCCTGTGGATCGCGTTCACGCTGCGCGCGGACCTCAGGTGGATGGCGTATGCCAAGCTCGGAAGCGCCGTGATCATGGGCCTCGCGATCACGGGCATGCACTACACCGGCATGGCAGCCGCGAACTTCGCCGTCGACACCATCTGCCTGTCCGGGCCGTTGGTCGACAACTCCTGGATGGCGGGCACCATCGCCGCGATCACGGTAATCATCCTAGTCGGCACGCTGTTGCTTTCGGTGTTCGATGCGCGCGCCGCCATTCAGGCGGCGCACATGGCGAAGTCGCTGCAGGCAGCCAACGAAGAGCTTCGGCACATGACATTGCACGACGCTCTGACCGGGCTGCCGAACCGGCTCCTCGTCGAGGACCGGATAGGCCAGGCGCTCGCGCACGCACGGCGCACGGAAGTCAGCTGCGCGGTGCTGTTCGTCGATCTCGATCGGTTCAAGAACGTGAACGATTCGCTCGGGCATTTCGCCGGCGACGAGCTGCTCAGGGCAGTGGCCGCGCGTCTGCTCGAGGTCGTGCGCAGCGAGGATACGGTGTCGCGCCTCGGCGGAGACGAATTCGTCATCCTGCTGAAGGAGCTCGCTGCGCCGGAGGACGCGGCCGCAGTCGCCGCCAAGCTGGTCGAAGCGCTCAACCGGCCTTTCCGTGTCCTGAATCGCGAGATCTTCATTACGCCAAGCGTGGGCATCAGCATCTTTCCCCAGCACGGCGAGGAGGCTCAGGCGCTCATCACCAGTGCCGATGCCGCCATGTATAGCGCCAAGCGGGCCGGTCGCAACAACATCCAGATCTCGGCCGGGAATGGCGACCAGCGCGTGCCCAAGCGCCTCGAGCTCGAGAGCGAGCTGCGGCGCGCGCTCGAGCGCGGCGAATTCGTTCTTCACTATCAGCCCAAGATCGACCTCTACACCGGCGCCCTCTGCGGCGCGGAAGCGCTCTTGCGCTGGCAGCACCCCCAGCGCGGCATGGTCGCGCCGGGAGACTTCATCCCGCTCGCGGAGGAAACCGGGCTCATTGTTCCGCTCGGTGGCTGGGTGCTACGCGAGGCGTGCCGCCAGTGCCGCACCTGGCAGGACCGCTCGCTGCCGGTCTTGCGCGTCGCGGTAAACCTCTCGGCTGCACAGTTCCGCCAGAAAGCGCTGCTCGATTCCGTGCGCGACGCGCTCTCGGCAAGCGGCATCGCGCCAGAGTGCCTGGAGGTGGAGATCACGGAAAGCATGGTCATGCACAACGCAGTGGAAGCGGCGTACGTGCTCGAGGCGCTCAGCGTGATGGGGGCGCACGTCTCGATCGACGACTTCGGCACCGGCTACTCCAGCTTGAGCTATCTCAAGCGCTTCCCCATCCAGTCGCTGAAGATCGATCGCTCGTTCGTTCGCGACGTCTCGGTCGACGCCGGCGACGCGGCAATCGTGCGCGCCATCATCGCCATGGCGCACCAGCTCGGGCTCAAGGTGATCGCCGAAGGCGTGGAGACCGAATCCCAGCTGCAATTGCTGCGCGGGCTGGGCGGCGACCAGTATCAGGGCTTCTACTGCAGCCGGCCGCTGCCGGCGGAGGCCTTCGAGGCTTTCATCCTCGCCCGGCAAAGCAACCGGCCCAGGCCGCTGCTTGCGCCGGCGTGAGCGGTTTCGCTCTTTCTACGCGCTGATGGCGACGACCTTCATGGTCCCGAGGTTCACGCGGCCCTTCAGCTTGGCCGGGTCGAGGCCTTTCGCAGCGATGATCTTCTTGATCAGCGCGGGCTCGAAAGTCCGCAGCTCGTCGGTGCCGACAGCGGGAGTCGCCGGGTCCACGATGAATATGCAGCCGTTCGTTTGCTCCTGCTTGTGCAGGTCGATGTAGACGTGGCGGCCCTGGTTTGCCGATCCGTCGCGGAAACCGTCGTCCACGGCAAGCCCCAGATACGGTATCCAGCCCTCAACGTGACTGGGGTAGACGAAGACGTTCTTGCCGTCCCAGGCGGCGAGAACCCTGTTGGCGGTATTACCCCGCACGCCCGCCGACGCTGAAACCAAGGTCGGACGGCGCAGGCGCGCCGAGCCGATCAGCGTGCCGTCGGGAGCGAACACCGCGATCAGGTCGTTTTCGTCGAAGATCGTCCTGCCGGGCTTGCCGTCGGTCCCCGTCCAGCTCGTTTCGTTGCTGTTGGCGTTGATTCCTCTCAGGTCGTCGGGAAGCATGCCTTCGGCGCCGCCGCGGACGACGTAGAACTGCATGCGCTTGGCTTTCCCGGAAACCGCGTTCCCCGAAGCGATGGCGATCAGCTTCTTCAGATAGTCCTCGCTGTCGATGCGGATGTCGCTGCTCCTGGTGTAGTCGCCGCCGATGATCTCCAGATCGATCGCGCGCTTGCGCCGTGCCTCCGGAGCGAGCGAATAGGCGTGGTCCCTGTCGAAAGCAAACTTTGCCGCGGTCTCGGGGAAGTAGCCGGCCGGAAGCGGCGGCGGCGTTTTCGTCCGGCACAGCGTGCCGGCGTCGATCCATTGGTCACCCACCCGCGTGCTGCAGACGGGTCCCGGCTTGCGTGCGTTTCCCATGCGGCCTCCCTCGCTCTCATCCTACTCTTCCAATCAATCCGCCGGCATCAGCCGGCTGGTGACTGTAAGCGGGGCCGACACCAAGCCTGGACCGCCAGCTCAAACTGCGTTGTAGCCCCCGTCCACCCGGAGGTCCGAGCCGGTCATGAAGCTCGAGGCGTCGGACGCCAGGAACAAAGCGGCCTGGGCGATTTCCTGAGGGAGGCCCAAGCGCTGCATCAGGTGCTTGGCGCCGAGGACCTCGCGAGCTTTTTCCATCGAGCCGAAGCGCAGCATGCGATCGGTTTCCACCGCGCCAGGCGAAAGCGTGTTCACGCGGATGTTCTGGGCGGCGTGGTCGGCAGCCATGGCCTTGGCCATGGTGATGAGCGCGCCCTTGGTGGAGCAGTAGGCGACGCGGCCGGGGGTGCCGACAGTACCGAGCTGAGAGGCGATGTGAATGATCGAGCCGCCGCCGGCGGAGACCATGTGCGGGATCGTCCAGCGGCTGAGGAGGAAGGCGCCGCCGACGTTGGTCGCGAAGACCTTGTTCCACGCGGCGAGGTCGAGGTCGAGGACGGTCGCGGTGGGGTCGGTCATGGCGGCCCCGTTCACCAGGATGTCGAGGCGGCCGAACGCCCTGGCGGCGCGCTCGACGGCGGCCTTGGTGTCGGATTCGGAAGAAACGTCGCAACCGATGGCGAGGGCGTCCTGCCCCGCGAGGCGCGCGGTCTCCTCCGCGTTCTTGAGCTTGATGTCGAGGCAGGCGACCTTGGCGCCGGCCTGGGCGAAGCTGATGGAGATGGCGCGGCCGATGCCGCCGCCGGCGCCGCTGACAATCGCGGCCTTGCCCTGAAGAGAGTTCATCATTTTCTCCCGAGATAGGCTTCCTTGACGCGTTCGTCCTGCTTGAGGTCGGCGCAGGAGCCGCTTGCGATGATGGTACCGGTCTGCAGGACGTAGCCGCGGCTCGCGGTTTCGAGGGCGTAGCGGGCGTTCTGCTCGACCAGGACGATGCTGGTGCCGGCGGCGTTCACCGAGCGGATGCTGCGGAAAATCTCCTGCACCACGAGCGGCGCGAGGCCGAGCGAGGGCTCGTCCATGCAGAGGAGGCGCGGCTCGGACATGAGGGCGCGGGAGAGCGCGAGCATCTGCTGCTCGCCTCCGGAGAGCGTGCCGGCGGGCTGGGAGGCGCGCTCGCGCAGGCGCGGAAAGCTTGCCATGGCGCGCTCGATCAGCCCGGCCACTCTTTTCCGGTCCCTGCGATACTTGAAGCCGCCCATCTCGAGGTTCTCGCGCACGGTGAGCGCAGGGAACACGCGCCGGCCCTCGGGCACGAGCGCGATGCCGGCCGCGGTGCGAGCGTGGGCTGGAAGGCGCGTCACGTCGACTCCATCAAAAAGAATCTTCCCCTTTCTGGAAAGCATCGACCCCGCGACGCCGCGCATGGTGGTGCTTTTGCCGGCGCCGTTGGCGCCGATCAGGGTGACGATCTCGCCTTCGGCGACTTCGAAGGACACGTCGCGAACGGCGGGCACTTCGCCGTACGCGAGCTCCAGGTTCGTCACCTCAAGCAGCAAATTCGCCTCCGAGGTAGGCCTCGATCACGCGCGGGTTCGCCTGCACCTCGCGCGGCGTGCCCTCGAAGATGCGCACGCCGTGGTCCATGACGAGCACGCGCTGCGCCACGTTCATCACCAGGTCCATGTTGTGCTCGACGACGAGGACGGTCACATTTCGCCTGTTGATGTTTTGCAGTCTCTTGAGAAGGAACTCGACTTCCGCGGCGTTGAGGCCGGCCGCCGGCTCGTCGAGCATGAAGAGCCTCGGCCGCGTGGCGAGCGCGCGGGCGATCTCGAGCATGCGCTGCTGGCCGTAGGAAAGGGCCCCGGCGCGATCGTTCGCCCGGCTATCCAGCCCCACGAAGGCAAGAAGCTCGAGCGCGTCGGCCCGGAAGCGGGTGCTCGAGCTGGGAAGAAAGCACTTCCACAGCGGCACGTCCTGGTGGATGTGGAAGCCGGCGAGCACGTTCTCGAGCAGGGTGAGCTGCTTGAAGAGGCGGATCTTCTGGAAGGTGCGCGCGATGCCGAGCCGCGCGCGCTGGTAGGCGCGCAGCCCGATCAGGTTCTTTTGATTGAAGACAAGAGAGCCCGAGGCGGGTTGATGGACGCCCGAGAGGAGGTTCAGGAGCGTCGACTTGCCGGCGCCGTTGGGGCCGATCAGCGCGAAGATCGAGCCCTCCTGGACCTCGACGGAGACGTCGTGCACCGCGCGCACCCCGCCGAAGCTCTTGTGAAGCTTCTCTGCCTTGAGGAAAGCCGTCATGCCAGCTTGTTCTTGAAGGCGATCCATGCCTGCACCATTCCACCCGGCATGAACAGCACCACCAGCGTGAGCGCGACGCCGTAGATCATGAGGCGAAGCTCGCCGAAGCCGCGCAGCAACTCGGGCAGGAAGGTGAGCACCACCGCGCCGATCACGGGGCCGATCATGGTGCCCATGCCGCCGACGATCACCATCGCCATCATGGTGAAGGACTCGACGATGCCGAAGGCGTCGGGCACCAGCGTGCCGACGAAGCCGGGGTAGAAGCAGCCGGCGAGACCCGCGATTGCTGCGCCCAGGCCGAAGGCGAAGGCTTTCCAGACTGCGCCGTTGACGCCGAGTGCGGCCGCCGACACCTCGTCCTCGCGGATCGCGCGCAGCGTGTCGCCGACCGGGGAGTGCACCAGGTTGTCGAGCAGGAAGTACACGAGCAGACCGATGCCGGCCACGAGGTAGAACAACGCCACCGCGTTCGGCACCGGCGGCAGGATGCCGTAGATGCCGCGCACACCCTGCGTCACGCTCTCCCAGTTGACCAGCACCTGGTAGGTGATGACCGCAAAGCCGAGCGAGGCGATGGCGAGATAGTGGCCGCGCAGCCGCGCCGCGAAGGCGGCGAGCGCCAAGCCGACGAGGCCGGCCGCGGCGACCGCGGCGAGCGCGGCGAGCCAGAAGTTCCAGCCGTAGGTCTTGATGAGGATGGTCGAGACGTAGGCGCCGATGCCGAAGAACGCCGACTGCCCGAGGTTCAGCTGGCCGGTGTAGCCGAGCACCAGGTTGAGCGACAGCGCGAGCAGCACGTTCATCGCGCACAGCACCAGGATGCCGCGCCAGTACGCGCTGTTCAGCAGCCAGGGCGCGGCGGCGATGACGATCAGGGCAAGAAGAAAGGCAATCCCTCT
Source organism: Burkholderiales bacterium (assembly GCA_035554435.1). GTDB lineage: Bacteria > Pseudomonadota > Gammaproteobacteria > Burkholderiales > SG8-39 > SCGC-AG-212-J23. The sequence continues at coordinate 2,987 of DATMJC010000033.1, read as the reverse complement.
TTTCCCGGTGAAGACTCCAGTCAAACGTTCTCCTCCTTGTGCTCGGCGATGAGGCCGGTGGGCCGCACGACGAGCATCAGGAGCAGCATCGCGAACACCACGAGGTCGATGAGCCCCGAGCCGAGGTACTGGACGGTGAAGGCCTCGATGATGCCGACGAGGAGCCCCGCGATGATGGTGCCTTCCATGTTGCCGAAGCCGCCGATGATGACGATGGCGAAGGCCTTGACGATGAGCGAGGCGCCGGTGAAGGGCGTGAGCACGACCACCGGGCCGAGCATCGCGCCGGCGACGCCGGCGAGCGCCGAGGCGATCACGATGGTGAGCGCGATCACCAGGTTCTCGTTGATACCCATGAGGCCCGCGGTCTCGCGGTCCTGCGCCACGGCGCGCAGCGCCTTGCCCATGAAGGTGAAGCGCATGAACGCGTAGAGCGCGGCGATCGCGGCAACCGATACCGCGACCACGAGCGCGCTCTGCCCGCTGAAGAAGATCGGCCCGAGGCGGATCGTCTCGCGCGCGAGCGGCGAGTCGAACTGGTAGGGGATCGGGCCGAACAGCGCGAGCTGGCCGTTCTCGAGCAGCACCGACACGCCGATGGTGGCGATGAGCGGCCGCAGCTCGTCGGCGCCGCGCCGGCGCAGCGGTGCGAACACGGCGGCGCTCACGATCCAGCCCAGGAGGGCCCCCGCCCCTAAGGCTGAAAATAACGAGAGCAGGTAGGCGCCGGTGTCGGGGATTCCCAGCACCTTGGTGGCAAATCTCGTCACCGTGAAGAAGGCGCTGAAGGCGCCGACGGTGACGAAGTCGGCGTGCGCGAAGTTGATCTGGTTCAGCACCCCGTAGATCAGGGTGAGCCCGAGCGCCACCATCACGTAGAGGCAGCCGAGGTAGATGCCGTTGACGGACTGCTGAACGACGAGCGCCAGGAGGTCCGTCACGGGATTGGCGCTAGCGCGCTATTGCCAGCTCAGCCCCTTCCATGACAGGTCCTTCTGCGTCTCGACGAAATGGACCACCGAGAGGTCGGAGTTCTGGCCCTTCTTGTCGAAGCTGATCTTGCCGGTGGTGACCTCGACGTCCTTGAACTGGGTGAACTGCTCGCGGATCGTTTCCGAGTCCTTCGCGCCGCGGCGCACCGCCTCGGCGACCAGCAGGATCGTGTCGTAGGCGTGGGCGTTGATGTGCGTCGGGGTCTTGCCGGCGCCGTACTTCAGCTGGAACGCCTTGATGAAGTCCTGCACCACCTTGCGTTTCTCGTTCGGGTCGAACTGCACGATGCGCACATAGCCCACCGCCGCCTGCCCGGCCTTCTGGTCGTAGCCCCACGGCAGCCAGATCGACCCCATCTGCACGCCGTGCCCGCCGCCGCCCTTCACCACGTTCGCCTGCGCGAGCGCCTGCGAGAGGCGCACCTGCTGGCCTTCCAGCGCGAAGGTCGGCAGCACGTCGACCTTGCCGAGCGAAGCGATCCGCGTCGCGATGGCGGTAAAGTCGTTGACGTCGCGGCCGAAGTCGATCTTCGCCAGCACCTTGCCGCCCGCGGCGACGAACGGCTTCTCGAAGCCCTCGGCGTTGTCGTTGCCGGCGTTGGTCTTCTCGTACAGGATCACCGCGGTCTGCGCCTTCAGCTTCTCGCGCGCCACCTTCACGAGCGGCGCGCTCTGCTGCTCCGCGTTCGGGAAGATGCGGAACACGTACTTGTAGCCCGACTCGGTGAGCTTCATGGTCACCGAGCCGGCGTTCAGCTGCACCACCTTGGCCTGCTCGAGGATCGGCGCGATCGCGAGCGAGGCGTCGGAGCACTCCTCGCCGATCACGATATGCGGCTTCAACTGGTCGAGCACGCGCTTCACGGTATTGGTCGCCTGCAGCGGGCTGCACGCCGAGTCCTCGTACTGCACCTGCAGGCGGTAGCCGTTGAGGTTCGACTTCGCCACCTGCTCGAGCGCGAGGTCGATCCCCTCCTTGCCCATCACGCCGAAGTACGAGCCGGGCCCCGAGATCGGCATCAGCACGCCGACCCGGATGACCTTATCTTGCGCAAGCGCAGCAAACGGGAAAGCGCCGATTGCAAAGATGATCGTAATGAAAGCGCGCTTCATGGAACCTCCTCCGTGTGGACGGGCCACTGTACAGAAAGCAAAGCGCCTGCGACAAGCCTCTTTCGCAGGCCCGCCCTATAGGGCGAGCCAGGCGAGCACCAGCGCGATGGCACCGGGAAGCGCCTGCACCATCAGAATCTTGCGGCTGACGGTGGCCGCGCCGAAGATCCCCGCGACCACCACGCAGGCGAGGAAGAAGAGCGTCACCGCGCGGCCGGCGTCGCCGAGCGACAGTCCCCAGGCGATACCGGCGGCGAGGAAGCCGTTGTAGAGGCCCTGGTTCGCCGCCAGCGACTTCGAGGCCGCGGCGAACTCGGGCGTCAGCCCGAAGCTGCGGCGCCCGAACGGCCGGTCCCAGAGGAACATCTCCAGCACCATGAAGTAGACGTGCAGCAACCCGACCAGCGCGGCGGCGATCTGCGCGGCGAGCTTCATGTCATTGCGCAAGAATCAGCAGCGAAGCGGCTCGACGCATCGGCGCCAATCCTCCAGCGTCGCGTTGGAAAAAGCGTTGCCACTGCCCTTGCGCACCGGCCTTGCCTGTAAGACCGCCGCCCCTCACTGCATCGTGCAGCCGAGTGATGCCCGACATGAGCTCCCCTGCCGGCGATTGTAGCCGGACCGGAAAAGTCCCGGCACCGGCGGCTGCCGGAACGTCTACATCTGCGATCCGAGCAGGGATGCCGCGTGCTCCCAGAGCTTCTCGGAGCGCGGCCGGTTGTTCCATTCCTGCAGGCTGACGCGGCGCGAGCGCGCCAGATCGTCCTGGAAGATTCCGATCTGCCGCTCGGCGAACCCGGCATCGTAGACGTTCAGGTTCGCCTCGTCGTTCAACTGGAAGGAGCGGTTGTCGAAGTTGGTCGAGCCCACCGACACCAGGAG
>DATMJC010000032.1:0-5814 GCA_035554435.1 Burkholderiales bacterium | reverse complement strand
GACAACGGAAAAGTCGTCAGGAACTGACCGGATCGCGAGGAGGGACCCGCCGCAACTCCCGCAGAGGGGCGGCGGGTTTTTTTTGCCCTAGATGGACCAGCTTCTCCAGCACGGCCTGAACGCGCTCATGCTGGGCGGCACCTACGCGCTGCTCGGCATCGGCCTCACGCTCATCTTCGGCATCATGAAGGTGGTCAACTTCACGCACGGCGAGCTGTACGCGTTCGGCGCGTACATGATGTACGCGCTGGTGATGCTGCTGGGCGTGTCCTTCTTCGTCGCGCTGCCGCTCGCCATCGCGCTCGGCGTGGCGCTCGGCGCGGCGCTCGAGCTGGTGCTGCTGCGGCGGCTGCGCGGCGCCGACATCGACACCACGATGCTGGTGATGATCGGCGCCTGGATCGCGCTCCAGAACGCCGAGCAGCTCGCCTGGAGCGGCGTGGCGAAATCGATCTCGACCCCGTTCCCCGCCGCGCCGCTCGTCATCGGGCCGGTGTCGGTGGCGTGGAACCGGGTTTTTGTACTCGTTGTGGCCCTCATCCTGATAGGGGTGACGTATCTATTGATCAATAAAACCAAGCTGGGCCGTGCCATGCGCGCCACGTTCCAGGACCGCGACACCGCGGCGCTGATGGGCGTGAGGATCGGCAACATCCACACCGCCACCTTCGCGCTCGGCTCGGGCCTCGCGGCGGCGGGCGGGGCGCTGCTCGGGCCGGTGTTCGTCGCGTATCCGAGCATGGGCGACCTCGCCGCGGCCAAGGCGTTCGCCGTCGTGATCCTGGGGGGCCTCGGCAGCATTCCGGGCGCGACGCTCGGCGGCTTCATCCTCGCCCTGGTCGAGGAGCTCGGCGCGGGCTACGTCTCCTCGGGCTACCGCGACGCGATGGGCTTCCTCCTCATCATCGTGATCCTGCTGTTCCGGCCGACCGGGCTTTTCGCCCGCAAAGAGAGGGTCGGGTGAGCGAGAGGGCGAAACCAATCCTGGCAGCCACCTGGGTGGGGTTTTTGCTGTCGATTCCCTTCTGGTTGGATAACCCCTATTTGCTGCACGTCCTCATCGTCACCGGCATCTTCATCATCGCGGCGATGAGCCTGAATCTGCTCCTCGGCTACGCCGGGCAGCTCTCGCTCGGGCACGTGGCGTTCTTCGGCATCGGGGCGTATGCGAGCGCTCTGGTTTCCTTAGGTTTTAAAGTCACTCTCTTTCCCGACTGGGTTTTGGTTGTAGAGGCGAAACCGGTGTGGCTGGCGATGCTTGCGGGCATGCTCGCGGCGGGCGCATCGGGCTGGTTCATCGGCCGCATTGCGTTCAAGGTGCGCGGCGCCTACTTCGTCATCGTCTCGATCAGCTTCGTCGAGGTGGTGCGCCTGGTGGCGGTGAACTGGGTGGAGCTCACCCAGGGGCCGATGGCGCTCAACAACATTCCGCCGCTGGAAGCGTGGGGTTTCACTTTTTTGAGAAAACCGGCGAATTACTGGCTGGTTCTCGGAGTCGCGATCGCGAGCTACGTCCTCATCCGCCGGCTGGTCTACTCGCGCGCCGGCCGCGCGATGGTGGCGCTCGCCGAGAACGAGCCGCTCGCGACCTCGGTCGGCATCGACGTGACGCGCTATCTCGTGCTCGCGGCGGTGGTGTCGGCGACGATGGCGGGCGCCGCCGGCGCGCTCTACGCCCACTACGTGCGCATCGTCGACCCGGACGTCTTCCTCTTCATCTACACCGTGACCATGGTGATCATGGTGATCACCGGCGGCAAGGGCACGCTCGCCGGGCCGGTGGTGGGCGGGCTGATCTTCGGCCTGCTGCCCGAAGGCCTGCGCGCCGCGGCGATCGCGCCCGAGGCGCAGTGGATCGTCTACGGCGTGCTGATGGTGCTGGTGGTGTACTTCCTGCCGCAGGGGATTGTCCCCGCTTTGACGAAAGGCCGGGGATGAGCCCGATCCTTCGGGTCGAAAACCTTTTAGTGCGCTTCGGCGGCCTGGCGGCGATCACCGATATGAGCATGGAGGTGCGCGAGGGCGAAGTGCTGTCGCTCATCGGCCCCAACGGCGCCGGCAAGACCACCGCTTTCAATGCCATTACGGGCTACCTAGCGGCGGCAAAGGGTGACGTGATTTTTTTGGGAAAAAACCTGGGGGGCATAAAGACGAGCGAGATCGCCGCACTCGGCCTCGTGCGCACCTTCCAGAAGACGAGCGTGTTCGGGGGCCGCAGCGCGCTCGACAACGTCCTCATCGGGCTGCACCTGCGGGCACGGCAGACGCCGCTCGCGATCCTGCTTGGATTTCCGTATGTGGCGCGTGAAGAAAAACACCTCGAGAGCGAAGCGGAACAAGTCCTGCGGTTCGTGGGACTGGAGAGAAGAAAAGACGAGCTCGCATCGGCGCTTCCCTACGGCGATCAAAGGCTCCTCGAGGTGGCGATCGCGCTCGCGGCCAAGCCGAAGCTGCTGATGCTCGACGAGCCGGTGTCGGGCATGAACCCGTCGGAGACCGCGAGCTTCATGGCGAAGCTCGCCGAGATCCGGGCGCTCGGCATCACGGTGCTGCTGGTGGAGCACGACATGAAGATGGTGATGGGCGTGTCCGACCGTGTGGTGTGCCTGTCGCAGGGCCGCATCATCGCCGACGGCACGCCCGCCCAGATCCAGCGCGATCCGGAAGTGATCAAGGCCTACCTGGGCGAAAGGTACAGACGTGCTGTCGGTTGAGAACCTCGAGTGTCGCTACGGCAAGGTCGCCGCGGTGCGCGGGCTGTCGCTCGAGGTGAGGAAGGGTGAGCTCGTCAGCCTGATCGGCGCCAATGGCGCGGGGAAGACCACCACGCTGAAGGCGATCTCGGGGGTCGTACGGCCTGCGGGAGGCAGGGTGAAGTTCGAGGGCGAGGAGATTACCCACGCCGCCCCCAGAAAAATTCTCGATCTGGGAATCGCCCACTGCCCCGAGGGCCGGCGCGTGTTCCCGTACATGACCGTGCGCGAGAACCTCGAGATGGGCTGCTACCTGCGCAGCGACCGCGCGGGTATCGACGCCGACCTCGAGCGCCTCTATGAGCGCTTTCCGATCCTCGCCGAGCGCCGCGCGCAGGCCGCCGGCACGCTCTCGGGCGGAGAGCAGCAGATGCTCGCGATCTCGCGCGCGCTGATGTCGCGACCGAAGCTCGTGCTCTTCGACGAACCCTCGCTCGGCCTCGCGCCCAACATCGTCGAGCGCACCTTCGACATCATTACCGCCATCCGCGCCGAGGGCGTCACCGTGATGATGGTCGAGCAGAACGCCCTCGCCGCGCTCGAGCTCTCCGACCGCGCCTACGTCCTCGAGCAGGGTCGCATCACCCGCACCGGCAGCGGCAAGGAGCTCTTGGGCGATCCCGAGGTGAAGAAGGCGTACCTCGGCGGGTAGGAAAATCGGGGTCAGACCCCAATTAACGAAAATCGGGGTCAGACCCCAATCAAGAAGAATCGGGGTCTGACCCCGATTTTCTGGTTTAATCGATCATGGCAGACCTGCAGACGCTAGGCCGCTACAAGCTGCAGCGGAGGATCGCGAGCAGCGCGACGGGCGAGGTGTATGAGGCGCTCGACCCGAAGCTTGAGCGCCCGGTAGCGATCAAGACCATCCTCAAGAGCTACCTCAACGAGGAGGCGTCGCGCGAGTATTCCGCGCGGTTCAAGGAGGAGGCGCAGGCGGTCGCGCGCCTCGACCATCCGAACATCGTCCAGGTGCACGACTTCGGCGAGGAGGGCCAGGTCGCGTTCGTCGTCATGACCCTCATCCGGGGCAAGGACCTGAAGCAGTGCTTCGACAGCAGCGTGCGCTTCGAGCCGAAGGAAGTCGTGCGCATGATGTGCGAGCTCCTGGGCGCGCTCGACTCCGCGCACCGCTCCGGCATCGTCCACCGCGACATCAAGCCTTCCAATGTCCTCCTCGATGCCGAGGGACGCGTGAAGCTGACGATGGACTTCGCCGTCGCGCGCCTGATCGACGTCGAGCGCACCGGCCGCACGCAGGCAGGCGCCATGGCAGGCCCGGCATCCTACATGTCGCCGGAGCAGGTGCAGGGCCTCGCGGCCGACCACCGCTCGGATCTCTTTTCCTCCGGGTTGGTGCTCTACCAGCTCCTCACCAATCGGCAGCCGTTCGCCGGAGGCGGCGTGACGCTGCTCAAGAAGATCGTGCACGACGACCCGGTGCGCCCATCGGCCATCAACACTGCGCTCACGCCGGAGTTCGACCGCGTCATCAGCCGCGCGCTCGCCAAGGTGCCCGAGTCGCGTTACCAGAGCGCGGCGGATTTCAGCCGCGAGCTGCAGCGCGTAGGAAAATCGGGGTCAGACCCCGTTTAAAGACAGAACCAAGAAGAATCGGGGTCTGACCCCGATTTTTATTCAGCCTTGATGCCGGCGGCCTTGATGATCGGCCACCATTTCTCGATCTCGGCCTTGTGGAACGCCGCGAGTCCCTCGGGGGTTTGCAGCTCGCTCGGGGCGATATCGAGGCCGAGGTCGGCGAGCCGCGAGCGCACGGCCGGATCGGCGAGCGCCTGGACCATCGCGGCATTCAACCTGGCGATCGGTTCCTTCGGCGTCCCCTTGGGCGCGAAGAACCCGAACCAGCCCGCCACGTGCAGTCCCGGCACGCCGCCCTCGTCCGCCGTCGGGATTCCGGGCACTGCGAAGGAGCGGTTCGCGGACAGATTCGCGAACGCCTTGATCGTTCCCGCCCGCACCTGCGGCAGGCCGGCGGCCGCCTGGATGACGAGCAGATCGATGTGGCCGGCGATGAGATCCTGCATCGCCGGACCGCCGCCGCGGTAGGGCACGAACATGACCTTGGTATCCGTCGCCTGCTGCAGCAGAAGGCCGGCGACCTGCGCCGCCGCGGTCTGGTTGGCGACGGTCACGTTCCCGATGTTCGCCCTCAGCCACACCACGAGCTCCGTCATGTTCTGCGCGGGAATCGTCTTCCTGGCGAGGAGCAGCAGCGGGTTCAGGGTCAGCAGGCCGACCGGCTCAAAGTCCTTCTGCAGATCGTACGGCAGGGGGTAGATCGCGCCGTTGCCGACGTGCGTGTCCCATTGACCGAGGTCGATCGTGTAGCCGTCGGGCGCCGCCCGGGCGACACGGCCCACGCCAATGCTGCCGCCGGCGCCGCCGACGTTCTCGACCACGAACGATTGTCCGAGCGCGGTCCGCATGCGCTCGGCCATGATGCGTGCGACCACATCCGTCGAGCCGCCGGGCGGGAAGGGCGAAATGATCGTGATCGGACGCGATGGATAGGGCTGCGCCTGTGCCGCCGCGATCGCACTGGCCAAGGCGAGCGCAAAGATGACCTTCATGATCCTCCCCCTCCCTGGCCTGAAGTCTGATCGTCCAGACTGGGATCTGCAAGCCCGCCCCGAAATCGGGGTCAGAGCCCGAATTCGGCCTCTATGCTCGGACGAGCGGCCAGGCCGAGATGTCGAAGTCGTCCGGCATGGCCATGTGCGCGAAGCCGCGCGTGTCGCGCAGCGAGCGCGTGATGTGGCCCTTGCCGGCGGTGTCCTCGGCGAAGATCAGGTCGCCCGGCCGGCAGACGAAGCGCGCGCCTTCGCTCGTCTCGATCTCGAGTATCCCGGAGGTGAGGAAGATGAGCTGGCGCCGCGGCGCGTTGTGGAAATCCTGCACGTGGCCTTCCGGCGTCTCGCGGAAGAAGAGCGCCCCGCCGCGGAACGTCTCCGACATCGGCCGCGCGCCGCTCATCGGCACCTCGCGCAGCTCGACCGCCGATTCTCCGGAAGGCTTGGTGTAGATCCTGAAGATGCGCATG
>DATMJC010000031.1:0-48814 GCA_035554435.1 Burkholderiales bacterium | reverse complement strand
CCAGCCCTGGATGAATTCCAGCGTCACGCCCATCGCGGCGAAGCCGGCGGCGTACGCGAGCCTCGTCCTGCGCGCGATGTAGAGCTGCGCAAACCAGAACATCAAGCTGCCGTAGGCGAGGAAGTGGCCGACCTTGTCGCTTTGCTCGAAATCGACCTTGGGCGGTGAGGGGGTGAGGGAGAGCCAGATGATGACGGCGACCATCGCCCAGCCGAGGACCAGCCAGAGCGGCCGCATCGTCTTAAAAAACATTCCTTAGAAAAGAATCATTTGACCGCCGGTCGAAGGCGGGCGAAATCGCGAGCAATCGAGCTCGGCCTGCGCGCGCGGCGCTTCGCGCGAGTTCAGCCCGAACTTGCGGCAGGCGATGTCGAAGCGCTTGGCGATCAGCTCGGCGTAGTTGCCCGTTCCGCTCATGCGCGTGCCGAACCGCGGATCGTTGTCCTTGCCGCCCCGCATGTCGCGAATGACGCTCATGACGTGCTCGGCGCGCTGCGGGTAGTGCTCGGCGAGCCACTCCTTGAAGAGGTCCTTCAGCTCGTTCGGGAGCCGCATGATGACATAGGCGGCCTCGGTTGCGCCGGCCTGCGCCGCGGCCTCCAGGACGTGCTCCATGGTCTTGTCGTTGAGCGCCGGGATGAGCGCCGCGACCATTACGCCGCATGGAACGTGGTGCTCATTCAAATTTCTCAGAACATCGAGCCGCCTCTGCGGGCTGGCCGCGCGCGGCTCGAGCTTCCTTGCGAGCTCGCGGTCGAGCGTGCCGATGGAGACGAATACCTTCACCAGATTCTTCGCCGCCATCGGCCCAAGCAGGTCGAGGTCCCGCTCGACCAGGGCCGATTTCGTGACCACGGTGACCGGGTGCTCGCACTCGGCCAGCACCTCGAGGATCTGGCGCGTGATCTTGAACCTGCGCTCGATCGGCTGGTAGCAGTCGGTGTTGGCGCCGAGCGCGATCGGCTGCGGCTTGTAGCCCGGCTTGGCGAGGGCCTCGCGCAAGAGCTCCGCGGCGTTGGTCTTGGCGAACAGCTTGGTCTCGAAGTCGAGCCCCGGCGAGAGCTCGAGATAGGCATGGCTCGGCCGGGCGTAGCAGTAGATGCAGCCGTGCTCGCAGCCCCGGTAAGGGTTGATCGAGCGGTCGAAGCCGACGTCGGGCGAGTCGTTGTGCGAAACAATCGAGCGCGCGCGCTCGATGGTGACCTCGGTCTTGAGCTCGCTCTGCGGCCGCTCGTCCGGGGTCCAGCCGTCGTCGAACGGTTCGCGCGCCGCGCTTTCGAAACGGCCCTGCAGGAAGGACCGCGCGCCCCGCATGTGGAGCCGCGGTTTCGTAGAATCTGGGGGCATGGCCGATACTGTATATCCGGACAGTACTAGGCGCAACATCTGGCTGCTCACGGCGTGCCAGGCGCTGCTGTTCGCGAACAACTCAACCCTCATTGCAATCAACGGCCTGGCGGGTCTGTCACTTGCGCCCTACGCCAGCCTTGCCACGCTGCCGGTCACGTGCTGGGTGCTCGGCGGCGCGATCGCCACGATGTCGGCTTCGTTCTACATGAAGCGCGCCGGCCGCCAGCGCGGCCTCAGCCTGGGCACCTTCTTCGGCGTCGCCGGCGCGCTGATCTGCGCCTCGGCGATCATGACTAGCAGCTTCTGGCTGCTGTGCCTGGGCACGCTGGTGTGGGGTGTGTACAACGCATTCGGCCAGTACTACCGCTTCGTCGCTGCGGATATCGCGACGCCGGACCTGCGCGCCAATGCGATCTCGATGGTCCTCGCCGGAGGCCTCGTCGGCGGAATCGTCGGCCCGGCGACCAGCCGCTACACGATCGATCTCCTCCCGACCAAGTTCATGGGCGCTTACCTTGCGCTCATCGGCTTTGCGCTCCTCACCGTGATCCTGCTGCGCTTCGTGCGCATCCCGACGCCGACCGCGGCCGAGCGCGCCGCTTCCGGCAGGCCGCTCGCCGTGATTGCGGCGCAGCCGAAATTCATCGTCGCGGTGTTCTCCGGCGCCGTGAGCTACGGCGTCATGAACTTCCTCATGACCTCGACCCCGATCGCGATGCAGGCCTGCGGCCACCCATTCGGCGACGCCGCCTTCGTCATCTCGTCGCACATCGTGGCGATGTTCGCGCCGTCGTTCTTCACCGGCAGGCTGATCCGGCGCTTCGGCGTGCTGCCGGTGATGCTGACCGGGGCCGCGCTCAACCTGGTCTGCGTCGGGGTGGCGCTGGCGGGGCTCGCGGTCGCCAATTTCTGGTGGTCGCTCGTCCTTCTCGGTGTAGGCTGGAACTTCCTCTACATAGGAGGCACCACGCTTCTCACCGATACCTACCGTCCCGAGGAACGCGCCAAGGCGCAGGGCGCCAACGACCAGGCCATCTTCATCGTGATGGTGATCTCTTCTCTTACCTCGGGAATGACCGTCACCAGCGCAGGCTGGGAGCGGGTCAACCTGATGGCGCTGCCGTTGATCGCGCTCGTGGCGGCAGCCCTCGTTTGGTTCGCGCTTCACCAGCGGACACGGAGTGCGACAGCATGAGCCAGAGACCGCCGGCCTCGATCGGGCAGCGCCTAGAAGAAGTCGATACTCCGGCGCTCGTCCTCGACCTCGACGCCTTCGAGCGCAACCTCGAGACGCTCAAGCAGTCCGTCGCCGGAAAGGTCCGGGTGAGGGCACACGCCAAGACCCACAAGTCGCCCGACATCGCCCGGCGCCAGATTGCCGCCGGCGCGGTCGGCGTGTGCTGCCAGAAAGTGTCCGAGGCCGAGGCGCTGGTGGAGGGCGGCGTGCAGGACGTCCTGGTCAGCAACGAGATCGTCGGCGCACCGAAGATCGCGCGCCTCGCCGCGCTTTCCCGCCGCGCCCATCTCGGAGTCTGCGTCGACAATCTCGACAACCTGCGCGAGATCGCCGCCAGCGGCGCGCGCCTCGACATCTATATCGAGCTCGAGGTCGGCATGGGGCGCTGCGGCATCGCGCCCGGCGAGCCCGCGCTCGCCCTGGCGCGTGAGATCACGAAAGCGCCCGGCCTGCGCTTCGGCGGCCTCCAGGCCTACCACGGCCGCGCCCAGCACATGCGAACGATGGCCGAGCGCCGCGCCCACATCGCTCGCGCCGCCGAGGCGGTCAGCGCGACCAAGGCGCTCTTCAAGCGCAGCGGCATCGACACCCCGATCGTCACCGGAGCCGGGAGCGGCACGTTCATGTTCGAGGTGGAGTCGGGCGCATGGGACGAGATCCAGCCCGGCTCGTACGTCTTCATGGACGTCGACTACGCGCGCAACGAATGGGCTGCACCGCTGCCGCGCTTCGAGCACGCCCTTTTCGTCCTCGCCACCGTGATGAGCCGGCCTTCGCCACACGCCGCAATCGTCGACGCCGGCCTCAAGGCCTCCAGCGTCGACTCGGGCATGCCCACGGTGTGGGGAAAAGAAGTCCTCAAGTTCACGAAAGCCTCCGACGAGCACGGCTTCATCGAAGGGCCCAATCCGCCCGCGCTAGGCGAAAAGCTCTTCCTCGTTCCCGGGCACTGCGACCCGACGGTCAATCTTTATGATTGGTACGTTTGCGTGCGCCGCGGCGTCGTCGAGGCACTTTGGCCGATTACTGCGAGAGGCGCAGTAACCTAGATTACGGTTTTGACTGGTCGAGGGGCCTAACCGAATGCCGCCAACAAGAGCCACCCTAAGAACGCGAAGAATCCAATAGCCGACCCGACTGCCAGGCAAAGAACCGGCGAAAACGCCGACTGGCGACCGAAGTGATCCGCTGCGGCTTGATTGTCTTCTACCATTCCCGCTCCTCCAGGTCGCTGATCGTAGCGGCAGCCGTCCGACCAGATCTCTCTGAATTGTCTTCGTCGGCCCCAATTCGATCGTTTTCTTCATGGGGTCGCCCTGCGCCCGAGGAGCCCTCAAATGAAAAGCCCCGGTGATCCGGGGCTACCGACGCGCCCCGAATCAGTGGGGCTACGCTCGGTGTACTCATGATCGACAACGAATCATGGAGCCGCAATGGCTACAAAGAGCCCTATTCCTCGCGCTTGTGCCCGCCACCTCCGTAGATCGGGCGGTATTCGGGATTCACCGGGATCACGCCGGCAAGGCAGTTCGAAGGCTGCGCGCACTTCCCGGCGCGAGTGCAAATCAGGAAATTGCACTGCTCCGGCGCGCCGGCCTGGTGCTCTCGCTTGCGATCGTTCGAATCCGGATACGTGGCCATTCAGAGCCTTGACGAAGCTTTTCCCATTGTCCAACGATCGGCAAGCATTGGGTTCTTGAAATGCGCGCCGTCGTGTGTTTTCCTCTTATCTCATATGCGACTCAAGCGGATCGACCCGGCGCTGGAACTCGTCACCCTGTGGCACGTCGGCGGCGCAAGCCCCTGCCGCGGGCCGGCCATCAAGGTTCCGGCGGGGTTTCTCGAGGTGGAGGACCCGACGCTGCCCGAAGGCTGCGAGCTTCCGGACGGCTCCAAGCTCGATGCGGGCGCCGCGCCGGTGTGCGGGACGTGCGGGCAGCACCTCGGGGACGACCTCGGTTCCGAGCTCGCCCTGTCGAGAGGGCGCTAGAACTACCCAGGGATTGTCAGTGCCAGACGCGGGCGAAGGTGCGGCCCGGAAGCAGGTCGGCCGCCTGGGGCTCCTGGCTCAGCAGGTCCTCGAGCGCACCGGAGATTTCGCCGATGAAGCGTTTCGCGCGATCGCCGAGCTCGGGCAAGGTCTCCACCGCGCTCACGTAGAGCTCCCATTCCCGGGTGCCTTCCTTCGCGCTCCCGGAGACGAGCCGCTCGTCGATCGAGAAGCCGCATAGCCCGGGCGCGCGGTCGAAGATCGCTTCGATCCGCGCGCTGAGCGCTGCTTCGAGCTCCGCCCGCTGCCCCTTCCCCATGAAACCCCCCAATGGAATCCACCCTACCGCGCCGGGGCCCGCCCGCCTATCGCCTATTTCCTGCCTGTGGCGGCGGCGCGGCAAAACTTCGTGAGATTTTTCCTACGCACTATCATGGGGGGTCCTGAAAAAGAACCTGCCCACCATAGCGGTCAGCGACGAGCGCGGGGTGCGCTCGCTGCACGTCGGCGGCGAGGCGATCCAGAGCTCGATGCGGCTCGGCGATCCCTTCGCGCTGGCGCTCGACTACACCCGTTGCATGATGGCTTTCCTGCTGTTCCATCCCGAGCCGCGCCGCGCGCTGATGATCGGCCTTGGCGGCGGCTCGCTTCCCAAGTTCTTCTTCCGGCACCTGAGGAAGACCCGGGTCCGCGTGATCGAGCTCGATCCGCGCATCGTGGCGACCGCACGCACCCACTTCGCGCTGCCGGCGGACGGCGAGCGCCTCGCCGTGGAGATCGGCGACGGCGCCGAGGCGCTCGCGCCGGAATGCTGCGACGTGCTGGTGGTGGACGCCTACCACGACGAGGCGCACGTGCCGGAGCTCGCCGCGGCCGAGTTCTACGACGCCGCCTTCCTGGCGCTCGAGCCTCGCGGGGTGCTGGTGGTGAACTTCATGGACGATGACCCGCGCCTCGCGCAGTACATGCGCCGGCTCGAGAGCGCGTTCGGCGGCGCCGTCGTCTCGATGCGCGCGCTGTACGACCAGAATATCGCCGCCTTCGCCCTCAAGGGCCTGCCGCCGAGGCTCGAGTGGGAGGAGCTGCGCAGGCGCGCGGGGCGGCTCGAGGCGCACCTCGGCCTACCGTTCACCAGGTACCTGAGGCGGCTGCGCTCGATGAACCACACCGAGGGCGCGAGCCTGGTCCTCGGCGCCTGATGGGCATCGGCGAGCTCACGGCGCTGGGCGCGATCGCGTTCGCGGGCGCCCTCGTCTTCGGCCTCACGGGTTTCGGCTCGGCGCTGATCACGATCCCGCTCGCGAGCCACTTCGTGCCGCTGCCCTTCGCGCTTGCGCTGTTTGCGCTCGCCGATCTCGTCAGCGCGTTCGGCGTGGGACTCGAGAACCCGCGCAATGCGGTGCGCTCAGAATGGACGCGCCTCGTGCCGATGATCCTCGTCGGCACGGCGGTTGGGGTCACCGCGCTCGTCAACCTGCCGCGCGCCGTCGGCATGCTTCTCCTGGGCGTGTTCGTGCTCTCGTTTGCGCTCTACACCCTCGCGAGGCGCGCCCGCTCGCGCGTCATTTCTGCGCGCTGGGGGTTGCTGGCAGGATTCGCCGGCGGCATCACCAGCAGCCTGTTCGGCGCGGGCGGTCCGCCCTACGCGATCTACCTCTCGCAGCGCGGGCTGACCAAGGAGCAGTTCCGCGCCACGCTCGGCTTCGCCACCATGACGAGCATCTCGCTGCGCGTGCTCGCGTTTCTCGTTACAGGACTGCTGCTCGATACTCGAATCTGGATCGCCGCCGCGGTCGCGGCGCCTTGCGCGTTCGCCGGCATCGCGGTGTCGCGGCGCGTGTTCCGCCTGATCTCCCGCGACGCGCTGCTTCGCGCCGTGACGGTGATGCTGCTCGCTTCCGGCGCTTCGCTCGTCGTGCGGGCGCTGGGCTAGCGCAGGCTCACGGTGCCGCTTTTCCAGGAAGCATCTTGCCAGCGCTGGAACTCGCGCACGTTCGAGGCCACGGTGGCATGCGACACGGTTGCAAGCGTGTCGAGCCGCACGATTTCGAAGCTGCGCCGGTACTTGCCGTCGCCGCGCGCCTCGCGCGCTACGAGCATGCGGTTTCCCCCTGGCGCCCAGCCGGCGAATTCGGCGTAGCCGATGTGCGGCGCAGTGGCGGCGGGGGGCAGCACGCGCACGTTCCAGCCGTTCGGCGACGTGCGAAAGATCCAGAGCTCGCGCCAGGCGGCGGTGGGCTGCACCGCCAGCGCGAGCGCGCTGCCCTCGCGGTTGAGCTGCGCCGAAGCCGTCCAGACCATTGCGTAGGTGCAGCGCCGTGCGAGCGGCCTGCGTGCGTCGTTCTTGGCGTCCACGAGCAACACGCAGGTCTCGCCCGCGGGCCCGGGCGCGGTGACGATGTGCGGCCTCTTGTCATCAGCGCGCGAGGCCGCCGGCTCTGCCGCCCAGCGCGAAGCGCCGACCTGCATCGCCGCGTCGTTGTAGCTCCGGGCGTCCTCGTCTCCGAACTTCGCCTTGTCGACATCCGCGAGCGCCACCAGCGCGCGGCTTGCGGCGGCCTGCGCAGGCTCGCCCTTGCGCGCCTGCAGGTAGGCGACGCTCGCCCACACTGCGGCGCGGCGCATCAGGATGCGGTTGCGCAGATGCGCGGGCAGCGCGGCAGCGTCGACCCGCTCGAGGACTTCTGCGCGCCACTGGTCCATGCGCCGGCGCTCTTCGGGAGGCAGCTCGGCGCTCGTGCATTCGGCGCGGGTGAGCGCCAGCGCGGCGCGCGCGCGCTGAGCCGCGCTGGAGGGCATCGCGAGCACCCTGCGGTAAGCCTCGCCTTCGTAGCAGTAGTAGGCCCGGCCGTTGCGCTCGTGGTGGGTGAAACCGACTCCGTAGCGCGCCGCCACGTCGAGATGGCCCGCGAGCTTCTCCTGTGCCGAGCGCTCCTGCGTGGCGCTCGATGAAGCGCGCTCGGCGAGGCGCTCGGCGAAGCCCGCGAGAGCGTCGAGCGCCTCGACTCCGACCTCGCTCGCCAGCACTTCCGCCGGTGCCGCCTCGATATAGGCCGCGGCGAAGCCGATGCCCAGCGCTTCCGCGCCCGGCATGCGCCGCAGGAAGCGCACGATCGAGAGGAGCTCGGGCGCTTCCTCGGGCCCGGGCGAGATGCGCTGGACTTCGCTCGCGAGGACGAATCCGCCGCGCTCGCGCCTGTAGTCATAGACCTGAAGGTAGTCGAGGCGCTCGCCACGGACCTCGAGCGTCTCGCCCTGCCAAAGCAGCGCGTTTGCCGGCGCGGCAGCGCGCGGCGCGGCGCGCAGCGCTGCACGGTCGCGGATCACGATGGCAAGCGCCGCGGCCTCGGCCGCCGCGGCCAGCGGCAGCGCGAGCAGGGCGAGTCCGGCCAGCGCCGCGCGCAGGCTCATCGCTTCTGCGCGCCGAGCAGGGTGGCGCCGATGAAGCCGTTGTCGGCGGGCGGCGGCGCGATGATGACCTGGATCTTGTCGGAGAGCTTGTCGGCGAGCGCCTTCTGGACGAGCAGGGGATGGCGCGTCACCAGCGCGCCTTCGCGCTCCATCTGCTCGGCGGTGGCCTTGCCGATCTTCTCGAGGCGATAGGCTTCGGCGTCGGCGAGCTTCTGGCGCGCCTGGGCTTCGGCGACGGCCTCGATCTGGCGCGCCTCGGCGGAGCCCTCGGCGTTGCGGATGCGCGCCACCTTCTCCGCCTCGGCTTCGAGCCGGCGCTGCTCGATCTGGCGCTGCTTGAAGGGCAGCACGTGCGTCATCGCCTCTTCCTGCGCTCGCGCGGCGATCACCTGCTCGCGCGCCGCGGCTTCGGCGGTCTTCTCGCGGCGCACCTTCTCCGCCTCGGCGTCGAGCGCGCTTTCCTGCACGCGCTTGTCCTTGAGGTCCAGGGTGTAGCGCATCTTCTCCGCCGCGAGCTCCTCGGCGAGGAGCGCGTTCATACCCCGGCGATAGTCGTGCGGCAGATCGACCTTGCCGATCACGACGCCGCGCAGCACGAGCCCGTCGGCGGCAAAGCGCGTCCCGACCTCGGACTCGATCGCCTGCTGGATCTCGACGCGCTTGGTCGAGAAGATCTCGCGCACCGTATAGCGCGCGAACACCTTGTAGATCACGCCCTGCACCGCGGGTTCGACGATGTCGGCGGAGATGTCGTCGGGCAGCGTGTTCCAGACCGTGCGCAGGCGCGCGGCGTCGAGCGCGTAGCGCACGCTGAGATCCACGCCGAGCGAAAGCCCCTCGAGCGATTGCAGCGGCGACGGGCCTTCGGCGCTCGAAATCTGCGCCGGCCGGTAGCTGCGGTCGCGCAACGCGAAGATGCGCGTCTCGTGCACGAGCGGCAGGACGACGACGCTGCCTTCGCGCCATTCGGTGAGCTCGCCGCTGAGGCGGTTCGCCCGCACGCCTAGCTCGCCGCGCTCCACGCTCTTGAACGGCGGATTGCGGTAGAGGAAGTAGCCTGCCGCACCTGCGATGACAGCAAGCGCCAGGATGCCTTTGATGGCGGCGAGTCCGTTCAGTCCGCGGTTTGCGCCGCTTCTCGCTGCGTGTGCCGCCTCGCCGGCGGCGCCCGCGAGCGCATTCAGGACGTCGGAGAGCAGGCGCTTGAGGCGTTCCAGCATGTTGTTCTTCCCGGATGGGTGGCGACGAGCTATTTCAGCCGGGCATCCGGGCGGCGCGGAGAGCAACCGCGGGAAAAGCGCGGACGAAGCGTGGCAAAAAAATGGCGTGGACGCTCCCGCCGGGCGGCGCGCAGAATAGCGAACCGTGCCTGCCGAACTTCAGGCCATCGAAGCGGTTGTGACGCCGGCGACGCGCGATCTGGGCGAGGGCTTCCAGGTGCGCCGCGCGCTGCCTTCCATCCAACGCCGCATGATCGGCCCGTTCGTGTTTCTCGACGAGATGGGCCCGGTGCGCCTGGCGCCGGGGACCGGGCTCGACGTGCGGCCGCACCCGCATATAGGTCTTGCCACGGTGACCTACCTCTTCGAAGGCGAGATCCTCCACCAGGACAGCCTGGGGGTGCGCCAGCCGATCCGGCCGGGCGACGTCAACTGGATGATCGCGGGGCGCGGCATCGTGCACTCCGAGCGCACGCCTCAGCCCCTGCGCGCGCAGGGCCCCGGCCTCTGGGGCCTCCAGTCATGGCTCGCGCTGCCGCAGCACGAAGAAGAGCGCGCGCCGAGCTTTCGCCACCACCCCGCCGCGGAGCTGCCGCAAGCCTCGATCGGCGGCGCCGAGATCCGCCTGATTGCTGGAACGCTCTTCGGCCTGCGCTCGCCGGTCAAGGCGCTTTCGGCGATGTTCTACGCCGAGGCTCGGCTCGACGAAGGCGCCGAGCTCGCACTCACGCCCGAGCATGAAGAGCGCGGCGCCTACGTCGTGGACGGTGGCGTGTCGGTGGACGGCGAGGACTTTCCGCGCGGACGGCTGCTCGTCTTCCGGCCTGCGGTGCATATCGTCATCAAGGCGCGGACGCCCGCCCGCGTGATGCTGCTCGGCGGCCAGACGCTCGGCCCGCGCCACATCTGGTGGAACTTCGTCTCCAGCTCGAGGGAGCGCATCGAGCAGGCGAAAGAGGACTGGAGGGCAGGCCGCTTCGGAGCCGTGCCGGGCGATCCGGAATTCATTGCGCTGCCGGAAGACCGGCGCCCCGACCGCGATCACGAAACTCGGCCCGAGCCGCCGCCGTTTTCCTAGTCGGGGCGGCCCAAGGTTGGCTGTCTATCTTCGACGGCCGGCCCGCCGTGCGATCCTGCGCGCCTCGTCGATCAGGACGAGGGCCATGAAGAGATACCCGTTGGCGCGCTCCACGATGGCTTGCGTCTGAGCAGCCGCGTCGCGCGCTTTGGGTTGCTTGCCCCTTGCGCCGCGCAGAGTCGCGGCTCGTTCTGTCGTCAGCAGGTCCATCTTCCCTCCCCTATGCGCCCTGAGGACCTGTTTTTGGACACTTATCAAACGGGGCGCCTGTATGAAATATACGCTCGACTGAACTGCAGCCGCGCACATCCGTTTATCCGATTGTCCGAACTTCAGGGGGGCAGCACCGTCCCGGACCCCCCTACGCCCCGGGCGGGGCCGACAGCGAGCCCTTCTCGAAGACCTCTGCGCCCTGGGGGCAGGTGAACCACTCGTGCTTGGAGCGCGTCCAGACGTGGCGCGAGATCGCGAGCCAGTCGGGATCGTCGAACGAGCCGACGGCGAGCGCGCGCAAGCCCGGATAAAGCTCGAGGGTCCAGGTCACGGTGCTGCCGCACGCCGGGCAGAACTGCATCCTGAGCCAGCGTCCGCTCTCGTCGGAGCGGTGCTCGTAGGTCCTGAGCTCGCCGCGCAGCTCGACGTCGCTCGCGTTGAAGTAGGCGCCCATGCCGAACGCGCTGCCGGTGCGGCGCTGGCAGCTGCGGCAGTGGCAGGCGGCCTTGCGCACCGGCTCGTTCGTCGTGCGGAAGCGCACTGCGCCGCAGTGGCAGCCGCCTTCGTGGATTTGCGCCATGGCTTCGCCTTTCAGGATCTGCAGCGCCCGGTGACGCTGAACCAGCCGTCGCGGGTGCCTTCGTTGCGCAGGATGTAGCCGCTGCGACAGATGCGCAGGCGCTCGAGCTCTTCGTCGAGCACCTGGTTGAACTTCGGGCTGCCGTAGCCGCCCCACTGGCGCAGGAGCTCCGGCTTCACGTCGAAGCGGAACGGATCCTGCCCGGTGACGCCGTAGCCCTTGTCCTGCAGGTCAGGATGTGCGGCGCTGCAGGCGGCGGCGAGCAAGGTGCAGACGACGAGCGGGCGTGGCTTCATGCGAGAAGCGCGTCGAGCCTCGCGGCGAGCCGCGGCGTGAGCCCAAGAATGCGGTCGATGGTCGCGCGCATGTGCGCGTCCACCGCGGCGGCGTTGGTCTGCCAGTCGAGGACCGCTTCCTCGATATCGGGAAGGGCCGCGCCCGGCTCGCCGCAGGCCTCGAGGAAGAGCGGCGCCGAGCGCCCGAAGCGCTCGCGGATGTAGGCGCGGTGATTGACGCTCATGGCGATCACGAGGTGCGATTCGCTCAGGATGGCTTCGCTGAGCGTGCGCCGCCGATGGCTGCCGACGTCGAAGCCCCTCGACAGGAGGTACTCGCGCACGCCGGGCGCTACGACGTGCGGAAAGTCGACCGTGCCGGCCGAGGAGACTTGGATGTCGGCGCGATCGTGCAGGGCATGGCGCAGGCCCCGCTCCGCCGTCAGGCTGCGAAAGATGTTGCCGGTGCAGACGAACAGCACGCGCTTCATCGCAGCCGCTCAGCCGACCGACACGCGCTCGCGCAGGGTGACGAACTCTTCGGCGGCCGTGGGATGGATGCCGATCGTCGCGTCGAACTGCGCCTTGGTGGCGCCGAGCTTCACGGCGATGGCGACTCCCTGGATCACCTCGCCGGCGTCGGCGCCGATCATGTGCGCGCCGACCACCTTCTGGCTCGCGCGGTCGACCACGAGCTTCATGAAGGTGCGCTCGCCCTTGTCTCCCAGGGTGAGCTTCAGCGCGCGGAACGAAGCCTTGTACACGTCGACCGCGCCGAACTTCTCGCGCGCGTGCTCTTCCGACAGGCCGACCGTCGCGACGTTCGGGTTGGCGAAGACCGCCGTGGGCACGTTGTCGTGGTCAACGGCGGTGGGTTCACCTCGGAACAGGGTGCGCGCGAGCCACATGGCCTCGGCCGTCGCCACCGGCGTGAGGTTGTGGCGGTTGGTGAGGTCGCCAATGGCGTGGATGGATTCCACCGAGGTGCGGGAATACTTGTCGACGATCACAGTGCCGTCGGCGGCGAGCTCCACGCCCGCCGCCTCGAGCCCGAGGTTGACGCTGTTGGGATGGCGTCCGGTCGCGAACATGACGAGGTCTGCGTCTACGCGCGCACCGTCGCTGAAATCCACCTCGAGGCTGCCGTCGCCGCGCCGCGTGATGCGCCGCGGCTCTTCGCCGAAGCGGATGTTCACGCCTTTTGCGCTCATTTCGTCGGCGAGGCGCTCGCCGAGCTCGGCGTCGAAGCCGCGCAGCAGCCGCCGGCCGCGGTACGCGAGCACCGTCTGCACCCCGAGGCCGTTGAAGATCGAGGCGAACTCGACCGCGATGTAGCCGCCGCCGATGAGCAGCGCGCGCCGCGGCAGCCGCTCGAGATGGAAGGCCTCGTTCGAGGTGATGGCGTGCTCGCGCCCGGGGATGTCGGGAACCGTCGGCCATGAGCCGGTCGCGAGCAGGATGTGCCGGGCGGAGAAGCGCCGGCCGCCGATCTCGACGGTGTGCGGATCGACCACGCTCGCACGGGCGCGCATGATCTCGACCCCCGCGAGCGACAGCACCCGCTCGTAGACGCCATTCAGGCGTGCGATTTCGCGGTCCTTGTTCGCGAGCAGCGCGGCCCAGTCGAAGCGCGGCTCGCCCGTGGTCCAGCCGAAGCTCTTCGCGACCTCGAAGTCCTCCCGCATATGCGCGGCATAGGAGAAGAGCTTTTTCGGAATGCAGCCGACGTTCACGCAAGTGCCGCCGAAGCGCCCCGATTCGGCGATCGCGACCTTCGCGCCGTAGCCCGCGCTGACGCGGCTCGCGCGCACCCCGCCCGAGCCGCCGCCGATGGTGAAGAGGTCGAAGTCGAACTTCATGTCGCGAGCCGGTAGCGCTCGCCCTCGGCGCGCACCGCGCCGTCGGCGAGCAGCTTCTGCAGGTGGGCGGTGAGCGAGCGCGCCGCCATGCCGTGCAGCCGCGGCGGCACGTCGTCGTAGACGAGCGGCAGTATCTCGGCGAGATTCGGCTCGCCGAGCTTCGCGATGGCCTCGCGCACCTTGGCCTCGCGCTTCAGGCGGTGCTGCACCAGGCGCCGCACCTCGTGATGCGGCTCGCCGATGAGATAGCCGTGGCCCGGGGCGAGGATCGCGAGGTCTTCGCCGAGCAGCAGCTCGAGCGAAGCGAGATAGGCGCGCATGTCGCCGTCGGGCGGATTGATGACGACGGTGGAGCCCTGCATCACGTGGTCGCCGGTGAAGAGCATGCGCGTGTCCTCGACCAGGTAGCAGAGGTGGTTCGAGGCGTGGCCCGGCGTATGGATGACGCGCAGCGAGACGCCGCCGAGCGAGACGCGCTCGCCGTGGGAAAGCACCTCGTCCGGGGCGAAGCTCGCGTCCTGGCCCGCGGGCGCGGGACGGCCGAGGATCTTCGCGCCGGTCGCCTTCTTGAGCGCGGCGGCGGCGGGCGAATGGTCCATGTGCGTGTGCGTGCACAGGATCCAGCGGATCTTGCCGGCGGCGAGGATCTTCTCGATGTGCGAGTCGATCGCCGGGCCCGGGTCGATCACCGCGAGTTCTTTTTCCCCAAGCAGGTACGTATTGGTGCCCGGACCCGTCATCATCCCCGGATTCGGAGCGATGAGGCGGGTAGTGAACCGGTCGAGGCGCTTGGCGACGCCAGGGACGAGGTCGTAGCTCGTCTGCCCGCTTTCTTCAGGATCGCTCCAGTGGATCTCGAAGTAGGGCGCGTCGCCGCGGCGGAAGATGCGCGCCCCTTCGCGCCCCTGCGCCAGGCACGCGCGGTTGGTCGGAATCTCGACCAGGCTCATGGCGTATTCAAAGGCCGCGCGCGGCTCGGCGAAGCGCGCGAAGTCGGCGAGAGTCTGGCGCGTGGCGTGGACCAGCTCGATCTCGCCGCGATCGCCGCGCGCCAGCGCCTGGCGCGGCTCGATCCAGAGATGGTGGACCGTCTCGACGGCGTCGTGCGCGCCTTCCTGCCCCGCGGGCGCGAGGGTGACGAAAAAGCGCGCGTCGAAGCGCCGGCTGCGCCCGGGCTGGGTGATCCAGTGACCGTAGTAGGCGAGCGCGCCCGCGGGAATGAACAGGTTCTCGCGCTCGAGCAGCTCGAGGAACGGGCGCGTGCGCTCCTCCATCAGCTTCTGCGCGCGCGCCGGCAGCACCGGGTTGCCGTTCGCGTCGCAGGCGAGCAGCACGCCAGCCTCCTCGAAGCACTCGCGCACCGCGGCGACGTAATAGCCTAGCCCTCCACTCGCGAGTCCCAGCCGCTGATTCGCCTGCGCCTCGGTGAGGCCGAGCACGCGCCGCGGCGCGACGTCGCTTGCGTCGAGCGCGCCTCCCGGGAACACATAGGCGCCGCCGAGAAACGCCGCGCTCTGGGTCCGCTGCAGCATGAGCGTCTCCAGGCCGCGTGGGCCTGCGCGCAGGAGCATCAGCGTCGCCGCCGGGCGCGGCGTCTGCGCCGCCATCAGCCGCAGATCCTGCGGACGATCTCGCGCGCGGGCAGCACCGAGTCGATGAGGTTGACCGCTTCGCCGGCGAAGATCACCGCCGTGTCGAAATCGCGGCTTTGCGCCGCGGCCGCGTAGCGGTCTTTCTCCGGCGACAGGCCCTGCTCGAGCTCGCGCTCGCGTCCGTGCCAGGCGTCGGTAAACCGGTTCTTCAGCGCGCGCCCCGTGAATTTCGCCGGCCAGTCGTAGCCGCGCACGATGTCGAACACCGTCGTCCTGACGGTGGCATCGCCGGTCGCCTCGACGATGCGCTGCTTTGCCTGCGGCGCAGTCAGCGACTCGTCGCTCGCGAGGAAGCGCGTGCCCACCAGCACGCCGTCCGCGCCGAGCGCGCGGGCCGCCTCGAATCCGCGCCGATCCGCGATCCCGCCTGCGGCCAGCACGGGGAGATCCGTCATGTTTTTCACTGCTTGCAACAAAGTGAAAAGCGAGCGGTCACCGCCGTGGCCGCCGGCCTCGGTTCCTTGTGCCACCAGCACGTCGGGCTTCGCCGCGAGCGCCTCGCGCGCGGTCTCGAGGTCCTGGACCTGCAGGATCAGCCTGGCGCCGGCGCGGCGGATCGCTTCGGCGAAGGGAAGCGGATCGCCGAACGAAAGCATCACCGCCGCGGGCTTGTGCTCGAGGGCGAGCTCGAGCAGCTGCGGCCGCCGCGCGAGGCTCCAGGTGATGAATCCGATGCCGACGCGCGCGCCGCCGGCGAGCCGGAACTGCTCGCGTATCCACTCGGCGTCGCCGTAGCCCCCACCGATCAGGCCCAGTCCGCCCGCGGCCGATACCGCCGCCGCGAGCCTGCCGCCGGAGGCCGATCCCATTGGCGCGAGGACCAGCGGTTTCTCGACTCCGAGAAGCTTCACGCCGTGCGTCCCGCGCGGTCCTTGTCGTTCTGCGCCTTGATCATCGCCCGCATCTTCCCCCAGTCGGCGTCGGAGAGCCTGTCGAGCTCTGTAAAGTAGCCGCCCGACCCGGTGGCGAGGTAACCGCCGCCGTCGACCGCGATGGTCTCGCCGGTGAGCCACTCGCAGCCGTCCGCCATGAGGAAGGTGGCGAGGTTCTGCAGCTCCTCCATGCGACCGACGCGCCGCATCGGGTTGACTTCGGCCGACTTGTCGAAGCCGCCGTCGGGGCGCAGACGTTTGGTTGCCCCCTCGGTCGGG
Organism: Burkholderiales bacterium; assembly: GCA_035554435.1. Lineage (GTDB taxonomy): Bacteria > Pseudomonadota > Gammaproteobacteria > Burkholderiales > SG8-39 > SCGC-AG-212-J23. The sequence goes on along the minus strand of DATMJC010000031.1, from coordinate 32,798 downwards.
AAGGGTCCGGGCGCGATCGCGTTCAGGCGGATGCCGAAGCGGCCCCATTCGACCGCGAGCGACTTCGTCATGACGTGGAGGCCCGCCTTGGACATCGCCGAAGGCACGACGTAGGGCGAGCCGGTGTGCACCCAGGTCACGAGGATGCTAACGACCGACCCTTTGTGCCCGCCCTCGATCCACCGCTTGCCCACCGCGTGCGTGACGTAGAAGGTGCCGTGGAAAACGATGTTGGCGATCGCGTTGAAGCCGTTCGCGCTCAGGTCCTTGGTCGGGCTGATGAAGTTGCCGGCCGCGTTGTTGACGAGGCCCGTGAGCGGCCCGCTCTCGTCCCAGATGCGCTCAACCATCGCGTCGACGGCCGCCGCGTCGCGGATGTCGACCGAGTGGGTTTTGACAGTCCCCCCATATCGGGACGCGAGCTCTTCGGCTGCGCTTTCGAGTACCCCGCCCCGCCGGCCCGCAAGCCAGAGCTCGGCGCCGAGAGCGAGATAGCGCGCCGCGATCTCCCTGCCGAGGCCGGTTCCGCCCCCGGTGACGAGGATGCGCTTACCCTTGAGGAGATCCTGCTTGAACATGAGGGCTCTTTCGGAGCCCTCTATTCTAGGCGACCTTGTTCCTGAGGTAGTGCAGCTCCTGGGTCTCGCCCACATAGCCCCAGGAGTCGGCGGGAAGCTCCTCGACCGCAACGTACCCGGAGGCCTCGCCGAGGAGCGACTGCAGGGCGCGGTTGAGTTCCCTCACGTAGCGCGCCTTGTGCTCGCGCAGATTGGTGCCCGCGGTCACCTTCACGTCGACGAAATAGCCTCGCACGGCGAGCGGGAAGCCGCCGCGCGCCCATTGACCGGTGGGCACATACTGGACGACCACGGTGGTTCTTTCGCGCTCCTTGCCGAGCACCTCGACCGTCAGGTCGGTGAGCAGCGCGATGGCCCGCGTTGTCAGCTCACCGTCCGGCTTCGCTGCAAGGGTGACGTTTACGAGGGGCATGTCAGCTGGCGTACTGCGCGATACCGTTGCCGAACGACCAGTTCTCCTTCTTCACCTCGATCAGGTTGATGAACACGTCCTGCGGCCTGACGTCGAGCTCGCGCCGCAGATCCTCGGCCACGCGCCGGTAGAACCCCTTCTTCATCTCGATGCTGCGACCCTCGTTGAGAGTGATCTGGATCGCGATGAAGCCGTCGCTTCGCTCGATGTCGAGGTAGCTCGGGTCGTAGACCAGGCTCTCAGGCGCGTGCTCGCTGAGGAGCTGGAAGTTGTCCTTGTCGGGCACGTTGAGCGTCTCTCTCATCGCCCGGTAAACGACACCGCCGACCTTGCGGCCGAAACCCTCACCCCTTCCGCGCAGCAGCGAGATGCGTACCAGAGGCATGGTGGTTTCCCAGGTTGAACAGCGATTTCACGGGCTCGACGATGAATCGATAGATCGCTTCGGCGCGCTCCCGGTGTGCCTGGCGGATGAGCATCTGCTTCAGCTCGGGATCGCGGGTGACGGCTTCGAAAGTGAGTGGTTTCATGTTCGGTCCTTTCAGCTCAAGCTGACGGCGGCTTCGCCGCCGAGCGAATTCACGAGTGCGGTTCCGCGATGCTGCAGCCGGTAGCAGTCGCCCGGCTCGAGCACGATGTCGCGCACCTGGTTCTCTTCGGTGATCCACAGCGCGCCTTCGAGCGCGCATACCGTGCTGCCTGCGCCGTCGACCACCTTGAGGGTCTGGTTGGGGGCCAGTCTGAGCGCTCCCGATCCGAGCTCGATTTGCATGTTCTGTTTCCTTTAGGCTTGCGTTTGGTATGCGTAGGATGCATGCTGCTCGCCCCGAGCTCAAACGGTGAATTCTCAAGCGTCACATGAGAAATAGGAATGCATTACCGGCCCTGGACCTGCTCGTGGGCTTCGAGGCGGCGGCGCGCCACCTGTCCTTTACCAAGGCGGGGGAGGAGCTCTTCCTCACCCAGTCGGCAGTGAGCCGGCAGATCAAGGAACTCGAGGACCAGCTTGGCGTGGAGCTTTTCCAGCGGCGCCACCGCGCGCTCGCGCTCACCGACGCGGGCAAGTCGTTCTACGCTTCCGCTGCCCAGGTCCTCACCACGATGCGCGCCGCTACCGATCGGCTGCGCGCGCAGGCAGGCAAGAAAGGCCTCTCGGTCACCACCACGCACTCGTTTGCCGCGTTGTGGCTGATCCCGCGCCTCGCGGGCTTCACGCGCAGCCATCCCGGGATCGACGTGCGCATCATGGCCGACACGCGCGTGCAGGACCTCGACCGCGACGGCCTCGACCTCGCGATCCGCCATGGCCCTGCTTCGCTCGCGGGCTCGAGCGCGGTGCGGCTGATGGGCGAGCGCGTCTTTCCGGTCTGCAGCCCCAAGCTCCTGAAGGACAAGTCGAGGCCGCTGCGCGAGCCGCAGGACCTGCGCTATCACTGCCTGCTGCAATACGACGATCCCGAGGGCCGCCATCCATGGCTGCACTGGAAAACCTGGCTCGAGGTCGAACGCATCGCCGACCTGCGTCCCGCGGGCACGCTCTCGTTTTCCGGCTACGAGCAGATCATCCCGGCGGCGGTCGCGGGGCATGGCGTGGGACTGGGGCGAACTCCCCTGGTCAAGGACCTGCTCGCGTCGGGCGAGCTGGTCGCTCCCTTCAAGAGCAGCGCCGATCCGGCGCGCGCTTATTACGCAGTCGTCTCGAAGAGCGCCGAAGGGCGAGCGGAAGTGGCGGAATTCGTGGCCTGGCTGCGGCAGGAGGCCGGCAAGCGCTGAAAGGAAAAGGGGTCAGACCCCTTTTCTCAAACGGTGAGGACGATCTTGCCGATGTGCTGCGAGGTCTCCATCAGGCGATGCGCCTCGCCCGCTTCGGCGAGAGGAAAGGTCCGGTAGACCACGGGCTTGATCTTGCCCGCCTCGATGAGCGGCCAGATTCTCTCGCGAAGACTCCTGGCGATGGCGCCCTTGAACTCGACCGGCCGCGGGCGCAGCGTCGAGCCGCTGATCGTCAGGCGCCGGCGCATGACCTCGTTGATGTCGAGCTCGGTCTTGTGGCCGCGCAGGAAGGCGATGAACACGAGCCGGCCGTCGTCGGCGAGGCTCTTGAGCTCCTTCGGCACGTAGTCGCCGCCGACCATGTCCAGGATCACGTTGACGCCTTTGCCGCCGGTCGCGGCCTTGATCTCGGCCGCGAAGTCCTGCGTCTTGTAGTTGATCGCCTGGTCGGCGCCGAGGCGCACGCAGGCAGCGCATTTCTCGTCCGACCCGGCGGTCGCGAACACGCGGTTGCCGGTGGCCTTCGCCATCTGGATCGCGCTCACGCCGATTCCCGAGGTGCCGCCCTGGACGAGGAGCGACTCGCCCGGCGCGAGGCGGGCGCGGTCGTAGACGTTGCCCCACACCGTGAAGAAGGTTTCGGGGAGCGAAGCAGCTTCGGTGAGCGACCAGCCTTTCGGCACCGGGAGCGCAGTCACCTCGGGCGCGACGCAGTACTCGGCGTAGCCGCCGCCGTGCACCAGTGCGCACACCTTGTCACCCGGCTTGTAGGTTGTTGCCGAAGAACCTGTTGCAACCACTTCGCCCGCGACCTCGAGGCCCGGCAGATCCGAGGCGTCGGGCGGCACGGGGTAGTTTCCGCTGCGCTGCAGGACGTCCGGACGGTTCACGCCCGCGGCTGCGACCTTGATCAGGATCTCGTTCGCCTTGGCCGCCGGCACCGGCCGCACGGCGGACTTGAGCACCTCGGGGCCGCCGGGCCGCGCGATCTCGACGGCGCGCATCTCTCTTGGAAACATCTCTTTCGGAATCATCTATGCCATCATAATGGCATGGCCCAATTCCGCGTCGAATTCGTGCTTGACCAGGCTTCTGGGAAATACCTCGCGGAGATGTATCACCCGGAAAATGCGGCCGAGCTGCTGGTGCGCACCGAGGCGCTCTATCCCTCGGAGGCGGCGGCGGTGCTAGGCCTGGTGCAGCTTTTCAAGAACGCGGTGCTGCAGTTCCCGCAACCGGGCGAGCCGGTGAGGAAGATCGGCAAGCCGAAGAAAGCCAAAGCCGCCAAGAAAGCGAAGAAGCCCAAGAAAGCCAAGCGGGCCAAGCGCGGCAAGAAGCGCAAGTAAACCGCAATTGCTGGAGGAGACTCGAATGTACTTCGCACGCGTCCTGGCCGCGGCGGCCCTGCTCGTCGCGCTTCCCGCTGCCGCCGATTTCAACGACAAGAAGCCGATCAACGCCACCGTCACCGGCGCGACGCCGAGCGGCTATCCGCGCACCATGGTCGAGGGCCTGAACGCGGTGGTGCGCGACGTGTATCCCGGCTCGTCGGTCTCCTTCAAGCCGGATTCTCCCGGCGGCGGGGTGCTCGCGATCGGCGAGGGACGCGCCGACTTCACCGCGACCGCGACCGGCACCGAGGTGAAGCTCGCCAACGATGGACAGTCGCCGTACCCGAAGCCGCTGAAGGGCAAGTTCAGCTACGTGATGCAGCTCTACGACAACCAGTTCATCCACTTCCTGATGACCAAGGAGTGGGCGGACGCGAACGGCATCAAGTCGTGGGCCGACATCGCCAAGAAGAAGCCGAAGATGCGCCTCGCCATCAACCGTCCCGACAACCCGCAGACCACGATCGGCGGGCCGTACGAGGTGATGAAGGCCTACGGCTTCTCCATCAACGACATCGAGAAGTGGGGCGGCAACTTCGTGCTCGGCAACAGCTCGATCGGCCTCGACGCCATCGTCGACGGCAAGGCCGACGTGTTCATGAACGCGCGCAACCTCGGCGACGCGCTGGTGAAGGACGTTGCCGGCAAGCGGGCGCTGCTGTGGATCGACGGCGATCGCGCCACCGTGCAGAAGGCGGCCGATACGTTCAGCAACAAAGCCGACATGGTGCCGAAGGGTACCTACCCGTTCATGGAGAAGGATTACCCGACGGTGCGCATGTGGGTGTCCTTGCTCGCCGGCAGCCATGTGCCCGACGAGGTGGTCTACAAGTACGTGAAGGCGATCGCCGAGAACGAGGCGCGCGTGCAGGAGATCGGCGGCTCGCTGAAGACGTCGTTCTACACGAAGACGATGGCCACCAATCCGGCCAACCTCGCCTACCACCCGGGCGCGCTGCGCTACTACAAGGAAAAAGGGTTGGTGAAGTAGTTTGCTGGGGCTACTAAGGGAGGGGGTCCGCCACAAGCCCGGCGGGGCGTGGTGGGTGTTCGTTCAAGCCGCCTCCGTGGTGGCGGCCCTGTACGTGCTGTGGATCGGCGCGATCGCGACGCTCAGCGGCACGCTCGCGCTGCACCTTGGACTCGAGCGCTTCGGTACCTGGGCGCGCGCCTTCACCTCCCAGTTTCATCTCGACATCGCGATCTTCGTCGCGATCACCTTCCCGATCGCGTTCCTCACCACCACGGCGGGCAAGTGGCGCACCCGCCTCGCCTGGACCGACGTCGTCCTCGCCGCGCTCTCGCTTGCCGTCGCGCTCTACTACATCGTCCTCAACAACAAGTTCCTGCACTGGAGCCGCGGCTTCTCGCAGCCCGACTTCTGGGACGTGCTGGTCGGGTTCACTCTCGTGGTGCTGGTGGTCGAGCTGTGCCGGCGCAGTACTTCCTGGGGCCTGACCGGGCTGCTGCTACTCCTATTGTTATTTACCTTCTTCGGCGGCTGGATGCCCGGGCCGCTGCGGCACGACAACTTCAGCGTGCGCTACTTCATCGAGATGCTGACCATCCAGTCGGACGGCATCTTCGGCGCGCCGCTCGAGGTGGCGGCGAGCTACGCGTTCCTGTTTGTGCTGTTCGGCAACTTCTACAACAAGGCTGGCGGCGGGCAGCTGTTCTTCGATCTGGCGAGCGCCGTCACCGGGCGCATGCGCGGCGGCGCGGCCAAGGCCTGCGTCACCGCGAGCGGCTTGTACGGCTCGGTGTCCGGCAGCCCGACGGCGGATGTCGCCACCACCGGGCCGCTCACCATCCCGATCATGATCAAGCAGGGCGTGTCGCCGGTGCGCGCCGCGGCGATCGAATCCACCTCGTCGAGCGGCGGCGCGATGCTGCCGCCGGTGATGGGCGCGGTGGCGTTCATCATGGCCGACATCACCAACATTCCGTATTCGGACATCGTCGCCTCGTCCTGGCTGCCCTCGATCCTCTACTACGTGGCGATCTACATCCTGGTGCACAACGACGCGGTGCGGAACAACGAGCCGCCGCTGCCCGAGGACAAGATCGTGCCGCTGCGCAGGGGTCTGGCCGACGGCTGGCGCCACCTGCTGCCGATCGGCGCGATGATGTGGCTATTGCTCGACGGCTATACGCCGGTGTACGTCGCCGCGGGATCCACGGCGGCGGTGATCATCCTCTCCTGGTTCCACCGCCCGAGCGCGATCGGCCCGAAGCGCTTCGTCGAATGCTGCACAGAGACCATTACGCAGGTGGTGCCGCTGGTCGGCGCAGTCGCCGCCGCCGGCGCGATCACCGGCCTGATCGAGATCAGCGCGCTCGCCGGCAAGTTCAGCCTGATGATCAACTTCCTTTCCGGCGGCATGCTGGTGCCGGCGCTGCTGCTCTCCGCGCTCTTCCTGATCCTGCTCGGCATGGGCATGCCGACGCCCGCGGTCTACATCATGGGCGCAGCGCTGCTCGCGCCGATCCTGCGGCAGTTCAACCTGCCGGTGTTCGAAGTGCACCTGTTCATGCTGTTCTACGCCTGCCTCTCGGCGGTTACGCCGCCGGTGGCGGTGGCCAACTTCGCCGCCGGCGCGATTGCCGGCGTCAACCCGACCGCGCTCGGGCCCTACGCGGTAAAGCTCGCGATCGGCGGCTTCGTCGTGCCGTTCTTCTTCCTGTTCAATACCGGCCTGACGCTGCACGGCAGCCTCGCCGAGATTGTGCTCGCCTGCTTCTTCGGCACGGCGTGCACCGTGTTCGCTTCGTTCGCGCTGCACGGCATGATGGCGCTCGCGAACATCAACTTTGCCCTGCGGGTGCTGCTCGCGGCGAGCGCGATCGCCACGATCGTGCCCCGCCTCGACGTGCAGATCGGCGCGACTCTGGTCGGCTCAGCGATTCTCGTTCTTTACTACCTGCGTAGCCGCCCAGCGAAGGTCGACGTTCCCGCCGGATAGAATCACCCCGACCCGCTGTTTTTCCAGGTTTAGCTTTTTTTGCAGGACGGCGCAGGCGGCAAGTGCCCCCGTTGGTTCGACCACGAGCTTCATCCGCTCCCAGAGCCAGAACATCGTCCGCAGCAGCTCCTCGTCGGTCACGGTGAGCATGTCGCTCACGTACTTCATCACCAGCGGGAACGTAACGGCGCCGAGCGAAGTGGTGCGCGCGCCGTCGGCGATTGTGTCGGGCACATCGATTCTGACCAGCTTCTTTTCCCTGAAGGAGCGGGTGGCATCGTCACCCGCCGCCGGCTCCACGCCGATCACGCGGCAATCCGGAGAGAGATGCCGCGCCGCGATCGCGCAGCCCGAGATCAGTCCGCCGCCGCCGCAGGGCACGAGGAGAACGTCGAGCGCCCCCGCGTCCTCGATCAGCTCCTTCGCCGCCGTGCCCTGGCCGGCGACGATGTGCGGATGATCGAACGGGGGAATCAGCGTGAGGTTCCGCTCCTCCGACAATTTCCTTGCAAGAGCTTCCCGGTTCGCGCCCTTTCCGTAGGTCACGACCTCGCCACCGTACCCGCGTGTGGCCTCGAGCTTGACCCTGGGCGCGTCCTCGGGCATCACGATGGCCGTCGGAACACCCAAAAGCCTTCCCGCGAGCGCCACGGCCTGCGCGTGGTTCCCCGAAGAAAAAGCGAGCACGCCGCGCCGCTTTTCGTCCGGCGACAGGAGAGACAGGGCGTTGTAGGCGCCGCGGAACTTGAACGCGCCCATGCGCTGCAGGTTCTCGCACTTGAAGAACACCCTTGCGCCGGTGATCTCGTCGACTTGGCGCGAACTCATGACCGGAGTGCGCCGGGCATGCGCATTGATGCGCTCGTGCGCGGCGGCGATATCGTCGTAGGTGACCATTTCAGCTCCAGTGCTTCAACGCGGCTGCCGCGACTTCGTCGCCCCATTCCTGGAGGAAGTGGCCGCCGTTTTCGATGCGATACGGCTCAGGACAGTTGCGGATCCACTTCCTGAGCTCGGTCATGACCGGCAGGCCGAGCACCGGATCCTTGACGCCGATCGCCATGAAGCTCTCTCCTTTCCAGGAATCGCGGAGCCATTGCCGCGCTTTTCGCGCGATGTCGGCGCCCGGGTCCTCGCCGCGTTCCGCCACGAGCTGCGGAAAGCGCCGCACGCCCGCCTTGTAGCGCGTATCGGGGAACGGCGCGTCGTAGGCAGCGAGCTCGCGCGGCGTGAGATGCGTGCAGGTGCGCGACATGAGCTTGCCGCAGGGGAGATCGGGGGTCCTCGCCACGTAGGCGCGCCAGGCGACGAAACCCTCGCTGAGCGGCTGGTCGCCGCCTGCGAGCGCCGTGTTCATGACCAGCAGGCGTTCGAAGCGCTCGGGCATTTCCATCGGTAGCGTGAGACCCAGCAGTCCGCCCCAGTCTTGCACCGCCAGGGTGATGTTTCTCAGGTTGAGCTTCTCGATGATCTCCAGCAGGAAGGCACGGTGAAAGTCGAAGGTGTAGATCGCTTCGTCCTCCGGCTTGTCCGAGCGACCGAATCCGATGAAGTCGGGCGCGACGAGGCGGCCGCCGCTATTCAGCAGCGCCGGAATCATCCGCCGGTAGAGATACGACCAGGTCGGCTCGCCGTGCAGGCATAGCCAGGTGCGGCTGCCGCTGCCTTCGTCGATGTAGTGCGCGCGCCAATCGCGCCACTGCAGGTAGCGCGGCGCGTAGGGGAAGTCCGGAAGATCGGCGAATCGCTCGTCAGGGGTGCGCACGTCGCGATTGTAGAATGAGCCGATGGACTACTCCTCGTATAAAGACCTGAAGGTTCGCCTGCTCGAGCCCGGCATCCTCGAGATCACGATGGGCGAGGAGGGCAAGCTCGCGGTGGCGACGGAGAATGCGCATGCCGAGATGGCGCGCATCTGGCTGGACGTGGATCGCGACCCGAACGCCCGCGTGGCGATCCTGCGCGGCGCGGGAAAGGGCTTTTCGGCGGGCGGCGACCTCGCGATGGTCGAGAAGATGACGCAGGACTTCGACCTGCGGGCGCGCGTCTGGCGCGAGGCGCGCGATCTCGTCTACAACATGATCAACTGCTCCAAGATCATCGTCTCGGCGATCCACGGTCCCGCGGTCGGAGCGGGGCTGGTCGCCGGCCTGCTGGCCGACATCTCGATCGCGGCGCGCAATGCCCGCCTCATCGACGGCCACACGCGCCTGGGCGTCGCCGCCGGCGACCACGCGGCGATCGTGTGGCCGCTCCTCTGCGGCATGGCCAAGGCGAAGTACTACCTGCTCACCTGCAAGACGATCACCGGCGAGGAGGCCGAGCGCCTCGGCCTCGTCTCGCTGACCTGCGAGGAGTCGGAGCTGCAGGCAAAGGCGCTGGAAGTGGCGCGCGAGCTCGCCGCGGGCGCTCAGACCGCGCTGCGCTGGACCAAGTACTCGCTCAACAACTGGCTGCGGATGGCGGGCCCGGCGTTCGACGCATCGCTCGCGCTCGAGGTGCTTGGCTTCACCGGGCCCGAGGCCAAGGAGGGCGTCGCCTCGCACCGCGAGAAGCGCAAGCCGGTCTTTCCGCCGGAGCCGAAGGACTTCTGAGGCGGCTCCAGGAAGCGCCTGCGGCTTAGGGCGCCTTGCTGAAGTCGAGGTCGGGGCCCGGAGAGCCGCCGCCCGAGCGGCCGACGACGAGCCGCTCCAGGTCCTTCACGATCGCGGTGGCGTCAGGTCCGGCGCGTCCCAGGCTCGCGAGCAGGATGCGCACCGGCAGGTCGATCAGCGTCGGCTCGGGATGATCCCGGAGGTGGGCCGCGTTCTGCAGCGCCGGGAGCGCGTGGCTACTGCGGAATCCGGCGCGCTCGCTTTCCACCGCCTGAACGATCGCCGCCTGCGCCCGCGCGATGCCCATCAGGAGCTCCGCGAGATGCTGCGACGAGAGGATCTGCATTGCGCCTCCGCGTGTGGTCGGGAGCGCGATGGTAGCATCGGGCGGCGTGTTCTCCTGGAAGCGCCCGGACAACCTCGGCGTGCGCGACGGCCGCCTCGCGCCGTGCAAGCGCTCGCCGAACTGCGTGTCGTCGCAGGCCGATCCCTCCGACCGCGAGCACTACATCGCGCCGATCCGCGGCAGCATCGCGGCCGCGCGCAGCGCCATCGAGTCCCTGCCTCGAACGCGGATCATAAAAATGGAAGGAAATTATCTGTACGCCGAGTTCCGAACCCGGCTGCTGCGCTACGTCGACGACGTCGAGCTCTACTTCGACGGGCAGGTGCTCCAGGTCCGCTCGTGCGCGCGCCTCGGCCGGCGCGACTTCGGCGTCAACCGCGAACGGGTCGAGCGGCTTCGCGCGCTGATCGAAGCGCGCCGCTGAACCTCATTCCGCGCGCACGCCGGCGTCGCGAATGAACTTGCCCCACTTCGCGACGTCTGCGTGCACCAGGTCGGCGAACTGCTCGCGCGTCGTCTCGCGGTGCTCGAGCCCCTGCTGCGCCAGGCGTTCGCGGAGGTCGGCTTCCGCGAGCGCGTTGGCGGCCGCTTGGTGGAGTCGGTCGGCGAGGGTCTTCGGCAGCGTGGCGGGGCCGAACAGGCCGTACCAGGGCATGTATTCGTAGCCGGGCACGCCGGCTTCCTCGATCGTCGGGAGCTCCGGCAGCGCCGGCGAGCGCTGCGCTCCGGACGTGGCGATCGCGCGCACCTTGCCGCTCTTCACGAAGGGCATCGCCGCGGGCATCGTCGCGAGCATCGCCTGGATCTGCCCGCCTACGAGATCGGTGAGCGCGGGGCCCGAGCCTTTGTACGGGACGTGCGTGAAGCGCGTTCCTGTGAGCGACTGCAGCAGCTCCACCGGGAGATGGCCCGCGCTGCCGACGCCGCCCGAGCCGTACGCGATGCGCCCGGGATTGCGGCGTGCGTAGTCGAGGAACTCGCGCAGCGTCCGGACGGGCAGGGTCTCGGTCACGACCAGCACGTTCGGCGTGGCGCCGAGATAGGCGATCGGCGCGAGGTCCCGCATCGTGTCATAGGGAAGGTTCGAGTAGAGCGCGGCGTTGAAGGCGAGTCCCTGGTGCATCGTCATGAGCGTGTAGCCGTCGCCCGGCGACTTCGCCAGCAGCGCCGTGGCGATGGTTCCTGCTGCGCCGCTCCGGTTCTCGACCACGAACGGCTGCCCGAGCGCCTCCGCGAGCTTCGCGCCGACGAGCCGCGCTACGATGTCGACCGTTCCGCCCGCTGCGAACGGCACCAGCATGCGCACCGGCCGCGTGGGATAGGGCTGCGCTAAGACTTTCACGCACGTGATGAGCGCCGCGGCGAAAAAAATGCGTTGCAGGAATCCGCTACGCAAAGCGATAGCGCGCAAGCTTGGCCTCGTCGAGCGCGACACCCAGTCCCGGCCCCGGAGGAAGCGCGAGCACACCGGAGCCGAGATCGATCTTTTCGGTGACGATGTCGTCGGCGGTCTTGAGCGGTCCGACGCATTCGAGCCCGTCCATCACGTTGGTGCTCGTGGCGGCGAGCATGACTTCAGCCATCGTGTTCACGCCCAGGCCGAAGCCGTGCCCGATCACGCAGCGGATGCCGGCGGCCTCTGCGGTCGCGAGCATCGCCGAGGTGCGATGGAACCCGCCCTGCTTCATCACCTTCAGCTTGACGATGTCGGCCGCTTGCGCGCGGATCACGGCGACGAGGCTTGCATGGTCGAGGATCGATTCATCGGCCATGATCGGCACGCCGCCTGCCTCGCGCCGCACGCGCGCCATGGCGTCGAGATCGTCCGCCGGCACCGGCTGCTCGAAGAGCTGGAGCTCGAACGGCTCCACCATGCGCAAGAGCTTGAGCGCGTTTTCCGCGTCGTATCCCGCGTTGGCGTCGATACGCAGCGCCATGCCGCCGCCGACGGCTTCACGCACCGAACGCACCCGCTCGCGATCGGCCTCGATGCCGCCGCCCACCTTGATCTTGGCGGAGCGAAAGCCGCGTTCGAGCCATTTGCCTGCCTCGGCCGCCGCCTCCCCGGGCGAAACGATGCCGATCCAGGCGTTGAACGTCAGCCGCTCCTTGAGCGCGCCGCCGAGGTACGCGTGCACCGGGATGCCGAGCGCCCGCGCGGTCAGATCGACGCAGGCCATTTCGATCGCGGCTTTGGCGTCGAGGAACCCCGGCACCGCGGCGTCGAGGCGTGCATTCAGCCGATGGATGTTCGCGGCATCGATGCCGTGGATGCATGGAGCGAGCCTCTCGCGCAGCGCCGCGAGCGACGCTTCGATGGTCTCGGCGGAGTAGCCCGGGGAGGGATCGATGTTGCCCAATCCCACCGCTCCGCCCGCAGCGGTGATCCGGACCAGCGCGCTCTTCTGCACTGTCTTGGTGAGGTAGGCGTTCTTGAACCCTGGACCGACGAGCGGCACCGCGACGCCGAACACCTCGACGCGCTCGATGGAGAGCGGCGGCAGGACTTCAGTCGCGGGCTGCCGCGCGGCCTGAGTGCGCATCCTTGATCTGCGTGCGGTGCATGAGCCTGCGCGCCTCCGGATCGAAGGGATCGCGCCGATGCAGGGTGCAACGGTTGTCCCAGATGAGAACGTCGCCGACTTTCCATTGTTGCCGGAACGTGTGCTCGGGGCGCGTGGCGTGCGCCCAGAGCTCGTCGAGCAGCGCCTCGCTGTCGGGGAGCTCGAGGCCGACGACGTAGCTGTTGCGCCGCCGCCCGAGGAACAGGCACATGCGGCCGGTCTCCGGATGCACGCGCACCAGCGGATGCCGCGCGCCGGGGGCCGTGCGCGGATCGGTGACCTCCTTGTAGCCCTTGCGCATGATCCCGGCGCTGTTGTAGGTCGCGTCGTGGACGGCCTGCCGCCCGTCGATGCGCTTTTTCAGCCGCGCCGGAAGGGCCTCGTACGCCGTGTACATGTTCGCCCAGTAAGTGTCGCCGCCCGAGGGCGGCACCTCGAGCGCGTACAGGATCGCGCCCATCGGCGGCTTCTCGACGTACGTCATGTCGGCATGCCAGATCGCTTCACCGTCTCCCAGGCCGCCTATCGGCACGCCGTCGTTTTTGATGTTGGAGATGACGTTCATCTCGGGATGCTCGGCGAGGAACGGCTTGCCGTAAGGGTTCGGGCCGGGCGGGTCGAGCTCGCCAAAGCGCTTGCTGAACGCGAGGAGCTGCGGGTCGGAGAGCTTCTGGCCGCGGAAGCGCAGCACGAGGTGATCGAGCCACGCGCCGCGGATTTCGTCGAACGCACCCGCCGGAACCGGCTGGGCGAGATCGACGCCGCCGACATCCGCGCCGAGGGCGGGCGCCAGCTTCTCGACTTTGACCTTGGTCATGCCAGCTCAAGTATAAGTGGTTGATGATCCGAGGCGCGGTTGTCCGCGTCGATACGGATCGAGCGCAGGCGAGGCACGAGGTCGGGCGTCACGAAGACGAAATCGCAGCAATAGGGCGACTCGCCCTGGTCGCGCTCGTGCAGCTTGAACGTGGGCGGGTGCGGCACGGCTGGATGCAGCGACTCCCACGCATCGACGAAGCCGATGTCGATGATCTGCTGGTGCAGCGGATCGTCCGGCGGGAGGTTGAAATCGCCGCAGACGAGCGTGCTCGCCGCGCTCGGCTGCGAGCGGAACGGCCCTCTCTCGTCGACATGCTCGCGCTCTGCGAGCCACTCGAGGCGAAGCTGCGCCAGCCGGGCGACTTGCGCGGCACGGTGCTGGGCGAGGTAGTACTCGAGATGCGTGCATACCACCCGGAGCGAACCGAAGGGCGCATCCACCACGGCTTCCACCGCCACGCGCGGCATGCTCGGATCCGTCGGCGACGCGGGCCACGGCAGAGAATGCCGCCGCACGCGACCCAGCGGCAGGCGCGACAGGATCATATTGCCGAAGCGCTTTCGCGTGCGCCCGGCGCCGGCGACGTCGACGCCCCAGCCGACCACCGCTTCGTAATCCGGCAGCTCGCCGCCGAGCGCCGCAGGCTGGTCCTCGCCGCGGCTCCCCGACAGGTCGGCGAACCCTGAGGCAATCTCCTGCAGGCACGCGATATCGGGGTCGGCGATGCGGCGCAGCTCCGCGGCGATGCGCGCGGGATCGACCACGCCGTCGAGGCCGCGGCACCACTGCACATTCCAGCTCGCGATTCTCACTCGCGGTTACGCCCAGGTGTGACGCACCGTGACCCCCACGTTGGCGAGCTCGCGGAAGTCTCCGTCGCGCGCGGTTTTCACCATGAGCTTGAGCTGACAGGGGCCAGGCGTCCAGACCGGGAAGCTCGCCATCCGGTTGACGACCTGCTGGCGCGTGTTGGTGCCGAAGCCGAGCTTCGCCGCCGGTGTTTGCGCCAGCACCTCCCCGGCTGGCGACACGAACACCGACTTCGACTCGAACTCGCCGGACTCGCCCTTTTCCTTCTGCCACAGCGTGAAGATCGCCCAGGCCATGCCGATCGAAGCGTTTTGCGCCGGGGCCGGAGCGCCGCGGGCGAGGGTGACGTTGACGGTCTCGAGGATCGACAACACCGAGATGTTCTTCGACTCTTCCTCGATGACGACTTTCTCGCAGGGAAGATAGGCCAGGAGCTTGGGCATCGCGCGCTTCGCCGGGGTTGGGTTGGCGCTAGTTCAACACAGTTGCGGCCCCGGGGCCACGAGGCGCATCATCGCCAGTGTAGGAGGTCCCATGCGGACACTCGTCGCGATCCTGGCGCTCGCCGCCTCGACGGCCCTGGCGCAACCCAGCGCGGAGGAAACCCTTTCGGCGGTCGTCGGCGTGAGCTCGAAAATCGCCCAGGGCGCGCGCAGCGCCGCCACCCTCGGCACGGAGCGACGCGGCACCGGCGCCCTGATCCGAGAGCAATACGTGCTGACCATCGGTTACCTCGTCATGGAGGCGCAGGCGGTCGAGGTGACCTCCCAGGACGGCCGCACGGTGCCGGCCACGGTCGCCGCGTTCGACCACGTCTCCGGCTTCGGGCTGCTCAAGCTCGCCGCGCCGCTCGGCGGCACGCCGCTCGTGCTCGGCGACTCGGCCGGCCTCGGCGCGAACGATCCCGCGATGGTCATCAGCGCGCCGGGACGCGAGGGCGCGAGCATCGTGCGCGTGGTATCGCGGCGGGGATTTTCAGGCGGCTGGGAATACATGCTCGACTCGGCGATCTTCACCCATCCGGCGGTGCCCGAGTGGTCCGGCGCGCTGCTCATCGGCCCGACGGGCGAGCTCCTCGGCATCGGCTCGCTCATCGTCGCGGACGCGGACGGCCAAGACGGTGGGCGGGAGCCCGGCAACATGTTCGTCCCGATCGATCTCCTGAAGCCGATTCTGTCCGACCTCATCGCGAGCGGCCGGCGCAAGGGGCCGGCGCGGCCGTGGCTCGGAGTCAACACCGACGAGGTGCGCGGCCACCTCTTCGTGTCGCGCGTCTCGCCGGGCGGGCCCGCCGAGCGCGCCGGGCTGCGCGCCGACGACATCGTGCTCGCGGTGGCTGACGACGAGGTGCATTCGCTCGCCGAGTTCTATTCGCGGATCTGGTCGCGGGGCGCCGCGGGCGTCGACGTCCCGCTCAAGGTGCTGCGCGGGGCTCAGGTGCGAAGCGTCACGGTGCGCTCCGTCGACCGCGCGCAGTATTTCAAGGGCTCGACGGCCTACTGACATAGGGATAGGATGGAAAACCCGATCGGGACTCTCACGGAGCGTGACGGACCCGGGTGACCGACTTTCCTCTGACCGAAGAAGAGCGCTCGCAGATCCAGCTGCGGCTCCAGGCGCTCGAGATCGAGCATCACGACCTGGACGACGTGATCGACCGCCTCGCGCTCGATCCGGGGCAGGATCGCCTGCAGCTCCAGCGTCTGAAGAAGCGCAAGCTCCTGCTGAAGGACCAGATCGCGCGCCTGCGCACCCGACTCATCCCAGACATCATCGCGTGATCGCGCTGATTCAGCGCGTCGCCGAGGCCGGCGTCGCGGTCGACGGCGAGACCGTGGGCGCGATCGGCCCGGGGATCCTCGCGCTGGTGGGTGTCGAGCGCGACGACGGCGAGGCGCAGGCCGAGCGCCTCGCCGAGCGGGTACTGGGCTACCGCATCTTTCCCGACGCGCAGGGCCGCATGAACGTCTCGCTGGTTGAAGCGGGCGGCGCGCTGCTCGCCGTGCCGCAGTTCACGCTGGTGGCCGACACCCGCAAGGGCACGCGCCCGAGCTTCTCGAGCGGTGCGTCGCCGGAGGAAGGCAAGCGTTTGTTCGAATGCTTTGTCGAGGCCGCGCGCCGCCAGGCGCGCGTGGAGACCGGCCGCTTCGGCGCCGAAATGCGCGTCAGCCTCGTGAACGACGGCCCGGTGACTTTCTGGCTTCAGGCGAAGCCCGGGTCTTGAAGTTCGCCGGCGCCACGATTTCGATCAGCTCGAGATTCTTCGAATGCCGGATCTCGCGGTGGCGAATATTGGGCGGCTGGTAGAAGCAGCTTCCGGCTTTCATCATCACTTTGCCGACGCCTTCGTACTCGAACAGGGCCCAGCCTTTCAGCACGTAGACGAACTGCAGCTTGCAGTCGTGAGCGTGCCACTCGCCGTGCGGCGCCTTCTGCGGCCGCGCACGGATCACGTGCGCGATCACTTTTCCCCGCGTGGCGCGCCTGATGCCGAGGTCGCGGTACTCGAAGTAGCCGCGCAGCCCACGGCGCGAGAACTTCGCGTCCGCGAGGTGCGCCACATGGAAGCGCTTGCTCATGCCTCGGGGATTGTAGGGTAAGCTTGCCCCGGCATGTTCGAGCAGTTCATCGGCACGAAACCCGTCGAAGAGCGCCACCGAATCAACGCAGGTGCTCTCGAAGCCTTTCTCAAGTTCAAGATTCTTGAAGTAAAGCAATTCAAGGGCGGACAGTCGAATCCAACCTACCTCATCAGCGCCGCCGACGGCCGCCGCTTCGCGCTGCGCCGAAAGCCGCCGGGCAAGCTCCTGCCCTCGGCACACGCGGTAGACCGCGAGTTCCGCGTCATCCAGGCGCTGCATCCGACTGGGTTTCCGGTGGCGCGGCCGCACGTCCTGTGCGAGGACGAGTCGGTCATCGGCACGGCGTTCTACGTCATGGATTTCGTCGACGGCCGCGTGCTCTGGGACCAATCGCTCCCGGGCATGTCGAAGGCCGAGCGCGGCGCGATCTGGGACGAGCTCAACCGCGTCATTGCTCGCCTTCATTCGATTGACTATGAAGAAATAGGGCTGCAGACCTTCGGCAAGCCCGGCAGCTACATCGAGCGACAGGTGGCACGGTGGAGCAAGCAGTACCAGGCTTCCGAGACCGAGCCGATGGAAGCGATGGATAACCTGATCGCCTGGCTGCCGAAGAACATCCCGCCGGAAACCGGCACGTCGGTGGTGCATGGCGACTTCCGCCTCGACAACGCGATCTATCATCCGTCGGAGCCTAGGATCCTCGCGGTGCTCGACTGGGAGCTCTCTACCCTCGGCGACCCGCTCGCCGACTTCGCCTATCACTGCATGAGCTGGCACATCCCTCCGGGGCAGTTCCGCGGCATCGCTGGCCTCGACTTGTCACGCCTTGGAATCCCGACGGAGAACGAGTACGTGGCGCGATATTGCGAGCGGACCCGCAGAGGCGCGATCGATCCGGCGCACTGGGATTTCTACATGGCCTACAACCTGTTCCGCATCGCCGCGATCCTGCAGGGCATCCGCAAGCGCGTGGTCGACGGCACCGCGGCGAGCGAGCACGCGGTCGACGCCGGCTCGCGTGCCCGCCCGATGGCGGAACTGGGATGGAAGCAGGTGGAAAAGATACTGAGGAGAGCAGCGTGAACTTCGATTACTCGCCGAAGGTTCAGGAGCTGCGCCAGCAGCTCATGGCGTTCATGAAGGGGCACGTCCATCCCAACGAGCACAAGTGGGAGGCGCACGTGCAAAGCGACAAGCGCTGGGAGCCGGTGCCTGTGATCGAGGAACTGAAGGCCAAGGCGCGCCAGGCAGGCCTGTGGAACCTGTGGCGGCCGAAGTCGCACGGCGGCACGCTCACCAACCTCGAGTACGCGCCGCTCTGCGAGATCATGGGCCGCGTGCACTGGGCCCCCGAGGTGTTCAACTGCTCGGCCCCCGACACCGGCAACATGGAGACGCTGCTGAAGTACGGCTCGCCAGAGCACGTCAAGCAATGGTGCGAGCCGCTGCTCGAGGGCAGGATCCGCTCGGCCTTCCTCATGACCGAGCCGAACGTCGCTTCGTCGGATGCGACCAACATCCAGACCAGGATTCTTCGTGAAACAAATGAATACGTGATCAACGGGACGAAATGGTGGTCGAGCGGCGCGGGCGACCCGCGCTGCAAGATCTACATCGTCATGGGCAAGACCGATCCCGACAACGCTTCACGGCACAGCCAGCAATCCATGGTTCTTGTCCCTGCCGGAACTGCAGGGATCAAGGTGGTGCGGCATCTATCCGTCTTCGGCTACGACGACGCGCCGCACGGCCACATGGAGATCGAGCTGAAGGACGTGCGCGTGCCGGTTTCGAACGTGCTGCTCGGCGAGGGGCGCGGCTTCGAGATCGCGCAGGGACGGCTCGGGCCGGGCCGTATCCATCATTGCATGCGTCTCATCGGGCAGGCAGAGGTGGCGCTTGAGAAAATGTGCCGCCGTTCCACTGAAAGGATTGCCTTTGGGAGACCCGTCGCGGACCAGGGCGTCACTCGCGAGCGCATCGCGGAGGCGCGCATCATGATCGACTCGGCGCGCCTCATGGTGCTCAATGCTGCCTGGAAGATGGATAGCGCGGGCAACAAGGCGGCGAAGAAGGAGATCGCGATGATCAAGGTGCTCGCGCCGAACGTGGCGTGCCAGGTCATCGACTGGGCGTTGCAGGTGCACGGCGGCGGCGGCGTGTCGGACGACTTCGGCCTCGCGCGCGCCTATGCCCATGCTCGCACCCTGCGCTTCGCCGACGGTCCCGACGAGGTGCACCGCAACGCGATCGCCAAGCAGGAGCTGGGCGAGCAGACTTCGATCGCCGAAGCCCTCGCGCTGCGGCGCGCTTAGGAGACCGGCATGCGGGTCGCGGTACTCGACGATTACCAAGGCGTTGCGCGCGAGATGGCCGGCTGGTCGAGCCTTGGGACGGATTGCGAAGTCACTTTTTTTCGCGACCACCTCGCCGATCTCGATTTGCTCGTCCAAAGACTCAAAGACTTCGAAATCGTGGTGGCGATGCGCGAGCGCACGCCGTTCCCGCGCGCGCTGCTTGAAAAGCTCCCGCGCCTGCGGCTCCTGGTCACCACCGGCATGCGCAACGCCTCGGTCGACCTCGCGGCCGCGCGCGAGCGCGGCGTCGTGGTCTGCGGCACGCCCGGGTCGGCCGGCACGACTGGGGAGCTCACGTGGGGCCTGATCCTCGCGCTCTTCCGGCAAATTCCGCGGGAAGACCGCTTGGTGCGGGAGGGCAAGTGGCAGACCACGGTGGGCCTGGGACTTGCCGGGAAGACGCTCGGGATCATCGGCCTCGGCACCATCGGCTCGCAGGTGGCGAAGGTGGGCGCGGCGTTCAACATGGAAGTGATCGCCTGGAGCCAGAACCTCGACGCCGAGCGCGCGGGCCGCGCGGGAGCGAAGCGGGTCGAGCGCGACGAGCTCCTGGCGCGCTCCGACGTGGTGACCGTCCACCTCGTCCTGAGCGAGCGCACGCGCGGGCTGATCGGCGGGCGCGAGCTCGCCCGGATGAAACCCACCGCGTTCCTCGTGAATACTTCGCGCGGCCCGATCGTCGACGAGGCCGCGCTCGCCGAGGCGCTGAAGAAGGGCGCGATCGCGGGTGCGGGAATCGACGTCTACGACACCGAGCCGATCGCGCCGGATCATCCGTTGCTTTCCGCGCCCAACACCGTGCTAACGCCGCACCTCGGCTACGTGACGCGCGAGAGCTACAGTGCCTATTTCCGCGGCGCGGTGGAGGACATCGCCGCCTGGCGCCGCGGCGCGCCGGTGCGGGTGCTATGACTTACTGCCTTGCCGCCAGGCGGTCGCTCGGCGGATAGTCTGCCCTCCTTGGATAGAACAAGAAGAAAAGGGGGTCGTCGTGAAATTCTTCGCACTGGCCGTCGCGGCGCTGCTCGCCGCTGGTTGCAGCTCGATCGGCCATGAGGTCGCCTCGGGAATCAACAACTCGCAGCTCAACAACACGTTGGGCAAGCAGTACAGCCAGGTAATGTACGAGCGCCCGGATTTCGGCAAGCTGATCGGGCGCGAGACCCTGCCGAACGGCGACCAGGTGATGAAGCACGTCGGTGACTTCGGCCAGGCGACGAGCAACGTCGGCGGGATCTACGGCAAGCAGGACCAGCAGGCGCGGGTGATCTACTTCCGCGTCGATCGCAAGGGCGTGGTCAAGGACTGGGCCACCGAGTTCTACAAGGCCGGGTCGTCCACCTGCTGGGTCGGCATCTGCAGCGGCGCCAAGATGGAGCAGGTACCGTCCGAGGAGTTCGACAAGATCGTCAAGACCTCGAATGGCCAGCCGCTCCAGGCCTGGCGCTCCGGCAAGTAGAGCGGGTCTAATCCGAGACCGTGATCTTGGCTTCACGCACCACGCGCGCCCATAGCGGAAGCTCGCGCGCTATCAGCCGGCCGAGCTCCTCGGGCCCGCCGGCCGGCGTCTCGATGCCATCCGCCTGGAAGCGGGCGGCGACCTTGGGCGAACGGGCCGCCTTGGCCAGGGCGGACGAAAGAATGGAAACCGCTGGCGTTGGCGTGCCGCGCGGCGCGAGCACGCCGATCCACAGGTAGCCTTCGTAGCCGGGGAAGCCCGACTCGGCGACCGTGGCGACATTCGGGAGCTGCGGCAGGCGTGCGCGCCCGGCCGTGGCGAGCACCTTGACCTTGCCCGAGGGCAGCAGCGGCGAGGTCGTCGCGTAGGTGTCGTACTTGAGCTGCGCCACCCCGGCGAGCAGATCGGTCAGCGCCGGCGCCGCGCCCTTGTAAGCGAGGTGGGTGACCTGCACGCCGGCCTGCCGTAATAGCAGCTCCATCGTGATGTGGGGCAGCGTGCCGATGCCGGCGGAGGAATAGCTGAGCTTGCCCGGATTGGACTTCGCGTACTGCAGCATGCCGTCGAGCGTGTCGAACGGCGCCGAGGGATGCGCGATCAGGAGCTCCGGCACGTTGCCGATCAGGCTCACCGGGACGAAATCCGTCTCGGTGTTGAACGGCATCTTCTGCCGCAGCGCCGGATTGATGGTGTGGTTCGGAGTCGTCACGAGCACCGTGTAGCCGTCGGCCGGAGCGCGCGCCACGGCCTCGCTTGCGATGATTCCCGCGGCGCCCGGGCGGTAGTCGAGCACCAGCGGCTTGCCGAGGAGCTCGGAGGCCTCATTGCACACGAGCCGCGTCACCACGTCCACGGTTCCGCCGGGCGGGAAGGGCATCACGACCTTGACCGGCCGTTCCGGATAGGCCGCGCTCGCTGCCTGCGCCATTGTCATAGCGAGCGCAATCCACAGTAGCCTCATACGCGTTCTCCCTCGATCAACCCTGCGATGTGCGCGGCGGCGGCTTCGAGCTCAGACCGGCTGTTGAGGTAGTCCGGGCAGATGCGCAGGTACTCGCCGCGCGCATCGGTCTTCACGCCCTTCTTCTCGAGCTCGGCCGAGAGCGCCTTCGCCTTTGCATTCCTGAGCGTGACGAACGCGCCATGGCCCTCGCCTTCGCCCTCGATTGGAAGAAACGATTTCAACAAGGCTTTCTGCGCGAGGTTGTGCTCACGGATGCGCTCGACGCCGAGCTGGAGCGTGATTTCGAGCCCGGCGAGCGCCTGGAAGGGCGCCAGCACCGGCGGCGTGGACTCGAGCCACGCGTCGCCTCTCGCGGCGAACCTTGGCGGCTCGGGCCGCTGGTAGGCGAAGACATCCTCCTTGGCGAACCAGCCGGTGTCGAGCGTGCGCAAGCCGTGATGCCTGGGGTGCACGTACAGCCAGCAGGCGCCCGGCCCACCGCGCAGGTACTTGTACGAGCCGCCCACCGCGAAGTCCGCGTCGAGCGCGGCGAGGTCGAGCGGCAGCACGCCAGCGTGGTGATAGACATCGAGCAGCACCAACGCTCCTGAGGCATGCGCTTTTTCAATGACATTCTTTACAGAGGGGAAAATCGCGCCGGTGCGAAAAGCCACCGTCGAAAGCACGACGAGGTCGCAGGGCTCGAAGCGGAACGAATCGAAGGGCAGGGCCTTGAGCTCTATCCTGCCCTTGTCGCGATAGATGCGCAGGATGAAGTCGATCGAGTCGAACTCGGCGTCGGTGGTCAGCACACGCGGCTTGCCTGGCAGAGCGTTCAATACCGCGCGCAGGCCTTGGCCGGCGCTCGTCTTGGGAACAATGCAGTCGGCACGGGGCGCAGCTACCAGTTGAGAAACCAAGGACCGGAAGCGTTCACGGCCTTGTATCCACAGATCCCAGGCTCCGTCCATCTCGCTGTACCAGGCGTCGATTGCCGCGCGCAGCTCCTCGGCGACGTGGTCGGGTGGGCGGCCAAGCGAGTGGTTCGCGAGGTAAATCTCCTTTCTCGCCAGCACCCGGGAAAAGCGCGGCCACACGTGCCGCGCGAGCCACGCCTCATCCAATCTCGGTGCGGACATCGATGAGCTCGGGGAAGAGCGAGAGTTCGAGCGTCTTGCGGAGGAAGGGCACGCCGGCGGTGCCGCCGGTGCCCTTCTTGAAGCCTATGATGCGCTCCACCGTCTTCACGTGCCGGAAGCGCCACAGCACGAAGTTTTCCTCGACGTCGACGAGCTTCTCGCACATGTCGTACTCGGCCCAGTAGCGCTCGGTGTTCTCGTAGATGGTCTTGAACACCGCCGTCACGCCGGGATGGCGCTCGTATGGCGCCGTCCAGTCGCGCTCGACGCGCTCGGCCGGCACCGGCATGCCGCGCCGCGCCAGATACCGCAGGAACTCGTCGTACAGACTAGGTGAATTCAGGAGGCCGAGCAGGTAAGCCTCGATCTCCGGGTTGTGCTTCTGCAGGTCGACCAGGCGAGCGTTCTTGTTGCCCAGCATGAACTCGATGGCGCGGAACTGGTGCGACTGCAGCCCCGAGGCGGGTCCGAGCACGTTGCGGAACAGCGCGTACTCCGACGGCGTAAGGGTCTCGAGCACCGCCCATTGCTCGAACAGCTGGCGCTGCACCTGCTTGACCCGCGCCAGGATCTTGAAGCACGGCGCAAGGCGGTCGGCTTTCACGTGCTCGGTCGCCGCGGCGAGCTCGTGCAGCAGGAGCTTCATCCAGAGCTCCGAAGTCTGGTGCTGGATGATGAACAGCATCTCGTCGTGGTGCGACGAGCGAGGCCGCTGCGCCGAGAGCAGCCGTGCGAGCTCGAGGTACCCGCCGTAAGAGGTTTCCGCGGCGAGCTCGGTGATGTAGCCCGGGTCGTCCTTCGGCATGGGCTGAATATAATGGATTGGTGACCGGGTATCCGGAATACCTGCGCTTCATCGCGACGCTGACCGCGGTGCTCGACCCCTTCCTCGCGGTCCCGATCTTTCTCGGCGTCGCCGCCTCGCGCGACGCGGCTTCGCGCCAGCGGCTCGCCAACGCCGTCGTGCTGACCGTGTTCGTCGTGCTGGCGGGGGCGGCGATCTTCGGCGAGGCGCTGCTCAAGTTTCTCGGCGCGAGCCTGCCCGCATTCCAGGTCGGCGGCGGCCTGGTGCTGCTCCTCATGGCGCTCGCGATGCTGAACGCCCAGGCCGGCGGCATGCGCCAGTCGCGCGCCGAGGCCGAACAGCTCGAGTCGGGAGAGTTGAGCGGGGTGGTGCCGCTCGCGGTGCCGCTGCTCGCGGGCCCGGGCGCCATCGGCACCACGATCATCGCGGCGCAGTCGGGCGGCTTCACCCACACCGCCGCCATTCTCGGGTGCCTTGCCCTCGTCTGCGCCATCCTCTGGGGCATGCTGCGCGTCGCCGACCCGGTCGGCGAGCGCCTCGGAACCACCGGCCTCAACATCGCGACCCGGCTCCTCGGGCTGCTCCTCGCCGCCATCGCCATCGAGACCATGGCCGACGGGCTCAAGGTGCTCTTTCCGGGACTTACTTCAACCTGAGCGGATCGCGCGGGACGCGCTCTTCGAGCACATCCTCCATCCGCGCCCGCACCGCACCCTTGATTCCCGGGTGCGTGAGCACGTAGAACCGGTTCTCCTTCACCGCGGCTACCACGGCTCGAGCCACATCGTCGGCGCTGAGCTTGCCGGCGGCGACGGCCTTTCGCAGCGCGGCTTCCTTCGCAACACGTTCATTCGATTTCGAAGAAACGGAAACACCGGGCGGTTGGTTTCTCTCCGAATCCGCGATCCCGGTTGGCACGTACGCAGGGCACAGGAGCGACACGCCCACCCGCGAGCCGCGCTCGCGCAGGTCGTGATGCAACGCTTCGGAGAGCGTCACGACCGCGTGCTTCGACACGCAGTAGGCGCCCATGCCGGGCGGGGAGATCAGGCCCGCCACCGACGCGGTATTGACGATGTGGCCCTCGTCCTGGGCGATCAGGCGCGGGGCGAAGGCGCGCACGCCGTTCACTACGCCGAGCAGATTGACGCCGAGGATCCACTGCCATTCTGCCTCGCTCGTTTCCCAAACCGGCCCGGAAAGCGCGACGCCCGCGTTGTTGCAGACCACGTGAACCGCGCCCAGCTCTTGAAAACACTTCCGCGCAAATGCCTCGACTTCGGAGGCCTTGGACACGTCCAAGCGCATGACGATGCTCTTTACATCTTTGCCATCGAGTCGCGTCCGGGTTTCCTGCAGACCAGCGTCATCGACATCGGCGAGCGCGAGGTGCATGCCCTCGTCGGCGAAGGCGAGCGCCATGGCGCGGCCCAGCCCGCTCGCCGCCCCCGTGACCACGGCGACCTTGCCAGCGAGCTCGTTCAGCGCCATGAGTGCCACAGCATGGACGCTCCGCCGACGACGATCAAGGTCTCGATGAAGACCACGTGCAGCTTGGCGCCGACGCGCGTCACCAGCGCGGCCGCGATGGCGCTGCCGGGGATGCTGGCGACGCCGATCACCACGCCCGTGAAGAAGGCCTGCGCGTCGAGCAGGTTGAAGCGCTGGAAGAGCGCGGCCTTGGTGAGATCGAGCGCGATCGACACGAGCGCGTCGGTGGCGAGCACCGCGGGGCCGCTCATTCCGGTGCCGAGAAGGAGCGACACCAGGATCACGCCGGTGCCGGTGGCGAGTCCGCTGGCGAGCCCGAAAATGCCGGAGCCGACCGCGAGGCCGGGGCGACTCAGCATGACTGCTTTCTTTCTGAGAATCCTGCGGAGCGGCACGGAGGCGATCACGGCCAAGCCGAGGATGGTGCCGACCGAGCGCGCGTCGAGCACGCTGTAGAGCCAGGTGCCGAACACAAGGAAGGGCAGCGCCGAGACGAGCACCACGCCGAGCGTGCGGCGCTCGAGGCTCTCGCGGTAGAACCAGAAGCGCCCGGCATTGATGATCACGCCAGCGACCGCCATGACCGGCACCAGCGCCTTCACGCCGATGAGCGGGACGAGCGCTGCGGCGAGGATCACGCCGGTGCCGAAGCCGCCCATGCCGCCGACGATCGCCGCTCCAATCGAGAGCAGCGCCACCGCGGCGAGGGTCGACGCTTCGAGGAGCAACTACGAGCGCGGCACCGGGCGGGGCTGCCCGGTGGCGTCGATCGCCACGTAAGTGAGCGTCGCCTCGGTTACCTTCACCACGCGGGGATTCTCCGGGCGGCGCTCGGCGTACACCTCGACCGTGACGGTGACCGACGTGGTGCCGATTCTCTCCACGTCGACGTAGAACGAGAGCAGGTCGCCGATCTGCACCGGCTGCTTGAACGTGAACTCCTTCACCGCGACGGTCGCCACGCGGCCGCGCGCCATCCTGCCCGCGACCGTGCCGCCGGCGACGTCGACCTGCGCCATGATCCAGCCGCCGAAGATGTCGCCGTTCTGGTTGGCGTCCGCCGGCATCGGCATCACGCGCAGCGCCGGCTGCTTTCCGTCAGGAAGCCTGTCCACGCGTTCTCAGATAGTTGATCGGTCCGCCGCGGAAGGGTGCGAACCCGGTGCCGAAGATGAGCCCGGCGTCGACGAGATCGGCGTCGGCGACGATGCCTTCGCGCAGCACCGCCTCGGCCTCGCGCAGGTAGGGATCGATCAGGCGCTGCACCAGCGTTTCGTCGAACGCGTCGGGCTGGCCCTTTACGGCCTTCCCATTCTCGTAGCGGTAGATTCCCTGTCCGGTCTTCTTGCCGAGATGACCGAGCTCGACCTTGTTGGCGAGGATCTTGGGCACCTCGGTCGTCCTGGCGAGCGCCTTGCCCGCGGCGAGGCAGATGTCCAGGCCGACGGTATCGGCGAGCTCGGACGGCCCCATCGGCATGCCGAACTGCTCCATCGCCCGGTCCAGCGTCTCCGGCTTATGGCCCTCGTCGAGCATGCGGAAAGCGTTCTGCATGTACGGCCCGAGCACCCGGTTCACCAGGAACCCGGGCGAATCCTTGACCGGTAGCGGCAGCTTGTCGATCTGCCGCACGAACGCAGCCGCGCTTTTCGCCGTTTCGGGTTTCGTATTCGAAGATGAAACCACTTCGACGAGCTGGAGCTGGGGCACGGGATTGAAAAAGTGAATGCCCACGAGCCGCGCCGGATCCTTGAGCGCGGTGGCGATGTCGGCGAGCTTGAGGCTTGAAGTGTTCGAAGCGAGGATCGCGCCGGGCCTGGCCATCGACTCGAGCTTCGCGAAGAGCGCGCGCTTCGCGTCTAGGTTCTCGAAGATTGCCTCGATGATCACGTCGGCGCGCCGCGCGCCTTCGCCCGCGACGTCGGGGACCAGCCGGTCGAGGGCGTCGCGAACGCGCCGCTCGTCGCGCATGCGCCGCTTGAAGAGCTCGGCCGCGCGCTTGACTGCCGGCGCGATGCGCTCGGGTGCGGTGTCCTGCAGCGTGACGGAGAGGCCGCGCATTGCGCAGATCGCGGCGATGTCGCCGCCCATCACGCCGGCGCCGACGATGTGCACGTGGCGCGCCTCGAAGTCGGCGCCGCGCCCGAGTGACTTCATCCGCTCCTGCAGGAAGAAAATCCGGAGCAGGTTCTTGGTGGTCGGATGCTCGACCAGCGACTCGACCGAGGCGGAAGGATCGTGCGATGCGGCGAACGGATTACCGTCGTACTTGCGCCACGACTCGAGCACCGCGTAGGGCGCGGGGTACTGCTCCCGGCGCGCGCGCTTGGCCACCTGCTTGCGCGCCTGGGAGGTGACGATCCCCCGCAGCGGGCGCGCGAGCATCAGGCGATTCATGAAGCTCGGCTTGCTTTGCGGTGGAGCTTCGAGCGTGACCATCCGCGCCGTATTTTCGAGGATGCGCAGCGGCACTGCCTGGTCGACGAGCCCTATGCGCTTCGCGCGGCGCGCGTCGACGGCGCGGCCGGTCAGGATCATGTCGAGCGCCGCGGCGGGACCGACGAGCTTCGGCAGCCACTGCAGTCCATGCCAGGCGGGCATGATGCCGAGCATCACTTCCGGCAGCGCGAAGCGCGTCTTGGGGTCGTCCAGCGCGACGCGGTAGCGGCAGGCGAGGGCGAGCTCCACGCCGCCGCCCATGCAGAAGCCGTTCACCATCGCGGTGGTGGGAAAAGGCAGCTCGCGCAGCTCCTGGAACACGTCCCAGCCGAGCTTTACGAACGCGAGGCCTTCCTGCGGGGACTTGAAGCGCGTGAATTCCTCGACGTCGGCGCCGGCGATGAAGTTGTCCTTGCCCGAGCGCACGACGAGCCCCTTGGGGTTCTCGATGCGGATCGCTGCGAGCGCGCGCCCCAGCTCTTCCAGCACCTCGCGCGAGAACGTGTTGGCCGACTCGCCTTCCTTGTCGAAGGTGAGCCAGGCGAGCCCGTCGCGGTCGGTCTCCCAGCGCCAGTGCCGGGTAAACGTGGAGGCTCGGTCCATCAAGGGAGTCCCAGTCTACTTGTTTTCAGAGCGCTTCCACGAGCATCGCGCCGCCGAGGCCGCCGCCGATGCAGATGCACGCGATGCCGCGCTTCGCCTGGTTGCGCTTCAGCGTCTTGAGGAGATGCAGGACGATGCGCGTCCCCGAGGCGCCGACCGGATGGCCCAACGCGATTGCTCCTCCATCCACATTGAGTTTTTCTTCATTCAGAGAACCAAGTGCACGATCGAGGCCAAGTTCCTCGCGGCAGTATTTTTCGTCGCGCCAGGCCGCCAGACACCCAAGCACCTGCGCCGCGAAGGCCTCGTTGATCTCCCAGTAGTCCAGGTCGTCCAGGCCGAGGCTGCGGCGCTTCAGGATCGGCGTGGCGGCGTGGACCGGGCCGAGTCCCATCTGCGCCGGGTCGAGCCCCGCCCATTCCGAGTCGACGATGCGCCCGATCGGCTCGAGGCCGTGCTTTTTCAGGGCCTCCTCCGAGGCGAGCAGCATCCACGCCGCGCCGTCGGTGATCTGCGAGCTGTTGCCGGGCGTCACGCTGCCGTACTTGCGGTCGAAGAACGGGCGCAGCTTCGCGAGCGACTCCGGCGTGGCGTCGCGCCGCACGCCGTCGTCGAGCGGAAAGACGTTGCCGTCGCGGTCGTAGAGCGCCTCGACTTCGCCGCCGCCGGAAGCAAGGGTGCCCTGATCCTGGGCCTTGGCGACCCGATGGTGGGAGCGGACTGAGAATGCATCCTGTTGCTCGCGCGTGATGCCGAAGCGGTGAGCCAGATTTTCCGCAGTCTGGCCCATGAGGAGGCCCACCATCGGGTCGGTGAGGCCCTTCATGATGCCGATGACTGGCGCCAGCAGCTGTTTCAGAGGAAGCCTGGAGAAAAGAGCCAGGCGTTGGCCGGTGGTCTTGGCCGCGGCCATGTCGGAGAACCAGTGCACCATCCGGTCCGCATAGAGGAGCGGCGCACGCGAGAGCGCGTCGACGCCGCCCGCCAGCACGAGCTGCGAGCGGCCGGCGAGGATGTTGTTGATGCCGGAGTCGACCGACTGCATGCCGGAGGCGCAATTGCGCATCACGGTCCAGCCGGGGACCTTCTGTCCGCAGCCCATGCGCAGGGCCGCTACGCGGCCGATGTTCACCTCGTCCACCGACGGTGCGGCGCAGCCGAGGATCACCTCGTCGAGCTCTTCGGGCCGGAACGGCTGGCGCATGAGGAGCGCGCGCCCGGCCTGGGTCGCGAGGTCGGCCGCGGAGAACGGCCCGGGGCGGTTCTTCGACTTGAGGAACGGCGTGCGCGCGCCGTCCACGATGTAGATGGGTTTTGCGTACATTGTGCTAGGCGGCCTTCGCCGCTACGTGCGCCTTGCCGTCGAGGACCAGCTCGGCGCGGCCGAAGTCCTGCGGGAAATCGTCGACCTTGATCACCTGCTTGCGCAGCGCTTCCTTTCTCTCCCACTGAAGCAGTTCTTCAGGATCCAACACCGAAGTTACGTGTTCCACACCTTGTTTGCGCGCTTCGCGCAATTTCCTGTCGATCGGCTCGCCGGCCACGGCGGCGAGGAACGCCGCCTCCAGCACGGCCGTGGGGTGCTCGCCCTTGGGCAGGTACATGCCCGCGGTGAGCCGGTCACGGATCGCGCCGGGCTCGAGCGCAATGCGGGCGCACTCGCGATTGCGCGAGTCGAGCGGCGGGCGCAGCCGCTTGCCCCTCGGGAAGATGATCCAGCGCAGCAGGGTCGCCAGCGACTTGACCGGGAAATTCGAGAGGATGCCCTCGATCGCTTCCTGCGCGCGGTGCAGCGCGTCGCGCACCGCCCAGCGCACCAGCGGCAAGTCCGCCTTGAGGCGGCCCTGGTCCTCGTAGCGCTTCAGCGTCGCCGAGACGAGATACATCATGGAGAGCACGTCGCCGAGGCGCCCGGAGATCTTCTCCTTGCGCTTGAGCGCCCCGCCCATCGCCAGCATCGAGATGTCGGCGAGGAAGGCGAACGCGGCCGACAGCCGCGACACGTGGCGATAGTAGTGCTTCGTGTCGGGAGCAGCGTTGCGTGGCGCGGGCGCAAGACCCGTGAAAAGGCTGAGCACGAAGCTCCTGACGCCATTGCGCAGAACGTGCCCGGCGTGGGAAGTGAAGGCGTCGTCGAACTCGCACGAAGCTTCCTCTCCTTGCATCTCCTTCGCCGCGCGCATCTCGCGCAGCACGTAGGGATGGCAGCGGATCGCGCCCTGGCCGAAGATGATCAGCGTGCGCGTGAGGATGTTCGCGCCCTCCACGGTGATGGCGACCGGCGCGATCTGGTAGCCGCGGCCGATCCAGTTGTTCGGCCCGAGGCAGATGCCCTTGCCGCCCACGATGTCCATGCCGTCGTTCACGCACTGGCGCGCGCGCTCGGTCATGTGGTACTTCGCGATCGCCGAGAGCACCGCCGGCTTCTCGCCGCGGTCGACCGCGCCCGCGGTCATGGTGCGGGTCGCGTCCATCATGTAGCAGTGGGCGGCGATGCGGCCCAACGCTTCTTCGACGCCCTCGAGCCTGCCGATCGGCGTCCTGAACTGGCTGCGCACCCGGGCGTACGCGCCGACGAAGCGCACCAGCGCCTTGGTGCCGCCGACCGCCGAGGTCGGCAGCGAGATCGCGCGCCCGGCGGCGAGGCAGCCCATCAGCATCATCCAGCCCTTGCCCGCGTATTCGCGCCCGCCGATGATCCAGTCGAGCGGCATGAAGACATCCTTGCCGGAATTGGGGCCGTTCTGGAACGCCGCGTTGAGCGGCATGTGGCGCCGGCCGATGTTCACGCCGGGCGTGTTGGTCGGAACGAGCGCGCAGGTAATGCCCAGATCTTTTTCGTCCCCGATCAACCCTTCCGGATCGTAGAGGCGGAAGGCGAGACCCAAAAGCGTCGCGATCGGGCCGAGCGTGATGTAGCGCTTGTCCCATGTGACGCGCATGCCGAGCACTTCCTTGCCCTGCCAGACCCCGCGGCACACCACGCCGCGGTCGGGAATCGAGGCGGCGTCGGAGCCGGCCTCCGGGCTGGTGAGCGCGAAGCACGGGATTTCCTGCCCCCTCGCGAGGCGCGGCAGGTAGTGGTTCTTCTGCTCGTCGGTGCCGTAGTGGAGGAGCAGCTCGCCCGGCCCGAGCGAGTTCGGCACCATCACCGAGATCGCCGCGGTGCTCGAGCGCGTGGCGAGCTTCTGCACCACTGCGGAGTGGCCGAGCGCGCTGAAGCCCAAGCCCCCGTACTGCTTCGGGATGATCATGCCGAGGAAGCCCTTGTCCTTCACGAACTGCCAGGCGCGCGGCGGCAGGTCCTGGTGCTCGTGCGTGATGTCCCATTCGTCGCACATCGCGCACAGCTCCTCGACCGGACCGTCGAGGAACGCCTGCTCCTCGGGCGAGAGGCGCGGCTCGGGAACGGCGAGCAGCTTGTTCCAGTCTGGCTTGCCGGAGAAGAGGTCCGCGTCCCACCACACCGTGCCGGCGTCGATCGCTTCCTTCTCGGTCTGCGACATGTCGGGAAGGATGCGGCGGTACACCGCGAGGATGCGGTCGGTGACGAGCTTGCGGCGCAGCCAGGGCACGTTCGCCACCGCTGCCGCGGCGATGAACAGCGCAGCGATCACCACGTTGGTGACCGCGGAAAAGGCCATTACGTTGCTTAGGTAAACAAGCAAAGCGGCGGCCGCGAGGGTCCACCAGCCGATCGCGAGGCCGAAAAAGCCGAAGACGAGAAAGACGACGAGCACGGCGAGGATGAATTCGAGCATGGTGGCTCCTAGGCGGCTTTGCGCACCGCGTGCTTCAGCGGCGCGGTCAGCCCCGCGGCGAGGAAGGCGGTGAGGCGGTCTTCGAGCAGGCGGGCGTCATGCCGGTCCTCGGGCTTGCAACCGGCGATGAGCTGGACCGCGTCGGTAGCGGCGAGTGTGTAGGACAGCGTACCGAACATGAAGTGCATGCGCCACACGAGCTCCTCGGGCGGCATCTGCGGCAGCGCGCGCACGAACGCGGACTTGTAGCGCTCCATCGTCGGCGCGTAGAGCTGGCCGATGAGGACGCGGATCGGCTTCGAGGGCTCGGTGTAGGTGCGGCCGAGCAGGCGGATGAAATTGCGCCCGCCGCCCTTCGCGTCCTCGATCATCCGCAGGCTCTCGCCGACGAACGCGCGGATGATCGCCTCGGGCGGAAGGGGCCTGCCGGGGGCTTCGATCGCGTCGAGCGCAGCGATCCGCGCTGCGTTCATGGGATCGAGGCGGCGGCGGAACACCGCCTCGATCAGGGCGTCCTTGGAGCCGAAGTGGTAGTTCACGGCCGCGAGGTTGACGTCGGCCTTGGCGGTGAGCTGGCGCATCGACGTGCCTTCGAAGCCGTGCAGCATGAACAGTTCCTCCGCGGCGTCGAGGATGCGCGTACGCGTCTCGTGCGGCGGCTTGACAGTGCGCAGGGAAGAGGCGGGCATGGGGGGAATTCCAGTTCAAACGAACGTTTGAATGCTATCCGAGCGAAAGCGGCGCCGTCAAGTCCTGCTTGCCTTGCTGGCTTTCCCCCGGAGGGGCAAGTCGACTGCGGCTAGACCTTGCTGGTGGTCGAAATCCGCCGGCGGATGAACGCCTTCTTCTCCGCCGGGTCTTCGATGTCGTCAGCGACCAGCAGGTAGAGCTCCGACACATCGCGCGCCTTGCGCGCCGCTCGGCTCACCACCACCTTCGCCACGGGTCCCAGGTACTGCGCAAGC
>DATMJC010000030.1:0-100969 GCA_035554435.1 Burkholderiales bacterium | reverse complement strand
TTGCCGTGGAAGATCTTCTCCATCACTTCGTCCTTGTAGCCGAGCTCCTTCCACTCGCGCAGGATCCGCTCGTAAGGCATGCTCGGATAGTCGCTGCCGAACATGACCTTGTCCTGCAGGCGGCCGCGCATGTCGACCTTGAGGTTGCCGGGGAAGTGCTTCGGCGCCCACCCCGACATCTCCCAGTAGACGTTGCCCTTGTGCAGCGCCACGGCGGTGGTTTCGTCGACCCACGGCCAGCCCGGGTGCGCCATGAGGATCTTCATATGCGGGAAGTCGGCGGCGAGCTGGTCGATGTGGCTCGGATGCGCGTGGTTGATCAGCGCGCCGTGCCCGCCGGGCATGCCGGCGCCCATCCCGGTGGTGCCGACGTCGATCATCACGGCCGCCTTGAGCTCGTTGATGAGCTCGAACAGCGGGTAGTAGCGCCGGTCGCTCACCGCGAAGTGCTGCATGATCGGGTGAAAGTGGAATCCGAGCAGGCCGAGCTCGGTGGCGGCGCGCTTCACCTGCGCCAGCGCGACCTCGCCCTTCGCCGGCTCGACCGCGCCCCAGGCCTGGATGATGCGCCTGGGATGGCGCTTCCACATGGCGTGGACGTACTCGTTGGTCACCGGCGGGGTCTCGATCGTGGTCTCGAGATCGAGCGCGACCAGCACCGCCTCGATGCCGTAGTCGGTGAAGTCCTTGATGACCTCTTCCTCGGTGCGGGCCACCCACTCGCGCTTCCAATACTTCGCGAGCGCCTCGACGTAAGGGCCCTGGCAGCGGATCCATTCCGCGGTGCCCGGATAGCAGTGCAGGTCAATGATGCGCATGTCTTTCAGCCAGCTCGGAGAGCGTCTTCTTCGAGACCTTGCCGAACGCGGACACCGGGAAGTCGTCGCAGACGTAGAGGCG
Source organism: Burkholderiales bacterium (assembly GCA_035554435.1). Lineage (GTDB taxonomy): Bacteria > Pseudomonadota > Gammaproteobacteria > Burkholderiales > SG8-39 > SCGC-AG-212-J23. The sequence continues at coordinate 100,069 of DATMJC010000030.1, read as the reverse complement.
CTCGGGCAGCTTGAATTTGGCGATCTCCTTGTCCTTGAGGAACTCCACCAGCTCGGCGAGCGCCAGCTGCCTGCCGGGTTTCAGGATCAGGCAGGCGCACATCCTCTCGCCGAGGTCCGGGTCGGGTATCGGGACGCAGGCGACATTCTGCACGCACGGATGCGTCAGGATGAGATTTTCGATCTCCTCGGCGCTGATCTTCTCGCCGCCGCGGTTGATGAGATCCTTCTTCCTGCCCTCGACGACGTAGTTCCCGGACGGATGCCGGCGCATCAGGTCGCCCGAGCGGTAGAACCCGTCCGCGGTGAACTGGCGCGCGTTGTACTCCGGCACGCCGAAATAGCCGCGCAGGGTGTACGGGCCGCGGCAGGTCAGCTCGCCCACCTCGCCGTCGGCCACCTCGCGCCCGTCGTCGTCGACGAGCTTCACCTCGTCGTCGGGCGAAATCGGCCGGCCGCAGGTGTCGAGCTTGACTTCCTGCGGGTCGTCGAGCCGGACGAACAAGAGCATTCCCTCCGACATGCCGAAATTTTCCTGCACGAACGCGCTCGGGATCAGCTCGCGGGTGCGCACTCGCACCTCGGGCTGCATGCGCTGGCCGCCGCTCTGGATGAGCCTCAGCGAAGAAAGGTCGAAGCCCGGCAGCGACGGATCGTTGATCATGCGCACGAGCAGGGCGGGCACGACCTTGATGTGCGTCACGCGGTGCTGCTGGATCAGCGTAAAGAGGTCGGCGGGCCGGGTGTTGGGGGAAAGCACGACCTTGCCGCCCTGGAAGAAATAGCCTTGCACCCCGGGACAGGCGAGCGGCAGGTTGTGCGCGATGGGGAGCGCGAGCAGCAGCACCGAGTCGCCCGTGACCGCGCACACCGGCGCGGCGGTCCTGGAGTTGTACGCGTAATCGTTGTGCGTGCGCGGGATGAGCTTGGGGATGCCCGTCGTCCCGCCCGAAAGCTGGAAGATGCACGGATCGGCCGGGTCGATACGGACCTTCCTCAGCTCGTCCGCCGCCAGGCGCGCCTTGCGGTGGATGAGGTCCTGCAGACGCGGCAGCGAAACGCAATGGTTGAGGTGCGGGTTCGCCGCCTGAACCCGCCGGATCATCGGCTCGAAGGCGAAATCGCCCTGGCGCTCCGGATAAAAACACGCCGTCGCGCCCGAGAGCTGCACGAACTGGTTGATTTCGGCGAAGCGATGCGTCGCGAGTGCGGCGATCGGTATGGCGCCGATCTTCTGGAGCGCGAAGTAGAGCAGCACGAACTCGGCGATGTTCGGCAGGGTCGGCACCACGCGGTCGAGCGGATTCAGGCCGAGCTCGAGCAGGTTGAGGGCGAGATTGTCGGTGAGCTCGTCGATTTCCCCGTAGGTGTAGCGACGCTCGCCGTCGATCAGGGCGATTCGATCCTGGAATTTCCGAAACACGACGGAGAATTCCTCCGCGAGCGACTTGTCCTGCCAGTACCCTCTCGCGCGGTAGCGCTGCGCGAATTCCGGCGGGAACGGCACCACGCCCGGCAGCATGTCAGGTCGAAGCCGTGAAGCCGCCGTCGATGACGACGATCTCGCCGGTGACGAAGCGGTTCGACTGGATCAGGCTCATCATCGTTTCGGCGACGTCGTCGGCGGTGACCACGCGCTTCAGCGGGGTCGCCTTGGCGCGCTTCTCCATCAGGTCGGCGTACTTGTCCTTCAGCATGCGCTTCATCCAGTCGCCTTCCATCCAGCCCGGCGCGACCGCGTTGACCCGGATCTCGGGGCCGAGGTTCCAGGCGAGCGTCTTCGTGAGGTTGACGACCGCAGCCTTGCTTGCCGCGTAGGGCAGGGGCTGCGGGCCGGGGCGAAGACCGACGATGCTGGCCGTGTTGATGATGCAGCCCTGGCTTTTTTTCAACAGCGGTACCGCGGCCCGGGTGACCTGAAAGAGGCCCCGCACGTTGACCGCGAACACGCGGTCCCATTCCTCGAGCGAGAGCGTCTCGAGGTCGCGCGGCTTCCACGATGCGGTCGTGCCGGCGTTGTTGACCAGCACGTCGAGCCTTTGAAATTTCTCCCCTACCGCGCGCAACATTGCGCGGACGGCTTTCTCGTCGCTGACATCGCAGCGCACAAGAAGCGTGCGCGCGCCGAGTTTCTCTGCTTCGGCGACCGTTTCGCGCGCCGCGGTTTCGCTCGAGCTGTAGTTGACGGCAACATCGAAGCCCGCGCGCGCCAGCGCGAGCACGGCGCTGCGGCCGATGCCGGTGGCGCCGCCGGTGACGAGCCCGGCTTTTCTGGACGGCAAGGTAAAGCCTGCTTAAGATCGGACGGACATCTTCACCTTGAAATCCTAGCAGATGACCGCCTCGATGAACCGTTATGGAATAGGCCAGCCCGTACGCAGGGTCGAGGACCAGCGCTTCCTCACCGGCCGCTCGCGCTACGTCGACGACATCGAGCTTCCGCACATGCTGCACGGGGCGGTCGTCATGTCGCCGCACGCGCATGCGCGCATCCGCGGCATCAATGTCCAGCCCGCAATCGAATCCCCCGGCGTGGAGCTCGTCTTGACGGGTCAGGATGCAAAGGCAGACGGCCTGGGCGGCATCCCGCCGCTTTTCATGCCCGAGGACATGGGCGGGCCGAAGGGCTACCGCACCTTCAGGCCGCTGCTGGAGCCGGCGAAGGTGCGCTACGTCGGCGACCGCGTCGCCTTCGTCGTCGCCCGTACGCCGGAGGAGGCGCGCATCGCCGCCGAGCGCGTCGAGGTCGACTACGAGCCCCTGCCCGCAGCGGTCAGCGTCGAGGACGCCGCTCGCGAAGGCGCGCCCAAGGTCTGGGACGACAACGCGGCCGGCAACCTCGCGTTCCCGCTCATGATGGGGAACAAGGAGACGACCGAGGCGGCCTTCGCCAAGGCGAGACACACGGTATCGGTTCGGCTCTATAACAACCGCATCAGCGCGAACGCCATGGAGCCTCGCGCGGCGCTGGGCGATTTTTCAAACGAATCTTTTACCCTCTACACCGGCTCGCAAAATCCGCACGGCGCGCGCTCGATCCTGGCTGGCGCCATCTTCAAGATTCCCGAAACGAAGCTGCGCGTGATCTCGCCCGATGTCGGCGGCGGCTTCGGCATGAAGGGCGACACCTATCCCGAGGACGGCCTGGTGCTGTGGGCGTCGCGCAAGCTCGGCCGCCCGGTGAAATGGGTCGCGACGCGAACCGAATCGCTGCTCGGCGACAACCATGGTCGCGACCAGCTCATCAGCGCCGAGATGGCGCTCGACGAGAACGGCAAAATCCTTGCGGTGCGGGCGCAGGCGCTCCACGCGGTCGGCGCGTACGTCACCAACGCGGGCGTGGTCCCGGTGCTCTGCGCGCTGCGCAACATCCCGAACGTCTACGTCGTGCCCGCGATGCTCGTGGCGAGCAAGGCGACCTTTACGCACACTACGCCGCTCGGGCCGTACCGCGGCGCCGGCCGCCCGGAGGCCTCCTACGTGATCGAGCGCCTAATGGACGAAGCCGCGCGCAAGCTCGACCTCGATCCGGTGGAGCTGCGCCGGCGCAACTTCATCCCGCCGAGCGCCATGCCTTACAACACCACCGCGGGCTGGACCGTCGGCGCCGCGGCGGGCTGGACCTACGATTCCGGCGAGTTCGCGAAGCTCACCGACCGCTGCATCGAGATTTCTGACTGGAATGGCTTTTCAGAGCGAAAGCGGCGAAGCGAAGCCCGGGGAAGGCTAAGGGGAAAAGCCCTCATCTATTACCTCGAGGACTCAGGAGTCTTCAACGAGCGCATGGAGCTGCGCTTCGATCCAAGCGGCATGGTCACCATCGTCGCCGGCACGCATTCGCACGGCCAGGGGCACGCCACGACGTACGCGCAGCTCGCCTCGGACTGGCTCGGCGTGCCGTTCGAGAACATCCGCCTGGTCCAGGGCGACACCGACGCGGTCTCGTTCGGCCGCGGTACCTACGCCTCGCGCAGCGCCATGCTCGGCAGCTCGGCCTTGAAGGGTGCCGCCGACGCGATCATCGAGAAGGGCAAGCTGATGGCGGCGCACCTTCTCGAGGCCTCGTCGAAGGACATCGAGTTCCAGGCCGGCAGGTTCGCCGTCGTGGGCACCGACCGCGCCATCCCGATGACCGACGTCGCCAAGGCGTTCTTCCGCCCCGCGGGCCCGACCACGAAATTCGGCACCGGCCTCGACGCGAGCGGCTCGTCCAGCGTGCCGCCGACTTTTCCCAACGGCTGCCACGCCTGCGAAGTGGAAATCGATCCGGAAACGGGCGAGATCTTCGTCGAGCGCTATGCGGTCGTGGACGATGTCGGGCGCGTGATCAATCCGATGATCTGCCACGGCCAGATCGAGGGCGCGCTCGCGCAGGGCATCGGCCAGGCGCTGATGGAGAACGTGGCCTTCGACCGCGAGTCCGGACAGCTGCTTTCGGCAAGCTTCATGGACTACGCGATGCCGCGCGCCTCCGATCTGCCGTCGCACTACGAGCTCGACTTCATCGACGTTCCGGCGAAGACCAATCCGATCGGCGTGAAGGGCGTCGGCGAGGCGGGCTGCGTCGGCGCGCCGCCGGCGGTGATGAACGCCGTCCTCGATGCGCTCAGGCCTCTCGGCGTGCAGCACCTCGACATGCCGGCGACGCCGCACCGGGTGTGGCAGGCCATTCAAGCCGCGAAATGAGCCTCGAGCTCTACCACAGCGTGAACTCGGTCTGCGCGCAGAAGGTGCGCGTGGCGCTGGCGGAAAAGGGTCTCGAGTACAAGAGCCACCTGATGACGCTGCGCGGCGACCAGTTCGACCCGGCGTACATGAAGCTCAACCCGAACGGCGTGGTGCCGACGCTCGTCCATGACGGCCGGACGGTGATCGAGTCCTCGGTGATTCTCTACTACCTAGACGAAGTGTTTTCGAGCCCGGCACTCATGCCGCGCGATCCGCTCGCGCGGGTGCAGGTGCGGATGGTGAACAAGCTGATCGACGAGTATGTGCACAACTCTTGCACCATCCTGACGTTCGCCACCGCGTTCAGGCCGTGGTTCGCGGGCCTGACCGGCGAGCAGATCGACCAGAGGCTTGCCAAGTCACCGCTCAAGAAGCGCACCGAATACAAGCGCGACGTGGTGCTGCACGGCCTGGAATCGAAGTTCGCGAGCGAGGCGCTCGAGCACCATGAGAAGCTCCTCAAGCTGATCGACGCGGCCGGCGGCGGCTGGCTCGCCGGTCCAGAGTTCTCGCTGGCCGACATCGCGGCCGTGCCGTACGTGCTACGTCTGGAGCTCCTGCGCATGGACCGGCTCTGGGACAAGCATTCCGGAGTCGCGGCATGGTACAAACGCGTACTGGCCCGGCCTTCGGTGAAGAAGGAGATCCTCGACCGGATGACGCCCGAGGATCATGCACCGTTCAAGAAGCTGCACGAGCAGCCCGACCCGTGGCCGACGGTGGCGGCAATGATTTCCTGAGGAGGAAGCTGCATGATGAGAAGGTTCCTGGCATTCGCGGTCGTGTCGCCGCTTCTCTGCCTTCTGACTGCGGCGTGGGCGCAGAACTATCCGAACCGCCCGGTGCGCGTGGTGGTGCCGGCGGCGACCGGCGGACCCGACATCGTCGCGCGCGTGGTCGCGGCGCAGCTCCAGGCCCAGCTCGGCCAGCCCTTCGTGGTCGAGAACCGCCCCGGCGCGAACGGCATCCTCGGTGCCGACGTGGTCGCCAAGGCGCCGCCAGACGGCTACACCCTCATGGTGTATTCCTCGGGATTCGTGATCAACCCGTTCGTCCACAAGAGCCTGCCCTACGACACGGAGAAGGACTTCACCCCGGTCACGAATCTCGTGAGCAACGGCGGACTCTTCTTCGCGGTGCACCCTTCGGTGCCGGCGAAGAACCTGCAGGAATTCATCGCGCTCGCGCGCAAGCCCGACTCCAAGTTCGCCTACAGCACGCCGGGAGTGGGCAACACCTGGCACCTCGCGATGGAGGTGTTCAAGAGCCAGACCGGCACGCACATGACGCACATTCCATACAAGGGCGGCGGTCCTGCCGCCGCGGCGCTCGTCGCCGGCGAAGTGCAGGTCATGTTCACGTCGCCGGCGCCGATCATGCCGCACTACAAGAACGGCCGAGTGAAGGTGCTCGCGTACACCGGAGCGAAGCGCCATCCCTCGGCACCGGAGGTGCCGACCACTGCCGAGGCCGGAGTGCCGCAGTACAGGCACGACGGCGGCTGGTTCGCGATGTTCGCGCCCGCCAATACGCCGATGGACATCGTTGAGAAGCTGTATCGCGAAGTGCGCACCGCGATGCAGAACCCCGGCGTGCGCGAGAAGCTCGCCAGCCTCGGGGTGGAGCCGGTGGCCGATACGCCCGCCGAGTTCAAGAAGTTCGTCTCGGCCGAGCTGCGCGCCTACGCCGAGCAGGTGCGCCTCGCCGGAGTGACACCGGAATAGCGCGAGGGAGGTCGCATGCCGCAGGTCGACACCAACGGCATCAAGATCGAGTACCGCTTCGAAGGGAAAGAGGGCGCCCCCTATATCACTTTCGTCACCGGCATCGCCAACGACCTCACCATGTGGGACACGCAGGTCGAAGCGCTCGGCAAGGACTACCGCACGCTGCGCTACGACCTGCGCGGCCACGGCGATACCCTGGCAACCGAGGGCGACTACAGCATGGAGCTCCTGGTGCGCGACCTCGCCGGGCTGCTGATCGAGCTCAACATCGAAAAGACCCATCTCGTCGGCCTTGGCCTGGGTGGCGCAATCGTCCAGGCGTTTGCGATCGAGCACCCGCAGCGCGTCAACACGCTCATGCCGTGCTGCTGCCGTGCGAAGATGGTTCCCGAGTTCGCGGAGATGTGGCACAAGCTGCGCGAGGCAGTCGCGAACGAAGGCGTGGAAGTCATCGTGGAGCCGACCGCGCAGCGCTGGTTCTCCGACGAGTTCAAGGCGGCGAATCCCAAGGTCCTGCAGGACGTGCGCAACATGATCCGCGCCACCACCACGCTCGGCTACCTCGGCGTCACCGCGGCGTTCCTCGGCCTCAACCTCGAGGACAAGCTGCCGCAGATCAAGGCGCCGACGCTCTACCTGTCCGGCGCGGAAGACAAGGTGGGCGGCCCGCCCGCGCTCATGGCCGAGCTCGCGAAGAAAGTGCCCCGCGCGCAGCACCGCTCGGTGCCGAAGGCGGCGCACATTGCCAACATCCAGAACCCGGCGGGCTTCAACAAGGAAGTCGGCGACTTCCTCAAGCGGCAGATCTAGCGCCCATGAAGACGCTCGCCGCGCTGGCAGGGCTACTTGTTTGCGGAGCGTTGTCGGCGCAGCCGTATCCGTCGAAACCGCTGCGCTGGATCGTGCCGACCGGCCCCGGAAGCGCGGTCGACGTCTTCGCCCGGCGCATCGCGCCCAAGCTCTCCGAGTCGCTCGCCCAGCCGGTGATCGTCGAGAACCGGCCCGGGGCAAACAGCATGATCGGGGCGCGCGAAGTGGCGCGTTCGGCTCCCGACGGCTACACCCTGTTCCAGGGCGTGATCAACAACGCGCTCAACGATCTCGTCACGCCCGACGCGTGCTGCATCCTGAACGAGAAGCTCGTCGCCGTGACGCGGCTCATCTCCACGCCGCTGGTGATGGTGGTGCATCCCTCGGTGCCGGCGAATTCGGTCAAGGAGTACGTGGCGCTCGCCAAGTCGAAGCCGAACCAGCTCACTTACGCGTCGGGCGGCACGGGCGCGATCACGCAGATGGTGGGCGAGCTCCTGAAGTCGACCACCGCGATCCAGGTGCGCGAAGTGCCGTACAAGGCGATCGGCGCCGAGCTGCCCGACCTCACCGGCGGTCACGTCAGCACCGCGTTTCTCGCCTCGGTGGTGATCCGCGACCATCTCCGCTCCGGGAAGCTGCGCGGCCTCGCCGTCGCCGGGCCGGAGCGCGTGAGCATCATTCCGGACATCCCGACCATGGCCGAGGCCGGCTTTCCTGCGGTCGAGGGTATCGGCTGGAACGGCATTTTCGTGCCGGCCGGCACGCCGCGAGCGATCGTCGATCGCCTGCAGCATGAGATCGCGCGCGTGCTGCGCACGAAGGAAATGCAGGACGACGCCGTGACCATGGGGTCGCAGACCGGCGGCGAGCGCCCCGAGGAGTTCGCGGCCTACGTGCGCTCCGAGATCCAGAAGTGGGGCAAGGTCATCAAGGACGCCAACATCAAGGTGGACTAGGGGTTTCTATGAAGAGCTTTCTCGCCCTCGTGGGGCTCGTCTTTGCCACTTCTCTGTGGGGCCAGTCGTGGCCGACCAGGCCGGTGCGGGTGATTGTCAACGTCGCACCAGGCGGTGTCGCCGACGTGACCGCGCGAGTGCTCGGCGCGCGCCTCACGGAGACGCTCGGGCAGCCGTTCGTGATCGAGAACCGCGCCGGCGGCGACGGCTACATCGGCTTCGAGGCGGTGGGCCGCGCCGACCCGGACGGCTACAGCATGCTCTATTCGCCCGGCTCGAGCATGATGATCGCGCCGCACATCGTGAACCGCCCGGATCTCGATCCGACCAAGGTCCTCGCGCCGGTCGTTCCCACGGGCCGCGTTTCGCTTTACGTGCTCACGCATCCGAACGTCCCGGTCACGAACTTCAAGGAGTTCCTCGCCTACGCGCGTGCCAACCCGGGCAAGCTCAACTACGGCACGCCGGGCAACGGCACCTCGCCGCACATCGCGACCGAAGTGTTCAATCGCGAGGCGAAGGTGAAGATGAACCACATCCCCTACAAAGGAGCGGGCCCTGCGCTCAAGGACCTCCTTGGGGGTGTGATCGACCTCACGTTCGATCCCGGCGTGGGTATCGCCCAGGCGAAGGCCGGCAAGCTGCGCATGATCGTGGTGGCGGGGCCGACCCGGCACCCGGATTTTCCCGACGTGCCGACGCTGGAGGAGAACGGTATCCGCGGCGTCGACGGCGGTCCGCACTTCGCCTTCTACGCCACCGCGGGCGCGCCGCGCGAGGCGATCGAGCGCCTGAACCGCGAGGTCATTCGCCTGATGCAGGAACCGCAGGTGCGCGAGCGGTTCAAGGCGCTCGCGGTGGAGCTCGCCGATCCGATGACCCCCGCCGAGTTCGCGGTGTACGTGAAGAGCGAGTACGAGCGCTACGCCAAGCTCATCCCCGAGCTCGGGATCAAATGACCGGACAATGATCGGCGCCGAGGCGATCCTCCGGGCGCTCGGCGCCATGGGCGTGGAGCGCATCTTCGCCTCGCCGGGCTCGGACTGGGCGCCGCTGTGGGAAGCGCTTGCGCGGCCGCATGCGCCGGGAGAGTTCCCCGAGTACGTCTCCGTGCGTCACGAGGAGACGGCGGTCGCGATGGCGAGCGGCTACGCCAAGGCGACCGGCAAGCTCCCCGCGGTGGTGCTGCACACGACGGTCGGCACGCTGCACGCGACGATGGCGCTGCGCATCGCAAGACACGAGCGCGTGCCGATGGTGGTGATGGCAGGAGAATCCGCGACCTTCTCCGAATCGGCCTGCTTCAAGATCGGCAGGCAATGGCTGCGCCTCCTGACCGACCTTGGCGGGCCAGCGCGCCTCGCCGAGGCGAGCGTGAAATGGAGCCTCGGCCTCAATTCCAGCCTGCTCCTCGCGCAGACGGTCCAGCGCGCCTGCCAGCTCGCGGTGGACGCACCACGCGGGCCGGTGTTCCTTTCGGTGCCGATCGAATACCTGATGGAGACGATTTCACAGCCACTGCCGCCGGCATCGGCGCTGCCGTCGCCGCCCGCGGCGGATCCGTCGGCGCTCGACGCGCTCGCGAGGCAACTCAGCGAGTCGAAGCGCCCGCTGATCATCACCGAGGAAGCCGGGCGCGACCCGGCGACGGTGAGCGCGCTGGTCGCACTCGCCGAGGCGCTCGGCGCGCCGGTGGCCGAAGCGTGGCAGCCGTACTACGTCAACTTTCCGCGCGACCACCCGCTCTATGCGGGCCTCGCCGTGGAGAATATGAAGTCGCTGGTCGATGAAGCCGATGCCGTGCTGCTCGCCGAGTGCGTCATGCCGTGGCACCCGCCTTCATCGCTGCCCAAGCCCGGCACGAAGGTGTTCGTCCTCGGCGAGGACCCGCTGCGCTCGAACCTGCCCTACTGGGGCGTGCGCGCCGACATGGTGGTCCCCGGCGAGCTCCGTACGACGCTCGAGGGGCTTTGCGCACGTTTGGGAAATCGGGGTTCGGGAAATCGGGGTCAGAGCCCGATTTTCCGTCGCCCAGGCCTTCCACAGGCAACAGAAGGGATGAACAACGCCTGGATCGCCGAGAAATTGAATGCGACGATCTCCAAAGACGCGGTCGTGGTGGACGAGACCATCACCCACCGGCTCGAGCTGGTGCAGCGGCTGACCAGGCTCGCGCCCGGCGGATTCTACGAGGCGAGCTTCGGCGGCCTTGGGATGGGCCTCTCGCTCGCGCTCGGCGTGAAGCACGCGCAGCCCGCGCGCCCGGTGATCGCCACCATCGGCGACGGCGCCTTTCACTACAACCCGGTCGTGGCGTGCTTCGGCGCGAGCCAGGAGCTCGGGCTGCCCATCATGGTGGTGCTGTTCGACAACGCCGGGTATCTCTCGCAGAAGACCGACGTCCTGACCTACTACCCGCAGGGCGCGGCGGTCCAGACCGGCAGGTTCACAGGCACGGCCATCACGCCGCGGCCGGAATATGCGAAGCTCGCCGAAGCTTACGGCGGCTACGGCGAGAAGGTGAGCTCGCCGCGCGACGTGGCCGCGGCCCTCGAGCGCGGGCTGCAGCAGGCGCAAAAGCGGCTCGCGCTGATCCACATGGTGCTGGCATGACGGAACTGGAAGTCAACGGGCAGCGACGCAGCGTGTCGGCCGGGCCGGACACGCCGCTCCTCTACGTGCTGCGCAACGACCTCGGTCTCGTCGGCAGCCGCTTCGGCTGCGGCACGGGTCAGTGCGGCGCGTGCTTCGTGATCGTCGAGGGCAAGGCAGTGCCGTCGTGCGACACGCCGCTGTGGAGCGTTGAAAACAAATCCGTAACGACGGTGGAAGGCCTCGCCAAGGGCGGCGAGCTCCATCCGGTACAGAAGGCGCTGCTCGCCGAGCAGGCGGCGCAGTGCGGCTACTGCATCAGCGGCATCGCGGTAGCGGCCGCCGCTTTGCTCTCCAGTAATCACAATCCCTCGGAAACCCAGGTGCGGCAGGCGCTTGATCGAAACCTGTGCCGCTGCGGCGCGCACAACCGCGTGGTACGCGCGGTGCTTCGCGCCGCGAAGGAGACGCAGGCGTGAAGAATCCGAGGATCCGGTTCGAACGCGACCGCACGGTGTGGATCGCGAGCGGCAAGGTGGAGCTCGGGCAGGGCATCAACACGGCGCTGGCGCAGATCGCGGCGGAAGAGCTCGACGTCGCGTTCGAGCGCGTGCGCATCGTGCCGCCGAGCACCGCTCACAGTCCGGACGAGGGCTATACCTCGGGCAGCATGTCGATCCAGGACGGCGGCAAGGGAATCCGCGAGGCCTGCGTCCAGGCGCGCGCCTCGCTCCTCGCGCATGCCGCGGAGCTGCTCGGTGCTCCGGTCGGCGAGCTCGCCGTCGACGACGGCACCATCACGGCGAAGAACGGCGGCAGCGTCACCTATTGGGAATGCGCGGCCGAGGCGGGCGAAGTCCCACCCGCGGGCGCGGGCGTGAAGCCTTCGGGACCGACGAAGGTCGTCGGCAAGAGCGCGCCGCGCATCGACCTTCCGGCCAAGGTGGCGGGCAAGCCCGCGTACGTGCAGGACATGACGCTGCCGGGAATGCTCTTCGCGCGCATCGTGCGGCCTTCTCGGCCGTTTTCGATGCTGATGTCGTTACCAGAACTGGGTTTGAAAGAAGTGAATCTTGTGCGGGACGGGAGCTTCGTCGGCGTGCTGGCCGAACGGGAAGAGCTCGCCATCGCTGCCGCGGCGAAGCTCCGGGCGAACGCCGTGTGGAAGGAAACGCCCGTGCCGCAGGACTTCCACGGCTGGCTGCGCGAGAACGTGACCACGCGGACGATCCTCAAGGAAATCCAGGGGAGTCCCCCGCCAGGCAAGAGCATCGGAGCGTCCTATTCGAAGCCGTTCATCGCCCACGCCTCGATCGGGCCCTCGTGCGCGATCGCCCGGCTGCAGGACGGCAAGCTCGAGGTCTGGACGCACAGCCAGGGGATCTTCGGCCTGAGGCACGAACTCTCCGTGGTTCTTGGTCTTCCTTTGGACAGTATTACCGTGAACCATGCTGAGGGTGCGGGCTGCTACGGGCATAACGGCGCCGACGACGTAGCCCTCGACGCGGCGCTGCTTGCGCGTGCGGCGAACGGGCGGCCGGTCAAGCTGCAATGGATGCGCGAGGACGAGTTCGCCTGGGAGCCCTACGGCCCGGCGATGGCGCTCGACCTCGAGGCGAGGCTGGACGCGTCCGGCAGCATCGTGTCCTGGAAGCACGAGCTCTGGAGCAACGGCCACACCAACCGTCCCGGCCGCTCGGCCAAGCCGTCGCTGATCGCGGCGCGTCACCTCGAGAAAGCGTTCGACTTCGCGCCGGCGATCGATCCCGCGCTGCCGCCCGAGGGCGCGGGCCGCAACGCCATCCCGCTCTACGATTTCCCCGATCTCCAGGTGGTGAAGAACTACGTGCGCGAGACGCCGCGGCGCGCCTCTTCGCTGCGCGCTCTCGGCGCCTACGGCAACGTCTTCGCCATCGAGTCGTTCATGGACGAGCTCGCCGCCGAGGCCGGCGCCGATCCGGTCGGGTTCAGGCTGAAGCATCTCAAGGACCCCCGCGCGCGCGCGGTCCTCGAAGCCTTGCAGGTTCCCTGGAAATCCTTTGATGGGAAAGAAAACCAGGGCCATGGCATTGGCTTCGCCCGCTACAAGAACATCGGGGCCTACTGCGCAGTGCTCGCCGAGGTCGAGGCGGGCGAAGCGCTGCGCGTAAAGCGGCTTGTCGTCGCCGCCGACGTCGGGCTCGCCATCAATCCGGACGGCGTGGCGAACCAGCTCGAGGGCGGCGCGATCCAGGCGACGAGCTGGACGCTGAAGGAGGAGGGGCGCACGGGCGCGGTGTCCTGGGAGGACTATCCGATCCTGCGCTTCTCCGAGGTGCCCGCGGTCGACGTCCGCCTCCTCCCCACTGAATTTCCTTCCTTGGGAGCGGGTGAGGCGGCGCAGGGCCCGACCGCGGCGGCTATCGCCAACGCCCTGCACGACGCGCTCGGGGTGCGTGTGCGCGATCTTCCCCTCACGCCGGAGCGCATCGTAAGAGCGATGGAGTAGGCGTGTTGCTCGAGGTCAAGGAGAAAACATGAAGCTGGGAATGTTCATGATGCCGGTGCACCCGCTGCACCGGAACAACACCGAGACGCTGAAGGAAGACCGCGACGCGGTGATCCTCGCCGACAAGCTCGGTTACCACGACGTCTTCATCGGCGAGCACCTCACCGACCAGGCCGAGAACATCACCAACTCGCTCCTTTTCCTCGCCACGCTGATCCATTCGACGAAGAGCATCAAGCTCGCGAGCGGCACCTGCAACCTGTCGCAGATCCATCCCGTGATCGTGGCGGCGAACGCTGCGATGTTCGATCACCTCTGCGAGGGACGCTTCATTCTCGGCGTGAGCCCCGGCGCGCTGGTCTCCGACGCCGAGGCGATCGGCATCCTGGAGGAGGACCGCAACAAGATGTTCGCCGAGGCGATCGACGTGATCCTCGCGATCTGGGAGCGCAACGCGCCCTACGACATCGAGTTTCCCGGCAACCGCTTCAAGGTCACCACGCGCAAGACCATGGACCTCGACTTCGGCGTCGGCGTGATGCCCAAGCCCTATCAGAAGCCGCGTCCCGAGATCGTCGGCACCGTGGTGGCGCCCTTCTCGAAAGGCGTGGTGGCGATGGGCGAGCGGGACTTCCACCCGCTTTCGGCCAACTTCCTGCTGCCGCACTGGCTGAAGACCCATTGGGCCAATTACGCCGAGGGAAAGAAGAAGGCCGGAAAAACGCCCGATTCATCGGAGTGGCGGGTCGCGCGCACCGTGTTCGTCGCCGACGACGACAAGGTTGCCGCCGCCTACGGCCGGCACGACGCCAACAGCCCCTACCGCTTCTACTACCGGCAGCTCCAGACCAAGCTGACGAAGGCCGGGCGCCACGCGGTGTTCAAGGAGCGCCTCGACCAGCCCGACCAGGAGATCACGTACGAGTTCGTGCTCGATCGCCTCTGCATCTACGGCACGGTCAACAAGGTGGTCGATCAGCTCCTCGCGTTGCGCGAGCAGGTCGGCGACTTCGGCGAGCTCGTCTACGCCGGCATGGACTGGGTGGACCGCAAGCTCGGCCAGCGCTCGATGGAGCTGATGGCGACCGAGGTCATGCCTCGCGTGAACGCTGCGATCAAACGGTAGCGCGTGCTCAGTCGGCCTTGATCCCGGCCGACTTGATGATCGGCCACCACTTTTCGATCTCCGCCTTCTGGTGCGCGGCGAGCGCCTCCGGCGTCTGCTTGTCCCTCGGCAGCATTTCCTGCCCGATGTCCGCCAGGCGTTTGCGCACGCCGTTGTCGGCCGCGGCCTCTACCATCGCCGAGTTGAGCTTCGCGATGACCGCGGGCGGCGTACGCCCTGGCACCCAGAGTCCGTGCCAGACCGCCATGTAATACCCCGGCATGCCGGCTTCGTCGACCGTCGGGATATCGGGCGCGACGGATAGTCGCGTGGTCTGAGTGACCGCATACGCGCGGACCTTGTTCGTGCGAATCTGCGGCAGCGCGTTCGCCGCCTGGTCGAAGAACAGGTCGACGTGGCCCGCCATGACGTCGGCCGAGGCGGGCGCGCCGCCGCGGTAATGGACGATCTGCGCCGCGCCGCCGGTGAGGTTCTGGAAGTACACGCCGCTGATGTGCGAGGGCGTCCCGGCACCGCCGGTGGCGATGGCGATCGGGGTCTTCTTCGCATATTCGATCAGCGACTTCAGGTCCTTCGAAGGCAGGGCGTTTTTCGAGACGAGGACCTGCGGGTTCGTCACGAACATGCCGACGGGCGCCAGGTCCTTCAGCAGGTCGTAGTCCAGCTTGTACATCGCGCCGTTGATCACGTGCGGGCCGATGTGGCCGATGCTCACCATGTAACCGTCGGGCGCCGCCCGGACCACGCGGCCGACGCCGATATTGCCGCCCGCCCCGGTGATGTCCTCCACCAGCACTGTCTGCCCGAGGCTCTTCGTCATCCGCTCGGCCATGATCCTCGCGATCGTGTCGGTCGGCCCGCCCGCCGAGAATGGCACGACGACCGTGACCGGCTTTGTTGGGAAGTTCTGAGCGAACGCAGCGCTGCAGCAAGAGACCGCCGCCACTGCGAAGAGCCGTAAAGCGTTCATGGCATCCTTTCTGGAAGATTTACTTGTCGCTCAGCTTGAGCTTCTTCACGAGCTCCGCGGTGCTTTCCACCTCGCTCTTGATCAACGCGCCGAACTCCTCCGGCTGGTTGCCCACCGGCGAGGTGCCCAACTCGAGAAAACGCTTCTTCACTTCGGGGCTATTCAAGGCGTTGACGACCGCGCGGTGGATCGCCGCGATCACGTCCTTCGGCGTATTGGCCGGCACCAGGAAGCCGTTCCAGAGATTGAATTCGTAGTCCGGATAGCCCGACTCGGCGACGGTTGGAATTTCGGGAAGAGAGGGCAGCCTCGCTTTCGACGTTACGGCGAGCGCGCGCACGCGGTTGGCGCGCACATGGCCCAGCGCGACGCTCAGCGGCGAGAAATACACCGACGTTTCGCCGCGGACGATGGAGAGAAGAGACTCGCCGCCACCCTTGTAGGGAACCTGCCTCAAGCGGATGCCGGCCTGGGCGTTGAAGAGCTCCGCGGCGAGGAACGTCACGGTGCCGGTACCGGCGGAGGCATAGTCCAGCGGCCTGGATTTCGCGAGCGCCACGAGCTCCTGGATCGAGGTGACCGGCACGGAAGGATGGACCAGGACGATATGCGGCGAGGAGTCCACCTGCGTAACCGGCGCGAAGTCGCGCAGCAGATCGAAGCCGGGGTCCTTCTGCAGGGTTGCATTCGCAGCCTGCGCGTTGTTGATCAAGAGCCAGGTGTAGCCGTCGGGGGGCGACTTCGCCGCCGCCGCGGTGCCGATATTGCCGCTCGCGCCGGCACGGTTCTCGACGACCACCTGCTCGCCGAGCACGGCAGGCAGCGCGGCTGCGACGAGCCGGGCGGTCGTATCGGCGCCGCCGCCTGGGGAGCTCGGAACGATGCAGCGGATGGGCTTCGACGGGTAGCCCTGGGCCCAGCTGGTCGCGCTCGCGAGACACACCAGGATCGCGATCAAGGTCTTCATCTATTCCTCCTGGTCCAGCCCGCTTTACCGAGCGCCGTGTGAAGCGATCGCGACGACAGCCGGCTTGCCGGAGCGGTTGCTCCAGGCGTGGTTGGTGCCCCTCTGGATGACGAACTCGCCCGCCTTGAGCGGCACCTCCTGCGTGTCCAGCACCAGCGCGATCTCGCCTTCCAGCACGATGCAGAAGTCGAGCGTCCGCGTTTTCTGCATGTAGGGATGCGGCGCCTTCGGCGACCAGGACGACGCGCCGGGCGCGCCCACCGATTTGAAGTACGCCTCGACTTCGGCGACGCCCGCCTTTCCCTTCCACGCCTCGTCCGGCGGGAAGGTGAAGATGTTGAGCACCGATCCGGCAGCCGGCGGCATGAGCGTGTGCGGCAGGTGCAGAGTCTCCAAAACCAGCCTCGCCGGCGCGCGGTCGACGACCCACATCCGCTGCATGGCGAAACCGGGCCGGGCGGGGTCGACGCGCACGTCGGGCGACGGGGCATCGCTCACGAGGCTCGAGCGGCCGGGCTCGCGGTCGATCGCCACGACGCGCCGCGCGGGCTTTACGCCCGGCGGGAGCTTCTGATCCGGCTTGGGCTGCATCACCGGGTCGTTGCCTTGCGCCGTGCCCGCCGGCCCGTCGGGGAAATCGGCGTCGAACATGTCGAAGGCCATCATGCAGCCGGTGCGCGAGCTGTCCCAGAGATGCCACGCGCCGACATCCACCACGACATCGCCGGGCTTGAGGACGAGCTTGCAGTCGTCGAGCTCCATCACACGCTCGCCGGAAAGGAGGATCCCGTAGTCCACCGACTTGGTCTTGTGCATGTAGGAGCGGTTGTACTGGTTGCCCCCGCCGCGGTCCCAGGTGCGGCCATGCTGCTCGGGCGCCTTGTACGGGTCGTTCGGCGGCGATTGCTCCGTCCTGGCAAGCCAGTGCACGACGCGCAGATGCCCGCCGCCGACCGGCCCGGGAAATTCGTCATTCCACGTGCCCGCATCCTGCGCTCCGTCGAGCGGCGGCGGCGTCTCACGCCACACCCAGAAGTCCGTATGCCCTCTGCCGGCGAATTTACTCTCGTGCGTCCCGGGCGCAGGGCCGTCCCAGATCACCATGGACCTGCCGCCCTCGTCGGTTCCGGTGACCACTCGCCGGATCGGTGTGAGTGCCATGCCCGCTCCTATCGGATCTCGTGATCGATTTGCACCGCCTCGAGAAAGCGCGAGACCAGATTGTAGGCGCCGACCGTCGCCGTCAGCTCGACCAGCTCGCGCGCGTCGAAGTGCGGCCTGAGCGCGTCGAACACCGGGGCCGGCACGTGGATCACCTTGGTCATCGAGTCGGTGTAGGCGAGCACCGCCCGATCGGCCGCGTCGAAGGCCTTCGAGCCCTCCCAATCGCGCAGCGAATCGATCTTCTCTTGGCTCACGCCTTCCTTCAGGGCGAACGGGACGTGGGCCTGGTATTCATAGTCCGCGCCGTTGATGATCGCTATGCGCAGGATGGAGAGCTCGCGATACCGCCCCGGCAACTTGCACTGCTGACGCACCGCCGTCAGAAAGGTCAGCCAGCCGTTCGCGACCGGCGGGCTGTTGAGCAGCATGAGATAGAGGTTCGCCAGCTTGCCGCGTTCCTTGCGGATCCTCGCGGCAAGCGCCTTGACTTCCTCGTTCCGGTTTTCGTCGGCGTAGGGTATCCGCGCCATGGCGTGCGCCTCCTCGAGTGGGTGTCGGGCGTACGGTAATGTAACGGCCGCGGGATTACCAGACGCACGCCTGGGCGGCCTGTTACCTGTCGCTGCTCAGCGCGAGCTTCACGCCGAGGACGACAAGAGGCCGCCGACGAAGAGGTTCCACAGCGTGCCGTTGAGGTTGAACACCGCGCCGAGAAAGAGCAGGGCGGCCGCCTTGCCCGGGGCGTCGGGCTCGACGAACTGGGGCAGGAAGGCGATGAAGAAGAGCGCCACCTTCGGGTTGAGCACATTGGTGAAGAATCCCTGCACGAACACCGTGCCCGGCGACATGGGCGCCAAATTCTTGCTCATTGCCTCCGGGGCAATGGGGGATCGCAGCAACGAGATCCCGATGTAGACCAGATAAGCGGCTCCGGCGAGCTTGACCAGCGTGAACGCGCTCGCCGAAGCCGCGAGGAGAGCGGAAAGCCCGACCGCGGCCGCGCCGATGTGCACGAAGATCCGGCGCCGATGCCGAGCGCGGCGACCGCGCCCGCACGCCAGCCCTGCGTCGTGCTGCGGCCGACGATGTAGAGCGTGTCCGGCCCCGGCGTCAGGTTGAGCAGCAGCCCTGAAACGATGAAGAGAGCGAGGTCGTGGGTTCCAGGCACCAATCCAGTTTACGACGCACATTAGAATTGCGGCGATGAAAACCACCGCTCCACCCGACCCGAATACCCGAAAGCCGAGCTTCAAGCCGCCGCCGCTCGCCTGCGATGCGCATTGCCATGTCTTCGGGCCAGCCGCGAAGTTTCCTTATGCCCCGGACGCGCCGTACTGGCCGCCGGACTCGCCGTTCGAGTCCTTGCAGAAGTTGCATTCGATCCTTGGGATTGAACGCGCGGTGATAGTGCACGCGAGCTGCCACGGCGCCGACATGCGCGTCACGCTCGACGCGATTGCGCGCTCGGGTGGGAAGTACCGCGGTACCGCAATCATCGATCCTTCCTATACCGAAAAGCAGTTTCGGGAAATGCACGAAGGGGGCATCCGCGGCGTGCGGTTCAATTTCGTGCAGCACCTCGGCGGCCGGCCGGACATGGCGTTCTTCGATCGGACGGTCGCGCGCCTGAAGGAGATGGGCTGGCATCTCATCCTGCACCTCGACTCGAGCGACCTCGTCGAGTTCAGGAAGAAGTTCGAGGCGATCCCGGTGCCGATGGTGATCGACCACATGGGCAGGGTGAAGGCCGCCGACGGGCTCGAGCAGGAGCCCTTCAAGGTCCTGCTGAATTTCATGAAACTGAAGAATTTCTGGGTGAAGGTCTGCGGCGCGGAGCGGGTGTCGTCGAAGGGTCCGCCGTTCGACGACGCGCTGCCGTTCGCTCGCGCGCTGATCGACGCTGCTCCGGACCGGATCCTCTGGGGCACCGACTGGCCGCATCCCAACGTGGGCAAGCACATGCCGAACGACGGCGACCTCGTCGACCTCTTCGCGCGCATGGCGCCCGAGCCCGGGTTGCAGCGCAAGATCCTGGTGGAGAATCCGGCCAGGCTGTACGGCTTCCAGGAGACCAGGCAATGAACTATCCAGCGCTCGCATTCATCGGCTTCGGCGAGGCAGGCCAGGCGCTCGCCGCGGGGTTTCGCGCCGAAGGCGTGACCGCTATCTCCGCCTGGGACATTCTTTTTCCCGACGGACCGGGCGGAGCGCGCCTGCGCGCGGCCGCCGAACGCATCGGCGTGCGTGTCGGGCGCGACAGCGCCGACGCGGTGCGCGGGGCCGACATCGTGTTCTCCGCGGTCACGGCCGCTTCCAATCTCGAGGCGGCGAGACACGCGGCGCCGGGGCTCTCGGCCGGGCAGTTCTACATCGAGCTGAACTCCGTCTCGCCCAACCGCAAGCGCGAGGCGGGCGCGATCGTCGGCAACCGCGCCCGTTTCATCGGCATGGCGGTGATGGCGCCGGTGCACCCGTTGCGGCACAAGACGCCGGTGCTCGTCTCCGGACCGGCCGCGCCGGAGCTCGTGCCCCTGCTCAAGCGCTGCGGCATGGACCTCGAGGAGGTCGGAACCGACGTCGGCGCCGCCGCCGCGATCAAGATGGTGCGCAGCGTGATGGTCAAGGGGCTCGCGGCGCTCACCCAGGAGTGCTTCATGGCGGCGCGCCGCGCCGGCGTCGAGGAGCGCATCATCGCCTCGCTCACGCAGAGCTACCCGATGATCGACTGGGCGAAGCTCGCCGACTACAACCTCGAGCGCATGGCCACGCACGGGCTGCGGCGCGCCGCAGAGATGCGCGACGTGTGCGAGACGCTGGAGAGCCTCGGCGTCGAGCCTGCGCTCACGCGCGGCACTGTCGCCCGCGAGCAGCGGACCGGCGAGGCGCGCCTGAAGGAAAAGTTCGGCGGTAAGGTGCCCGAGGACCGCGGTGCGATCCTCGACGCGCTGATCAGCCAGGGCAAGGGAGCGCTGGTTTAAACTCGCCGCATGGCCAGGATCATCGGCGGCATCGGCACCTCCCACGTACCGACGATCGCCATGGCGTTCGACAAGGGAAAGCGCGAAGACCCGGACTGGAAGCCGCTGTTCGAGGGCTACGAGCGCGTGGCGCGCTGGCTCGAGGAGAAGCGGCCCGACGTGCTCTTCTTCTGCTTCAACGACCACGCCACCAGCTTCTTCTTCGACCACTATCCGACCTTCGCTCTCGGCGTGAGCGACGAGTACGCGATCGCCGACGAAGGCGTGGGCCCGCGCCGGATCCCGCCGCTCAAGGGCCATGCCGCGCTCTCGCGCCACATCGCGCGCTCGCTGGTCGAGGCGGAGTTCGACATTTCGATCTTCCAGGACGTGCCGCTCGACCACGGGCTGCATTCGCCGCTCACCATGATGTGGCCGTCGCAGCCCGACTGGCCGGGGCGGGTGGTGCCGCTGGTGGTGAACGTGATCCAGCAGCCGCTCCCCAAGCCGAGCCGCTGCTTCGCCCTGGGCAAGGCGCTGCGCAAGGCGATCGAGTCCTACCCTGAGGATCTCAAGGTGGCGATGGTCGGCACCGGGGGTCTCTCGCACCAGATGATCGGCGATCGCGCCGGCTTCAACGACGAGCGCTGGGACCGCGAGTTCCTCGAGCTGATCGACCGCGACCCCGAGCGCCTCGCGCGCATGTCGATTGAGGATTTCATGCGCCTGGGCGGCAACGAAGGCGCCGAGATCATCATGTGGCTCATCATGCGCGGCGCGCTCGCGCCGAACGCGCGCAAGATCCACCAGAACTACTATCTGCCGATGACCACGGCCATGGCCGTGGCCGTCTTCGAATGACCCGGGTTGAATGATGTACGTCTTCGATCTGGAGCGCAGTGCGAGGGGATTGCGCTTGAACCGGTTCCTGCACGGTCTCACGCGGCAGGACAAGCGAAAGCTCTTCCTCGACCGCCCCGAAGAGGCGATGAAGGGATTGACCGAGGAAGAGAAGCAGATGGTGCGGCGCCTGGACTGGAAGGCGATGCAGGACTACGGTGCGAGCTTCTTCTGCCTCGAGAAGCTCGCGCGCTCCAAGGGCGTTTCCAATCCCGAGATGGTGGCCGCCTTCCGCGGGGAGACGCTGGAAGAGTTTCTCAGGACGCGCCGGGTACCTGGTGCAAGATAGTGGGTGAACAGAATCAGGACAGGCTCGAACGAAACAAGCGCAACGCGATGGCGTTCTACGACCTGATGTTCAACCAGTCGAAGCCGCGCGAGGCGATGGAGCGCTTCGCGGGCGCCCGGTACACGCAGCACAACCCGCACGTCGGCGAGGGCAAGGAGCCGTTCATCGCCTATTTCGAGCGCATGGCGCGCGAGTATCCCGGGAAGAAGGTGGAGTTCAAACGCGCCGTCGCGGAAGGCGACGACGTGGTGCTGCACTGCCGGCAGCTCTGGCCGGGGGACGCGAACCCGGAGTGGGCGGGAATCGACATCTTCAGGCTGGACGACGACGGCAAGGTGGTCGAGCACTGGGACGTGCTCCAGGTGGTGCCGCCGACTTCGGCCCATTCCAACGGGATGTTCTAGATCATGCTCAACACGCTGATGGGGGAGTACCCCGTTACAAAGCAATTCCGCACCCACATCGACAAGTTCGCGTTCGCCGACGAAGTGAAAAATAACCCGGCGAGCGCCTTCAAGCGCACGGTGCGCAACCTCGAGTTCGACGTCTCAGAGATGGCGATCATGACGCACCTCATCGCCAAGGCGCACGGCAAGCCGTACCGCCTGTTGCCTTTCGTGGTGCTGGCGCGGTTCCAGCATCCCTTCCTCGTGTACAACGCGGCGCGCGGGACGCTCGCGCCCGAGGACCTGCACGGCAAGCGCGTCGGCGTGCGCTCCTACTCGGTCACCACCGGGGCCTGGATCCGTCACATCCTGGCCGAGGACCATCGCGTCGACCTCTCGCGCATCCAGTGGATCACCTTCGAGGAGGCGCACGTCGCCGAGTTTCGCGATCCGCCCAATGTGCAGCGCGCGCCCGCCGGCAAGGACATCAAGGGGATGCTGCAGGCGGGGGAGCTCGACGCCGCCATCATGGGCGCTGTTCCCAAGGAAGAAAGCATCCGCCCGCTGATTCCCGATCCGGAGGCCGCCGGCAGACGCTGGGCCGAGAAGCACGGCGCGATCCAGCTCAACCACCTGGTGGTGGTGAAGTCGAGCGTCTCGCGCGACATGGCAGACGAGGTGTACCGGCTGCTGGTCGAGAGCAAGAAGGCCGCCGGCAACCCGCCGATGCTGCCGCATGGCCTGGAGGCCAACCGCCGCAACCTCGAGGTCGCCATCGACTGCGCCTACAAGCAGGCGCTGATCCCGCGGCGCTTCAGCGTAGACGAGCTGTTCGAATGACTGGAGAAGGAATGAAACGCTTTTCGAGCCTCCTGATCGGGTTGACTTTCGCTTCCTTAGCGTTCGGCCAATCGTTTCCGACCAAACCCATTCGCCTCGTGGTGCCCTTCGGTCCCGGCGGCGTCGCCGACATCACCGCGCGCAGCGTGGCGCCGGAGATCAGCAAGGGCCTCGGCCAGCAGATCGTGATCGAGAACAAGCCCAGCGCCGGCGGCGCGGTGGCGGGGCAGGACGTGGCGCACTCGGCGCCCGACGGCTACACGCTGCTCCTCATCAACAACGGCACCGCGGTGAGCAAGGCGCTGTTCAAGGCGCTGCCCTACGATCCCGAGCGCGACTTCGAGATGATCAGCACCGTCGGCTTCTTTCCGCTGGTCATCATGACCGACTCGAAATCGGCTTTCCGGAACGTGCAGGATTTCGTCGCGGAAGCGAAGAAGAATCCGGGCAAGCTGAATGTCGGCACCATCGGCGTCGGCAGCACGCAGCACCTCGCGGCGGAGCTCTTCAAGTCCGTCACCGGGACCGACGTCCAGATCATCCCGTACAAGGCCACCGGCGAGGTGGTGACCGCGGCGAAGAGCGGCGACGCCGCCGTGATCTTCGAGTTTCTTGCGCCGATGACTTCTCACATCAAGTCCAAGAACCTGCGTCCGCTCGCCATCACCGTCGCGAAGCGCTTTCCCACGATTCCCGACGTGCCTACCGCCATCGAGGGCGGCATCGCCGGCTACGACGTCGCATCGTGGAACGGGCTCGCGGCGCCGGCCAAGACGCCGCGCGCAGTGATCGACCGCCTGCATCAGGAGGTGGCGAAGGTGCTCGCTTCTCCCGACATCCAGAAGCGCCTCTCGGAGCTGGGGGTCGAGGCGCGCGCCAGCACGCCGGAGGAGCTGCGCAAATTCTTCGCCGCCGAGACGCAGCGCTGGGGCAAGGTGGTGGAGACCGCGAAGATTCCGAAGCAATAATTGTTTTAGTACACTCGGCTGCGGGCGCGTCGCGCTCACGTAGGGCTTTTCCTGACTTCCTGCGAGCCATGAATCCCATCTCGAGCAAATTCAGCACCGGCGTGCCCGGCCTCGACGACGTCCTGGGCGGCGGCCTGCCGCGCAACTGCCTCTATCTCGTGGAGGGCAATCCCGGCGTCGGCAAGACGACACTGGCGATGCAGTTCCTGCTCGAAGGGAAGCGCCGCGACGAGAAGTGCCTCTACGTGACGCTGTCCGAGACCAAGCTCGAGCTCGAGGCGGTCGCTTCGTCGCACGGCTGGAACCTCGAGGGCATCTCGATCATCGAGCTCTCGGCGATCGAGCGCGCCATCGGCGGCAAGGGTCCCACGACGCTGTTCCAATCCGCCGAGGTGGAGCTCACTCAGCTCACCAAGCTGCTCATGGACGAGATCGACCGCGGCAAGCCTTCGCGCATGGTGCTTGATTCGCTCTCGGAGATGCGCATGCTAGCCCAGAGCCCGCTGCGCTACCGCCGGGAAGTGCTCAGGCTCAAGCAGCGCCTCGCTGAGCTTGGCTGCACGGTGCTGCTGCTCGACGACCGGGCCGCCGAAGGCTCCGACGTGCAGGTGCACAGCATCGTGCACGGGGCGCTGTCGCTCAACGCCGCGCCGGTCAACTACGGCATCTTCCGCCGCAGCCTCGCCGTGACCAAGCTGCGCGGCGTGCGCTACCGCGAGGGCAACCACGACTACGTCATCGTGAAGGGCGGCCTGCACGTTTTCGCGCGGCTGGTCGCGTCGGAGCACCACAGTCCCTTCCGGAAAACGGCCGCCTTGAGCGGCAATGCCGAGCTCGACGCGCTTCTCGGCCAGGGGCTGCATTACGGCACGAGCAACCTGATCATCGGCCCCGCCGGCAGCGGCAAGTCGACCATCTCCACCATGTATGCGCACGCCGCGGCCGGGCGCGGCGAGCGCGTGAACTACTACATCTTCGACGAGACCAAGGCGACCCTGTGCCAGCGCGCCGAGGACATGCAGGTCAATCTCGCGCCGCACCTCGAGTCGGGAAAGCTCAAGATCGAGCAGGTCGATCCGGCGGTGATCTCGCCCGGGGAGCTCGCGTTTCGCATCCGCT
This sequence comes from Burkholderiales bacterium, assembly GCA_035554435.1. Taxonomy (GTDB): domain Bacteria; phylum Pseudomonadota; class Gammaproteobacteria; order Burkholderiales; family SG8-39; genus SCGC-AG-212-J23. The sequence continues at coordinate 75,080 of DATMJC010000030.1, read as the reverse complement.
CTGCGGTGGAGCAGGAAAAGGTGCGCGTCGTGGTCCTCGACAGCCTGAACGGCTACATCACCGCCATGCCGCACGAGGAGTTCCTGCACCTGCACCTGCACGAGCTGCTCACGTATCTCAACCAGCAGGGCGTCATGACGATGATGGTGCTCGCCCAACACGGGCTGATCGGTCCCATGGGCACGCCGATCGACGTGAGCTACCTCGCCGACAGCGTCATCATCACGCGCTTCTTCGAGGCGCTGGGCAACATCCGCAAGGCCATCTCGATCATCAAGAAGCGCAGCGGCCCGCACGAGGCCGCGGTGCGCGAGCTCAACCTCACTTCCGGCGGCGTGATGGTGGGTCCGCCGCTCGCCGACTTCCAGGGCGTGCTGACCGGCGTGCCTTCGTATCTGGGCGGCGAGCGAGGTGGCAGCCGGCAAGCGTAGGGTTTTGCTGGAACCATGAATACGCCCAAGGAAACACTGGCGTGTGTCGTGTCGCCGAACGCCGCCGATGCCGAGCTCGCGATCGCGCTGCTCGCGCAGACCGGTGTGCAGGCTCGAGCCTACTCCGGCATGCGCGAGCTCGCGTCGGCGCTGGACGACACGATCGGCTGCCTGATCCTGGTGGAGGAGGCGCTGCTCGCGGAGGACGTCCCGGCATTGCAAGAGGCGCTCGCACGCCTGCCAGCATGGTGCGACCTGCCGCTGATCCTCGTGTCGCGCGACGTCGGCGCTCTCGGCGCGGCCGCAGCCGACGCTTTTCCAGACGCGGGCAACGTCACGCTGCTCGAGCGCCCCATCAATGCGCACACCCTGATCTCGGCCGTCCAGATGGCCCTGCGCGCAACGGCCCGCCAGCGCGAAGTCGGCGAGCTCCTCGCGCAGCGCGAGCAGGCGGTCAGGCTGCGCGACGAGTTCCTCGCCATGCTCGCGCACGAGCTGCGCAATCCGCTCGCGCCCATGAGCAACGCGCTGCACATCATGCGCATGCTGAAGATCGAGGACCCGGCTGCCCTGAAGAGCATCCAGATCCTCGAGCGCCAGGTCGGCCACGTCGTGCGCATGGTGGACGACCTCATGGACGTGGCGCGCCTCGAGCGCGGCAAGGTGGTGCTGAAGAAGGAGCGCCTCGACCTCAACCGCGTGGTGTCGTCCGCGGTGGAAACCTGCCTGCACGCGGCGCAGGAACGGGGCCACAACGTGAGCGTGCGTTTCGGCGTCAACGCGCTGCCGGTGGACGGCGATGCGGTGCGCCTGGAGCAGATCGTGTGCAACCTGGTGAACAATGCGGTCAAGTTCACCACCCGCCCAGACGAGATCGTCGTCCATACCGCGGTGGAAGCGGGATTCGCGCGGGTGGCAGTCGAAGACAAGGGCATCGGTTTCCACGCCGAGGCTGCGGAGCACCTTTTTGATCCGTTCCTGCAGGTCAACCCGACGCTGGAGCGCAGCGCGGGGGGCCTGGGCATGGGGCTGACCATCGTGCGCCGCCTCACCGAGCTGCACGGCGGGTCGGTCCACGCCGCGAGCGAAGGACCCGGAAAGGGATCGCGTTTCGTGGTGCAGATTCCGCTCGCTTCCGGCGCGGCAGAACCTCACCCGCAGGCCGCGCAGCCGCTCCTCGAGCGCCGCCGCCGTCGCATCGTGGTCGTCGAGGACAACCCCGACATCCGCGAAACGCTGCGCATGCTTCTCGACCTGTGGGGCCACGAGGTCACGATGGCGAGCGACGGGCGCTCGGGCGTGGAGCGCGTCCTGCAGGAACGTCCCGACGTGGCGCTCATCGATGTCGGCCTTCCCGGCATGAGCGGCTACGACGTGGCGCGCGCGATCAGGGCAAGCATGCCGAACGGCGAGATCCGCCTGATTGCCGTGACCGGCTACGGACAGCCCACCGATCGGGAGCTTGCCCTCCAGGCCGGGTTCGACACGCATCTTCTCAAGCCGATTGCTCCGACCGTGCTGGAACGGCTCCTCGCCCAATAGTTCTACTTCTGGGAAAGCCAAGTCCGCGCCTGCTGCAGCTCAGGGCGAGCGTCACCTTTGCCGGCTAGCTCGAGTAGCTTGGTGTAATGGACCTTTGCCCGCGCACTGTCGCCCGCCCGCGCTGCAGCCAGCGCCGCGCCGTAGGTGCCGCGGAAGCGGTTTGGATTTTCGACCGCGGAGGCTTCAAACTCTCTCAGCGCCAGCGCGGGCTGACTCAGCTCGAGCAGCATCTCGCCGAGTAGCTCGCGCGAGGGCGCGAGGTGCCCCGGAGTGACGGTCGCCTTCTCGCTTGCGTCCTGCCGGTCCGCGGACTGGCGCAGCAGCGAGAGGGCGGACTCGCGCCGGCCCTGTGCGAGCTCGATCCAGGCCTGCGCCGCGATGCGCTGGATCTCGACCTGCTCGGTCCAGTAGGAATCCTTGCCGGCGGCGAGCGCGTCCCGCAGCCGCGCGAGCTGCGCGATGTCCTTCTGCGCAGCGTCGGCATCGCCCGAGCGTGCCGCGCCCACCGCGCGCGCGAAGTGGATCATGGCATCGGCATACGGCCACTTGCTGGTTCGCGGCGTAAGCTGCGCCGCCGTTTTCCAATCGCTGCGTTCCATCGCGTAGCGTGCTTCCCCGGCGGCGAGCGCGAAGGCACCGTTGTTTCGCTCGGAGCGTGCAGCGTCGGCTTCTCCGCGCACGAGCGCACGCCTCGCCTCCGCGTCGCGCCCGAGCTGCAGCGCCGCGTAGACCTGGTAGTCGATCGCGTGCAGGGCGTCGTCCGGCGTGTTGGTGCGGCGCGCCGTTTCTTCCGCGCGCCGGTTGGTATCGATCGAGTCCTCCCATGCGCCGACGCGCGTGAAGATGTGCGAGGGCATGTGCAGCGCGTGCGCCGCCGACGGCGCGATGGCCGCGTACTTTTTCGCCGCCGCCAGGCCCTTGGACGCGATCGGCGGATAGTCGTAGCTGTGGATGAGGTAGTGCGCCACCCCGGGGTGGTCGGGCTGCGCGGCGAAGATCGGCTCGAGGATCGCCGCGGCCTTCAGCTGGCGCGCGTAGGTCTTGTCGTTCAGGTCCGCGGCGATGTTGAGGGCGAGCGCATAGAAGATCGCCGCCTCCTTGTCGTCCGGATAGCGCTGCGCGAGCGCTTCCATTGCCTTCTCATAGCGCAGCGCCCGCTCGCGCCAGGGCGCGCGGTCGCGGCCGTAGAAGGCGGCGATCGCCTCGATGTAGTCGCGCTCGCGCTGGGTCTTCGCCGGGGTGGCGAGGCCCTTCTCGAGCGCCGCCTGGCCTTCTAGCAGCACGTTCTCAACCGGCTGGCCGCCGAACGGGTTGAGCAGCCGGTTGACTCCCAGTCCCCAGTAGGCGATGGCGCAGGAGGGGTCGTCCGCGAGCACCTCGAGGAACGCCTTGCGGCCTTCCGGAAACCAGAACGAGTGCAAGAGCGCCACGCCGCGCTCGAACCTTGGCTGGACTTTGGGATCGCATGAGGTGGGGAAATGGACGCTTCCGAGCTGCTCGGGCGGCCGCCCGGCCGCCTTCTGGGGCTCGTCGTGCCCGAGCGCCGCCTGCGTCGTAAGTCCCAGGAAGAATGCGCTGAAGATCGTCGCCCACTTGCCCATGTCTCTCCTCCGTTCGTCGATGAGGCAAGGGGGCATTCAAGGCGACCCCGGGCCGAAAAGTCCCGAAGAAACGGCTAAGCTTGGGCGAAGGATCGGGAACGCCGCATAATTCAAAGCGTTGGACACGCAATCGCCTCCCTCTCCCGGCATCCGGATCGGCGACTGGACGGTCGAGCCGGCGCTGAACCAGATCTCGGCCGCCGGCAGGACCGTCAAGCTCGAGCCCAAGGCCATGGCCGTTCTCGCCTATCTCGCGGACAGGCCGGGCGAAGTGGTGGGCCGTGAAACGCTGCTTTCCGTCGCCTGGCCGGGGGTGGTGGTGACCGACGACGCGCTCACGCAGGTCGTAATCAAGCTGCGCAAGGCGCTCGGGGATTCCGCGGAAAGCCCGGCTTACATCCAGACGATCTCGAAGCGCGGCTACCGGCTGGTGGCCCCGGTCGCTGGCCCCGAGCAGCGGCCCGCAGGGCGAAGCTGGAAATGGAAAATTCGGTGGCTTGTCGGAGGAGGCGTGGCGGTTGCGCTCCTCGCGGCGGCCGCCGTCTGGTGGACCCGGGATAGGCCAGCGCAGGTGTCGACGCTCGACATCGAAGCGGTCCGAGCCTCGCAGCCGACGGTGGCGATCCGGCCGTTCGAGGCCCTGGGCGACGATCCTGAGACCGTGCTGCTGGCGCGCGGCCTGACAGCCGACCTCGTGACGGACCTCTCCCGGGTGCTCGGGCTGTCGGTCATCGGCGCTGCGCCGCTCGGCGAGGCCGCAGGAAGCCGGGCTGGCACTGAAGCCGAGTCGACCCGCTACCTCGTGACCGGGACCGTGCAGCGCGCCGAGGACCGCCTGCGACTGCAGGTGCATCTCGTCGACGCGCAAAGCGGCCGGCAGCTCTGGTCGGAGCGCTTCGACCGCCCGCTCGCGAGCTTCTTTGCCGTCCAGGAAGAGCTGGGCCCGAAGATTCTGCAGACGCTGCCCGCGAAGGTGAGCGAGGCGGAGCTGCGGCGCATGGCGCAGCGTCACACCGGGAACCTCGAGGCCTACAAATACTTCCAGCGCGGACAGGCGGCGCTGGTGGTGCGGCAGAAGGCCGAGAACGAGACCGCCCGCGGGATGTTCCGCCGCGCCATCGCGCTCGACGCCGGCTTCGCGCGCGCCCACGCTGCGCTCGCGCTCACCTACGCCGCCGACTACCGCAACCAGTGGGCGACAGACGGCGCCGTCGCCCTCGAGCGCGCTTTCGACCTTGCGCGTACGGCGCGCGAAATCAATCCCGACATCCGCGAGACGTATTGGGTGCTCGCGTTCGTGCACCTGGAACGGCGCGAGCACGCGCAGGCGCTGCGCTACCTGGAAACGGCCGTCCAGCTCTATCCGTCGTTCGCCGATGCCTACGCCCTCATGGGCGGGATCAAGACCTACATGGGACGCCCGGAGGAAGCCGTGCCGCTCCTGCGCACCGCGATGCGCCTCAATCCCGACGCGAGCTCGCTCTACTTTCTCATCCTGGGGCGGGCGTACTTCGCGCTAGGCGACTTCGAGCAGGCGCGCGTGAACCTGGAGCATGCGCTCCTGCGCAACCCCGTGAACCTCGAGGCGCACGTCTACATGGCCGCCTTGCACGTCGCAGCGGGCGACAAGGCGGCCGCGGTCTGGAAGGCCGAGGAAATCCGCGCGCTGCAGCCCGGCTTCTCCAGCCGCGACTGGCTCAAGACCTATCCCCTGACCGATCCAACCCAGAAGACCCGGCTCGTGCGGGCCCTGGGCGAGCTCGGACTCTGAGCGACTTTCGCCTCTTCCTCGCCGGGCGGTTCTGCGCCGCGCTGGCGCTGCAGATGCAGTCGGTCGCGATCGGCTGGTATCTGTACGACCGCACGGGCGACGCCATGGCGCTCGCGTATGCCGGGCTCGCCGTGTTCCTTCCGATCGCGCTGTTCTCGCTTCCAGGCGGCGACGTCGCCGACCGGGTCGATCGGCGCTGGATCCTGGGGACTGCGCACCTCGCGCAGGCGACCGGGTCGCTGGTCCTGGTTCTTCTGACTTTCGTGAAAACCCAGGAAATCTGGCCTTTCTATGCAGTGCTGGCGCTCGCGGGCACGGCGCGCGCCTTCTCGGCGCCCGCGGTGCAATCGCTCCTGCCGTTCCTCGTGACCCGAGAGCGCTTTCCGGCGGCCGTGGCGTGGAGCTCCTCCGCGCAGCAAAGCGCCACCGTGCTCGGCCCGGCGGTGGGCGGGCTGATTTACCTCGCCGGCGCGTCGGCGAGCTTCGCCGCGTGCAGCGTCGCTTCGCTGGCGGTGGCCACCTGCTGGTTCTCGATCCGCGCCCGCGGCGGCGTCGCCCAGAAGGGGAGCGGCAGTGCGGTGTCCCGGGTGCTCGAAGGCCTGCGCTACCTGCGCGTCAACCGCGTGCTGCTCGGCGCGATCTCGCTCGATCTCTTCGCCGTGCTCCTAGGCAGCATCACGGCGCTCCTTCCCATCTATGCGCGCGACATCCTCGGCGTCGGCCCCGACGGGCTGGGCCTCATGCGCAGCTCGATCGCGCTCGGCGCGGTCGCCATGGGGCTCGCGCTCGCGCAGCTCCCGGCGGCGCGCCAGGCGCACGCGGGGCGCTCGCTGTTCCTCGGAGTGGCGCTGTTCGGCTTCGGCGCCCTGGCATTTGCAGCTTCGAGGAACCTCTTCTTCTCCCTCGGCCTGCTTGCGCTCATGGGCGCCGCCGACATGATGAGCGTGTTCGTGCGCGCGAGCGTGGTGCAGCTCGGCACGCCGGACGAGATGCGCGGGCGCGTGAGCGCGGTGCACGCGCTCTTCGTCGGCACGGCCAACGAGCTCGGCGACTTCCGCGCCGGCGCGATGGCCGCGTGGCTCGGCGCGGTGCCCGCGGTGCTCGCGGGCGGCTGCGCGACGCTGGCGGTCGTCGCGCTGTGGTCCTGGCTCTTCCCCGAGCTGCGGCGCGTGGAGCGCCTCGCCGAGCTCAAGACGTAACAACCGCCTTGGATCCGGTGCGTGTGGGATACTGCACGTGTATCCAGCAGTTCGCCGCGCGCAGTTCCACTTTTCAGGGGGAGGTCGATATGCCCGCTTTGCCAGCAGGATGGAAGCCGTTTTGTCTTGGCGCGCTCGCCGGCGCCGCCGCAATCAGTTGGGCAGGCTTCGACGCCTTCGGCTGGAAGACTTCCGGCGCCGCAGAGACGCTCGGAAAGCGCCAAGCCGACACGGCCGTGGTCTCGACGCTGGCGCACATCTGCGACGCCCGGTTCAGGAAGGAAGCCGATTTTTCCGCCCGCCTTGCCGCGCTCGAGAAGGTCGAGCGTTATTCGAGGGGCGAGGCCGTCTCGAAAGCCGGCTGGGCGACGATGCCCGGCAACACCGAAGCGAACCAGGACGTCGGGCGCGCCTGCGCGGAGCTGCTCATCCCTGAGAAAAAGTCATAAGCGCGAGACGTAAGCCGCCGCCAGGCCCGGACCCGTGGTGGCTTTACGTCTTGGAGTGCCAGGGCGGCATCCTCTACACCGGCATCGCCAAGGACGTAGACGCCCGCTTTGCCGCCCACCACGCCGGCACCGGCGCCATTTTCACCCGCTTGAACCGCCCGCTCCGCATCCTCGCCAAGGTCACCCTGCCGACCAGGAGTGCTGCCCTCCGCGCGGAATACGCCTTCAAGCAGACGTCTCGTGTCGACAAGCGTCGGTGGTGCGCTACGGGGCTGGAACGGTTCGTCGCAGCTCACCATGACGCAAGAAGCTGAGCCGAAGCGAAAGCGCGCCATCGTTGCCGCCGTCCAGCGGCCCGGCGTGAGCGATCCCGAGTTCGAGGCCTCGCTGGAGGAGCTGCGCCAGCTCGGCAAGACGCTGGGCTTCGAGGTCGTCGGCAGGTTCACGCAGAAGCGCGCCGGCTTCGAGAAGGCGGCGTACTTCGGCACCGGCAAGCGGGAGGAGCTGCGCGCGATGCGGGAGAACGAGCGCGCAGAGCTCATCCTTATCGACCACGAAATCTCCCCCTCCCAGGCGTTCAACCTGGCGAAGGAGGTGGGCGGCGAGGTGATGGACCGCACGATGGTGATCCTGGAGATCTTCCACCGCCACGCCGCCTCGCGCTTTGCGCGCGCGCAGGTCGAGATTGCCCGGCTGGGCTACATGGGTCCGCGCCTGCGCGAAGCGGCCAAGCAGGCCGGCCCGAAGGACCGGGCGCGCAGCGGCACCGGCGGCAGGAGCGGCGGCGAGTCGCACGGCGAGCTCGACCGGCGCAAGATCCGCGACCGCATCGCCGAGCTGCAGGAGGAGCTCGACGCGATGGTCCTCGAGAGGAAGACGCAGCGCGCCCGGCGGCAGGAGCGCCAGGGCCTCGCGCGCGTGGCGCTCGTCGGCTATACGAACGCGGGCAAGTCCACCCTGATGCGCGCGCTCACGGGCAGCGAGGTGCTGGTGGCGAACAAGCTTTTCGCGACGCTCGATACCACGGTGCGCGCCCTGCAGCCCGAGACCGTGCCGCGGGTGCTGGTCAGCGACACGGTGGGCTTCATCAAGAACCTGCCGCACGGCCTGGTCGCCTCGTTCAAGTCGACGCTCGACGAGGCGCTCGAGGCGTCGCTCCTCGCCCACGTCGTCGACGCGAGCGATCCCGGCTTCGAGCGCCAGCTCGCGGTGACCGACGAAGTGCTCGACGAGATCGGCGCGAAGGAGGTGCCGCGCCTGCTCGTGTTCAACAAGATCGACCGGGCCGGAGACGAGGGAGAACTGAGGGCCGCGTTGCTCGCGAAGCACCCCGGATGTATCGTGATGAGCGCGCGCCGCGAGGGCGATATCGCGAGGCTACGCGAGGCCATCGCCGCGTTCTTCCAGCGCGATCTCGTCGAGGCCGAGCTCTTCCTCCCTTGGGCCTCGCAGAACCTGCGCGGGGAGATTTTCTCGACCTGCAAGGTGCTGGAGGAGCGCGCCGACGGCGAGGGCGCGTTCCTGCGCGTGCGCGGTGCGCCCGCCGACGTGAAGCGCCTGCGCGAGCGCTTTGGGCGAGGCTGATACAACTTGTTACCAATTCGTAAACCAATGTGGTCGACGCCACCGCGCGTCGCACGTTGTAATGGGCTCCACCACCCCCATTGGGAGGAGCCAAAAATGAAATTTGCACACAGCGTGGTCGCCGCGGCCGTCAGCCTCGGTTTTTGCACCGCGGCATTCGCGCAGGCAGGGACGGTTCAGCGCGATGTCAACCAGCAGCAGCGCATCGAGCAGGGACTCCAGTCCGGCCAGCTCAACACCCGTGAAGCGGCGCGGCTCGAGAACGAGGAATCGCGCGTCGAGCGCGACCAGTCGCGGGCCATGAAGGACGGCAAGCTCACCGCGCAGGAAAAGGCGCGCCTTTCGCGCGAGCAGAACCAGGTGAGCCGCGACATCTACCGCGAGAAGCACGACGCGCAGACCGGCAACCCGAACTCTGCGTCCTCGCAGCGCATGCAGGCGGATGTGCAGCGGAACATCAACCAGCAGCAACGTATCGAGCAGGGCGTGAAGTCGGGTAGTCTCACCACTCGCGAGACCGGGAAGCTCGAGAACGGCGAGGCGCGCATCGACAAGAAGGAAGCGCGCGCCGGCTCCGACGGCAAGGTCAACGCGAACGAGCAACGGCGCGTGCAGAGCGCCGAGAACCGCGAAAGCCGCAAGATCCATCGCCAGAAGCACGACGCGCAGACCAAGTAACGCCGGCATGGCCGCATGAGCGCGGCCGGCCTGGTGCATACTCGAGGGCGGCCTCCGCACGGAGACCGCTCTCGTCGCTTTGGCAAAGGAAAAACCATGTGCCGATTGTTCCTCGCCGCCGCCCTCGGCTTGCTCTCGATCGTTTCCCACGCCCAGCCCGCGCCGCGCGTAATCCGCATCCTCGTGCCCTACGCGCCCGGCGGAGCGAGCGACACCTATGCCCGCATCGCAGCGCAAAAGATCGCGGAGCAGACCGGCAAGGTGTTCGTGGTCGAGAACCGCACCGGCGCCGGCGGCCGGATCTGCTGGGAAGCGGCGGCGAAGGCGGCGCCCGACGGGGCGACCGTCGCGATGATCGATGGGACCTATCCGATGCTGCCGGGGCTGTTCGAGAAGCTCCCCTGGGATGTCGCCTCGGACCTGGTGCCCGCGGCGCTCATCGCACAGACGCCCTTCATCATCGTCGCGAGCCCGCAGGCGAAGCTGAAAAACCTGCGCGCGCTCATCGCCGAGGCGCGGGCGCACCCCGGGAAGCTCAACTTCGGCTCGTCCGGCGTCGGCAGCGTGAATCACGTGGTCACAGCGCTCTTTCTGCACAACGCCGGCATCGACGTGACGCATGTTCCATACAAGGGGATGAGCGAGGCGAGCGTCGGGCTGCAGGGCGGCCAGGTCGACATGATGATCGCCGCCTCGCCAACTGCGCTGGGCTCGATCCGCGGCGGCAAGGCGCTCCCGCTCGCGGTCTCGACGGCGGCGCGCTCGCCGGCGTTTCCGGACGTGCCGACCGCGACCGAGTCCGGCGTCGACTACGTGGTCACCAACTGGTTCGGCTACGCCGTGCCGAAGGGCACGCCCCGCCCGGTCGTGGATACGCTGCGCGACGATGTGGTGCGCGCCATGGCGTCGCCGGACGTGCGCGAAAAGCTCGCCGCGCAGGGCGCAGAGCCGTCGAGCTTCACCGCGGAGCAGTTCGCCGCCTTCCTCAAGGACGAGACGCACCGCTGGACCGAGGTTATCCGCTCGAGCCGGATCAAGATCGAGCAGTAAAGAACATCAGGACTGCAGCAAGCCTCGGGCGGCCCGCCTCACGTCGGGCGAGGAGAAGCGAAAGGCAGCGCGATCCAGCAGGTAGTGAATGAAGCCGGCCGCGAAACCCAGGGCGAGCAGCACCGGCACGAAGGGCGAGGAGCGCAGCCACCACGCCGCAGCGCCGTAGATGCGGTCGGCGTAGACGTATTCGTCGCTCACAGCCTCGACCTCCATCACCGGCAGCAGCAGGGTGGAGACGACGGCGAGCACGAGCAGGACTGCCCAACCGCGACGATTGATCGGCGCCAACAGCCGCTGCCAGTGCGCGCCAGAGGCCTCGACGCCACGGGAAGCCGCGAGCGAGGTGAGTCCCATCGCGGCGCTCCAATGCTGCACGCTCCACAGCACGATGAAGAGGAACGGATCGCGCGCGAGAAAGCCGAACAGCACCATGGCCGAGACGCCGACGACGTAGGCCAGGCGCGGCAGCGACGGGCGCTGCGAGCGCAGCTCCACGCGCAGCATCAGAGCGGTCAGCATCACGACCAGGACGATTCCGACATCGCGCAGCGTGCGCGCGAATGCCTCCGATCCGCCCGCGCCCAGCAGCGGATCGATCCAGCGTTCCTGAAAGGCGATCGATCCAGCCAGGGCCTCCGCCAGCACGACGAAACCACCGCCCACGACGAGCGCGAACCACCGGTCGAGCCGCCGCGCGATCGCGTCCGACGCGCGTCCCGCGCGTGCACGGTAGAGGCTGAGCAGCCCGAAGTGCTGCGCGGCGAAATGGTGACTCACCAGCACGAAGTCCAGGACAGCGAGCCAGACCACACGCTCGGTCAGCGACATCGGCAGCACGCTCTCGGGAGCGAGCAGCAGGCCGAAGCAGGCCGCAGCGATGGCCAGGGGCGCCACTACGAAGCGGAGCCGCTGGCTAGCGAGCAGCGGGCGATAGCCTGGCGTGGCGTAGGCCAGCCAGGCAGACGAGACGCGGTGGCCGAACCAGAGCGGCACCGTGAGGGCGAAGAACAAGCCGTCCACCGGGCTCGCGCGCACGTCGTCGTGGCCGTGGGCGAGCAGAAGGACCAAGGGGGCGAGCCACAGCGGATTCAGAATCCAGACGAGGTCCCAGCCCGGGCTCCTGATCCAGCGCATGGCAGTGGCGTTAGGGCGGACCGACGAAGCCGATATATGCGCCGCACGCGTGCTCGGGCGGCACGAGCATCGCCTGCTCGCCCGTGTTGCGCGTGCCGCGCGCCGGGGGCGGAACGTCGTGCTCTGAAAGCCAGCGTGCGGCGGCGTCCATGCTCTTCGTTCTGTAGAGCACCTGGAAAGGTCCCGGTCCGCGGCGCGAGAGCGCGTCGGCGCAAGCGCCCGGAGCATAGGGATGCGCTAGCGCCAAGCCGGAGGTTCCGAGCTGGAAGACGGCCATCTCGGCCATGATTACCGTGCCGCGCTCGATCGGCGGCTTCGCCATGCCGAGGACGCGCGAGTAGGTGTCGACGGCGGCGGCGAGATCGGCTACGGCGATGTAGGCCCGTTCGGTGCGATAGACGCTGTTGGGATGCCCCGCGCCCGCGGGACGCCGCTCGGCGAGCGGCGTGATGTGCTGAATGAAGAACACCGGCAGCGGATTGCGCGGGCCGAGCGCGGCGAACTTCCAGCGGCGCGCGCGTCCGGACGGGGTTCGCCGGTGGCCCTCGGCGACCTCGCCGACATCCACGCCGCGTGCGCGCATCGCGGCTACGTCGGCATCGAGATCGTCGCTTTGCACGATGAGAAAGCGCAGGCCGCCGCCCCGCGCGGCGAGCTCGACGAGGCCGCCCCAGGGGTTTCCGCGCGCGTACTCATCGCGGTCGCGGATCGCGATCAGCTCGAGGTAGTCCTCTTCGTTGAAGGCGATGGCGTTGTGCGTGCCCTTCCCGGGATGCTCGCCGCCGGGCTGCACGCTGAATCCGAGCCGCGAGTACGTGTCGATGCCCCGGTCGAGCTCCGGGACCGCGATCATCACGTGGTCGATACGGGTGAAGCTCATGGGCGCGTGCGGCTACTCCGCCTTGATTCCGGCGCGATCGACGACGGCCCGCATGCGCTTCAAGCCGTCCTGCGTCCACTTCGTCACCGTCTCCGGCGGCGAGCCGATCGGCTCGAGGCCCTGCGCGATCAGCTTGTCGCGCACGTCGGGCGTGCCGATCGCCTTGACGAGCTCCGCGTTCAGTCGCTCGACGATCGGTTTGGGCGTACCCACCGGGGCGACGAGCGAGGCCCAGGTCTGCCATTCGAACCCGGACACGCCGGCCTCGGCCATGGTGGGGACGTTCGGCAGCAGCGGCGAGCGCTTCGCGCTCGGCACACCGAGCGCCCGCAGGCGGCCGGAGTTGATGTAGGGCTGCACGATCGACACGGCGCCCAAGTGCACCTGCACCTGATTCGAGATGACGTCGAGCGCGGCCTGCGTCGCGCCGCGGTAGGGGATGTGCACCAGGTAGATCCCGGTCTCCGCCTTGAAGGCTTCCATGGCGACGTGCTGCGGGCTGCCGACGCCGCCCGAGGAATAGTCGATCTTCCCTGGCCGGCCCTTCGCGAACGCGACGAGATCGCCCACGGTCTTCACCGGCAGGTCGTTGTTTGCCACCAGCACCCAGGTGATCCCGGCGACCACGCCGATCGGCGCGAAGTCCTTCAGCGGATCGTACGGCACCGGGCGCACGTTCGGGATCATGGTGAGGATGCTGTCGTTCAGCACGCCGATCGTGTAGCCGTCGGGCGCGGCGCGCTTCACGCGCTCGGCGCCGATCATGCCGGCGGCGCCGGGCTGGTTCTCCACGATGATCTGGCGCCCGAGGTTGTCGCTCATCTTCTGCGCCACGATGCGCACCATGACGTCGACCGCGCTGCCGGCCTGCAGCGGCATGAGGAAGAGGATCGGCTTGGCCGGATAGTCCTGCGCTGGCGAGGCCAGAGCCCACGAGAGCAGCAGGAAAGCGGCGGCCGTGCGCATCGATATGCTCATGCGAATCCGGGATGAAGTGAACTAGAAGGGGCTGCTGCCTCGGTGGTGAGCGGCGCGCGGCGGTCGCGGAGCGCGCGTTGCGCGCGTGTTGCGGGTGGCGAAGACGGGTCCGTATTGGTACGGGTAGCCGTAGGCGTAATCGTTGTGAGGGTAGGCGACGGGAGCGGCCTGCTGATTCTGTGCCGTGGCCATCAGTTGCTGTCGCTGCAGCCATTCCTGCTGCGCCATCAGCTCGTACGGCGAGGGACCGTAAGCGATCGCGCGCTGCAGCCTGGGGTCGGGGTCGTAGGTGGAGATGCGGTCGGCGACCGGCTGAATCTTCTTCGCCGCAGAGGGCGGCGGCGTGTTCGAGTAGTTGACCACGCCTTTTTCGTCCACCCATTTGTAGGTTTCGGCGTGGGCTGCCGGGATCAGGATGAGAGCCAGAGCGAGGAGTGGCCGCATGGTCAGCCTTGCGCCCGGACGGCGGCGATGATTTTCTCGAGGCGAGCGCGCGACGGCTCGTCGGGGCGTGGCGTCGCGGCGGCTTCGAGCATCCAGCGCTCGATGTCGGCCGGCGTGGTCGGGCTGGGACGGCGATTCTCCATCGCGAACTTCAGCGCGTTCATCTTCAACTGCCGGCGCGCGGCTTCGAACTCGGGCGGGCTGTCGAGGCTCAGGGCGACTTCGAGGTTGAGGAGCGTGCCGGGGAGGGCTTGAGGCTTCGCGGCGCTCTTGCCCTGGAAGCGCGCGTCCATCGCGGTCTTCCACGCGGCGGGCAGATCGGCAAGGGCGCTCCAGCGCACTTCCAGCTCGGGCGAATCGGGCGAGGCTTCGCGCTTGTCGCAGATGTGCATGGCGGCGAGGAGGGCTTCGTAGCGCGCTTGAGCGGCGCGCTCGGCGAGCTCGCGCAGGCGCTTGGAGGCGGACTCGCGAACGGAGCGGAAACGCGCCTCCAGCCTGGCCGCCAGAGGACCGTGGATGCGCGGGCTCGAGCGCCAGGCGGCGTCGGCGTCCGCCATTGAGCGCTTGATCTGCGCGGCAGTGCTTTCGGCGGGCAGCGCGGCCAGGGTGTCGATGATCGCTTCGCGCGCCTTCATCGGCGCGTTGGCCTCGGCTTCCCGCGCTGCGCGCGCGGCGTCGCGCGCAGTGAAAACCGAATCCGTGGCCGCCTTGAACGCGGTCCACAGCGCGTTCTCCTCGCGCCGCGGGAGCGGCAGGGCTTTGGCGTGCGCTTGCCACTGAGTTTGCAGCGCGCGCACCTTGTCGATCGAGTCGCGCGCGAGGGGCGTCGTTTCGGTGAGGCTCTTCGCGGCGGCGATGAGGCGTTCGCGCTCCTGGCCGGCATCCTTGTACGCCTGGGCGAGCGGCTCCTCGAGCGCGCGGAGCGCGGCAGTGAAGCGCGCATCCACGCCCTTTTCGCCCTTCTGGGCTTCGCGCGGCACGGTGTGCTCGACCGGCCCCAGCTTGCGCCAGGCGACCCTGGCGTCTTCGACGGTACGGGCGAGGGCGCGCCAGTCGGGCGCGGCGGGATCGAATTTCGATCTTGCTTCGGCGATGCCTTCGATGATCTTGTTGCGCGCGGCGAGGTTCTCGGTGCGCTGGGCCTTGAGCTTCTCGAGGTGGGCCGCCACCGGCGCGTAGGCGGCCTTCAGAGCGCCGTCGAACGCGAGCCACAACGGCTTGTTGGTCGCGCCGCCGAGCTTGTCGAGCTCCTTCCAGCGCTCGCGCAGCTTGTCGATCGCTTCGGCGTGCGCCTTGAGGTCGAGCTTCTCGCCGGCCCTGCCCGCAAGCGCCTGGGCCTCGCCGACGAGCTCCTCGCGGCGCTGGCCGCCGCTCCAGCGCTGCCAGTCGCGCAGCCGCTGCTGCTCCTGGCGCAGCGAATCGATGCGCCGGGCGAGCGCCGCGTTCGCCGGGCCGGTCTTGAGCGCGGCGTCGATCGCGGCCATGAGGCGCGTGAGCTCTGCGACCTGACCCGCGGCGTGCGCGGCCTCCGCGAGCTCGACCTGGCGCTGCATTCCGGCGAGGTGCTTCTTCCTTTGCTGCGCGCTTTCCTCGCCTTCGCGCGTGCGGCGCGCATCGCGCTCGAGCTCGCGTTCGTGGGTGCTCGCGTTGTGCCACTCGGTGAAGCGGTGCGTGAGAACCGCCTGCAGAGTGCCGTCCGACACCTCCGGGAACGCGCGCCACTGCTCGATCTTCGCCTTTTCGTCCGCCTCGTCCGCGGCGCCGGCGGCGGGCAGGGATTGCAGGAACTCGGCGCGCTGCGCCACGCTCGCGGCGAGGGCGAGGGCGCGATTTGCCGCGTCGATTCTGCCGCTGCCGCGCTCGCCGTCGGACTTGGCCGCCGCCGGAGCCTCGTTCAGCAATTGCAGCAGCCCCGCCGCCCGGTCGGCCGTCGCGGCGGACTGGGTCGTCACCGCGACGCCCCGCGCCAGATCGGCGAGCCCGGCGGTTAGCGCGCCCATCGCGGCTTCGGTGGCCGCGAGCCAGCGCACGAGCGCCTGCTCGCCCTCGCCGTGCTCGCGCACCTTCGCACCGAGCTGCGCACGCGCCGCGACGAACTCGCTCGCCAGCGTCTCGTCGAACTCGGCGACCTTGAGCGCGGCCCAGGCGCGGTCGAGCTCGACCAGGCGATTGGCCGGAACGCTCTCCTGCTCGAGCAGCCCGCGCGCGGTGGCAATCAGCGCCGGAGCCTCGGCAAAGGCCTGGCGCCTGGCGACCGCGGTTTCCCATCGCGCCTTGGCCGCGCGATAAAGGCGCTTGTCCTGCTCGCGGAACTCGCGCGTGGCCTGCTTGAGCGCGTCTTCGTGGGTCAGCGCCGCCAGCGCCGCGAGCTTGAGATCGATCTCCGGCGCCTCGCGGGCAAGCTGCAGCAGCGCCTGGTCGTCGGCTTTTGCCGCGGCGATCCTTTCGCGCCAGGCCTGCAGCTCGGATTCGGACGCGGCGGGAGCGGCCGGCGCGCCCGCACGCTGCGGCCCGGCCGCGGCGACCTGCCCGGCCCCCTTGTTGAGAAGCTTGTCGAACATGCCTCGGGTGCAGCTTACCTGATCAAAGGATCTTTTCGCCGAACTTTTTCAGCGCCGCTTCGGAAAGTGTGAGACCCAGTCCCGGCTGCTCCTTCAGCGTGAGCATCCCGTTGGCGATCTTCGGCGGATTCTCGAACAGCTCCGCCTGCAGCGGGTCGCGCTCGGGATCGGTGAACGACTCGACGATCAGCCCGCCCGGCGTCGCCGCAACGATGTGGGCATGGACGAAGCAGTCGTGGTGGGGGGCGACGTGCACGTGGTTCAGCTCACACAAGGCGGCGAGCTTCCGCCCCTCGGTGAAGCCGCCCATCATGGTGCAGTCGAACTGCAGGATCTGGATCGCGTCTTCCTCGAGCAGCGCGCGGCAGGCGTAGCTCGTGAGCTCGCTCTCGCCGGCCGAGAGAGGGATACGCGTCTTCTGCGCCAGGAGCTTGAGCTCCCTGCGGTCGTCGGCCCAGCGCACCGGCTCTTCGAGCCAGCGCGGACGCAGCGGCTCCAGCAGCCGCGCGCCCTCGATCGCGGTGGCGAGGTCCCAGCCGCGGTTCACGTCGACCATCAGGTCCTTGTCCGGGCCGATGACCTCGCGCACGAGGGCGAGCCGCTCCATGTCCTCCCCGAGCGGGGCGCCGCCCGCCTTGGCCTTGAACCCGGTGTGTCCCTGGGCCTTAAGCATCTGCATCTCGTCGCGCAGTTCGGACAGCGTCTTGCCGTCGCGGTAGTAGGCGCACGTCACGTAGCAGGGCACTTCGCTGCGGTAGCCGCCGAACAGGCGGTAGAGCGGCAGCTTCGCGACCTTCCCGACCAGGTCCCAGCAGGCGATGTCCACCGCGGCCGAGATGCGGATGATTGCTTCGCGCGACCAGCCCTTCTCGCTCGCCGTCCGCTGCCAGGTGAGCGCGAAGAGCTTCTGGTAGATGCGCTCGGGCGCGAGCGGATCCATGCCGACGACGAGCTCGGCGATGCCGCTCTTGAAAGCGGCGATCGCGGCCTCGATCGGCGTGTAGCTCGTCGCGATGCCGACCCCCTCGAGGCCCTCGTCGGTCTGCAGGCGCACGAGGATCTCGTTGGCGCGCGGCACGATGAAATGGCTGACCCAGTGCGGCCGCTCCGTGTGCGGCGCGCGCAGGATGTAGACCTGCAGGCGGGTGATCTTCACGCGGCTACTTCTTCAGGTTGCGGTCGAGAAACTCCATCGTGCGCTTCCACGCCTGCTCGGCCGCTTTCGGGTCGTACTTGAGCATGTCGAGCTTCTTCGTGTCGGCGATTTCGTTGGCGAAGGCGTGCTTCGCGTCGTAGCGATGGAACTCGTACTTCACGTTCGCCGCCTTGAGCTTCTTCTCGAGCTCATCCACGCCCGAGATGGCGAACGCCTGGTCGTGCAGCGCCCAGTGGCCGAGGAGCGGCGCCTTGATCTTCGAGGCGTCGACGTACTGGAGCGGCGGGTAGCCGTACCAGATGACTTCGGCGTCGGCCTCGGGAACGTTCACCGCCGAGAGCACGGTGAGCGCACCGCCCATGCAGAAGCCGGTGACGCCGACCTTCGGGCTGTCCTTCTTCAGGTACTGCACGGCGCCGCGGATGTCCTGGCCCGCGGCGTCGCCGAAGTTGAGGCCTTCCATCAGGTGCTTCGCCTCGTTCGCCTCGAGCGCGATCTTGCCGCGGTAGAGGTCGGGAACGAGCGCGCGGTAACCCGCCTTGGCAAGCTTGTCCGCCACGCCCTTGATCTGGTCGGTGAGGCCCCACCACTCCTGGATCACGACCATGCCAGGGGCTTTTGCACCCTGCGCAGGTTCCGCGAGGTAGCCGTTGACGCTCTTGCCGTCGGGCCGCTTGTAGCTCGTCATGTTGCCCATCGATTGCCTCCTGTTCGAGGGTCAATCTTAGGGCAACCACTCGAGCCGGGAGAAGGCCGGTTCGATCTGCCACGGCACCGGCTCGCACGCCTCCCAGGCGGTCTCCCATGGATGTGCGATCACCGGCGTAATTTGCGGACGCTCGGGCCACAGGCCCGCTTCGTGCAGCGCCATGTGCCGCGCCTGCGTCGCGTCGAGCTCCAGGCTGAAGCCGAAGGCGGTGCTCCCATCGTCCTTCAGTACGCGCGTAACCAGGGCCTCTTGGCCTGAGGCGAGACGCATTGACTGGGTGTGTATGAAGCTCAAGCTCGCAGTGGATTCAAGCCACTGCGCGTGACGCGCCCGTGGAGTTCGCGCCCGAGCGCCTGCTCGCAGAGCTCCGCCGTGTCGAGCAGTCCGTTCAGATCGATGCCGGTGGCTATGCCCATCGACTCGAACAGGTTTACCAGGTCCTCGGTACACACGTTGCCGGTGTGGCCCCCGCCGTACTCGACCTTCGCCGGGTGGCCGCCGACGCCGCCGAACGACGAATCGAAATGGCGCACGCCCGCCTCGTACGCCGCCACGTAGTTGACCAGCCCCGTGCCGCGCGTGTCGTGGAAGTGGGCGATCGGAACCAGCCGTTTCTCCTTCTTTTCTTCCAACAGGGAAAACATCTGCCTTACTGACTTGGGCGTGGCCATCCCAGTGGTGTCGCCTAGGGCTACGTATTGCACCCCCAAACGAGCGAACGATTCCACGTCCGAGAGAACGACGTCCGGATCAACCGCGCCCTCGAACGGGCAGCCGAAGGCGACCGAGATGGTGCCGACGAGGCGGAAGCGCCCGCCGGCCGCCGCGACCATGTCGGCGATGTTCTGCCACTGCTCGGCGCGGGAGCGGTTCAGGTTCTTGCGCGCGTGCGATTCGGTGGCCGAGACGAGCAGGCTGATCTCGTTCGCCCCATGTCCCGCCGCGAGGTCGGCGAGGGCGCGTTCGACCGCCTTCACGTTGGCGCAGGTCGCTTTGTAGAACACCCCCGGGCGCCTTTCCAGCGATTGAAGCAATTGTGAAGCGTCCGGGAACTGCGGCACCACCTTGGGGTTGGAGTACGAGGTGGCTTCGACGCGCCGGAAGCCGAGCGCGGCGAAGCGCTCCACCAGCGCGCGCTTGGTGGCGGTGGGCACGAACTGCGGCTCGTGCTGCAGCCCGTCGCGCGCGAAGCACTCGCACAAGGTCACGTCCGCCACGGCGGCCATGGTTGACAGTATCAACTAATCTGGTTTACGGTGTCAACGATATGGCCTACACCGTGCCGCGGCGCGACGCGCGCACCCAGAGCGGGGGCGTGGTCGAGGGCTACGCGCAGACCGCGCTGCGCTGGCCGGCGCAGCCGCTCGCGCGGCGCGCGCACGGGCTCTCCGAGCTGAGCGGCCCCGAACCCTCCCGCAGGCTGAAAGCCACGGCGGCCGATCTCGCCGGGCAGGGCGCAAGGCGGGCGCTCGGCCAGCTCATCGACGTGCGGGCCCGCATCGTCGACGAGGACGGCGCGCCGGTCTCCGGCGCGATGGTCGAGATCTGGCACTGCAACGCCGCCGGCAAGTACATCCATCCGAACGACTCGAACGACGCCCCCGAGGATCCGAACTTCTATGGCGCGGCGCGGCTCCTGGCCGACGCGGCTGGGCGCGTCGAGCTTCGCACCATCAAGCCCGGCGCGTATCCGGTTCCCGACACCGACGGCTGGTGGCGCCCGCCGCACATCCACTTCTCGGTGTGGGGCCGCGCGTGGCTCTCGCGCCTGGTGACCCAGATGTTCTTCCCCGGCGAGCCGCTCAACGAGCGGGACCCGATCCTCAACGCCGTGCGCGACCCGCAGGCACGCGCCCGCTGCATCGCGCGCTTTGTGCCCCAGGCTGGAAACGCGCTCGTCTACGAATACAATCTCGTGGTGCGCGGCCGCAACGCCGCTGCGGAGCTGCCGTGACGCGGCACGTGCCCACGGCGGAGATGACGCTCGGGCCGTTCTTCCCACGCGAGTTCGCCGCCGGCGCGAACGACCTCGCCGCGGGTGCTCAGGGTGAGCCGATCGAAATTACTGGCCGCGTGGTGCAGGCCGACGGCCGCGCGCTCGACAACGTGGTGCTCGAGATCTGGCAGGCCGACGCCGAGGGGCGCTTCGACAATCCCACCTTCTGCGGCTGGGGCCGCGCCGCGACTGACTCCACCGGCACTTATGTTTTTCGAACAATAAGGCCAGGAGCGAGCCAGGGGAGGGCACCGCATATCAATTTCCTGATCCTGTACTCCGGTCTCATGCGCCAGCTCCAGACCGCCATGTACTTCGACGACTCGCCCGACCCAGTTCTGGAAAGCCTGAAGGAAAGAAGCGAGCGGCTGGTAGCAAAGAAGGAAGGCGTGAACCGCTACCGCTTCGACATCCGGCTGCGCGGCGAAGGCGAGACGCCTTTCTTCGACGACTGATGATCCGCGAGCTCCTGTCCTATCGGCTGCACGAGGTCGCGAACCTGCTCTCGCGCGGCGCGGAGCTGCGCTACCGGCGCGAGTTCGGCGTGAGCCTGTGGGAGTGGCGCACCATCGCCCTTCTTGGAGGGGCGACCGAGCCGCTCTCGCTCGGCCACCTCGCCCACGCGGCGGGCATCCACAAGAGCCAGATGAGCCGCGTGGTGTCGGGACTCGCGAAGCGCAAGCTCGTCGTGCGCGATGCCAACTCGCAGGATGGGCGCGGGGTTCACCTCACGCTGAGCAAGAGCGGCCGCAAGCTCTACGACGGCCTGATCGAGGCCGCCTCGCAGCGCGACCGCGCCTTCCGCGGCTGCCTCACGCGAGACGAGAAGCAGGTATTCGAAAGCGCGCTGGCGAAGCTCGCGGGGCAGGCGCGCGCCTTCATCCAGCAGGAAAAGAAATGAAGACGCGCATTACCGAGCTCCTCGGCATCGAGCACCCGATCTTCCAGGCCGCGATGAGCTGGGCCTCGTCCAACGCGCCGCTCGTCATCGCGGTCTCGAACGCCGGCGGCATGGGCGTGATCGCGGCGGGGCCGATGCGGACCGACGATTTCCGCTCTGCTCTCAAAGAAATAAGAAAGGGAACGCAAAAGCCCTACGGCGTAAACATTCCGCTGAACAATCCGCGCGCGGCGGAGTTGCTCGACATCGCCCACGAAGCACGCATCCCGGTGATGGTCGCCTCGCAGGGCGGGCCGCGCGAGCATCTCGCGCGCTTCCGCACCGTCGGCACGAAGTGGCTGCACGTGGTGGCGTCGGTCGAGCACGCGAAGAAAGCCGAGGCGGCGGGCGTGGACGCGCTCGTCGTCGACGGCGCCGAGGCGGGCGGCCATCCGCCGCCGTCCGAGGTCGGTACGCTGGTGCTGGTACGCCGCGTGGTCAAGGCGGTCGGGCTTCCGGTCGTGGCGAGCGGCGGCGTCGCCGACGGCGCCGGCGTCGCGGCGCTTCTCGCGCTGGGCGCCGACGCAGTGCAACTCGGCACGCGCTTCATCGCGAGTCCCGAAGCGAGCGTGCACGAGAACTACAAGCGCGCCGTGCTCGCGGCAGACGTGCACGAGACCACGCTCGTCGGCCGCGGCGGGCTGCCGATCCGGCAGCTCAAGAACGCCTTCTCGGCGAAGTACGAGGCCGCGGAGCGGGCAGGAGCTTCTTCCTCCGAGCTAGAGGAAATTTTCAAAACCTCAAGTCTTAAAGCGGCGGCGCTGGAAGGCGATGTCGAGTGGGGCAAGGTCGAGGCCGGGCAGAGCGCGGGGCTCGTCGACGAGATCCTGCCCGCGGCCGAGATCATGCGGCGGCTGGTGGCCGAAGCCGAGGAGGCAAGAAGGAGGCTCGCCTCGCTATGAGCGTATTACTTATCGAAAATCGGGGTGCCGTCCGCATTCTCACGATGAATCGCCCGGAGAAGCGGAACGCGCTCAATGCGGATCTCACCAAGGCCCTCCTGGAGAACCTCAGAGAAGCCGATCGAGCCGAGGGCGTCGGCTGCGTGGTGCTCACGGGAGCCGGGCAGGGATTTTGCGCCGGCGCCGACCTGACCGAGTTCAAGGGCCTGCAGGATCCGCGCGCCGCGGAGGAGCGCGCCGAGCTCACCATGCAGCTCCATCTCGTCTTCCCGAAGATCTCCAGGCCGATCGTCGCTGCGATCAACGGCGCGGCGATGGGCGGAGGTGCTGGCCTGGCCATCGCCGCCGACATCGCGGTGATGGCGGCTAGCGCGAAGCTCGGTTATCCCGAGGCGAGACACGGGATCGTCGCCGCCATCGTGATGGCGAATCTCGTGCGCCAGGTTGGGCGCAAGGCGGCGTTCGAGCTGGTCGCACTCGGCGAGCCGATCGATGCCGCGAGGGCGCTGCAGCTCGGCATGGTGAACCGGGTTGTGCCCGATCCCGAGCTTTTTTCCCAGGCCATGTCTTTCGCGGAAAAGCTGGCCGCCATGACACCGGCTGCAAGGGCGGAAACCAAGCGACTCTTCCACGAGGTGGCCGACCTGCCGCTCGCGGCGGCGCTGGAGCGGGGCAGGGATACCAATCGCCGGATGCGAAATTTCCAGAAGTTGGCGAAATGAGATCTTCCTGGTGAAACCGCTCGACCATGTAACGATCCTCGACCTCTCACGGGTGCTCGCGTGCCCGTTCGCGTCGATGATCCTCGCCGAGCTCGGGGCGCGCGTCGTGAAGGTCGAGCAGCCAGGCAGCGGCGACGAGACGCGCGGCTTCGAGCCGCAGCTCGCGCAGGACAGCGCCTACTACTTCGCATGCAACCGCTCCAAGGAGTCGATCACCGTCGACCTGCGCTCCGACGAAGGCCGCCAGGTGATCCGCAGCCTCGCGCAGAAGGCCGACGTGGTGCTCGAGAACTTTCCGGTCGGGACGCTCGGGCGCTACGGCCTCGACTACGGCGTGCTTTCCTCGCTCAACCCGGCGCTCGTCTATGTCTCCTGCACCGGCTTCGGCCAGAGCGGGCCGTACGCGCACAAGAAGGGCTACGACACGGTGTTCCAGGCGATGGGCGGCATCATGAGCCTTACCGGGGAGCGCGGCGGCGGGCCGGTGAAGCCGGGCTTGCCGGTCGCTGACCTCACCTCAGGGCTGTGGATCGCCATCGCGATCCTCGCCGCACTCGCCGGACGCACCCAAAACGGCAAAGGCTGCTACGTCGACTTCTCGATGCTCGACGGCCAGGTGGCGCTGCTCACACTCGCCGCGGCGCGCTACTTCGCCCTCGGCGAGGTCCCGCCGCGCCTCGGAACCGAGCACCCGGGACGCGTGCCGTCCGCGACGTTTCGCTGCCGCGACGGCAAATACGCCCACATCACTGCGAGCGACCAGCACTGGGCGCCGCTCTGCCAGGCCCTCGAGATCGCCGAATGGGGCGCGGCCTTCGGCTCCAACGCGATCCGCGTGGAAAGACGCGATGAGGTGATGCGCGTGCTCAACGAGGCGATTTCCAAGCTCGAACGCACCGAGCTGATTGCCAGGCTGGATCGGGGCGAAGTGCCTGTGGGCCCGGTGAACGACGTCGCCGAGATCCTGAACGACCCGCACGTGCGGGCGCGCCGCCTCGTCGGCAGCTTCGACTACCCGGGTGTGGGCGAATTCAAGGCGCTCGCGCTGCCCTACAAGTTCCTCGGCTGGGACAACCCCGAGATCGGGCGGCCGCCGGCGCTCGGCGAGCACACGCGGAAGATCCTTGCCGAGCTCGGAAAGACTTCGCCGCCATGACGGTGCTCTATTCGGTCGACGGCGCGATAGCGACCATCACCCTCAACCGCCCCGACGCGCGCAACGCGCTCAACGACCAGATGTGTGAGGACCTGCGTCGAGTTGCTTCGGAGGTGGACCCGACTATCCGGCTGGTATTCGTGCGCGGCAAAGGCCCGGTGTTCTGCGCCGGCGCCGACGTGAAGGAGCGCGCCGGCATGAGCGTCGACCAGGTGCGCGCACGCCGGCTGAAGGCCTTCGCCGCGTATCACGCGCTCGAGTCGCTGCCGATGCCCTCGGTCGCCGTAGTGCACGGCGCGGCGCTCGGCTCGGGCGTGGAGATCGCGGCCGCGTGCGATTTCGTCGTTGCGACTCCCGACGCGGCGTTCGGCACGCCCGAGGCGATGCGCGGGACCGTCGGTGCGACCCAGCGGCTGCCGCGCGTACTCGGCAAGCGCCTCGCCAAGGACCTCATGTTCACCGGGCGCCGGCTCACCGCCGCGGAGGCGCGCGTCGCCGGCTTCGTCTCGAGAGTGGTGACGGCCGCCGAGCTCGAGCAGGAGCTCTCCACCATCGCTCACGCCGTGGCCGCGGCATCGCCCGAGGCGATCCGCTACGCCAAGCAGTGCATCGACCGCGGCGTCGAGCTCGACCCGCACGGCGCGCTCGGCCTCGAGCTGATGGCAATCGAAGCGCAGCTCGCGTCGGGCAAGGGCATGGGCAAGTCTTGAGCTGGAAGCCGCAGACGCTGGGCGAGGTGCTCGCGCAGCGCGCTCCGCATGCCGAAGCGCTCGTCACCCAGAACGGGCGCTTTACCTACGGTCAGATGCTCGACAAGGCTCGCGCGGCCGCCGGCGCAATGCAGGCCATGGGTCTGCGGCATGGCGACCGGGTCGGCATCCTGATGGGCAACGACGAGAAGTGGCTCGCGCTCTTCTACGGCGCGGCGCTCATCGGCGCGATCACCGTACCAGTCAATACGCGCTTCAAGGCCGCGGAGATCGATTTCTGCCTGAAGCAGTCGGGATGCAAGGCGCTGTTCTACGTCGAGCGCTTTCTCGGCATCGATTTCGGCGCCATGGTGCGCGAGATCGGCTTTTCGAACGCTGTCGATGTTTCCGACGGTATCTCCCAAGAGAAACGGTTTGGACCCACCAACGTTTCCCCTGATGACGTCTTGTTGATCCAGTTCACTTCTGGCACCACGGCGTATCCGAAGGGCGCGATGCTCACCCACGACGGCATGCTGCGCGACGCCTGGGCCGCGGGCAGCCGCATCGGCATCCGCGCCGACGATCGCTACTTCAACTGCCGGCCGTTCTTCCACGTCGCCGGCTCGACGCTGTCCGCGCTGATGGCCCTGGTGAGCGGCGCGTGCCTCGTCACGCTGCCGACCTTCGAGGCCGGCGCCGCGCTCGAGCTGATGGAGCGCGAGCGGTGCACGCTGCTCTCCGGCAACGACACGATCATGCAGATGCTGATGGGCCACGCCGACTTTCCCGGGCGGAAACTGAGCCTACGCGGCGGCTGGGCGGCGGCCGGGCCGCAGACCATGCGCGCGATCATCGAAGTGCTCGGCGCGAAGCACATCTGCGCGGCTTACGGCCTCTCGGAATGCTCGCCCAACGTGGTGATGAGCGACTGGCGCGACCCCGAGGAGCTCCGGGTCAACGGGCTGGCGCTGCCGCACGAGGGCGTGGAGCTGCGCATTCGCGAAGGCGAGATCCAGGTGCGCGGCTGGAACGTGATGAAGGGCTACTGCAACAACCCCGAGGCGAACGCCAAGGCGTTCACCGCCGATGGGTGGCTGCGCACCGGCGACCTCGG
This sequence comes from Burkholderiales bacterium, assembly GCA_035554435.1. Taxonomy (GTDB): domain Bacteria; phylum Pseudomonadota; class Gammaproteobacteria; order Burkholderiales; family SG8-39; genus SCGC-AG-212-J23. The sequence goes on along the minus strand of DATMJC010000030.1, from coordinate 49,388 downwards.
CGAGCTCACGGCCGACGGAAGGCTGCGCATGGTGGGCCGGCTGAAGGACGTGTTCCGCGTCGGCGGCGAGAACGTCGCCCCGGCCGAAGTCGAGGAGGTGCTGCTCGCGCATGCCGCCGTCGAGACCGCACAGGTCGTGGGCGTGCCCGATGCGCGCCTCGGCGAAGTGCCCTGCGCTTACGTCACGCTCAAAGCGAATCACAAGGTGACTGAAGCGGAATTGATTCAATGGACAAAAGCGAGATGCGCCAACTTCCGCGTGCCGCGCTACCTTAGAATCGTCGAGGACTTCGAAGCGATCGGCATGACCGCGAGCGGCAAGGTGCAGAAGGCCAAGCTGCGCGAGCACGCCTTGCGCGAGTTCAACCTCTAGTAGGGAATCGTCGGTTCCTTCCAGCTCGCATCGCGTGGCCTTGCGCGAGCGATCGCCGCGCGCGCGTCAAGCCATCCTTCGCACGCGTTGCGGCCCGGGCGGCGGCGCACGAAGTTGAGCAAGCCTTTGCATGCCGCGTAGAAGCGGAAGAATCGAAGCACGGCGCGGCGCTCGGACGGCTGCAGGGGTTCGTGGCTGCAGACGAGCTTGTCGTCGATCATTCCCCGATCGCGCAACGTGATCGCACCCCAGGCTTTCACCCGGACGCGCGTGCCGAGCGGCAGGGGCGGCCCCAGCACCAGCGCGTCGAGCAGATCCCCCTCGAGGCCGATGTATTGCGGGACCGACCCGTAGTTGTAGGGGCAGGGCAGCGGCGACACGAAGTCCACCCTGCCGGTCGATCCGCGCTTGAGGAAGCTGCCGCGCGGGACCTCGATGACGACGTCGAGCTCGGGCACCATGGTCCATTGTTATCCTACGCCTCATGAAATCGCCACTGCGGGGCGCAGACCTCTTGGCACGCTCGCTCGCCGCGGCGGGGGCGCGGCATCTCTTCGCGCTCTCGGGCAACCACGTCATGCCGGTGTTCGACGCCGCGCTCGACGCGAAGCTCTCGATCGTGCACGTGCGCCACGAGGCGGCCGCCGTGCACATGGCCGATGCGTGGGGCCGGCTCACCGGCGAGCCGGGCATTGCGCTCGTCACCGGCGGCCCCGGCCACGCCAACGCCGTCGGCGCGCTCTATACGGCGCTCGCTTCCGAATCGCCGCTGGTCCTCATCTCGGGACACGCGCCGCTCGGCGAGCTCGGAAAAGGCGCGTTCCAGGAGATGGACCAGGCCGCCATGGCTGCGCCGGTCACCAAGGCTTCCTGGCTTGCGCGCTCGGCCGACACGCTCGCCGACGACATCGCCCGAGCGTGGCGCGAGGCGAAGTCGGGTACGCCCGGGCCGGTGCATCTCAGCATTCCGAACGACGTCCTGGATGCGACCACCGACGCGCGAGTGCCCGGTCTCGCCGAGTTCGCGGTCGAGGAGGAGCCGCGTCAGAACCGCTTTGCATTCGGCGAGGCGCGGCGGCCGCTCATCATCGCCGGGCCGGCCGCCATGCGCGAAAAAAGCAATCGGGAGCTCGAGGCGGCGACCGGCATTCCGGTCATCGGGATGGAGAGCCCGCGCGGCGTGAACGACCCGAGCCTGGGTCGCCTCGCCATGGTTCTGGTGCAGGCCGATCTCGTGCTGCTCCTCGGCAAGCGCGTCGATTTCACGCTGAAGTTCGGCAAGGCGTTCGCGCCGGGATGCCGTGTGGTCGACCTGCACACCGTCCAGGGGATCTCGTTCGAAGATAGGGCATGGCTGGAGGAGGTCCGCGCCGCGCTGCGCTACCGGCCGCCGGAATGGCGCACAGTTCAATCGAAGCGGGAGGGACCCATCCACCCGGTGGCACTTTGCCGTGAGGTCCAGCCGCTGCTCGACCAACTCGATGCCATCCTCGTTTCGGACGGCGGCGAGTTCGGGCAATGGGCGCAGGCCTGCCTGAGCGCGCCGCGGCGGCTCATCAACGGTCCCGCCGGCTCGATCGGCTCGGCGCTGCCCTTTGCCGCGGCCGCGAAGCTCGCGTGTCCCGATGCGCGCGTCGTGGCGATGCTGGGCGACGGCACCTTCGGCTTCCACGTGGCCGAGCTCGATACCGCCGTGCGTCATCGGCTCGATTACGTTGCGGTGATCGGCAACGATGCGACCTGGAACGCCGAGTACCAGATCCAGCTTCGCGCGTACGGCAAGGACCGCGCCAAGGGCTGCGAGCTCCTGCCGACTCGCTATGGCGCCGTGGCGAGCGCACTGGGCGCGCATGGAGAGGATGTCTCGACACCTGCGGAACTGCAGGGTGCGCTTCGTCGCGCCACCGCAGCCGGCAAGCCCGCCTGCGTCAACGTGATGATCGAGAGGCTGGCTGCACCCAAATACTAATTATTCCGCCTCGAGTGGAACCGTGAGGCGCGTTCCCTTCACCACGATGCCGCCGCGCTCGCCCGGAAGCACGCCGCCGTAGCGAGGGTCGAACACCTCTGGCAGCGGCCGTGCCTGCGGCGGCGCGAGCCACAGGCGCAGCAGGTGGCGATGGCGTTCGGGCTCAGGCCAGTTCTCGAAGTCGCCGCGCGAATGCAGGATCTGGTGGTTGTGCAGAAGCTGGACGTCGCCCGGGCGGAAGTCCATCGAGAGATGGACGGAAGGGTCGTTGCAGATCTCGTCGACGAGGTCCATTGCCGCTCGCTGCTCGGCGCTCAGCCGCCGCGCCTCGGGGAAATGCGCCTGCGCTGATTCGATGTACTGGCGCACGTATATGCACGAGAGCTTTCCGGCGTGGCGGTGAAAGACCGGGATGTCGAACCAGGGCTTCATGCCCTCGGGCACCTCGCCGCGCCGGTCGGTCGGAAAGGGCTCGAACAAGGCGGGCAACAAACCGGGTTTCTTTCTTAGGATTTCGTTGTAAACGCTCATGGAGCTCGCGAGATAGCTCTCGCCGCCCGCCTTCGCCGCCTTCAGGCACAGGAGGCCTACGACATCGACCGAGTCGGTGTGGTACTCGAGCTTGCGGCTGGTCTGGTAGTAGCGCACGTTCGGATCGCGGATGTCGAGCCCGAGATCCTTCACGTGGCCGAGAAGATGACCCTTGGCGTTCTGCGAGCGGAACCGGCCGAGCCAGGCGCCGAGGCCGAGATACGCGATCGCCTGCTCCTCGCGCGTCATCCGCTCGACCGGCAGCCCGCGCAGCAGAACAAAGCCGCGTCCCTCCAGCAATTCATTCAGGACTTCCCGCAGGAACGGACCAAGGTTGGGCAAGGGGAAGCTCGCCGGACTCAGGGTCTCAAGACTCTTCCCCGTGCTCGCAAATATCCGAACCGCGGCATCGATCTCGTCGAGCTCGCGCGGAGCGAAAGGCCGGATCCAGTCGTCGCGGCGTGCGAGCTCGCGGCCGTACCACACACCGGGTCCGGCGACCGGGTCATAATCCATGCGAGGAGAATAGCTTGAAAACGCTCGCCTCAGTCCTGCTCGCCCTTGCCAGCGCCACGGCCGCGGCGCAGGGCTATCCGTCGAAGCCCATCACCCTGATCATTCCGTTCGCCGCCGGCGGCGACTCGGATCTTTCGGGGCGCAACGTCGCGGTTCACGCGCAGAAGTACCTCAACAACCAGCCGATCGTCCCGGTCAACCGCGCCGGAGCGTCGGGCGCGATCGGCACCATGTGGGTGAAGCATGCGGCGCCCGACGGCTACACGCTGCTCGTCGCGCGCATCGCCACGCACGCCATCCTTCCCGCGCTCGATTCGAAGCTGCAGTACAAGTGGAACGAGTTCACGATGCTCTCGCTCATCGAGCTCAATCCCTACATCTGCTTCGTGCGGGGCGACGCGCCGATCCGAAGCGCGGCCGAGCTGGTGAACGCGATTCGCGCGAACCCCGGAAAGCTCAACTTCGCTACTGCCGGAGTCGGCACCAGCCAGAACATGGCGTCGCAGTATTTCATGACGCTCGCCGGCCTCACCAAAGACCACGCCGTCGGAATCCATTTCAAGGGCGGCGGCGAAGTCACCACCGCGGTGCTCGCCGCCCAGGTGAACTTCGCGTGCAACAACGCACCCACGGTGATCCCGCAGGTCAGGGCAGGCGCCCTGCGCGCGCTTTTCGTCACGCCAGCGCGGCTCCCCGAAATCCCCGACGTGCCGAGCGCCGCCGAGGCCGGCTTTCCCGGCATGAACGCGATCGTCGGCTGGACCGCCCTCATGGGTCCGCCCGGCCTGCCGCGCGAGATCGTCGAGCGCTGGACCGTGGTCCTCCAGCAACTCGCACGCGATCCCGGCTGGCAGCAGGGCAACGCGCGGCTCGGCGGCATCGCCGCGATCCGCTCCCCCGCCGAGACCGAGCGCTTCGTGGGCGAGCAGTTCGAGCTTTACAACCGGCTCGTGGGAATGCTGGGTATCCGGCAGTAGCGAATTCGGGCTCTGACCCCGAATTATTTTCGGTTCTTCAGCGCCTCGGGATTGATCGCCCGCTCGTAGCTGCCGTCGAGATAGGCCTCGACGATCGCGACCATGCCCTCGGCCATGGTGCGGTAGGTGGAATCCGCCGGCCAGCCGAGGTGCGAGGTGAGGACGACGTTGTCGAGGCGCCGCAGCGGTGAATCGCGTCCAAGGGGCTCCTCAACATACACATCAAGTCCCGCGCCGGCGATCGCGCCTTCCTCCAGGAGCCGCGCCAGCGCCTTTTCGTCGACGATCGCGCCGCGCGCGGTGTTGATGAGAACGGCGTGCGGACGCATGAGGCGGAGCCTGCGCTCGTCGAGCAAGCCGCGGCTCTCGTCGGAGAGCCTCAGGTGCACCGTGACGACGTCCGCGGCCTGGAGCAGGGCATCGAGCTCCATGAATTTCGCTTCGGACTTGGCGGCGCGCTGCGCCGTAAGCGTCGGACCCCATGCCAGGATCTCCATGCCGAACGCGCGCGCGAGCGCGGCGACCTCGCGGCCGATCCGACCGAGTCCGACGATGCCGAGCTTCTTGCCGGCGAGCGTGCGGCCGGCGAACGAGGGCCATCCGCCGCGTCGCATCGCCTGGTCGGTCTGCGGGATGCGCCGCATCACGGCGAGCATAAGGCCGAAGGCGAGCTCAATCGTCGAGCGCGCGACCGCGCCCATGGCCTCGAGGTCCGACGAGGCCATGCCGACCAGGACGCCCGCGCGCGTCGCGGCCGCGACGTCGACGTGGTAGGCATGGTTACCGGTCTGCGCGATGAGCTCGAGCGACGGCAGCCGCGCGAAGAACGCCGCGTCGAAGCGCGTGCGCTCGCGCAGCGCGATCAGCACGGGATAGTCCTTAAGCTTCTCCAGGGAAGTGATTTTTTCTGTGAAGACGTCGACCGAAATCCGGCGGCGCAGGCGCGCGATGGAAGGATCAGCGTCGAAAACGCGGTGGTAATCGTCGAGGACCGCGACCTTCTTCATGAAAAGGCCGATGGTCTCACTTCGCGATCAGGCGAGTCCCCGTCTCACCGCGCAGCGCGCGCGAGAGGTTGGGCGGATCGGTGATGAGTCCCATGCGCCCGCCGCCGCCGACGAAGTCGACGAGCGCCGCGATCTTCGGCCCCATGCTGCCGGGATCGAACTGGTTGTCGGCCTGGTGCTTGCGCGCCTCGGCGAGGGTCATGCGGTCGAGCCAGCGCTGGGTCGGCTTGTTGAAGTCGAGCGCCACCTTCTCGACGCCGGTCGGCAGCACGAGGATGTCGGCCTCCATGCTGCGCGCGAGCAGGCTCGAGGCGAGGTCCTTGTCGATCACCGCCTCGACGCCGCGCAGCTCGCCGTTCTCCGCCTCTATCACCGGGATGCCGCCGCCGCCGCAGGCGACCACGACGTAGCCGGCGGCAGCGAGACTCTTGATGACCTGGGTCTCGAGGATCGCCCGAGGCTTGGGTGAGGCCACGACGCGCCGCCAGCCGCGGCCCGCATCCTCGCGCACGGTCCAGTTGAACTTCTTCGCGAGCTCCCTTGCGCGGGCCTCCTCCATGTGCGAGCCGATCGGCTTGATGGGATTGGCGAACGCCGGGTCGTTGCGGTCGACCAGCGTCTGCGTCACGACGCACGCCGGCTCGCGCTTGATGCGGCGGCGCCTGAACACGTTGCGCAGCGCCTTGAGGAACATGTAGCCGACCGCGCCCTGGATGTCGGCGCCGGCATAGTCCATCGGCACCGGCGGCACCTCGGCGATGGAGAGCTCCGAGCGGCGCAGGATGAAGCCGACCTGCGGCCCGTTGCCGTGCGTGACCACCACCTTCCAGCCGGCCTCGATCATGCCGGCGATGTCCTCGGCGAGCGCGCAGACCATCTCGTACTGGTCGACGATCGACTCGTGCTTGCGATCCCGGATCAGCGCATTGCCGCCGATCGCCACGACGGCGAGTCCAGGCTTCTCTTTCATGCCGGCACCTCTTCGGCCAGAGCGGCCACTGCCTGCGTGAAGCACGCGAGCGGCGCCCGCGTGACGCCGGCGCCGATCTGGCCGACGCCGGGTTCCTTGTGCGCGATGCCGGTGTTGATCACCGGAAGCATTCCCGTGTCGACCACGCGCCGCGCGTCGATGCACGCGGGCGTGCCGGCGAAATCGAGCGCCGGCAGGGTGAAGGCGCCGTTTCGCTTGAGGGTGATGTGCGTCATTGCGAGCGTGTTGGCGAGCGCGTCCTGCGGCGTGCCGCCGACGAACTTGACGATCGCCGGCGCCGCCGCCATGGCGAAGCCTCCCAGCCCGGCGGTCTCGGTGATCGCGCTGTCGCCGAGATCCGGCGCCGCGTCCTTCGTGGTGTAGGCGGGGAAATAGAGCCCGTTCACGACCGGGGCGGGCGCGGTGAACCAGCGCTCGCCCAGGCCGCTCACGCGGATGCCGAAGTCGACGCCGTTCCTCGCCATCGCCGTGACCATGCTGCTTCCGGCGACGCCGTGCGCGGCGTCCAGCATGCTCTTGCACGCGGCCATGGAGATGTTCAGGAAGAAGTGGTCGTTGCCGGCAATGAACTCGATCACCGACGCGGCATCGGCGGCGCTCGCCGAGGACTTGAGGAGCGCCGGCACCAGGCGCCGGATGAGCAGCGACGACGCCGCCACGTTGCGGTTGTGCACTTCGTCGCCCATGTGGAGCGCCTGCGCCATGAGCGGTTTCAACTCCATCTCCTTCAGAACCTCGAAGGCCGCGCTCAGGGTTGGACCGAGGGTTTTCTGCATCCACCCCAAGCGCGACAGCACCTCGGGGCCGTTGGCGCCGAAGCGCAGCACCTTGCCCAGGCCCTCGTTCAGGTTGCTGAAGGCGCGGTTGCCGTGGGTCGAGTTCGCCACGATCCATACCGGCATCGACGGGCTGATGATCCCCGACATCGGGCCGACCGCGGCGTGGTGGTGGCAGGGCTCGAAGGCGAGCTCGCCCGACTCGGCCAGCTCGCGCGCCGCGTCGGCGTCCTCGGCCCAGCCCTCGTAGAGAATCGCGCCGACGATCGCGCCGCGCATCGGGCCGCACATCCGCTGCCACGCGATCGGCGGCCCGGCGTGCAGGATCATGCGGCTGCCCATGTCGGGCAGCACTTCGCGCGCCACGCCGATTCCTTCGAGCCGCGGCTGCGCCGCCAGATAGCGCTCGGATGCCTTGGCGTTCGCCGCCTCGATCGCCGGATGATTCACGAGCCGCGCAAGCGTCATGCCGACGGCGCGGTCACCGCCCGCCGGCGGCGCCCACTCGAGCCGCGTCGCGGCGCCGCCACGCTGCACGATGGCGTCGGCGAACGAGCCGATGCCTTCATTCAGAACGGACAGCGGCTTGCCGAATAGCGTGCTCATTTGAGCTTCGCCACGATGGCGCCGGCGAGCCGCGCGGCGCTCGCATTACTCTCGGTGAGGAGGACGCCGGCCTCGCGCAGCGCCGCTTCCTCGCGCTCGAGGCCCTGCGGATCCTCGTCGGTGCCGCAGACCGAAGCGACGACAGCGAGGTTACGCCCCTTCTTACGTCCGATCCCTTGAGCTTTTTCGATTGTTGGTACCAGCTCAGCCGCGGGATCGGCATGCGAGCCGTAGCCGAGCACCACGTCGAGCAGGATCACCGCCACCTGCGGGTCGGCGGCCTCCTCGAGCATGCGCTCGTTGCGCAGGCGCAGGTCGATCATCGGGTGCGGGCGGCCGCGGGTGAACACGTCGTCGCCGAGGTCGATGAGCGTATGCTCGCGCGACTTCCACGGATCCTCGATCGCCCTCTTCGGATCGACCGGCGCGTTCGACCAAACATCGCCGAGGAGAGCCGACGCCTCGTAGCAGAATGTTCCGCCGCTGAAGAGGCCGCGGATATAGCGCTGTCCTCGCTTGAATTTCAGCTTGGGCAGCTTCAGCGGAGAACTCGATGCGCGCGACGGTTTGCGACCTTTGGCGAGCGCTACCGCAGCCGAAGCAGCATCGTCCAACGTGCGCGAGACATGCAGGTTGCCGCCGGAAGGGTCGTCGGTCGAACCGATGAAGTTGATGACCACCGGCTTGCCTGCCTTGCGTGCGGCAGCAATGACCTCGCGTGCGATGGCGGGCGAGGGCGGCTTGGAGATGAGCACGATCGCCTTGGTGTCTTCATCGCGCGCGAGAAGGGCGAGACCGCGCAGCATGGTGATCCCGCCCACGTCCTTGCCGAGATCGTGGCCGCCGGTGCCGATGGCGTGCGAGATGCCGCCGCCGCGCCGGTGGACGAGGCTCGTCACCTGCTGCATGCCGGTGCCCGAGGCGCCGACCACGCCGACCGCGCCGCGGCGCACCGCATTGGCGAAGCCGAGCGGCACGCCGTCGACGATCGCGGTACCGCAGTCCGGACCCATCACCAGCAGGCCCTTCCCGTCGGCGTAGCGCTTGAGCGCGACCTCGTCGGCGAGCGCGACGTTGTCGCTGAAGAGCATGACGTGGAGTCCGAGGCGCAGCGCCTTCATGGCCTCGGCCGCAGCGTAGTCGCCGGGCACCGAGATCAACGCGAGGTTCGCCGCCGGCGAGCGCGCGAGCGCCATCTGCAGGCTGCGCAATGGCGCTTCGGCTACGACACCCTGAACATCCCTGGCTGATTCATTATTGAGGGAGGAAAGTGCCGAGGCGAGCGCGGCCTCGAGCTGCGCGGTCGACTTGCCGCGCACCGCCACCAGCAGATCGTTCGGCCGCGGCGCAATGTCGCCGTCGACGAGGCCCGCCTGGCGCAGGAACTCGAGGTTGCCCGGCGTCGCCATCACCGCCGAGGCCTGCTCGACGCCCGGCAGCTTTCCGAGCGCGGCCGAGAGCTGCATCAGCGACACCGAGTCGCGGTACAGGTTGGGCAGCAGGCGCTGGATGTACACAGGCTTGTATACTAGAGTATGCTCTCGGCGTGCTGCAAGGCGCCGACGCCTCCTTCGATTCGCTGAACATTGCTGCACTGAAAGCCGGCTACGCCGCCGGCCGGCTGCGGCCCTCGCAGCTCGTCGCCGCCATCCTGGAACGCATCGCGCGCCGCGGCAAGGACCCGACCTGGATCGAGCTCGCGCCGCGCGCCGAGCTCGAGGCGCGCGCCGCCGAGCTCGAGCGCCGCGGCGCCGCCGGGCTGCCGCTCTACGGTATTCCCTTCGCGATCAAGGACAACATCGACTGCCGGGGGTTTAGCACCACCGCCGCCTGCCGGGAGTTCGCCCACCGGCCTGAAGCGAGCGCCGCCGTGGTCGAGCGCCTCGTCGCGGCGGGCGCGATCCCGGTCGGCAAGGCGAACCTCGACCAGTTCGCCACGGGCCTCGTCGGCGTGCGTTCGCCCTACGGCGTGCCGGCGAACAGCTTCAATCCCGCCTACATCCCGGGCGGCTCGAGCTCGGGCTCGGCGGTCGCCGTCGCGGCCGGGCTCGTGAGCTTCAGCCTGGGCACCGACACGGCGGGATCGGGGCGCGTCCCGGCCGCGTTCAACAACATCGTCGGCCTCAAGCCGACGCGCGGGCTTCTGAGCACGCGCGGCGTGGTGCCCGCGTGCCGCTCGCTCGACTGCGTCTCGATTTTCGGCCTCACCGCCGCCGACGCCGCCGCCGTGCTGCGCGTGGCGCAGGGCTTCGATCCGGCCGATCCTTTCTCGCGCCGCGCCGCGCCGCCGGCGCGCGCGCTGCCGCGCTCCTTCGCCGGCCTGCGATTCGGCGTGCCACGCGCGGAGCAGCTTCAATTCTTCGGAAACTCCGAGACGCCGCGCCTGTTCGAGGAAATGCTCGACAGAATCTCCGTGATGGGGGCGGAGGAGGTTGAAGTCGACTTTGCGCCCTTTCTGGAGACCGCGCGACTCCTCTACGAAGGGCCCTGGGTTGCCGAGCGCTACGTCGCGATCCGCGAGTTCATCGAGCGCAATCCCGAGGCGCTGCATCCGGTCACCGCGGCGATCATCGGCGGCGCGAAGAAGTTCTCGGCGAACGACGCCTTTGCTGGGTATTACCGCCTGAAACAGCTCCAGCGCAAGACGGCGCCGGTGTGGGACGAGATCGACATCCTGGTGACGCCCACGGCCGGCAGCATCTACCGTCTCGACGAGCTCGAAGCCGAGCCGGTGAAGCTGAACAGCAATCTCGGCTATTACACGAACTTCATGAACCTGCTCGACCTCGCCGCGATCGCGGTGCCCGCGGGCTTCCAGCGCGACGGGCTGCCGTTCGGCGTGACGCTCGTGGCGCCGGCGTTCAGCGACGAGGTCCTCTGCAGCCTGGGCGACATCGCCCACCGCGCCGCCGTGAAGACGATGGGTGCTACGGGTTTGCCTCTCCCAACAGAAAATCCTCAAGAGAGCCTGCACGCGAATCTTATTCAAGTCGCCGTCTGCGGCGCGCACATGTCGGGGCTGCCGCTCAACCACCAGCTCACGGAGCGCGGCGCACGGCTTGTCGCGAAGTCGCGCACGGCGTCGACCTACCGGCTGTTCGCGCTCACCGATTTCAAGCCGCCGCGGCCGGGCCTGGTGCGTGATGATGCGGGCGCGGCGATCGAAGTGGAGGTGTGGGAAGTTCCAGCGAGCGCCTTCGGCGGCTTCGTCGACGGCATCCCGGCGCCGCTCGGCATCGGCACGCTTACGCTGGAGAACGGACGGCAGGTGAAGGGATTCCTGTGCGAAGCCCACGCCACGAGGGGCGCGCGCGAAATTACCAGCCTGGGAAGCTGGAGGCAGTTCATCAAGGGAGGATGAGCGTGAGCAACGGAGCAGCGGCGGCACGAGCGAAGGCGCAGGACGCCCACACAGCGGACGTGGCAGTGCACGGAGGACACGGCGCAGACCGCGGCTTCACCAAGCTCGACTTCGAGCTGAACGACTACCCGGGTCCGGTCAAGACTTCGCTCTTCGGCATCCAGCACGTGCTGGTGATGTTCACCGCCATGGTCGGCGGGCCGCTCATCGTCGGGCGCCTCCTCAACCTGCCCGAGGAGACGCGCATCCTCATGGTCTCGGGCACCATGATCGGCTGCGGCATCGCCACCATGGTCTCTGCGCTCGGCCTGGGGTTTGTCGGTCCGCGGCTGCCGATCGTGATGGGGGTGTTCTACATCTTCATCGGACCCATCGTCGCCATTTCGAAGGAGCTCAGTCTGGCCGCGGCGATGACCGCGCTCATGATCGGCGGCCTGGTCCAGTTCGCCTGGAGCCCGCTCATCGGGCGGCTGCATCGCTTCTTCCCGCCGATCGTCACCGGCACCACGATCCTGCTCATCGGCACCGGCCTGATGAAGATCGGCATCAACGTGGCCACCGGCCTCGGCACGCCGGCGTTCGGCAAGCCGCTGACGCTCGGCCTCGCGGCTCTGATGATCGTACTGATCATCGTGATCACGCGCTTCTCCACCGGAGTCATACGCGCGCTGTCGCTCTTCCTCACCATGGTGATCGGCTACCTCGTGTCGGCGGCGTTCGGCCTGATCGACATGGGCACCGTCACGCGTGCAGACTGGCTCAGCCTGCCGCACCCGTTCCCCTATGGCGGACTCGCCTGGCCCGGACTGATCGCGGTGCTCACCGTGGTGGTGTGCTTCTTCGCCACCGCGGTCGAGACCACTGGCCATACCCTTGCCGTGTCGCGCATCGTCGGCGTTCCGCAGGAAGGCTGGCGCATCCGCGGTGCTGTGGCCAACGACGGCGCGGGCTCGGCACTGTCGGCGCTCTTCGGCGGCATGGCGCTCACCTCCTACTCGCAGAACATCGGCGTCATCTCGCTCACCGGCGTCGGCAGCCGCTTCGTGGTCGCATTCGGCGGCGCGTTCCTCATCGTCATGGCGCTGGTGCCTAAGGTGGGCGCGATCATCGCGCTGATGCCGAACGCGGTGCTAGGCGGGGTGCTTCTCTTCATGTTCGGCATGGTCGCCTCGGTCGGCGTCGACATCATCGGCCGCAACATGACCTCCCGCCGCGATGCCGTGATCCTCGCCGCCTCGCTCGGCGTCGGACTCGGCATCCAGGCCGCGCCGCCGCAGGCCTTCGACATCGTGCCGCAGGCCCTGCGCATCCTCGTCACCGACGGCATCGTGATGGGCATCCTGCTTGCTATGCTTCTCAACCTGGTCTGGCCGAAGGAAGAGAAGTAGCCACGGCGTAAATCGCCGCGCTTTTCATCGCTCCGTCACATCGCGCGGCTCTCGCGCCGACGGCGTGCCGCGCTCCAAGTAATCAGACCTCCCCGGGCGAACCGGCGTAGTCTGAGCGGGCAAACCATGGCGAGCGAACATATTCTGCTTTTGCCGAAGGCCGAGGCGCGGGAGGTTGCCGGCGTCGATCCGCGCCTCCTGCTTGCCCGCCAGATCCGCCTGTATATCGAGACGGCTCCGGTCTTCCATCTCCTCGCGGTCGGTTTCGTCGTGGGCGGCGCCGCCGGCCTGCTTTGGCTGTACGCCCCCGAGCAGGGCTCGACGATCCTGCTCTGGGGTCTGGCCATCGTCTCCATGCTGCTGGTGCGCCTGGTCGCTTGGACCGCCTACTCCAGAGCCCGGCCCGATGACGATGCGGTGCGCGGCTGGCTGAAATGGTTCGTCGTGCCGCACGCGTGCTCGATGGCCGCCATCGGAGTGGCGCCGCTGCTACTCGCCCCTTCGACATCCGGGCACGAGACGGAAATCCTCCTCACGATCAGCCTGCTCGTGTACGTGGTCGCCGTCGGCAGCGCCCAGAAGCTCTCCGCCTATCGTCCGGTGATTCCGCTCGTTCTCGGTCCGATGGTGCTCGCCTACGTGGCCTCGATGCTTTGGTTTCCGGGCATTGCGCCCAAAGTCCTGGCGTTCGGCGGGGTAGTGGCCGGCCTATGGAGTCAGCGGATGGCGGCCAGCTTCAACCGGTCGATCGTCCAATCCATGGAGTTGTCGATCCGGAACGAGAACCTCGTGGCCGCCCTCGAAGCGCACGGCGCGCGGCTGCGCGAGCAGACCGCGATTGCCGAGGATGCGCGGCGGGCGGCCGAGCACGCCGAGCGCGCAAAGACCCGTTTTCTTGCCGCGGCCAGCCACGACCTGCGCCAGCCCATGCATGCGATCAGCCTGCTGGTGGGAACGCTCCATCCACGCAGCTCGGGCCCCGAGCGCGAAATCATGGCGCGCCTTGAGCGCTCGGTCGACGCCATGGATGGCCTGTTCAGCGCCATCCTCGATTTATCGAAGCTCGATTCGGATGCGGTGAAGCCGGAGATGGCCGACGTGCCTCTACGCGCCATCTTCGAGACGATCGAGCGGCACTTCGGTCCGGAAGCGGCGGCGAAGAACCTGGCGCTCAGCGTGTTCGCCTCGCGCGCCGTGGTAAAGACCGATGCCGCGCTTCTCGAGCGCGCCCTGCGCAACCTGGTATCGAACGCGATCAAGTACACGCATGAGGGCCGGGTGCTTGTCGGGTGCCGCCGCCGCGGCAAGAGGCTGCTGATCGCGGTCTGGGACACGGGCATCGGCATCGCCGCGGATCATCTCGACCAGGTGTTCGAAGAGTATTTCCAGGTGGACGATCTCCCGCGCGATCGCAGCCATGGGCTTGGGCTCGGGCTGTCGATCGTGAGGAGGCTGGCGCGGCTGCTCGGTTCGGAAATCGAGGTCTCCTCGGTTGCGGGCGCCGGGTCCCGTTTCGGGTTCGAAGTGCCGCTGGTTTCGTATCGCCGGGTCGACACCGGTTCGCGCGCGGCCGAGCCCGGCTGGCGCGCCGCGCTCGAAGGCAAATTCATCCTGGTGGTCGACGACGAGCCCGACGCGCGCTTCGGTACCGAAGCGCTGTTGCGCGAATGGGGCTGCCACAGCGCCTCGGCCGGGTCGCTGGCGGAGCTCGCGGCCACGCTCGAGCGCGAACCTCGATTTCCGGATGCGGTCATCGCGGATTACCGCATCGGCGAGCGCGACACGGGTCTCGACGCCATCGCGGCTGTGCACGCCTACACCGGGGAAAACACCCCGGCGCTCATCGTGACCGGCGAGGAATTCGTGGGGGCCGACGCGCTGGTCGCCGCCGCGATTTGTCCCGTCGTCAAGAAGCCCGTCGCCGTCAATGACCTTCGCCGTCATCTGCTCGCGGCGCTCCAGTCAGGCGCCGGGGTCATGGTGCCCGCGCTCGGAGATCCTGCCGCTAAGTAGTGACTCATCCATCCGGCGCGGTCCCGTTTGCCCGCTCGGCGCTGCCGGCGTAATGTACTCATCTATTTCGCGTTGGGACGCCTGAGTGGCCGATCTCTCCGGTTCTTCTCTGCTCTTGGGTGTCCTGTTCGGCTCGGTCGGGCTCGGCTTTTTCATCTATGGCAGGAGACAGCGCGCCGTCGTCCCGCTGCTCTGCGGCCTGGCCCTGATGGTCGTACCGTACTTCATCCCGAATGCGTGGCTTCTGTCTGCCGTTGGCGTCGTTTTGGCCGTCGTCCCCTACTTCGTGAGGATCTGACCCGTGCAACGCCGTCAGTTCCTTTGCACCGTCGGTGGCCTGGCCGCCGTCTGGCGCCATGAAATCGCCTTGGCCCAGGCCTATCCGACGCGACCGGTGCGCATCCTCGTCGGCTTCGTGCCGGGCGGCAACTTCGACATCGTTGCGCGCCTGATCGGCCAGTCGCTGTCGGAGCAGCTCAGCCAGCCGGTCGTCGTCGAGAACCGGCCCGGCGCGAGCAGCAATCTTGCGACCGAAGCGGTCGTTCGTGCGCCCGCAGACGGCTACACGCTCCTTCTGGGCGGCGCAGTGAACGCGGTCAACGCGACGCTCTTCGACAATCTCGGCTTCAATTTCATCAGCGACCTGGCACCGGTTGCCGGCGTCTCCCGGTTTCCGAACGTCATGACCGTGAACGCGTTGTTTCCGGCCCGGACGGTTCCCGAGTTCATCGCCTACGCGAAAGCGAATCCGGGCAAGGTCAACCAAGGGTCTTCGGGCAACGGGACGACGCAACACCTTGCGGGCGCGCTGTTCAAGACGATGACCGGCGCCGACTTCCTCCATGTCTCGTACAAGGGCGCTGCCCAGGCGATTACGGATCTGCTCAACGGTCAAGTCCAGGTCCTGTTCGAACCCTTGCCGGCGTCGATTCAGCACATCAAGGCGGGAAAGCTTCGTGCGCTGGCGGTGACAAGCGCCGCGCGCTCGGAGGCGCTCCCGGAGGTGCCGACGGTCGCCGAGTTCGTGCCCAGTTACGAGGCGAGCGGCTGGAACGGCGTCTGCGCGCCCAGGAACACGCCCGTCGAGATCATCGGCAAGCTCAACAGTGCGGTCAACGCGGGCCTCGCCGATCCAAAGCTGAAGGCGCGCCTTGCCGACCTGGGCGCCACGCCGCTTCCCGGCTTGCCCGCCGACTTTGGCAAGCTCATCGTGGAAGAGACGGAAAAGTGGCGCAAGGTGATCCGGACGGGCAACATAAAACCCGGCTGACACTAGTCGCTTCAGCACCAGGGGGAAACGTCATGAGGCGTCCGACCGGCCCGCTTCTTTATCTGGCAGCCCTTGCGATCGCGTTGCCGGGACTATCGCCACTCGCGCAAGCACAAAGCTATCCGACGCGGCCAGTGCGCCTGATCGTCGGTTTCGCGGCCGGAGGCCCGACTGATGTTCTGGCGCGCGCAATCGCATCCCGCTTAGGCGAAACGCTGGGCCAGTCGGTGATTATCGATAACAAACCCGGCGCAAGCGGCAACATCGGCGCGGAGCTCGTAGCGAGATCCACCCCGGACGGTTATACGCTGCTGTTCGGGGACGTAACGTTCATCGTCAATCCGAGCCTGTTCAAGTCGGTGCCTTTCAATCCCGGAACGGATTTCGTGCCCGTCGGCTTTGCCGGCTCCACGCCGCAGGTACTCGTGGTACCGACCAGCCTCGATCCGAAAAATGCGGCGGATTTCGTCAAATGGGCAAAGGCTCGGCCGGGGCAGATTTCCTATGGCTCGGCTGGCAACGGATCTCCGCCCCATCTGGCCAGTGAACTCTTCAAGCTAGCTCACGGCCTCGATATGCAGGCCGTGCACTATAAGGGAACGGGAGCGGCGTTCCCCGATCTTGTCACTGGACGCCTGCAGATGATGATTATCAGCAGTAGTGCGTCCAAACCCTATATCGATTCGGGCAAAGTGCGCGCTTTGGCGATCTCAGGCACGAAGCGTTCCTCAGGGCTGCCGAACGTGCCTACCTTTGCCGAATCCGGCGTCCCGATGCCCGATCTCGATTTCGGCGCCTGGTGGGGTCTTTTTGCGCCCAGCGGAGTCACCCGCGACATCGTTGCAAAGCTCAACGAGGTCCTGGTACGCACGCTTGCAGACTCCGATATGAAGGAACGCCTGGCGGCCATCCAGATTGAAAGCACGGCGATGACGCCGGAAGCGTTTGCGAAATTCGTCCACGACGAGACTTCCAAATGGGCGCGTGTCATTCAACGCGCAGGAATCGTCGCCGACTAAGAAACGCTCGACTCAAGCGAATGACGCGTGGCCGTGGCCGACGGACCAATTCTCCTTCGCGGCGTCGAGCACGTTCACGAACACATCCTCCGGCCGGATGCCGGGGCTATCGCCGAGCAGCTCCTCGATCCGCCGGAACAGCGCCTTCTTCTGCTCCGCGGTGCGGTTGCTGAACACGGTGATCTGGATGTACACGACGTCCGCGCTCCGCGCGACGCCGTAGGCATTGCCATAGCGGAAGTTCGCGGCGTCGTGCTCCGTGATGGTCATGAACTGATCGTCTTCGGGCACGTTCAGCGCTTCGCGCATCGCGCGATAGAGGCTGTCGAAGATCGCCTGCCGGTAGGCGGCCGGCGTTCCGGCGCGCATTGAGATGTGAAGAAGCGGCATCGCGGGTCCTTTCCATGTCGTTCAAGCTGATGCTATCTATTTTGGTTTGCTATGGAGTTTCATATCAGCAATAATTTCTGGAAATGATGGAGCGCCCCCTCGACCTGGACGCTCTTCCTCCTGCCGCCGGGCGACGGGCGGGTGCATCCCAAGCGACTGCCATCGTTCTGCATGGGCCCACGAGCGCGGGGAAGTCGACCATCGCGAAAGCGCTGCAGGCCACCGCACCGGTGCCCGCATTTCACGTCTCGCTGGATGCCTTCGTGACGATGTCGAATCGCCGCGATATGCGAAGCGACCAGGAGCGGGACCAGGCGTACCGCATTCACTGCGAAAACTTGCGTTCCAGCCTGTCGCGCGTCGCCGGCACGCAGTTCGACATCATTCTGGACCTGGTACTGCGGGACGAAGCGGAGCTGGAGGCGATTCTTCAGGTCATTGCTGGCCGCCCGACCTACGTAATAGGCGTCTCGGCGCCCCTCGAGGTACTCGAGGAACGGGAGCGCGCCCGCGAGGACCGGGGCGCGGGAATGGCGCGCGAGCAGGCGGGACATGCGGCCTACGCCCGGCCCTATGACTTGGTGATCGACACGTCGACTTGCGGTCCCGAGGAGGCGGCTGCAGCGATCCGAAACCTCATGCAGCTGCGGTAGCGTCCCTAAAAGTGGCAGGATAGTGCGATCCAACTAGCGGCTGGGCCGGGAGGCTTCATGCACGAGTACCCTGCGGATATCTACGCGGAGCCCGAAACAGATCCCAACACGCTGGCCAATCTGGGGCCACTCAAGGGCATGGCCGGCATCTGGTCCAGCGTTGCCGGCCAGGACGTCAGTCCGAAGGCCGAGGGTCCCGAGCACCAGCGGTTCATCGAGCGTTACGAGCTGCAACCGATCGACGCTCAGACCAGCGGTCCGCAGCTCTTCTACGGGCTGCGCTACCACACGAGAGTCGTGAAGCCGGAAGCGCCGGAGACCTTTCACGACCAGGTCGGCTACTGGCTGTGGGAGCCGGCCACCGGCGCAATCCTACTGACACTGTCCATCCCGCGGGGCCAGACTGCGATGGCCGCCGGTCGCGCGGCTGCGGATGCGAAGTCATTTACGCTCGAAGCGGTACGGGGTTCGCTCACCAACGGCATCGTCTCCAATCCCTTTCTCGAGCAGGCGTTTCGCACCGATCGCTACACGATCAAGGTCGACATCCACGCCGATGGCACCTGGTCCTACGAGCAGGACACGCTGCTCGTCATACCCGGCCAGGCCGAGCCGTTTCACCATACCGATCGCAACAGGCTGCGCAAGATCGCCGAGCCGACACCCAATCCGATGGCGCTCGCCGCGCGAAGACGCCGCGCCTGAGGAGGAATCGTGGCTCTGTACATGGTGATCGAGCGCTTCCGCAACGGCGACGCCGCGCCGGTCTATCGCCGGTTCAGGGAGCGCGGCCGCATGGCGCCAGAGGGCCTCGGGTGCATCTCGAGCTGGGTCGATGAGGGGCTGTCGACGTGCTACCAGGTCATGGAAACCGCGGATCGATCTCTCCTCGAGCAGTGGATGAGCAACTGGGCCGACCTCGTCGAGTTCGAGGTTCACAGGGTTATCACGTCCCAGGAAGCGGCTCAGCGATGCTGATCAGCGCCACGATCAACAACAAGCTCCAGCATCATCAGGTCACGCTAACAACGAGCGGCAAGTCTCATGCGCTCGACATCCCGCCGCGAGCGTCGGGTCTCGGATCCGCGGCAAATGGAGGTGAATTGCTCTGCCTCGCGATGGCGACCTGTTACTGCAACGATATTTACCGGGAAGCCGCAAAGCGCGGTATTGAAGTGCTGGGCGTGGAGGTTCATGCGGATGCAGAATTCGAATCCGAAGGCGCTCCGGCCAAGCGCCTGTCGTATCGCGTTACAGTCCGGGCGAAAGCGCCCGAGGCGAGCATCCGCGAGCTCATTACGCAAACCGACAGCGTCGCGGAAGTTCAGAATACGCTTCGCCTGGGCCTGCCGGTAACGCTCGAGTCGTTTTCAGCAGTGTCCAGCAACGCCTGACAGCAGGGGTTACGACGATGAAGAATGACCTGAAGCTCCGAGTGTATGACGTCCTTGCGAGGGCGTTCATCCAGGAGGAGGTGCGCACGTGCTTCGCGCTGCTCGGCGATGCGAACATGAACTGGGCCGCGCGATTGGCGGAGCAGGGGTGCCGCATGATCTATGTCCGGCACGAGCACTGCGCGCTCGCCTCCGCCATGGCGTACGCGCGAAAGAACCGGGAAGTAGGCGTGGCGACGGTCACGTGCGGGCCTGGCGTGACGCAGCTCATCACGGCGCTTCCCGCGGCGGTGCGAGCGCATCTGCCGCTGGTGGTGTTCGCCGGGGAAGCGCCGCTGAAGAGCGGCTGGTACAACCAGGAGCTCGACCAGGCGCCGATCATCACCGCGACGGGCGCTGCCTATCACCGTCTGCACATGCCGGAGCGTATGCCGGTGGCGATTCGCGACGCATTCCTGCAGGCGCGACGCGAGCGCCGGCCGGTGGTGATCGGCATTCCGTTCGATCTGCAAGACCGGCCGTGGACCGGACCGGACGATCTGCCCAAGCCCTCGCGCGAGCTGTTGCCGCGACCGTCGCCGATGCCGCCGCATCCCGACGACGTCGCCAAGGCCGCGCAGCTGGTCGCCGGCGCCGAACGCGTCGTCGTGCTTGCCGGCCTCGGTGCGGCCGAAGCCGGAGCAGGCGCCGCTTGCCGGGCGCTGGCCGCGAGGATGGGAGGACTGCTGGCGACGACGCTGCCCGCGAGAGGGCTCTTTCACGACGATCCTTTCTGCATCGGCATCTCCGGCAGCTACACACCCGAAGTCGGCATCGAGTACCTGAAGGAGGCCGACCTCGTCATCGCGGTCGGCTGCTCGCTCGCCTACCACGCGGGCGGCGGCGGCCAGCTCTGGCCGAAGGCGAAAATGCTGCAGATCGATATCGATCCTGTCGCGGTCAGCCAGGGCCAGGAAGTGGCGAAGCATCACCTGCGAGCCGACGCGCGTCTCGGCGTCGAGGCGCTAACGGCGGCATTGGCGGCGCGTGGACAAAGCGGGAAGTGGCGAAGCGATGCGATGGCGGCGCGCATCCGAGATTCGAAGCCCGACAGCCAGGTGTTCGAGATCGAGCCGGGGCTGCTCGACCCGCGCGACGTGGTCGCGGCGCTGGAAAAGGCCTTGCCGCGCGAGTGGGAGATGGTGAACTCGGGCGGCCACTGCTCGTGGTTCTTCGCGCAGATGCCCTCGCGGCCGCAGGAGAAGTTCCTCACCATCCGCGAGTTCGGCGCGATCGGCAACGGCATCTCATTCGCCATGGGCGTGGCCGCGGCGCGCCCGGATCGGACCGTGGTGCTGTTCGACGGCGACGGCAGCCTGATGATGCACGTGCAGGAGCTCGAAACGATCAGGCGCCACGGGCTGAACCTGCTGGTCGTCGTGATGAACGACGGCGCGTACGGCTCCGAAGTGCACAAGCTGCGTTCGGAGGGTCTGCCCGAGGTCGGGTCGGTGTTCGGCTACTGCGATTTCGCTGGCATCGCCCGCGGATTCGGGCTTGCGGGAAGGACGTTCAAGAGCCTGGACGACCTGCCGAAGGCGCTGTCGGAGTTCGCCGCGAGCGGCCGCGCCGCGGTCTGGGACTTCCACGTCTCGGACAAGGTCCTGTCTCCGACCATCCGCCGCGCCCATCCGCATCCTGCCAAGGCGAAGAGCGGCTGAGGCCATGAAAAAGTCGGGCTCGACCGAAGGCAAGTCGGCGTCCAGGCTGATCGACCAGAGAATCGCCGAGCTCGGGGACTGGCGCGGGGAGACGTTGAGCAGGATGCGCAAGCTCATCAAGGAGGCGGACCCGGAGGTCGTCGAGGAGTGGAAGTGGATGGGCACTCCAGTGTGGTCGCACGACGGGATCATCTGCACAGGCGAGTCCTACAAGTCGATCGTGAAGCTGACCTTCGCCAAGGGCGCTTCGCTGAAGGATCCGGCCAAGCTCTTCAACTCGAGCCTCGATGGAAACGTCAGGCGTGCGATCGACATCCACGAGGGGGAGAAGGTCGACGCGAGCGCGTTCAAGGCGCTCATCCGTGCCGCGATCGCGCTCAATACATCCGGTGCGAAGCGCCCGAGGCCGAGTGCGAAAGGCAAGTGAGCAATTCGAGCAATCTCGATAGATGCCCGATCCTGGCTGGAATTCCAGCCGCTGACCTGCGCCGCGACTGTCCGACTGCACGGATTGCGGCGATTCGGCACCGGGGTACGATCTACCGGCAGGGGGATGCCGCACGCACGATCTTCTGCGTGCTCGAAGGCCAGGTGACCATCGCCAGGACGAGTGCGGGTGGGGCGGCCCTGACCACTGCCGTGCTGGGAGCCGGGGACTTCTTCGGCGCCGCGCTGAGCGGGGCCGCCAAAACCGAGGACACGGCGAAGACCAAGGGGGCCGTTTCCGTATGGCGGGCGCCGATCGAGGAATTCCGGCAGCTGCTGGCTCGCCACCCCGACGTCTCCTGGGAATTCGTCTCGCTTCTTGCCAAGCGCCAGCGCCAGATGGAGCGCAGGCTCGAGGGCTTTGCGTTCAAGCGCGTCGAGGCGCGGCTGGCGGAGACTTTCCGCGAGCTCTCGGGCGGGTTCGCCAAGCGCTGCGAGCACGGCTTCGGACAGCACCTCCGGCTTTCGCAGCAGGAGCTGGCCGACCTCGTGGGGGCGAGCCGGCCGGTGGTGAGCACGATTCTCAACCGGCTGCGGGACAAGGGCGTGCTCGGCTACAACCGGGAATACGTCTGCGTCCGCCGCATCGAGGACATCGAGAACCTCGTCGACTCCTGAGCCGGCGGGACTGTCATCTAGCGAACATCCAGGCCGCGCCCATCCTGTCAGATTGTGGTTCCCGCAATCTGACAGGAGAAGAAACGTGAAGCAAGCAATCCTCGAGATCACCATGAAGGTGGCGGACGCCGATCGCCCGAAGGCCGGCGCGATCTACGCCAAGTACAAGCCGCCGTTCCTCGCGAGCGTCCCCGGCGCCAAGTCCAAGGACCTCCTCCTCCGGGAAGAGGACGTGCAGGTGCTGCACGGCTTCGATTCGCAGGCCTCCGCCGAGAGCTACTTGGAGAGCAAGCTGTTCGCGAAGGATGTCGTGGCAGAGCTGACGCCCTATCTCATGGCGCCTCCCGAGATCCGCATCTACGAGCGCCAGTAAGGGCGAGGGTCCAGCCATGACCATCCCGGTTTGGATGCTGCTCGGGTTAGCGACGTGGACAGCGCTCCTGCTGCTGTTCACGATCGGGATCTATCGCTGGACTCTCATCTTCAGCGGAACGGTACCGATCCGGGACTTCCCGGCCGACGCCTCCGGCGGCGCGGAATGGTACAAGCGCGCGACGCGGGCCCATGCGAACTGCATCGAGAACCTTCCGGTTTTCGGCGCGATCGTGTTTGCGCTCTATGTGGGCAACGTGGGAGGCGCGCTGGTGGACGCGCTGTGCGTGACGGTCCTCGCGGCCCGGATCGTCCAGTCGACGGTGCACGTGGGCTTCGTCCACACGAACACCATCGCGTCCGTGCGGTTCGGATTCTTCTTCGTGCAATTCATCTGCTTCGTGTGGCTGACCGGCATCATCGTCGCCTCCGCGCTCCAGTGATCGGGACCTCGAATCGACGTGCGCCAGGCGCTCAGGGGCAGATGAATCCCGCACCGTCCGGGTTGGCGAAGCAGCCGACCGACGCGGGAATCACGTGCTTAGGCAGCCACAGCACGGCGTCGGGGAAGTAGATGGCGAAGGCGATGGTGGCGAGGAATACGACGTAGATCGGCAGCGCGGCGCGCAGCGCCTGCGAGAAGCGCACCCCGACAAACTTCGACGCCATCAGCAGAACCAGGCCGTAGGGGGGCGTGATCAGGCCGAACGCGAGCGTCGCGATCAGCACCACGCCCATGTGCACGGGATTGATGTTGCCGGCCTGCGTGAGCGCGTTCACCAGCGGCATGAAGATGATGATGGTCGGCACCGGCTCGATGAAGTCGCCGACGATGGTGAAGAGCAGCACCATCAGCAGCATGATCAGGTGCGGGTCGTTGCCGGCGATGCCGGTGATCCAGTTGGCGATGACGATGGCGCCGCGCAGGTAGGCGAGCAGCCAGCCGAAGGCGTTGGCGGCGCCGATCGTGATCAACGGCAGCGAGAAGATCAGGCCCGCGAGACAGAAGTCGTACGGCAGCTTGCGCAGGTGCTTCGGGTTGTACGTCGGGATGATGACGAGCAGGATCCAGGCGGCGGCGACGACGCCCGCCTCGGTCGGCGTGAACCAGCCGGTCAGGATGCCGCCGAGGAGGATCGCCGGGATCATCAGCGGCAGCGCCGCGTCCTTGGTGGCGCGCACCACCACCCCGAGCGGAGCGCGCGCGCGCCGGGTGCCCGGCGGCCCGAAGAAATAGCAGAAGATCATCAGCCCGAAGCCGATCATGAAGCCCGGCACCACGCCCGCCATGAAGAGGCCCGCGATCGACACGTTGCCGACCGCGCCATAGACCACTGCGGTGATGCTCGGGGGCACCAGCGCGGCGATGGTCGAGGCTGCGGCGATGATGGCGGCGATGAACGGCCCGCGGTAACCCTCGCGCTTCATCGGCGGGGCCAGCGCCCGGCTCATGACCGCGACGTCGGCGGTGGTGGAGCCCGACATCTCGGAGAAGAACATGCTGAAGACGGTCACTACCTGCGACAGGCCGCCGCGAATGTGGCCGACCAGGGCGAGCGACAGGTTCGCGATGCGCTGCACGACGTTCGCCGAGCTCATCAGCTCGCCGACCAGCAGGAAAAACGGGATGGCGAGCAGCGCCTCGTTGTCCATGCCGTCGAAGACCTTCTGCAGGATCGCCGCCAGCGAGACGTCCGCAAGCAGCGCGCCGACGAACACGCCGCCCATCAGCGCGAACGGCACCGGCACGCCGAGGTAGCCGAAGGCAAGGAAGCAGGCCGACATGAGCGTGAGGATGAGCGGCGCGCTCATGGGCGCTTCTCCGGCTCCGCCGGGTCGAACGTCAGCACCGCCTCGTCCGGCTCGGGGTCGGCGTGCTCGAACCCGTTGCGCCAGCCGTTGACGATCTGCTCGACGGTGAAGAGCGCGATCAACGCGCCGGACAGGGGGATCGCCGCGTACAGCGAGGCGATCGGCGTGTTGGACGGCAGGCGGAAGCTGCCGAAGCCCCGCAGGAAGTTCCGGTAGCCGAAATACACCATGCACAGCGCCACCGCCAGCACGATCGCCCGGATCAGGAGCTCGGCGACCCGTCGCGAAGCGCCGTGCAGGGACTCGGCGACCGCCGTCAGGTAGAGGTGGTCATTGCGCCGCGTCGCCGCGGCAAAGCCGATGAAGATGCCGTAGATGAAGAGGGTAGAGGTCACCTCCTGCAGCCACAGCCAGGGCCGGCCCGCGATGCGGGTGACGATGTCGGCGCACACCGAGAGCGAAAAGCCGGCGAGCGTGACGCCGCACAGGACCATCAGGACCCGCTCGAGCCCGTCGAGCGCGCGCCACTTCAGGTGGCGCTGGCGCTGCAGCACCAACCGGCCGGAATTGTCCACCGGCCCGTCCCGCTACTGGATCGAGCGGATCAGCGTCTTCACCTTGTCGGCGTGCGGCCCGAGCTCCTTCGCCAGCTTGTCGAGGTACGGATCGGCGATCTTCTGGAAGCCCGACTTGTCGACCTTGTCGACCACCTTGACGCCCATCGCGCGGATCTTCGCCAGCGCCTGATTCTCCAGCTCGAAGGCGCGCTTCGGCTCCTGCATGCTGACGTCGCGGCCGGCTTCCATGACCCACTTGCGCTGCTCGGCGTTGAGGCTTTGCCACAGCCGGTCGCTGATCCAGAGGATGGCGTTGTTCGCCTCGTGCTCGGAGAGCGAGATCACCGGCGCCACCTCGTAGTGCTTGTTCACGAAGTAGACGTTGATCGAGTTCTCGCCGAAGTCGACCACGCCGGTCTGCAGCGAGGTGTAGACGCTGCCGAAGGGCATGTGCACGGTTTGCGCGCCGTAAGCCGGGAACATGGTGTCCTCGGTCGCGGTCGCCTGCACCCGCACCTTCAGGCCCTTCAGGTCGGCGACGCTGCGGATCTGCTTCTTCCCGTACAGGTTGCGCACGCCCTGGGTGCCCAGGCCGATGGCGTGGATGCCCTGCGTGGTCTGGTCGATCATGTCGCGGATCGCCTCGTACACGCGCGGATCACCGAGCGACTTGATGACGTGCTCGGGCGAGCGGAACAGGAAGTGCAGCGACATCACGCCCGCCTGCGGCGAGATGGTCGCGGTGTTGGCGGAGGAGACGATGGCGAAATCCAGGTCGCCCGCTTTCACCAGCTGCAAGAGCTGCGGCTCCTGCCCGAGCTGCGCGCCGGGATACTGGTCGACCAGCATCTTGCCGCCGCTCAGCGCCTTCAGCCTGGCGGAGAAGATGTCGTAGGCCACGCTGTAGCCGGTATTGAGCTGCTGATCGTGCGCGAAGCGGTAGTGTTTCGCGTCCTGCGCGGTGGCGCCGAGCGCGAATGCGAGCAGCGCGCCGGCGAAAGCTCCTCTGCCGATGAATTTCATCGTCCCCATCCTCCGTTGGCGATCCAAGGTGAACCCGGGGGATTCTCGCAAGGTTTCCAGGCCGCCGCCAGCGCCTCGATATGGCGCGAGGCCGAAAGCGTCAACGCTTCTTCGAGCCTGGTCTGCCAGGTGCCTTGATCGGCGGCGCGTAGTCGTATTCTCGCCCCGGATAGTCGCGAGCGAGGGACTCGACCAACACGTCCGCGAGGCCCGTGAGGTATGCAGGCGGCATGCGGCTCGCGTCCCAGGCGATCGCGAGCCACCGGCCCAGCGACTTCCCGGCGGCAAGGATCGGCCGCACTTCAAGGCCTCGCTTGTCCATGATCAGGACAGTCGGCACGACGGCGACGCCGTAGCCGGCGCGTGCCGCTGCGACAAGAGTTTGCGCGGCTGCCGCCTCCATTCGAATCGTCGGGCGGGCGCTCGCGGTCTCGCAGCCGGCGTCGAACAGCGCGCGTGTGCCGAAGCCCGCCGGAAGCGTGAGGATGGGCTCCGTGGCAAGGTCGCCGATATCGACCGTACGGCCGCCGGCGAGCCGATGACCACGCGGCACGACGGCGAGCAGGCGCCACGGAAAAAGCAGCCGCATTTCGAGCGTCGGCTCCATTGGGCTCGCTACGGCGGCGTGAAAGTCGCCGCGCAAAACGGCCTTCAGCGCGTCCCCACCGCCGCACTCTTGGAACTGCAAGTCCACGTGCGGGAAACGCTTCCTGTATTGCCCGATGCGGGGAACGACCACGCTTTCCATGATCATCGGCGCGCAGCCAAGTCGGAGCAGGCCGGCCTTGCCTTCCGCCAGGGCGCGCGCCCGCTCGCGCAGCGCGCGCCCATCGCGAAGGAGCTCACGGCTTCGCGTGAGCAGGTCCTCGCCGCCTTCGGTCAGCTCGACGCGGCGGCTGGTGCGCTCGAAGAGGCGCACGCCCAGGCTGGATTCCAGCTCGGCGATGCGTCGCGAGAGCGCCGGCTGGGTCACATGGAGGGCTTCGGCGGCGGCGGAAAAGCCGCCGCGCTCGGCGACCGTGATGAAGGCACGCAGCGACCGCAGATCCAGATCATGCAGCATGGGCATTGATTCTAGAACATTAATGCATTGGACTTATCGCCGCGCCGTCCCTACGCTGCCACGCCATGGAATACCGGTTGCACTGAGTCCAGCAAGGAGGCCTTCGATGTCGAGATTCGTTGCGCTAGCGAGCGGCACGCTGCTCGTCGCCGCCACCACATTTGCCGTCGCGCAGGAGAAGAAGCCGACCAAGACCCAAGGCCTGGAGGAGATGCGGTTGGAGCAGTTCTCGCTGCCGCTACAAGTCTCATCCGGCTACGAGCTGCGCGCCCGGCGAATCGTGTTCGCGCCAGGCGGAACCGTCGTTGAGCATGCCCACGCCGAGCGCCCGGGGATTGTGTACGTCTTGCAAGGCTCGATGACCGAGCATCGGGGCGATAGCGCGCGCCTTGTGAAGGCCGGCGAGACCTGGGTCGAGGATGCCGGGACGGTCCACTGGCTGGAGAACACCAGCAATGCACCGTGCGTGTTCGTTTCTGTTGATCTCGTGAGGAAGTAGTCGCCCCACGGTCGCCAGCGCTAGGTGTCAGGACCTGGAATCGATGTGCGCGAGGTGCAGCCGGTGCAGGCTGATCTTGTGCACCTCGGCCTTGCTGGCCTCGATGTGGCGCGCGAGGAGCTGCACGGCGCGCGCCGGGCGGCGCGCGAGCACAGCGCGCAGGATCTGCCCGTGCTCGAGGTACGTGTAGACGACGCGCTCGGGGTGGGTGAAGTCGAGGCGCCGCACGATGCGGATGCGCTCGGTGATCGAGTGGTGCACGCGCGCGAGCTCCGGGTTGCCGGCGGCCGCGACCAGCGTGCTGTGAAACTCCTCGTCGAGGCGAGCGACTCGAGCGCCGTCGGTGAGCCGGCTGCGCGGCGCCACCAGCCAGATCTTGGCGATCCCGGAGAGGTCGGGCTTGGGATCGGCCGCGCATAGCCGTTGCACGGCCGCGGTCTCGAGCACGAGGCGCAGGTCGTAGAGGTGGTCGAGCAGGTCGAAGTCGAGCGGCCGCACGCTCCAGCCGCTCTTCGCGTGCACCTGCACGTAGCCCTCGCGATCGAGGCGGAAGAGCGCCTCGCGCACCGGGGTGCGCGAAACGCGCGTGCGCGCGGCGACCTCGTTCTCCGAGAAGCGGGTGCCGGGCATCAGGCGGAACTCGAAGATGTCGCTCTTCAGCGCGCGGTAGACCGACTCCGCGAGGTTCTTCGACGAGGAAGAAATCGGGGTCTGACCCCGATTTTTCTTCCTCGCGTCGTTCATGCGGGCAGCGGGGTCGACTGCCAGGCGACCATCTGCCAGCCCTCTTTGCCCTTCACCCAGACGTTGGTGAAGCGGCTGTTCAGCTTCTTCGGCTGGCCGCCCGACAGGAGCTGGATCCTCACCTGGCCGGTGACCACCGCGCAGTCGCCGTGGACCTGGATGTCCTCGATCGGGCGCTCGACTTCCTGGTACTGCCACTTCTTCGAGCGGATGCCGTCGAGGTAGCTCGACTTGCTGTCGGCGCCGCCGTAGGAATGCGTGTAGACGAGCGAGTCGCCGAGGAGCTCCTCGAGCGTCTTGGCGTCGGCCTCGCACATCGCGCGGTAACGTCGCGACTCGAGGAGGCGGATGGTGTCTTTGCTGTCAGCCATGGTGGTTTTCTCCGGGTTAGCCGTCGGCGATCGAGTTCTCGAGCACGCCGACCTTGTCGATCTCGATCTCGACCTTGTCGCCGGGCTTCATCCAGATCGGCGGATTGCGCCGCGCGCCGACGCCGCCGGGCGTGCCGGTGACCAGCACGTCGCCCGGGAGGAGCGTGGTCCAGGTCGAGACGTACTCGATGATCTTGGGGATCTTGAAGATCATCTGCTCGGTGCTCGCGTGCTGCATGCGCTCGCCGTTCAGCCGGCACGAGAGGGTCATCGTGGTGCCCGGCGGGATCTCGTCGGCGGTGACCATCCACGGGCCGAAGCCGCCGGTCTGCGCGAAGTTCTTGCCCGCGGTCCACTGGATGGTGTGGCGCTGCCAGTCGCGCACCGAGCCGTCGTTGTAGCAGGCGTAGCCCGCGATGTGCGACCAGGAATCCTTCTGCGAGATTCGGCGCCCCGCTTTGCCGATGATCACCGCGATCTCGGCCTCGAAGTCGAGGTTTTTCGACTCGCGCGGCCGCACGATCGGCTGCCTGTGCCCGACCTGCGACTCGGGCAGGCGCAGGAAGATCGCAGGCTGCTCGGTGTTGTCGCGCCCGGTCTCGACCACGTGCTCTTGGTAGTTCAGGCCGACGCACACGATCTTGTCCGGGTTCGGAATCACCGGCAGCCAGGTCACGTCGGAAGCCTGGTAATCGGCCTGGGCGCCGGCGTACTGCACCGCCTGCGAGAAGGCGTTTCCGGCGACGAGCGACTTCAGGTCGGGATACTGGTTGCCGAGGTAGCGCTTGAGGTCGACGATGCCCTTGGCGGTGACGATGCCGTAGCTCTCGCCTTGCGCGGTTTTGTAGCTGGAGAGTTTCATGCGGGGCTCCTGGTGGAGGACTTGCGAATTCTAGCCGCGAGATCGGCGCGCCATTCTTCGACCGGCTTGTAGCCGGGGAGCTTGCGCGCGCTGTCGTGGGCCCATTGCCACAGCTCGGCGTCGGGCAGCGACATGTCCATCGGGATGCGCAGCGGCTGCTCGACATACCACGGCGTATCGACGAAGAGCTCGATGCGATTACCTTCCGGGTCGCGGAAGTACACCGAGAGCGCGTTGCCGTGCGACACCGGCGCGATCTCGGTCACGCCCGCCTCGGCCTGGACCGCGCGATACATCTCGCGCAGCCCGGCGAAGTCGCCCATGCGGAACGAGATCTGGTTGATGGCGTTGAACGCGAGCTCTTCGGGCCGCCCGCTCGCGAGCACGATCTGGTGGTGTTCGCGCGGGTCGCGCGTGAGGAAGACAAACGATGTCTTGCCCATCTGTCCACGGTCGCTCACCGAAAAGCCGAGCAGCCGCGTATAGAAGTCGGCCATGCGCGCGATGTCGCGCACGAACAATCCGACGTGGCTGAAGCTTAGTTCGGGTTTTCGCATGCTTTACGGCAAGACCGCGATCGCGTTGATCTCGATGAGGTAGTCGGGGTGCACCATCTTGGTCACCTCGACCATCGTGGAAGCGGGCGCGGGCGCATGGAAGTATTCGCGCCGCACCTTGTGGATCGCGTCGAAGTGCTCCATGTTGCGCACGTACACGTCGACGCGGCAGACGTGGTCGAGGCTGCCGCCCGCGGCTTCGACCGCGCTCTTCAGGTTCTCGCACACCTGGCGCGTCTGCGCCTCGATGTCGCCGACTCCGGCGATGGTCCCGTCGGCGCGGCGCGCGGTCATGCCGGAGAGGAACACGATCCGGCCCTTCGCCTCGACCTCGATCGCCTGCGAGAAGTGCCCGCTCGGGGCGCGCAGCTTCGCGCTCCGGATCTCGCGCTTGCCCGTCACAGCTCCCCCTGGACGCCGACTTTCGCGCCGCATTCCTTGAGCCGCGCGAGCAGCTCGGGCGGGAGCAGGCACTCGTCGCCGCTCTCGGCGCGGCGCGCGCGCTCGCGATCGCCCGGAGCGTAGATGCGCGCTACTCCGTGGGCGTGGCGCGAGCCGCGGATGCGCGCTGCGTAGCGCGCCACGCGCTCGCCCACCCCGGCGATGCCGAAGCGTGCGGGATCGATCGCCATGAAGAGGTGCGCGCAGCCGTAGGGTTCCGCGGGATCGCCGTCGAACGCGCCGACCTCGGTGCCGAGCGCGCCGTCCGAGAGCCCGCCGCACAGGAGGTCGATCGCCGCGGCGAGGCCGAATCCCTTCGCCGCGGCGCCGGGAACGAGCATCGCCGCAATCGCGGCGGCGGGATCGGCGGGTGCGCCGCCAGGGTCGACGTCTACCACGAAGGGGTGCGAATCGGTGGACGGAAGCGCAATCGCCAGCGAATTGGCGCCGGTGAGTCGCTCGACGCCGCCCGGCGGCGCCTTGGAAGGATGGCTGTTGCACATGACGATGCCGATCAGGCCACCCTCGGCGATCTGGCGCGCCCAGAACGCGGCGTTGCCGAAGTGCGATCCGTTTCGCACCGTGACGCAGGCGAGCCCGTGCTCGCGGGCGCGCTCGCTCACCATCGGCAGGGTCCAGTCGGAGCTGAGCGGCCCGAGGATGTGGCAGGCGTCGAGCACGATCGCGGAGCCGGCGTCGTGCATCACGGTCGGCTCGGTCTCGGGCGAAACCGAACCGGCGAGCATGCGATCGACGTAGATCGGCACGAGCGCTACGCCGTGCGCGGGCATCCCCTCCACGTCGGCGGCGACGAGCGCCGCGGCGCTGAGCCGTGCGCCCTCGGGCGGGACACCGAGCTTCGCGAAGACCTCGGCGACGAAGCCTTTCAGCGACTCGGTGCGTGTCGCGCTGAGCGACATCCCGGCCGGCGTCTCCAGATTCATAACGGCCCTAGGGTACACTCGGCGCGGCGCAGAAGGGACATCGGTTTGAACTTCACCTACGTATCGCTCCCCACCCGAGTCGTGTTCGGTGCCGGCAGCATCCGCGGCCTCGCCGCCGAGGTCGAGCGCCTCGGCGCGAAACGCGTGCTCCTCATCTCCACGCCGGGCCGCGCCGAGATGGTTCGCAACCTCGCCAAGGGCCTCGCGCTCGCCGGGGTCTTCGACCGGGCCGTCATGCACACGCCCCTGGCGGTGGTGGAGGCCGCCCGTGAGGAGGCACGGAAGGTGAATGCCGACTGCTGCGTCACCGTCGGCGGCGGCTCGACCATCGGCTTCGGCAAGGCGATCGCGCTTTCTTCCTCGCTACCGGTTGTCGCGGTCCCGACGACGTATTCGGGTTCGGAGATGACCACGATCTGGGGCGTGAGCGAAGGCGGCGCGAAGAAGACCGGCCGCGACCCGAAAGTGCTGCCGAGGGCGGTGCTCTACGACCCCGAGCTCACCCTCGGCCTGCCGGCCGCGGTGTCGGCGGCGAGCGGCATGAACGCCATCGCCCACTGCGCCGAGGCGCTCTACGCACACGACGGCAACGCGATTATTTCCCTGATGGCCGAGGAGGGAATTCGCGCTCTTGCCTCCGCCCTTCCCAGAATCGTCGCGCATCCCAGCGACATTGAAGGTAGAACAGCAGCCTTGTACGGCTCGTGGCTTGCCGGCATGACCATCAGCACCACCAGCGTCGCGCTTCACCACAAGCTTTGCCACGTCCTCGGCGGCTTCGGCCTGCCGCACGCCGAGACCCATTCGATCGTGCTGCCGCATGCCATGCGCTACAACCAGGACGCCGCCCCGGAAGCGATGGCCCGTATCAGGAAATCGTTAGGTGGACAGGAAGCGGCGAAAGGGCTGTACGAGCTCGAAAGGCAACTCGGACTTCCGATGCGCCTCGCCGACATCGGCATGAAGGAAGCCGATCTGGAGCGCGCGGCACGCCTCGCGGTCGAGGCGCCTTATCCGAACCCGCGCAAGGTGGAGTACGCGCCGGTGCTCGCGTTGCTGCGCGACGCTTACGAGGGACGGCGGCCCTTGTAGCCTGCCGGCTTCGCATCGGCCGACGGCGAGGCGGCCTTGAGGCCGGCGGTCAGGATGAACTTCATCGCTTCCTCGCGCGACATCTCGACCGGCTTGCACGCGCTCTTCGGCACCAAGACGGTGTAGCCGCCGATCTGGTAGCTCATCGGCAGATACACCGCGACCTCATCCGCGCGGGCGATGCCCGGCGGCGCGTCGCTGAAGTCGCTGCGCGTGATGAAGCCGAGCACGCGCAGGTTCCCCGGCAGGTCGAGCGCCACCACCTGGAGCGAGGGCTCCTTGTGCTGCGCGAAGAGGCCGAGCAGGTCGCGCAGCGCCGCGTACACCGAGCGCACCAGCGGGATCTCGAGCAGCACCTTCTCGGCCCAGCCGAAGAGGCGCCGGAAGAGGATCGCGTGCATCAGCAGGCCGACGAGGAACACGATGACCACCGCCATCGCGAGCCCCATTCCGGTGCGGTACCACTCGTCCGGCATCAGCAGCAGGAGCTGCTTGCCGAAGAATTTCTCGAGCACCGAGAGCACCCACAGCACGAAATACAGCGTGGCGATCACCGGCAGCACGGTGAGCAGCCCGGTGAGGAAGATCCGCCCGACGTGGTTCCACGGAGAGTTACGCTTTGGCACAGTGCATCGTATCATCGGCGGCGGAGGTTCCATGATCGCCGTGATCTTCGAATTCACTCCGGCCGAGGGCCGGTTCCCCGACTACATGGAGCTGGTCGGCACGCTCAAGGCCGACCTCGACAAGGCCGAAGGCTTCATCTCGCTCGAACGCTTCGAGAGCATCACCACCAAGGGCAAGTTCGTGTCGCTGCAGTTCTGGCGCGACGAGGAGGCGGTGCGGAAGTGGCGCAACCTGCA
This sequence comes from Burkholderiales bacterium, assembly GCA_035554435.1. GTDB lineage: Bacteria > Pseudomonadota > Gammaproteobacteria > Burkholderiales > SG8-39 > SCGC-AG-212-J23. The sequence goes on along the minus strand of DATMJC010000030.1, from coordinate 16,150 downwards.
GCGCCACCGCGAGGTCCAGAAGAAAGGGCGCGCGGAGATCTTCAAGTCCTATCGCCTGCGCATCGCGAGCGTCGTGCGCGACTACACCATGGACGAGCGCGATCAGGCGCCGGCGGACTCCGTCAGGGTGCACGGGTAAACCACACCTTTCTCTTCGAGGAGGCGAGCTGGCGCGCCGAGGGCGAATACTGTGACGCCGCCGGCACGAAATTCGCCCTCGCGGGCGAGACCACCGTGCGCCACGAGCCGAAGCGGTGGCTCTTCGAGGCGGTGCAGCGCCTGCGCGGCGATCCGGCGCGCGTGCAGCACAACCGCTACGAGATCGTGCCGTTCTCGCCCGGCGCGCGCTCGACGCACTGGACCGCGCTCAATCCGGCGATCGGCGCGCTGCGCGGGCGCTTCGTCATCGTCGGCGACTCGATTCTTTCCTTCTACTCGAGCGCCACCGGCCGCTACCGCGGCTTCGAGTCGCTCCTGCGGCGCGATGGCCACCGCTACAGCGTCCGCGGCAGCTTGCTGGAGGAGGACAAGCTGGTTTCGAGCTGGTCGCTCGAACTGACCCGCTTGTAGGCTCGTCGTCCCCGCTAGTCGATCTTGAGCTTGCGGTCCTGGATGAGCTTCATCCAGCGCTCCTGGTCGCGCCGCACGAGCTGAGTGAACTCTTCCGGCGACATCGGGTAGGGATCGGCGCCGAGCTCGGCGAGCTTCGCCTGCACATCGGGCTGCGCGACGGCCTTGGCGATGCTGGAGTTGACCAGATCGATCACCGGACGCGGCGTGCCCGCGGGAGCGAATACGCCGTACCACGAGCTCACGTCGAAGCCGGGCAGACCGGATTCGGCGATCGTGGGAAGGTCCGGCGCGGCGCGCGGGCGCTTGGCGCCGCTGGTGGCGAGCAGCACCAGCTTGCCGGCCTTGGCATGGTTGAAGGCCGCCGAGGGAAGGGGGTCGAAGATGACCTGCACCTCGCCGGCGAGCAGCGCGAGGAGCGCGGGCCCGCCGCCCTTGTAAGGGACGTGAACCATGTCGATGCCGGCCATCGCCTTGAAGAGCTCGGTGCCGAGATAGATGCTCGTTCCGGACGAGCCGTAGTTCAGCTTGCCGGGCTGCGCCTTCGCGAGCGCGATCAGCTCGGCGATGCTGCGCGCCTGGACTGACGGATGCACCGCGACGAGATAGGGCCCGATCGCGATCGGCGAGATCGGCGCAAAGTCCTTGACCGGATCGAACTTCGCGGTCGGCAGCGTGATCGGGTTGATCACGTGCGTGGTGGTAGTGCCGATGGCGAGCGTGTAGCCGTCGTTCGGCTGCACCTTGACGTACTCGGCGCCGACCACGCCGGCGCCGCCGGGCTTGTTCTCGACCAGGACCTGCTTGCCCCAGAATTCGCCCAGCTTCTGCGCCACCGTGCGGGCGAGGATGTCGCTCGCTCCGCCCGGCGCATAAGCGGTGACGATGCGCACCGGCCGGCTCGGATAGTCCTCCGCCGCTACCGGCAGGCACAAGGTGGCAAGCGCGACCGCGAAGACTGACCAAATCCCCTTCACGAGTTAACCCCCCTTATTCTTGAGGGGCGAGGGGTACATCACCGCGTCGCCGTGCTTGAACATGTTCTCGACCTCTTCGCGCGACAGGTAGTCCGGGCGGGTGCCTTTCAGTGCCGCGAGCTGCTCGGCGATGATGTTGCGCTTCACTTCACCTACGAGGACGTTGGTGCGGCCGTAGCACTCCGACACGGTGCGCCCGAGCACGGTGAAGCCGTGGCGCTTCATGATGATGACGTTGGTGCTCTGGATGAAGGTCTTGATCGGCGCCACGTCCTCCTCGACGTTGATGTGCGCCGGCAGATAGTGCGGATAGCTCTGCACCAGGAACGGAAAGGTGAGCCCGGTGAAGCGCAGCTCCTCGTATCCCGCCGAGAAGAAGGCGATGGTCTCGTCGTGGTGGAGGTGGATCACGGCGTTCACGTCCGAGCGCAGGCGCAGGATCTCGCGGTTCATCTGGTGGCCGACCGTGGTGGCGCGATCGCCGTAGAGAATGCGACCGGTCGGCACGTCCGTGATGACGAGGTCGTCGATCGACATCTCTTCGAGCGACACGCCCATGCATTTCACGTAGCAGATGCCTTCGGGGTAATCCGCGTGCGGCACGCGCATGACCAGGTTTCCGGTCGAGCTGTACACCAGGCCGCGCGCGGCGAGCATGTGCGCGTAGCGCAGGTACTGCTCGCCGATCTTGCGGTCGAACACCACCGCGGGATCGGGCGTGAGCTCGTTGACGCGGTAGCTGCGCTGCACGACTGCGGCCATGGCTGCTCCGTCGGTTTGGCGAGCAGGCATGGTATCTCGAACCGACCTCGCTCTGAAGCGCCGAGTCGTTGTATAACCGGAGCGATGATCCAGGCGGCAATCGTCGGCCTCGGGACCTGGGGCCAGCACCTCGTCTCAGCCGTCCAGGGCAAGAGCGACGTCATCCGCTTCACGGCGGGCGCCACGCGGACGCCTTCCAAGGCCGCCGACTTCTGCGCGCGTCATGGGATCCGTCTTTTCCCCACATATGAAGAAATCCTGAAAGACGGTTCCGTCGAGGCCGTTGTTCTCGCCACGCCGCACTCGACGCATGCGGAGCAGATCGCCGCCGCGGCGAAGGCCGGCAAGCACGTGTTTGTGGAAAAGCCGCTCGGCCTGTCGCGCGCCGACTGCGAGCTCGTGGTCGCCTCGTGCGCCGAGCGCAACGTGACGCTCGCCGTCGGCTACAACTGGCGCTTCCAGCCTGCGCTGCGCGAAATCAAGCGCATGCTCGAAGACGGGCGGCTGGGGAAGCTCCTGCACATCGAAGGCAATTTCTGCGGGCCGAGCGCGTACCGCTTCCGGCGCGAGCACTGGCGCCAGGACCGCGACGAGGTGCCCGCGGGCGGCATGACCGGGCGCGGGGTGCACGTGGTCGACGCGATGCTCTACCTCGCCGGCCGCATCGACTCGGTCGTGGCACAGAGCGCGCGCCTGGTCCAGGATTTCGGCGCCGACGACACGACCTCGATGCTGTTTCGCTTCGCGAGCGGCGCCACGGGATCGCTCGCCACGGTGATCGCCACCGCGGAGACCTGGCGCATGCAGGTCTTCGGCTCGAACGGCTGGGCCGAGGTCGGCGACGTCGAGCATCTGCACACGTGGAGCCTGCGCACTTGCTTCATCGACCGCGACAACATCGCCGTCAAACGTCCGCCTACAACGACCACTTTTGAAAACATGAGCACCGAACGCGCTGAGCTCGAGCACTTTGCGCGCGCGGCGCAGGGGCATCGGCGGCTCGCCGTCCCCGGCGGGGACGAAGTCCACAACGTCGCCGTGCTGGAGGCGATCGTCAAGGCGGCTCGTGAGGGAACGAGGGTTTCGATATGACCACGGCGGCACAGGCGCTGGTGCAGTGTCTCCGCCGCGAAGGCGTCGAGCATGTCTTCGGCATTCCCGGGACGATGAACCTGCCGATCCTCGACGTGCTGCGCGCCACGCCGGAGATCCGCTTCATCCTCACGCGCCACGAGCAGGGCGCGGCGTTCATGGCGTACGGCTACGCGCGTACGCTGGCGAGGCCGGCGATCGTCACGGCGACCGAAGGACCGGGGGTCACCAACCTCGCCACGGGAATCGCGGCGGCGTTCAAGGGCTACGCGCCGATCATCAGCATCAGCGGCGCGCAGGAGCTCTGGCTGCGCGAGAAGGACGCGAGCCAGGACATCGACCAGGTGACGTTCAACCGGCCGATCACCAAGTGGGCCTATTCGATCCCGACCGCCGGCAAGGTGCAGGAAGCCGTGCGCCGCGCCTTCCGCGTCGCGCTCACCGAGCCGGTCGGCCCGGTGCACCTCGACGTGTCGAAGGACATTCTTCTTGCGGACGCCGAGCCCGAGCCGATCGCGCCCGAAGCGTACCGGCCCACCACGGCGCCGGCCTGCGCGGCCGCCGATCTCGACCGCGCCGCCGAGCTGATCGCGCGCGCCGAGCGCCCGCTCTTCGTCGTGGGCGGCGGCGTTCTTCGCGAAAATGCGACTCCAGCCATGAAAGGGCTGGTGGAAAAAAGCGGCATTCCGGCGGCGACGCTGCAGTACTATCCCGACGCCTTTCCCACCAGCCATCCGCTGTCGCTCGGACCGCTCGGGCGCAACGGCTACTCGAGCGCCAACCGCGCCGCCCCGCAGGCCGACGTCGTCATCGCGGTCGGCGCGCACATCGATCTCTTCTCCACCGCGGGCTTCAAGCACGGCGTCATCAGCCGTGAGGCGAAGCTCATCCACCACAGCGCGGTGGCGGCGAACATCGGCATCGTGTTCCCGGTTTCGCACGCCGTGGTCGGCTCCACCGCCAGTTTTATCGACGGGCTTTTGAATCGGTTAGGGAAAAAGAAAAATTCCTGGCTTGACGTCGAAAGACTGCGCAGCGAATGGGATGCCGAACGCGAAAGGATGCTCGACCGCGCGGTGCGCCCTACGCTGCCGACCCTGGTCGCGCACGCGATGCGCCAGGCGCTGCCGAAGGACGGCGTGATGATCACGGACGCGGGGAACGCGGGCAAGCACATGCGCGTCTTCATGGACACCTACGAGCCGCACACCTTCATGTACATCAGCGACTGGGGCTCGGTCGGAGCGGGGCTGCCGATCGCGATGGGCGTGAAGCTCGCGCGCCCGAAGCAGGTGGTGATGGCCGCGGTGGGCGACATGGGCATGATGTGCAACATCGGCGAGCTCGAGACCGCGGTGCGCGAGCGCATCCCGGTGGTGTGCGTGGTCTACAACGACCGCGGGCTCGGCAACGAGCGCGCCTTCCAGAAGGAGCTCTACGGCGGCCGCTACTTCGCAGTGGATTACAACGACGTGGACTTCGGCGCGCTCGCGCGCGGCTTCGGCGCTTACGGCGAGCGCGTCGAGGAGCCGGCGGGGCTCGCCCCCGCACTCAAGCGGGCGATCCAAAGCGGCCTTCCGGCGGTCATCGACGTGCCTATCCATCCCGATTTTCATGCCGCGGTGGTTTCGAAATGAGGGTTCTCCTCGTTGCATGCATTGCGCTTCTTGCCTCCGAGGCGAGCGGGCAGCCTTCGCTTTCCCAATTTCCAACAAAACCGATCCACGTGGTGGTGCCCTCGCCGCCGGGCGGGCCGCCGGATCTGATCATCCGCATGCTGACCCCGAAGATGGCGGGCCTCGGCCAGCCGCTCGTGGTCGAGAACCGCGCCGGCGCCGGCGGCATCGTCGGCACCGCCTACGTGGCGAAGACGCCGCCCGACGGCTACACCTGGCTCGTCACCACCGCCTCGCACGTCAACACGCCGCCTTTCAACACGAACGTGCCGTTCGATCCGGTGAAGGACTTCACCCACGTCACGCTGATCGCGCAGAACTTCGGCCAGGCGCTCACCGTGCCTGCGTCTTCCCCCTTTAAGTCCGTCCAGGAGCTGATCGCCGGCGCGAAGCGCAATCCGGGCAAGCTCAACTACGGGTCGGCCGGCATCGGCACCGCGAGCCACATCCCGGCAGAGGTGATGAAGTCGATGAGCGGCACGGACATCGCCCTCATCCCGTACAAGGGCGTGGCCGAGGCCATGAGCGATCTCATCGCGGGCCGCATCGATCTCTTCTTCGTCGGCACCCAGATCGCCGCGTCGCAGGTGCAGTCGGGCAAGGTGCGCGTGCTCGCGCTCACCGGAGCGAAACGGTGGAAGGGCCTGCCCGACGTGCCGACGATGCAGGAAGCGGGCTTCAAGGACTACAACCTCATCAACTGGTTCGGGCTGTGGCTGCCCGCGGGCGCGCCGCCCGAGATCGTCTCGCGCATCCACGCCGAGACCGTCAAGGCGCTCGCCGACCCCGACGTGCGCCAGCAATTCGACGCGCAGGGCCTGGAAGGCGTGGGCATGCCGCCTGCTCAGTTCGCGAAATTCGTGGCGAAGGAGTCGGCGTTCATCACCGATCTCGCACAGAGGATCGACAAGAAATGAGCGAGCAGGCGCCCTGGCAGTGGCCCGAGGAGCGCTGGCGCGGCATCGTCGGCGGCGTGCGCGCGGGCCGGCCGTTGCGGCCGAAGAGCTGGCCGGGCGGCGCGCGCTGCGCGGTGGCACTCTCGTTCGATTCCGACCACGAGACCAACGAGCTGCGCGACGGCGGCGAGTCGATCGGGCGGCTCTCCCAGGGCCAGTACGGCAACCGCCAGGGTGTTCCTCGCATTCTTCAAATTCTTTCTCAACACAGGGTAAAAGCGAGTTTCTTCGTTCCCGCGGTGACAGCGATGCTCTATCCCGACGAACAGCGGCGGGTGGTGGCCGAAGGTCACGAAGTCGGCATCCACGGCTGGATCCACGAGCGCAATTCCGAATTGCCTTATACGAACGAGAAGGATCTCCAGTTCCGCTCGGCTGACGTGCTGGAAACCATTACAAAGGTAAGACCCGTCGGGATCCGCACTCCTTCCTGGGACTTCAGCCCGAACACGCTCGCCATCACGAAGGAGATGGGGCTCCTCTACGACTCCTCGCTCATGGCCGACGTCGACTGCTACGAGCTCGAGCTGAACGGCGAGCCGACCGGCGTGGTCGAGCTGCCGGTGGAATGGATCCGCGACGACGCCGTTTACTTCAATATGGTGCGCTTCGCGAACCTGCGTCCCTACACGCCGCCCGAGGCGGTGTTCGACATCTTCAAGCGTGAGTTCGACGCCGCGTACCGCGAGGGCGGCATCTTCCAGCTCACCATGCACCCGCACATCAGCGGCTACCGCTCGCGCATCTGGATCCTGGACGAGCTCATCCGCTACATGCGCTCGAACGCCGGGGTGTGGTTTGCCACGCATGCCGAAATAGCGGGTTATTCAAAGGCAAACGCGGCTTGACCGACAATTTCTCCAATTCTCAAGTCATTCGAAAGCAGGTGGTGGCCACGCGCGGCGGCGTGGTCGCGGCCCAGCACAGGCGAGCGGCCGAGGTCGGCGCGGCGGTGCTCGAGGCGGGCGGCGACGCGGTCGACGCCGCCGTCGCGACCTCCTTCGCCATCGGCGTGGTCGAGCCGTGGATGAGCGGCCTCGCGGCGGGCGGCTGCATGCAGATCTGGCGCGCCGGCGAGACGCGCGCGCACACGGTCGACTACGGCATGCGCTCGCCGCGCGGACTCGATCCCCGGGACTATCCGCTCGCCGAGGGCGGCAAGGCGCAGGACCTCTTCGCCTGGCCGCTGGTGAAGGACGACCGCAACGTGCAGGGCGCGACCGCGGTCGCGGTGCCGGGCGTGGTCGCGGGCATGGAGCTTGCGCACCGGTGTTTCGGCCGCATGGCGTGGCGCGAGCTCGTCGCTCCGGCCGTGGCGCTCGCCAGGGAAGGCATGCTGCTCGACTGGTACGCCGGGCTGATGATCGCCTCGAACGCGCGTGCGCTGTCGCGCGACCGGGATGCCGCGGCGATGTACCTCGAAGAAGGGCAGTGGCCGCCGCAGACCAGCTGGACCGCGATCACCGAGAAGCGCCTCGACCAACGCCAGCTCTCCCTTACGCTGGAACACATCTCCCGAGAAGGACCGAAGGCCTTGTACGGCGGCGACGTCGGGCGTGCGCTCGCGAAGGACATCCAGAAGAAAGGCGGGTCGCTGTCGATCGAGGACCTCGCCGGCTATCGCCCGCACATGGTCGACGCGCTCGAGGTTCCGTACCGCGGCGGCCGCGTGTTTGCCGCTCCGGGGATGACCGGTGGCCCCACGCTCGCCCATGCTTTTCGAACTCTTTCACGAGAGGAGAAGCCTTCGTACCTCTCGTATGCAAAAGCACTCGACGCCGCATGGCGCGAGCGCCTGCAGACCATGGGCGACAAGGAAGGCTGCACTACCCACTTCAGCGTTGTCGATCGCGCTGGCAACCTTTGCGCGGTGACGCAGACGCTACTTTCCGTGTTCGGCTCGCGCGTAGTCTCGCCTTCGACCGGAATACCGCTCAACAACGGCATCATGTGGTTCGACCCGGAGCCGGGCAAGCCGAACTCGCTGGCGCCGGGCAAGCGCTGCCTCGGCAACTACTGCCCTGTGGTGGGACAGACGCCGAAGGGCGCGCGCTTCGCGCTCGGCGCCTCGGGCGGGCGCAAGATCCTCGGCACGGTGCTGCAGATGTCGTCGTACATGATCGACGACGGCGCGAGCCTCGAGGAAGCGTTCCACCGGCCGCGCATCGACATGAGCGGCGAGGGCCGCATCATCGCCGACCGCGCCCTGCCACCCGATGTCATCAAGCAACTTGGTGAATTCATGACGACTACCACGGCGCGGCGCGGCATCTTTCCGTACGCCTTCGCCGTGCCAGCCGGCGTGCAGCGCGAGGGCGACATCAACACCGGATGCACCGAGATCATGTCGCCTTGGGGCGATGCCGTATCCGAAAAGGAATCGCAACGATGAAAAGACTCGCCGCCGAAGTCCTGGCGGAAATGCTGAGCGGCTACGGCGTGACGCACGTTTTCATGGTGCCGGCGGTCGTGCGCCGCACCTTCGTGGAAATGGAGCGGCGCACGAAGATCCACCGCATCCACTGCCACGGCGAAAAGGCGGCGGCGTACATGGCCGACGGCTACGCGCGAGCCTCCGGGAAGCCCGGAATCTGCATGGCCCAGGTGATCGGCGCGCTCAACCTCGCCGCGGGGTTGCGCGACGCGTGGCTCGCGCGCTCGCCGATCGTCGCCATCACCGGCGGGCGCGATCCCAAGACCAAGTTCCGCGGCGTCTACCAGGAAGTGGACGACATGCCGGCTTTCGAGCCGGTGACCAAGTACAACGCGACCGTGGACGACGCCGCGCGCATCCCGGACATGCTGCGGCATGCCTTTCGCGTCGCCGTCAGCGGATCGCCCGGCCCGGTGCACCTGCAGTTCCGCGGCAACGAAGGCCAGCTCGACGCCGAGGAAGCCGAGATGGACGGGCTCGTCGAGACGCAGTTCGCCACGGTGCCGCCCTGGCGCCCGGCCGCGGACGAGAAGGACCTGAAGGCGCTGCTCGAGCAGCTTGAAAGCGCGGCGCGGCCCGTCATCGTCGCCGGCGGCGGCGTGCGCGCCTCGCGCGCGGCCGCCGAGCTCCTCTCTTTTGCCGATGCGCTGCACATCCCCGTCGCCACGTCGCTCAACGGCAAGGACAGCATTCCCGGCACGCATCCCCTTTCGGCCGGCGTGGTCGGCACCTACTCGCGCGAGGCCGCGAACCGTATCGTCGCGAGAGCGGACTTCGTCCTGTTCGTCGGCACGAGCACCGGCGGCATGACGACCCACTTCTGGGCGGTGCCGAAGATCGGCGTCCCGGCGGCGCAGATCGACATCGACCCCGAGGCGCTCGGCCGCAACTATCCGCTCAAGGTCGCCATCCTGGCGGACGCGAGGCGCGCGCTCGCGCGGCTCGCCAAGCTCGCCCAGGAGCGCACTCGCAGGGAGCGGTCGCAGTGGATGGCCGAGATCGGCGACATTCGCAAGGCGTATTACGGGAAGCACAAGCCGCAGCTCGAGTCGAACGCGGTGCCCATCCACCCGGGCCGCATCTGCAGCGAGCTCTCGAAGAACGTGCCGGAGGACGGGATCGTCGTCGTCGACACCGGCCATGCCGGCATGTGGATGGGCGGCATGTACGACCTGCGCTCGATCAAGCAGAGCTACATGCGGAGCGCCGGCCACCTCGGCTGGGCCTTCCCGGCCGGCCTCGGCGCCAAGGCCGCGTGCCCCGACCGCCCTGTGATCACCTTCACGGGCGACGCGGGCTTCTGGTACCACATCGGCGAGCTCGAGACCGCGGTGCGCTGGAAGCTGAACGCCATCACGCTCGTCAACAACAACTCGAGCGGCAACCAGTCCAAGCGCGGCTTCGACCGCGTCTACGGCGGCCAGCAGACCGAGCGCGGCAAGGAGCTCTGGACCTATACCAGGCAGAACTTCGCCAGAATCGCCGAGGACATCGGCGCGCTGGGCATCCGCGTCGAGAAGCCGGCCGACATCGGCCCGGCGCTTCAGCAGGCGCTGAAGGCCGACCGCCCTGTCGTCATCGACGTCGTCACCGACATCGATGCGCTGGCGCCCGTAGCGGTAAGCGAGTAGACGTCACCCTCCCTGTACCCGTCGCAACCGGGCCCGCTCGAGGAAAATCGCCGCCAGCGAGAGTGCCAGGAGGACGATTTCCACCCGCATCAGCCGGATAGCTTCTTCTGCGGGACCGTCGACAGCGATTCCGATGAGTCTCGCCGCGGTGACCACGGCGACAGTAGTGGCGAGCACGCTAAGGCCGACGAGAAGGCGCCTTGACGACAGCAGACAGCCAAACAGAATCAGGGACAGCGCCAGCGGGAAACCCCCGAATCCGACCCGCACGCGGCTGATCGCCATGACCGAGCCTAGAGAGATCGCGTCGGCGGCCGCCTTGTTGACGGGGTCGCCCAGGTACCTCAAGCCGATCAGCAGGAACAGCCCCGCGGCGAGCAGGAGCAGCAGCCGCGAAAACCAGGGTGCGGCACGCCAGAGGAGGGTCATGATTTCTCCGAGACGACGTTGGCATGCGGGAGGCGAGATCGCTGCACCGCCTTGCCGGGACGAAGTGCCGCCCGAAGATCGGCCAAGACCTGGTCGGGATGCAGCCGGACGCGGAAGTCCGTCGCCTGACTCATCCACAGAACCTTGCCGTCCGCGTCGACCAGGATGGCCGCCGGGATGGCCATGTCGCGAAACGGGCCGCCTTTCGGCGTGAAGTTGCGGTTCTGCAGGTTATAGCGGCGGATGATCTCGAGGTCGGGATCGGCCACGAGCGTCATGTCCCAGTCGTGGCCGCGCCTGAAGCGTCGGAGATCCTCCACGGAATCGTGGCTCACTGCGACGAGCTTCAGCCCGAGCTCACGAAGCTCCTTTTGCCGCTCGCTCCATAAGCGCAGGTCAGCGACGCAATACGGGCACCAGGTTCCCCTGAAGAACTTCAGCAGCACGCGCGATCCCTCGAATCCCGAGAGACGGAATTCGCGGCCGTCGGCGTCGACCGAGCGGAAATCGGGAGCCTTCGACCCCACCGCGACCGCTGCCCGCTGATCTGGCAAGCCGCTCATGAAGGTCAGGAAGAAGAAAAATCCCCCGAGCAGGAGACCGACGCCGGCAACGACGTAGCCGACCGCGCCCGGATGCAGCAAGAGAGCTGCCACGGCGAGCAGCGTTCCTGCAAAAGCGACCGCGCGCTCCATGCTGGGCGGCAGCGGCCGTCCGGTCGTCTTCGTCCAGGCGAATGCGCCGGCGACGAGCAAGAGCGAAGCCAGCGCGAGAACCAATCCAGGATTCGTTCCCATCAGCTTCACCCTGGTTGCCTGCCGAACCACATCCTTGCGAGCAGCCTGTCGCGGCGTATGAAGTGGTGATACAACGCGGCCGAGGCGTGCACGAATATGAGCGTGGCCAGCAGCTTTGCAAGCACGCCGTGTATCACGCGGGTGGGAAAGACCGTGAACGACTCGGGCAGTGGCGCGCCCGAGGCGCCGAACACGATGTCCGGCAGCCCGGCGAGCACGGCCGTGGCAAGGCCGGTCGCCACCATGCCGGCGACGAGGCCGTAGAAAGCGAGGTGCGAGATCCGGGCGATCCGGTCGAGGACCGGACTTCCGATCGTGGCCGGCTCGGGCCTGACACTCAGCAGGCGGATGAGAAAGCGCGCGCTCATCAACGCGAGGATCGCGGCGCCGCCGATCACATGGGCGCGCAGCGCTTCGATCTTCTCAGGAGAGGAATTCGGGATCGTCTTCAGAACGAACATTCCCAGAACAAGGGCGCCGACGATGAAAGCCGCGAGGAACCAGTGGAGCGCTACGAGCGCAGGGTGATAGCGGGACGGCTTCATGATTTCTCTTCCAGACCAGCCGATGACGCGGCTCTTTGGAGCTCGCTCCCGGCGAGCTCGCGGACGAATTCGGCGAGCGCCCGCCCGATTTCCTCCGGCGAGTCTTCCTGCAGGAAATGCCTGCCCTTGACGATGATCTCGCGCTGGTTTGGCCAGCTGCGGCAGAACTCGCGGCTGCGGCCGCGCATGATCGCCCCGGGATCGCTCAGGACGAGGAGCTTGGGGAGCTCGCTTTTGGAGAGCCACTTGCCGCAGCGCTCGACGATCAGGTTCACGTCGGCCGGCTCTCCCTCGATCGGGATCCGGCGCGGCCAGACCAGCGTAGGCAGCCGCGATTCGCGCTCGAGAAAGGGCCTGCGATAGGCAGCCATCTCGTCTTGCGCGAGCTTGCGGATGACGCTCCCGGGCAGGATTCTCTCGACGAAGAAGTTGTCCTCGAAAATCATGCGCTCGCCGCGGTCGGAACGCAGCGCCTGGAAAATTTCGGCGGCTTCTCCGAAATCCTCCCAGCGTAGCGGCAGGGCGATCGCCTCCATATAGGCGATCGCCTTGAAGTGCCGCGGATAGCGGAACGCGCGGTGGAAGCCGAGCACCGAGCCCCAGTCGTGTGCGACCAGGATCACGTTCTCGGTCAGGCCAAGCGCCTCGAACCAGGCGTCGAGGTAGGCCGCATGATCCATGAAGCGGTAGGCTTGCCTGGGCGACCTGGCCGACGATCCCATGCCTACAAGGTCGGGAGCGAGGCAGCGACCCAGGCCGCTCACGTGCGGAATGATGTTTCGCCAGAGATAGGAAGAGGTCGGGTTGCCGTGCAGGAATACGATCGGGTCGCCCAGGCCCGTGTCGACAAAACTGATTTCGGAGTCGAGCACCTGGACGCGCCGGCGCTGGTCGATAACGTTGCGATGTGTCAAGCAGGAGGTCCTTATCGAAGCATTCGAGTCACACCCCACAAGACACGCCGGCGCGGCCGGACGTGACAGCCTGGCACAAGATCCTGGGCACAAGTCACGCTTTGGCTTCCTGGCGTGTCTTGATGGCATGGGCCTTCTGAGATGACTCTCGATCGAACCTTTACCGAGCTGCGTCCGGCCATGTTCGCCCTGGCCTACCGGATCACGGGTAACCGGGCCGACGCCGAGGAGATCGTCCAGGACGCGTTCTTGCGGCTGCACGACGCTGCCCCGGGCGACGAAGTGCGCTCGCTCAAGGCGTATCTGACGACCATTACCGCGCGGCTGAGCTTCAACCGCTTGCGCGACCAGCGGGCGCGAAGGGAGACCTATGTGGGCGAATGGCTGCCCGAGCCGCTCGTCACCGCGGCCGAGCCCGGAATCGACCCCACCGACGTGTCGTTCGCCCTCGTCGCCGTACTCGAGCGGCTCTCCCCACTGGAGCGCGTCGTGTTCGTGTTGCGCAATGCTTTCGATTTCACCTTCAGGGAGATCGCACCCGTGGTTGGGCGCGATGCGGTCACCTGTCGCAAGATCTTCAGCCGCGCCCGGGCGCGCGTGCGCGAGGAAAGGCCACGTTTCAATGTGGACCGCGAGCGCCATCGCTCGCTGTTGCAGAGCTTTACCGAAGCGGCCCGCGGCGGTGACAAGGCGAAACTCGTCTCGCTCCTGGCCGAGGACGTCGCCCTGCATGGCGATGGCGGGGGTAAGGTGATGGCGAACAAGAAGGCGGTGATCGGGCGGGACGCGGTCGCGCAGTTTGTGATCGCCACCACACGGACCGTGCCGTCCGAGGCGACCCTGGACGAGATCGAGCTCAATGGCGCACCCGGCTTGGTGCTACGCACCGCTGGGCGTCCGCTGCTCGCCATCCTGATCGAAACAGACGGCGAGCATATTCACTCGGTGTTCGCCGTCGCCAATCCAGACAAGCTACTTGCGCTGAACGTCACTTGTCGGACAACGAGCTAAATCCGTGGCAAACATCGATCAAGTCGTGGCAAGCGCCACCTGATTGTGCCGTGTTGCCGGTCGTCGGGGCACAAGTTCCTTATCGGCGCCCTCGGGCAGTCGCATAATCCCGGCGCCTCAGCGGGTCAACAACAACGGAGAGGAGGGGGCGTGGCACAAGAACAGACGACCCATGCCGCCGATCGGCGCGCACTGGCCATTCTCAATTTCTGCGCGAGCGCGTCGCTGATTGCGACCCTGCTCGGATGCGCGAATCCCCAGACGGCGGACGAGTTCCGCAAGTCATACAACGGCCCAGCCGCCACGGTGGGGCTCGACCGTCCGCTGCGGGACGTCGCCGCCACGTTCCAGTCGCGCGCGCCGGAATGCCTCAGCGTGACGGTGAGAAGGACCATACCGGGTCCGACCTATCAGGTCGTCGACACGGCCTACACGCCCAAGGTCGTGGTCAGCACGAAGCGGGTCGAGCTCTACGTGCAGATGCGCTACGTGCGAGGCGTTCTTACCTCCGTCGGCGAACCCGAAGGGGGCTACTACATGCTGGTTGCCGACGTGTATCCGGTGGATCCGAAGCACAGCCGCATGGAGATGTTCGGCTCGGACAACGATCACGTCCTGGGGCGGGCGATCACAGACTGGGCAACCGGCAAGAACCTCGGCTGCCCGGACATGACAAAGGGCTGATCGTTCCCACTGCGTTATGGGGGTTAGAATGGCCGCCCCATGCCAGCCCCCCGCATCGCACTGATCCACGCCATGCCGATGGCGATCGAGCCGGTAACCCAGGTCTTCCAAGAGCTGTGGCCCAGCGCGCGGATCACGCATCTGCTGGACGAATCGCTCCCGGCCGACCTCACGGCGGCCGGCGGTATCACGCCGGCGATCGTCGACCGCTTTGTCGCGCTCGCACGCTATTGCGAGGGCTGCGGCGCGGACGCGATCCTGTTCACCTGCTCGGCATTCGGGACTGCGATCGAGGCGGCGAAGCAGGCGGTGCGCGTGCCGGTGTTGAAGCCGAACGAAGCGATGCTCGATGAAGCTCTGGCGGAGGGCAACGACGTGGCGCTGCTCGTCACCTTCGAGCCGAGCATTCCTTCGCTCAGGAAGGAATTGGAGGAGCTTGCTTCCAGCCGCGGAATGCGGTTGCAGCTCAAGACCCGGACCGTGCCCGCCGCGATCGCGGCGCTCACGCAAGGCCGCGCCGCGGAGCACGATCAACTGATCGCGACGGCCGCGGTCGAGATCGGCCGGTGCGACGCCCTGATGCTCGGGCAGTTCTCGATGGCGCGCGCCGCGGCCGGCATCCCTCCGGTCTCCGGCCGGCGAGTCCTCACCAGCCCGCATTCCGCGGTAGCCCGCCTGAAGCAGTTGTTTGCCGATCGATAAGCCCTGACCTGGTACTACCAGGTAGAGCGGAGAGGTCGCCATGAGCGGATACCTCGAGAACGGTCAGTGGCGTGAGGGCTGGTACAACACGCGCGACACCAAGGGCGAGTTCGTACGGACGACGTCGGCGTTTCGTGAGTGGATCACCGACGACGGATCGAGCGGATTCCGGGCGGAAGCGGGCCGCTACCATCTCTATGTTTCGCTGGCGTGCCCCTGGGCTTGCCGCACGCTCATCGCGCGCACGTTGAAGGGCCTGCAGGAGGCGATCTCCGTGTCGGTGGTCGAACCGGTGATGACGCAGGGATGGAGCTTCAGCGATGCGTTGCCCGATCACCTGCACGGCTTCCGATACCTGCACCAGCTCTATTCAGCCGCGGATCCGAAGTACACCGGCCGGGTGCTGGTGCCGGCGCTGTGGGACAAGAAGGCGCGCACGATCGTCAGCAACGAATCGAGCGAGATCATGCGCATGTTCAACAGCGCCTTCGGCAGCCTGGCCCGAAAGGATGTCGACCTCTATCCCGCCGCGCTGCGCGAAGAGATCGATCGCGTCAACGCCTTCGTCTACGACAACATCAACAACGGCGTGTACCGCTGCGGCTTCGCGACCACGCAGGCTGCGTACCAAACTGCGTTCGAGCGGCTGTTCTCGGCGCTGGATTGGGTCGAAGAGGAGCTGGGCAAGCGGCCTTACCTGGTCGGCGAGCGGCCGACCGAGGCGGACTGGCGGCTCTTCACCACGCTAGCCCGCTTCGACGCCGTGTACGTCGGGCACTTCAAGTGCAACCGCAACCGCCTGGAAGACATGCCGAACATCTCGCGGTACCTGCGCAGCCTCTATCTCGTGCCGGGCATCGCCGCGACCGTCGATATCGACCACATAAAGCGGCATTACTACATGAGCCATGCGCACATCAACCCGACGCGCATCGTTCCGGCCGGACCGCGTCTGAAGTTCTGCGCTCCG
>DATMJC010000029.1:0-46241 GCA_035554435.1 Burkholderiales bacterium | reverse complement strand
GGCGGCGACCTGCGCACCCTCCGGGCTGCCGCCCATCTCCCCGCCGGTCGCGTGCGGCGACTTGAGTCCGTCGCCGCCGTGCAGGATCTTGTGGCCGAGGTGAGACGCGAGGTCGAACTTCAGCCGCGCCGGATCGTCCTGCAGCTCCCGATTCAGGAAAATCGTGCGTGGCGATTCGAAGAACGAGCGCACCATGCTGCGCAACTCTCTTTCGTTGTCCCGCGCGAGCACGGGCTTGCGATCGAACCAGCGCAGGTTCAGTCCGTGATGCCGGCACAGCCGCAGCAGGTCGTCTACGCCCAGCGGGAACTGACGCTCCCCGATGCCCTCCGCGGAGCGCTCCAGGTCGGGGAAATCGTTGCGCGACATCTCCTGGTGCGAGCGGATGAGGAGGTGCGCGAACTGCCGCCCGGTGGTGCCGGTCTGCGCGAGCAGCTCCGGGATCGCCGCCTGCAGGAGCTCCTTCGAGAAGAGGAACGCCGGCTCGAGGGGCACCGCGGCCGCGGCGCCGGCGCGCTCGGCCGGGGCGGCGGGGGCGATCTCGGCGTTGCCGTCGAGGAACCAGCGCTGCTCGCGCTGGAAGAGCTTCGAGAGGAGGCCGAGCACCTCGTCCGAGGGCACGCGCTTGCCGCTCTCGATCATCGAGAGGTAGGACACCGAGGGCGCGCTCTGCGGGTCGAGCTGGATGCAGCGTGCCGAGAGCTCGTCGAGCGTGAGGCCGCTCGCCTTCCGCAGCGAGCGCAGCTTGGTGCCGAGGAAGTGGCTCTTTCGGTTATGAATGCGGCGGGTATTAAGGCTCATGCCATGGTCCGTTCGGGCGTCACCGTGCGGCGACTTTCTGTGAAATTGACATTGTGAAATTTCCGCAGTGAATTTTACGCATTTCCACCGGTATAAAGAAGACATGACCACGCCACGCCGCATCCTCGTCCTGGGCGCCTCCTACGGGTCGCTCTTCGCCACCAAGCTCCTCATGGCCGGCCACCGCGTCACGCTCGTCTGCACTGCGGCCACCGCCGGGCTCATCAACCGCGAAGGCACGCGCGTGCGCTTCCCGCTCAAGGGGCGCGAGGCCCCGCTCGAGGTCGCCTCGAAGGCGCTTCCCGGCGTGCTCGCCGCGGCGACCCCCGGCGAGGTCGACCCCGGCGCCTTCGACCTGGTGGTGCTCGGCATGCAGGAGGCGCAGTACGGCGCGCACGGCGTGCGCGAGCTCATGAGCCGCATTGCCCACGCCCGCAAGCTCTGCCTCGCGATCATGAACATGCCGCCGCTCGCGTACCTCAGGCGCATTCCCGGCATCGCCAGCGAGGCGCTCGAGGGCTGCTACGCCGATCCCGCGGTGTGGCAGGCGTTCGACCCGGCGCTCGTGACGCTCGCGAGCCCGGACCCGCAGGCTTTCCGGCCCGCGGGTGAGCCGAAGAACGTGCTCCAGGTGGGCCTGCCCACCAACTTCAAGGCGGCGCGCTTCGAGGACGAGGGGCACACCGCGCTGCTGCGCGGCCTCGAGGAAGACATCGAGCGCGCGCGGTTCTCGGTCGAGGGTGAAGAGCTCGAGATCCCGGTCAAGCTCAAGGTCCACGACTCGATCTTCGTGCCGCTCGCCAAGTGGCCGATGCTGATCGCGGGCAACTACCGCTGCATCCGTCCGGACGACATGATTCCCATCCGCGAGGCGGTGCACCGCGACGCCGGGCGCTCGCGCGAGATCTACGAGTGGGTGGCGAGCCTCTGCCGCCGCCTCGGCGCCGGAGCCGACGACCTGGTGCCGTTCGAGAAGTACGCCAAGGCCGCCGAAGGCCTCGCCAAGCCCTCGTCTGCGGCGCGCGCGCTGTTCGGCGGCGCCGAGCACATCGAGCGCGTCGACCGCCTGGTCGGCCGCATCGCGCGGCAGCTCGGGCTGCACTCCGACACGGTGGACGAGATCGTCGAGCTCATCGACGAGCGCCTCGATCTGAACCGCCGCTTCGCCCGGCGCAGCGCGGCATAGCCGCGCGCTGTTCGCTTCTCACGCCGGAACGCTCGCGACGACGGCATTCGCGCAGGCGGTGTATTCGATTTTTCCCTGCGGACCGGCGGACAGCGCTTCGCGCGCCGCGCGCTTCAGCCGCCGCCGCTCGTTTTCCGTCATGGCGTCGATGATCTTCGTCGTGGCGCTGTAGCCGGGCGTCTGCGCCTGCCAGAAATCCTCGAAATCCCGGTAGGCCAGGGAGACGTCGAGCGCCGTGCAGCGGATCGATCCGAGCCCCGCGCGACGAAAAAGCGACTCGAGCCCCTGCAGGCTCGAATGCTCCGTTCCCGGGATGGCGGGAGTTTCGGCGCCGAAAGACCGCATCGCCTGGCGCAGCGGCCCGCTCGGCGAGAGCTCGCGCTGAAAATCCCAGACGTAGCCCGCGACAATGCCGCCCGGCGCCGTCACTCGGCGCATTTCGCCGAGCGCCACGAGCGGCCGGGGAATGAAGTTGATGACGAGCGCGGAGGCCGCGACGTCGAAGGCGCGATCGGGGAAGGGAAGGCTGGTCGCGTCCGCCTGCCGGAAGGTCGCGCGCCCGCTCGCCGGTCCGCGGGCCGCTTGCTCGATCTGGGCGCGGGCCGGGTCGATGCCCGTGACGGCCGCCGGCTCGCAGGCATCGAGCACCGCCTCGGTCAGGATTCCGGTGCCGCAACCCGCGTCGAGCCACCTCGCCCGCCGCGGCGGCTCGATCCACCGGAGGAACCGCCCGGCCACCGCGCGGCTCCAGCGTCCCATGAAGCGCTCGTAGCCGCTCGCGTCGGCGAACTCGATTCGCGCCTGCGCCATGTCACTCCGATTTCAATCCCGCCGCCTTCGCGAGGCGCGCGTTCAGGACGATTTCCCGCTCGACATGCAGCTTGAATTCCTGCGGCGTCATGGCCATCGCGTCGACGCCGAGCGCCGAGAGCTTCTCGCGGAGCGCGGGGTTCTGGAGCGCCTTGAGCGTTTCATGGTTCAGCTTCTCGACGATCGGGCCGGGTGTCCTGGCCGGAACGAACAAGCCGAACCAGATCGGATATTCGGCGTCGCGGTAGCCCGCCTCGCGCAGGGTCGGGACTTCCGGCAGCATCGACGAGCGCGTTGCGCCGTTTACCGCCAGCGCACGCAGCTTGCCGTCCCTGATATGCGGCAGCACCAGGGCGACGGGCCCGAAGAAGAAATCGACGCGTCCCGCGATCACCTCGAGCATGGCCTCCGCGCCGCCCTTGAAGGGAACATGCACTGCCTCGATCGCCGCGCTCGACACGAATCGCTCCGCGGCGAGGTGCGTCGCCGTGCCGATGCCGACGGAGGAGAAGTTCAGCGCGCCCGGGTGCGCCTTCGCCGCCGCCACCAGGGCTTCTGCTGACTCGATTCCCTTGGCGGGAGAAACCACGAGCACGCTCGGCGAGATGCCGAGCGGTACGACCGGAGCGAAATCCCGCGCGGGGTCATAGGGCAGCGACTTGTAGAGCGCCGGCGCGATCGTGTGCGCCGAACCGCTCGCGAGCAGGGTGTACCCGTCGGCCTCGGCCTTGGCAACCGCGGCGGTGCCGATGGTGCCGCCCGCCCCGACCCGGTTCTCCACCACGATCGGCTGCCCCAGCCCGGCGGAGAGCTTCTCGAGGACAAGGCGATGGACGATGTCGGTCGAGCTCCCGGCGCCGACCGGGACGATCGCGCGCAGCGGCTTGGCCGGCCAAGCCGCGGCGTGGACCGCGGGCTGAGCGGAGGCGAGCGCAAGAAGGAGCAGCAGGCGTTTCATGGCTTCCCTCGGAAAAATCGATCACGGGCGCATGGTGCGGCCGCTGCAGCTATGCGTCCAATTCATAATTCTTCTGCAAACCTATGCCGGACAAGCATAATGAGCGGCCATGGACCTGCGTGAAGTGCGCACCTTCGTTGGCGTGGCGGATCTCGGCACCGTCTCGGCGGCGGCGGAACGGCTGCATCTCACCCAGCCGGCGCTGTCGCGCCAGATCGCGAATCTCGAGAGCGAGCTTGGCCTGCGGCTCTTCGACCGGGTCGGGCGCCGCCTGCTGCTGACCAGCGAGGGCGCGCAGCTCCTGCAACAGTGCCGCGGCTTGCTCAGCTATTCGCAGGCGGTCCGCGAGCAGGCCGACGGGCTGAAGCGCGGTGACGCCGGCGTGCTGCGCGTCTCCGCCTCGCCGCACCTGATCGAGGGACTCTTTCCCGGCTTTCTTCGCGACTACGCCAAGCGCTATCCGAATGTCCAGGTCCGGCTGGTGGAGGCGATCGGGCCGCAGATCTTCGCGATGCTGGAGCGAGGAGAGATTCATCTCGCCCAGGCCGTGGCGCGCGCGCTGACGCCGGACGACCGCCGCTTCGGCGCTTTTCCGCTGGCGCCCATGGAGATGCTGGCCGCGTGCCATCCGAGTCTGACCCTTGGAAAGGAGGGTTCGGTCGAAATCCGCGCGCTCGCCCCGTATCCGCTGTTGCAGGCGACCGACGATTTCGCCATGCGTCGGAGCTTCGATTCGGCCTGTAGGCTGGCCGGGTTCACGCCGAACTACGTCCTCGAGTGCCGCTCGCCGCACGCGCTCCTCGCCATGGCGCAGGCGGGCCACGGGGTGGCCATCATCCCATCCGCCCTGCGTACCCATCGGTACGTCCTGCGATTGCTGCGCGTTCTCTATCGGGGCAAGCCGCTGAGCGAGCCTCTGACGATCCTTTTCGACAAGCGCCGTCCGCTACCCGCGCATGCGAAGGTGTTCTGCGACATGCTTGCGGAGCGTGCCAAGAAGGTGTTCCCGGTGAAGCACCCCGGTCCGGTGAAGTAGGTCAAAGCGAAGCTTTCCTACGGTCGGTCTTGGCGCGGGACTTGCATCTCCCGCCAGGCGATGAAATCGTCGGCGGCCGCGCCGAGGTCGAAGCGCGGCGCCCAGCCGAGATCCTCGACCAGGCGCCGGTTGGAGAAGCGCGTGCGCGTGCCCGCAGCGAGCGGCAGCACGTTGCAGCCCTCGCTCGATTCGCGCCAGCGAAACTTCGGGAAGCGCTTCTTGAGTAGCTCGCACCACTCTGGCAGCGCCCATGCCGCACCGGTGCCCAGGTGGTACAGGCGATGCGAAGGCGCCTTGGCGTCGAGCAGCGCTATGAGCGCGCTAGCGACGTCGGGTGCGTAGATGTAGTCCGTGTCGCCGAGCGGCGGGAACACCGCCTCGCCGCCAGCGCGGGCGATGCGTGCGATCTCGGTCGGCATCGACAGGCGGTCGCGCACGCCGCTCGCGTGCTCCCAGCGGCCGAAGACCTGCGCGAGGCGCCCGATGCGCACGTCGAGGTCCCACAGCGTGGCGAGCCGCAGGCAGCTCCGCTCGGCCGCGTACTTGGTGATGCCGTACATCGACTCCGGCACCGGACGGTGGCGCTCTTCATCCAGCGGCTCCGGAACGCCGACGCCGGCGGCGCCGTAGAGCGCCCCGGTGCTGGCGTGTACGAAGCGCCTCACCCCGTGATTCTTGGATTCCTGGAGAAGATTGATCGTGCCGATGAGGTTCACCTCCGCGATGCGCCGCGGCTCACTCGCGTCGCGCTCGGGGCCGGCGGTGATGGCTGACATGTGGATGACGCGGTCGATTTTCCGGTTTGAAAAGACTTGTTGAAGAGAAGGGCGGTCGGTGACGTCGCCGTTGACGTGGAAGGCTTTCGAAAAGAACGCCGGAGGCGGGCGCAGGTCGAAGACGAGCACCTCGTCGCCGCGCGCGAGGAGCTGCTCGGCGACGTTCAGGCCGACGAAGCCGGCGCCGCCGCTGAGCAGGATCATGGGTCTATGTAGCACTCGAGCATGTGGGTGTTGCCAATGGTAACAACCCGAACGGACTCATTGAGCGCGGTCGCTGTCTAGCCATCATGACACGCAAGGCAGCACGGTTCCTCGCGGCGTTAGTGCTGGGCTTGAGCCTCAGCGGCATCGCTTACGGGCGCGGAGGGCATTCAGGCTCGGGCGGCTTCCACCACTTCGGCGGTCCTCGTTTTCACAGCCACGCATTTATCGGCGGCGGGGTAGTCCTGGCGCCTTTTTTCTACCCGCCGCCCGTTTATTACGATCCGCCGCCGGCGGTGCAGTACGTCGAGCCTTCTCCCGCGCCTTCGACCCCGCAGCCCGGTTACTGGTACTACTGTCCGGGCTCGCAGCAGTATTACCCCTACGTGCAGCAGTGTCCGAGCGGTTGGCAGCCCGTCGCGCCGCAACCTCCGTCGTAGAGCAGAATTATTTCTTGTAGCCGAGGATCCCTGAGGCGAGCGAGCGCGGGTCGCGCGGCGCGGCGCGGCCCTCGTCGACCAGCGCGAAGAACTCGAAGAGCGCCCGGTTGAACGGCTCGGGGTCCTCGATGTTGATGGTGTGGCCGGCGCGCGGCAGCACCACCAGGCCGGAGTTCGGGATGTTGCGCTTCATGAGGAGCGCGGGCTCGAGGCAGGGGTCGTCCTCGTCGCCGGTGACGATGAGCGCGGGGACGCTGATCCGCTTCATGTCTTCGACCAGCTCGTAGAGCGAAGGGCGGCGCATCTGCACGCCGCGCATGGTGAGCGCCTGGCCCTTCGGCGAGTGGTCGGCGAGCTGCTGAGCGAACTCCGCCCAGCCGCGCGGGTCCTTGTTCTGGAACTGCACGCGCGTGGGCCCGAGGGCATACCTCTTTGCCGCCTCCGTCCAGTTCGTTTCAAAAGAAGCGGCGGCGGCTTCGCACTCGGCGCGGAACTTGTCCTTCTTGTCCGGCTCGGCGCCGTAGCCGCAGCCGGCGATGACGATCGAGCGCGCGCGCTGCGGGTAGGTGATGCCGAAATGCAGCGCGGCGAAGCCGCCCATCGACAGGCCGACGATGTGGGCGCGGTCGATCTTGAGGTGGTCGAGCACGGCTAACGCATCGCCGCGCGCGATCGCCTGGGAGTAGCGCTCCGGGTCCTCCGGGATGTCCGAAGGCGGGAAGCCGCGCGCTGCGTAGGCGACGCAGCGGAAGTAGCGCGAGAAGAAGCGCACCTGGGGTTCCCAGCTGCGGTGGTCGCCCGCGAACTCGTGGATGAAGAGGAGCGGCGTGCCGGCGCCGGTGTCCTCGAAGTAGAGCCGGGTCCCGTCCCTCGCGTTCGCGTGTGGCATCGGATTCCTTCTAGGGGAGTACCGCGGTGAGGTCGATCTCGACGCGGCAGCCGGGCACGAGCAGCCCGCTCACCTGCACCGTGGTGCGCGGCGGCGGGGAAGGAAAGAACTCCTTCCATACCTGGTCGAAGTAGTAGAAATCGTTGAGATCGGTGAGGAACACTTGCGACTTTACCGTTTCCTTCAGGTCGCAGCCGGCGGCCTGGAATACGCTGCGCAGATTCTCGAGGATGTAGCGCGTCTGCTTCTGGATGTTGGAGCCGTAGTACGGGAAGGCGGGATCCTGCCGCGCTTCGGGCGGCACGCCGGTCTTGTAGTCCGAAGCGATCTGGCCGGCGGCGTACAGCGTGTCGCCGGCGAGGATGCCCTGGCAGTAATGTGCCATGGGCGTCGGGGTCGCCTCGCCTGTGACGATTTCTCTCTTGACTTGAGGTTGGACACCCCATAGATCGATCTCGACCTTGCAGCCCGGGACGAGGAGCTTGCTGATCTGCACGGTGGTACGCGGCGGCGGCGAAGGGAAGAACTCCTTCCACACCTGGTCGAAGTAGTGGAAGTCGTTGAGGTCGGTGAGAAACACCTGCGATTTCACTACATCCTTGAAGGTGCAGCCCCCGGCTTCGAACACGCTGCGCAGGTTCTCGAGGATGTAGCGCGCCTGCCTCTGGATGTTCGATCCGTAGTAGGGGAACGCCGGATCCTGGCGCGCCTCCGGCGGCACACCAGTCCTGTAGTCGGACGCTATCTGGCCGGCGGCGTACAGCGTCTCGCCGGCGAGAACGCCCTGGCAGTAATGGGCCATGGGCGTCGGGGTCGCTTTGCCTTTGAGGATTGCCCTTCCTATTTTGGGTTGAATAGCCCAGAGATCGATCTCGACCTTGCAGCCCGGCACGAGGAGGCCGCTTACCTGGACCGTGGTGCGCGGCGGCGGCGCGGGGAAAAACTCCTTCCATACCTGGTCGAAGGGGTAGAAGTCGTCGAGGTCGGTGAGGAATACCTGCGACTTCACCACGTCCTTCAGGTCGCATCCGCCGGCCTGCAGCACCTTGCGCAGGTTGCCGAGGATGTAGCGCGCCTGTTTCTGGATGTCCGAGCCGTAGTGGGGGAATGCAGGATCCTGGCGCGCCTGCGGCGGTACGCCGGTCTTGTAGTCGGAAGCGATCTGGCCGGCGGCGTACAAGGTCGCTTCCACGAGCACGCCTTCGCAGTAATGCGCCATAGGCGCGGGCGTGCCGGAGCCCCGGATCACTTCGCGTTTCACGATCGATCGCGTTTCATGACCGGGCAGACTTATCATAAGGCCGCGAGGCCAGATAGTGACGACGTCGAAACAATGGAGCGCCGAGGTGGTTGAGACGCTGCTTGCGGCGCAGGCAATCGCGCTCGCGCCCGGCCGCGCGGAGCGCCTGGCGCGCGCCTACCAGGCCTTGCTCGAGGCGAGCGCGGCGGATCCGCTGCTCGCCAGGCTCGAGTTCGACGCCGTCCCGACCGGCTTCGCCCTGGCGATGCAGAAGTGCAGATGAGCGATCCGGCCCTTGTTTCGCTCGCCGAGGCGCGCTCGGTGCCGCCGCGCGAGCTGCTGCAGGCCTGCCGTGCGCGCATCGAGCAGTGGCAGCCGCGCATCAATGCCTTTATCGAGGCGGATGAAAACCCCAGGGGCGGCGGCGTGCCCCTCGCCCACAAGGACATGTTCTACAGGGCGGGGCGCGTGTCGAGCTGCGGCTCGAAGATCCGGCGCGACTGGGTGGCGAACGAAACCTCCGTCGTCCTGGAGCGCCTCGACGCGGCGGGCTTCGCCGACCTCGGCCGGCTCAACATGTCTGAATTCGCCTACGGACCCACCGGGCACAACGAGCATTTCGGCGACTGCAGGAATCCGTGGAATCCAGACTACATTGCCGGCGGCTCCTCCAGCGGCTCGGGCGCGGCGGTCGCCGCGCGCCTGGTGTTCGGCGCGCTCGGCTCGGATACCGGCGGCTCGGTGCGCCTGCCGGCCGCCGCCTGCGGCATCACCGGCCTCAAGACCACCTGGGGCCGGGTACCGCTGCGCGGCGCGATGCCGCTTTCGCCTTCGCTCGACACGATCGGGCCGCTCGCGCGCAGCGCGGAAGATTGCGCGATCCTGCTGCAGGCGATTGCGGGGGACGATGGCTCGCAGGATAAAAAGGAAATCCGGATCGCGATGTCCTCGGCGTGGATCGAGCGCAACGCCGAGCCCGAAGTGGCAGCCGCGGTGCTCGCCGCGGCGAAGACGCTCGACAGGAACCCGGTGGAAGCCGAGCCGCCGGATTTCGACGCGCTCTCGGCGCACTGCCTGGTGGTGATGCAGGCCGAGGCCTCGGCGCAGCACGCGCAATGGATGCGCGAGCGGCCGGGCGAATATTCCTCGGCGGTGCGGGCTCGCCTGGAGGCCGGCTATGCGATTCCGGCAGCGAGCTACCTCGAG
Organism: Burkholderiales bacterium; assembly: GCA_035554435.1. Lineage (GTDB taxonomy): Bacteria > Pseudomonadota > Gammaproteobacteria > Burkholderiales > SG8-39 > SCGC-AG-212-J23. Next base: position 36,695 of record DATMJC010000029.1, on the reverse strand, counting down.
GTGCTGCGCCTGCGCCGGGCGGCGCTCGAGCGCTTCTGCGCGCAGACGCTCGGCGGCGCCGACCTCTATGCTCTCCCTGGGATTGGGGTTCGGGTGCCCACCCGCGAAGAGACCGGGCCCAAGGGCGGCGAGCGCATGCCGCGGATGCTCGCCGACCTCACGCGCCTGACGCGCTGGGTGAACTACCTCGGCGTCCCGGCGCTGGTCGTGCCGTGCGGCTTCGACTCGCGCGGCCTGCCGCTCTCGCTGCAGCTCGTCGGGCGGCCGTTCTCGGAAGCGCTGCTCCTCGCCGCCGGCCGCGCCTACCAGCGCGCGACCGACTGGCACCGGCGCGTCCCAGCGTAGGGTGATCGCGGAGCTCGGCTATGCGGCGCTCCTCATCGGCACCCTGTGCGAAGGGGAGACGATCGTTTTTCTCGCCGGGCTGGCCGCGCATCACGGCTATCTTTCGTTCCCGGCGGTCGTGGCGGTGTCGGTGGTCGGCGGCTTTCTCTCCGACCAGATCCTGTTCCACGTCGGCCGGCGCTACGGGGAGCGCGTGTACGCGCGTTTTCCGGGCCTGGCGGCGCGGGTGCCTCGAGTCCATGCGCTGCTGCGGCGCTGGGACGTGCTCGCCCTCCTTCTCATTCGCTTCCTCTGGGGGCTTCGCACCGTGGCCCCTCTCGTGATCGGCTCCAGCGGCATCGCCCCGTGGCGCCTCGTGCTGTTCGATTTTCTCGGCGCCGTCCTGTGGGCGTTCGTGCTGGCGGGCCTCGGGTACTTCGCCGGCCAGGCGGTTCAGTACTGGATGGCGCGCGTCGATCTTACCGTCGTGCTCTTCCTGATGGCGCTCGCGCTCGTGGCGGGGACGGTGTGGAACATCGTGCGGGCGCGCCAACGGTGAGATGCGGGTAAAAAGCGGGTAATAGGCGGCCAATGAGCGTCCGCGTTTTGCGTCTCGGAACGCCGCGGGTCCCCGGCGAAGGCCTGCGGCTTGGCACGGTGCGCCGCCCGCCGCGCGGCGTGAAGAAGGCCGACTTCGCGCGGCTGAACTACTACGACCAGTGGCTTCCGCTCCTCTCTCCGAGCCAGGCCGTCGTCACCCGCGCGATGACGCAGCCGTGGACCGAAGTGCGCTGGAAGAAGTTCGTCCGGGACTATCGCCGCGAGATGAGCCAGCCGGCCGCGCGTCAACTGATCGAGCTCCTCGCGCGCCTTTCGCATGGCGTCGACTTTTCGGTCGGCTGCTACTGCGAGCGCGAGGATCGCTGCCACAGATCGGTCCTGAAAGAGCTGTTCGAGGAACATGGAGCGAAAGTCGGCTGACGCGCCGTCGGACTGGGTGCTGCGCTGGGCGCCGCTCGTCGAGCGCGGGCCGGTGCTCGACGTGGCGTGCGGCGCGGGGCGCCACGCGATGGTCTTCGCCGAGCGCGGCTTCGAGGTGCTCGCGGTGGACCGCGACGAGCAGGCGCTTCCCGGCTCGATCCGCTTCGTCAGAGCCGACCTCGAAGACGGCAGTCCCTGGCCGTGGCCGGGAAAGCGTTTCGCCGCGATCGTGGTTACAAATTATCTCCACCGGCCACTCTTCCCGCGCCTCGTCGACAGCCTGGACGAAGGCGGGGTGCTGATCTACGAGACCTTCATGGCCGGCAACGAGCGCTACGGAAGACCTTCGAATCCCGACTTCCTGCTGCGGCCGGGGGAGCTCCTCGAGGCATTTGGCACGCTCACGGTCGTCGCGTTCGAGCAGGGCACGGTGGAGCGGCCGAAAAAGGCGGCGCTGCAGCGCATCTGCGTCATCCGGGAGCCGGCCGGAAGCGTTAGAATCCGCGCATGATTACCGGAAGCCTGGTCGCCATAGTCACCCCGATGAAGTCGGGGGAAGAGCAGGGCGGACGCCTCGACTTCGCGGCTTTCAAGCGGCTGATCGACTGGCACGTCGAGGAGGGCACCGACGGCATCGTGGTGGTGGGCACCACCGGCGAGTCGCCGACGGTCGACGTCGACGAGCACAAGGAGCTGATCCGGCTCGCGGTCCAGCATTCGCGTGGGCGCATCCCGATCATCGCCGGCACCGGTGGCAACTCCACCGCCGAGGCGATCGAGCTCACCGAGTCGGCGAAGAAGAACGGCGCGACCGCCTGCCTCTCCGTGGTGCCGTACTACAACAAGCCGACGCAGGAAGGGATGTACCGGCACTTCCGCAAGATCGCGGAGACCGTCGACCTGCCGATGATCCTGTACAACGTGCCGGCGCGCACCGTCGCCGACATGCAGAACGACACCGTGCTGCGCCTGTCCGAGGTGCCCGGCATCATCGGCATCAAGGACGCGAGCGCCAACATCGAGCGCGGCACCGATCTGATCCGCCGCATGCCGCGCAACTTCGCCATCTACAGCGGCGAGGACGTCACCTCGCTTGCGCTGATCCTGCTCGGCGGCCACGGCGTGATCTCGGTCACCGCCAACGTGGCGCCGAAGCTGATGCACCAGATGTGCGCCGCCGCGTTGGTCGGCGACGTGAAAAAGGCGCGCGACATCAATTTGAAGCTGCTCATGTTGCACCAGCGGCTGTTCATCGAGACCAGCCCGGCCCCGGTCAAGTGGGCGATGAAGGAGATGGGCCTGATCGAGAACGGCCTGCGCCTGCCGCTCGTGGCGCTGTCGGAGAAGTCGCAGGGCGCGGTGCGCGAGGCGCTGCACGAGGCAGGAATCGCGCTTCCCGGCCTGCGCGTCGTGGAAGGGCGCGCATAGCATGCGCAGGAGCCGCGGCTAAGGATGCGCCGATTCGCCGCGGCAGCCGCTGTCGCCCTCGCGGGCTGCAGCACCTCGATGTTCGACAGCAGCGTCGACTACAAGACCGCGTCGCAGCTTCCGCCGCTCGAGATTCCGCCCGACCTCACCGCGCCGCAGCGCGACGGCCGCTTCGTGCTGCCCGATCAGAAATCGGCGACGCTCTCGGGCTACCAGCAGGAGCGCAAGGAGCAGGGACGTCCAGGCGCCGCCGGCGTGCTGCCGCAGGTCGAGAACGTGCGCCTCGAGCGCCTCGGCGCCGAGCGCTGGCTGGTGGTGCAGGAGCCCCCAGACAAGGTGTGGCCGGTGGTGCGCGAGTTCTGGCTGGAGCGCGGGTTCCTGATCAAGCAGGAGACGCCCGAGATCGGGGTGCTGGAGACCGACTGGGCGGAGAACCGGGCCAACCTGCCGCAGGACGGCATCCGCGGCCTGCTCGGCCGCTTCGCCGACAGCGTCTACTCGACCTCCGAGCGCGACAAGTTCCGCACCCGCCTGGAGCGCACGCCCGATGGCAACGGCACCGAGATCTACATCAGCCATCGCGGCATGCAGGAGGTCTACACGATCTCGCAGAACCGCAGCGAAGGGCAGACCGGCCAGACCTACTGGCAGCCGCGCCCCTCCGACCCGGGGCTCGAGGCCGAGTTCCTGCGCCGGCTGATGGTACGCCTGGGGTCGAGCGACGAGCGCTCCAAGGTCGCCGCGGCCGCGGGCCCGACCCCCGACCGCGCTGCAATCGTCAAGTCGAGCGACGGCACGCAGGCGCTGCAGGTGAACGAGCCGTTCGACCGCGCCTGGCGGCGCGTGGGCCTCGCGCTCGACCGGGTCGGCTTCACCGTCGAGGACCGCGACCGCCAGAACGGGCTCTACTTCGTGCGCTACGCCGATCCCGAGAGCGAGATGGCGAAGAAGGACAACGAGAAGGGCCTGTTCTCGCGCCTGTTCGGCTCGAGCGACGCCAAGGTGAAGGCCGAGCAGTACCGCGTGCAGGTGAAGCCGGAAAACGAGGCGAGCACGGTGAACGTCCTGAACAAGGACGGCGGCGCCGAGACCAACCCGACCGCGCAGCGCATCCTCGTGCTGCTCCACGAACAGCTGAAATAGCGTTGCTGCGTTTCGCTTCGCTCGCGAGCGGCAGCCGGGGAAACTGCCTGGTCGTGGAGGCCGGAGACGGCACCTCGCTCACACGGGTGCTGCTCGACTGCGGCCTCAACCTCACCGATTCCGAGCGGCGGCTCGCGCGGCTGGGTCTCGCGCCGCGCGACATCGACGGCATGCTGGTCACCCACGAGCACGGCGACCACGCACACGGCGTGTTCGATTTCGCCGCCGCGCACAACATCGTGGTCTACCTCACCTACGGCACCATGCTCGCGATGAAGGCCGAGGGCAAGGTGATCGAGGGCGTGCGCATGGTGTTCGTCAACGGCAGGCAAAGCGAGGCGCTCGGCGGCATGCAGGTGGTCCCGTTCACCGTGCCGCACGACGCGCGCGAGCCGGTGCAGTTCGTGCTCTCCGACGGCGAGCGCAAGCTCGGCGTGCTCACCGACATCGGGGCGCCCACGGCGCACGTCGCGCAGATTCTGTCGGGGCTCGACGCGCTGGTGCTCGAGTGCAACTACGACCACGACATGCTGTGGAGCGGCAGCTACCCGAAGTGGCTCAAGCAGCGCATCGCCGGCCCCTTCGGGCACCTGGACAACGAGGATTCGGCGCGGCTGCTCGGCGCGCTCGACTGCTCGAAGCTGAAGCACGTCATCGGCGCGCACCTCTCGCAGCAGAACAACAAGCCCGGGATCGTGCGCGCGATGCTCGCGCGGACGCTGAACTGCGAGGAGAGCTGGATCGGCCTCGCCACGCAGGACGAGGGTTTCGGCTGGCGCGAGGCCTGATCCGGGGTTACCTCAGACTTACTTCTTCTCGTCCTTCTTCTCTTCCATCGGCGCGGCCGGCGCGGGCGACGACGGCGTGGCCGCGGTGGAGCCCGGCGACGCAGGCGAGCTGGGCGCGGCGGAGGAGGAGGGCGCGGACGACGGGGCGCTCGAGCTCGGGGCCTTCTTCGACGACGACTGTTCGCCGCACGCGGCGAGGGCCAGCGCGGCGGCAGCCGCGATCAGCAGGGTCTTGGTCATTGCGGGTTCCTTGATAGGGTTGGGGGCGCAATTCTAGGCTGCCCCGTGTGAAATTTCACCCCTCGAGGGCGACTGGTTCGACTGTCAGAGTCCGACCGTGGTGCTGGAAACCGCCGGGAACGAGGCGCTCCAGATCTCGCCGAAGCGAGCGCGCATTGCGAGCGCCTCGGTCTCGTCGCCGAGCCCGATCGCCCCGCGGTAGCGAGCGGCCACCGGCCGGCGCACGTAGTCGAGCGAATCGAGCACCAGGAAGGCGTCCTGCAGCTCGCGGATCTCCTCGTGCGTCCGGTTGATCTGGATCGCGTGGTTGTAGCGCGCGAGCAGGTTCATCATGCGCGGGCACTCGCGCTGCAGATACTGCGGCTCGTGCACCACCATGTAGAGGCGCCGGGTGCGGCTGGCGCGCAGGAAGCGTTCGAGGAGCGCGACGCGCGCCGTGTCGTTCAACCGCAGCGCGGCGCCGTCCGGATCGAAGATGCGCAGCTCGCGTCCCGGGCGCTCGAGCAGTCGGTCGACCGCGGCCTGGAAGCCCTCGCGCGTATCGAAGCTCTCGTACACGGTGTCAGTCATCGCGTTCCTTTCTTGCGTAATGCATGTATCCCGCCCGCTGCCATTCTGCGATCAGGCTTGCGAGCGGTGCAAGGAACGCTTTGTCGGCCCGGCGCCGGTCCGCGAGCTCGTGCAGGAGCCGCGGATGGCGCACCGAGAGCGCCTCCCCGTTGATGAAGAAGCGCTCGCCGTAGTAGAGGAGCGAGGTCTTCGGATCCAGCCGTACCGCCGCGCCGCGGCTCTTCTGCGGCCGGAACACCACGTGCGGCTTCGGCGAGCTGAGGTAGCGGCCGAGGAAATCGATCACGTCGCCGCGCGACCAGCGGATGCGCGCGAGCACTTTTTCACTGAACTGCAACATTTCGCGCGGGATACGCGCCGGCCGCGATGCCGGCGCGAGCCGCGGGTCGCGGTACGCAGCGTCAGGCAGGCCGCGCTCGTGCAGCCAGTCGAGGAACGCCGCGCCGAGCTCTGCGCCGCGCGGCGCGCGAAAGCCGATCGAGTAGGTGTAGCACTCCTCGAGGGCAACGCCGTCGTGCTCGATCCCCGGCGGCAGGTAAAGCAGGTCGCCGGGATGCGCGATGTATTCTTTTTGTACGACGCGCCACCTGCGCCGGCCGGGTCCCTGCAGCAGGAACACGTCGTAGGAGTCTACGTGCGGCCCGACGCCGCCGCCGGGCGTCGCATAGCTCACCATCACGTCGTCGAGGCGCGCCTGGGGAACGAACGCGAAGCGCCGCAGCAGCGCGTCGGCGGCGGCGAGGTGCAGGTTCACGCCGGAGACGAGCAGCGTCGAGCGCGCCTTTCCGAGAGTAACCTTTTCAAAAGGGCCGTGGCGCGTATCCCGGTGCGTGCCGCGCCGTTCCACCATCCGGGATTCGACGTCGTCGCGCGCGGCGAGTGCAGCGAGCGCGCGCTTGTCGATCACGCCGCCGAATCCCGGCAGCGCCTGCGGCACGAAAAGCGGGCGCTTTTGCCAATAACGACGCAGAAACGCGCGTGGCGAAAGTCCTCCCAGTAGTCGCAGTCTCATCGCGGCGGAAATTATATGTAGCGCGCGAACTACACACCGCGCGCGACAGTTGTCAAAGCGAAAATGATTTGGCATAGAATCGGCGCACCATGCTGGAACCGGGACAACAAGCGCCGGACTTCGAACTGCCGGATGCAGACATGCAGACGGTGGATCTCGCCACGTTCAAGGGGAAGAAGAACGTAGTGCTCTATTTCTATCCCAAGGACGGCACGCCCGGGTGCACGCTCGTCACCACCGATTTCTCCGACCACGAGGAGCAGTTCGTCAAGCACGACTGCGTGGTGCTCGGCGTGTCGCGCGACGACTGCCTGACGCACGCGGATTTCCGCGACCGCAACGGCGTCACCATCGGCCTGCTCTCCGACACCGAGGGCGAGGTGTGCCGCAAGTACGGCGTGATCCAGGACAAGCAGACCGAGGACGGCGGGCGGCGAGAGTGCCTGGTGCGCTCCACCTTCGTCATCGACAAGAAGGGCGTCATCCGCCACGCCGAATACGGCGTCAACCCCCGCGGCCTCGCCGCGGAAGTCTTCGACCTGGTGAAAAGACTGCGGTCCTGATGCAGGTCGGCCGGGATACGGTCGTCGGGCTGAAGATCCAGATGTACGACGCGCAGGGCGAGCTGCTGCACGCGCCCGAGGATGCGCACACCTACCTGCACGGCGGCTACGGCGGCTTGCCCGAGGCGCTCGAACGCTCGCTCGAGGGAAGGCAGCCCGGCGAGACCGTGCGCGTGCAGCTCGAGCCCGAGCAGGCGTTCGGCGAGTACGACGCGGAGCTGGTGCGCGTCGAGGAGGCCGGGCGCTACGGCGAGGGCGTCGAGGTCGGCATGCAGATCGAAGAGGGCGAGCGCCTCTACACCGTCACCGATGTGGCGGCGGGCAAGGTGGTGCTCGACGCCAACCACCCGCTCGCAGGAATTGCGTTACGTTTTTCGTGTGAAGTAATTAGCGTCCGGGCTGCCAGGCCCGAGGAAATCGAGCGCGGGGTATCATTGCCCTAGGGAGAGGGGCAATGCCGCGCACCGCCGCAACCATACTGCTTCTCGTTTTTCTCACGCCGCCTTGGTGGCTCGCGGGCGCACGCGCCTCCGAGATCACCGAGCGCGTCGTCAAGGTTCCGGTGAAGATCGAGGACACGTACCGTAAGGTCATCGCGCGCGAGATCACCGTAACGGTTTTCCAGCAGGCCGGACGCGCGCCTTATCCGCTCCTCGTACTGAGCCACGGCCGTGCTCCCGACTCCGCCGGACGTCAAAAGCTGGGCCGCGCGCGCTATTCGGAAGCGTCGAAGTACTTCGCCTCGCTCGGCTATTCGGTGTGGGTTCCGACCCGCATCGGCTACGGGGTAAGCGGATCGGACGAAGACCCGGAAGACAGCGGCGCCTGCGGCAGCAAGCTCTACCCGCCGGCCTACGCCGCCTCCACTGAGCAGGTGCTGCAAGTCATGGCGTATGCGAAGCGCCTGCCCGAGATCGACGGCACGCGCATCGTCTCGGTGGGCCAATCCTTCGGCGGCACGACCAGCATTGCACTTGCAGCCCGAACCCCGCCGGGCCTCGTCGCGGCGATCAATTTCGCCGGAGGCGGCGGCGGTAACTCCCAGACGCGTCCGGGGGAGCCATGCGATCCGTTCAGGCTCGCCGAGCTTTTCGCGGGCTACGGCAAGGGCGCGCGCGTACCCACGCTGTGGATCTATGCCGAGAACGATCGTTACTTCGCGCCGCGGTACGTAAGGAGCTGGTACGACGCCTTCCGCGCCGAGGGCGGTAACGGCGAGCTCGTCCTCTTGCCGCCCTTCGGCGAGGACGGGCACCTGCTGTTCTCGCGCGGGATGCCGGTCTGGCATCCGATCGTCGAGCGTTTTCTGGTTGCCCACATTCCGACCAAGGACATGAAAGCGCAATGAGATCCCCGTTGCTCGCCGCAGCGCTGACCGTGGTTGCAATGGCTTCGATGCCGGCGCACGCGCAGCCCTATCCGAATCGCCCGATCCGGGTGATCGTGCCGCAGCCGCCGGGCGGCGGGTTCGATCTGGTCGCGCGCGTGATCGCCGAGCCGCTCGCAAGAGTGATGGGCAATCCGGTGGTGGTCGAGAACCGGCCGGGCGCGGGCATGCTGCTCGGCACCGAGGCGGCGGCGAAGGCCGAAGCCGACGGCTATACCATCCTGCTCGGGGCGAAGCCCAACATCGCGTTCAACGCGGGCCTCTACGACAAGCTGCCCTACGACCCGCGCGCGGACTTCATTCCGGTCGGGATTGCGAGCTTCAATCCCTACACGCTGGTCGCGCGCAACGATCTGCCCTTTGGTTCCTTGAACGAAATTTTGGCCTATGCACGAGCGAATCCAGGCAAGCTCACCTACGCGAGCGCGGGCAACGGCACCGGCCAGCACATCACCGCCGCGGTCACCTTCCATCTCGCCGGCGTGCAGGTGACCCACGTGCCCTATAAGGGCGCGGCGCCAGCGTACCAGGACCTGCTTCCCGGCCGCGTCGACCTCTTCTTCGACAACTCGGCGACCGCGCAACCCCAGATCGAGGCGCGGCGGGTGAAGCCGATCGCCGTGTCCAGCGCGGAGCGCCTCGCCGCGCTGCCCGGCGTGCCCACGGTGCGCGAGAGCGGGCTCGACTTCGAGAACGAGACCTGGATCGGCTATTTCGTGCGCGCCGGCACGCCGGCGCCGATCGTCGCGCGGCTGCGCGCCGACTTCGACAGGGTGCTCGTGATGCCGGAGATCGCAGCGGGCCTGGAGAAGCGCGGGTACCGCACGGCGCGCCTTTCGGGCAAGGACACAGAAGCCATGGTCGCTAGGGATATCGACAAATGGACACAGCTGATCCGCAGCGCGGGCATCCGCGCGGCCGACTGAGCGAAAATTCGCCGCCCCGGCCCGCTGATCACCGCCGCGCGGGCATCAAGCACCGCCGCGCCTCGGCGGCGAGCGCCGGGCTGCGCTACGTCACCGACGACCAGGGCGGCATCACGCGCAAGCGCGTCGGCACCGGCTGGGCCTACTATCTGCCCGACGGTCTGCGCATCACCGATCGGCGCGAGCGCAAGCGGATCAACTCGCTCGCTATCCCGCCGGCGTGGACCCAGGTCTGGATCTGTCTCGATCCCGACGGCCACATCCAGGCGACCGCGCGCGACGCGCGCGGCCGCAAGCAGTACCGCTACCACCCGGCGTACCGCGACGCGCGCGACCACTCCAAGTTCCGCCACATGCTCGAGTTCAGCGAGGTGCTGCCGCTGCTGCGCGATCGCATCGAGCACGACCTGCGCGCGCCAGACCATTCGCGCCGCCAGCTTCTCGCCACGGTGGTGCGGCTGCTCGACCGCACGCTGATCCGCGTGGGCAACGACGAGTACGCGCGCGAGAACAAGTCGTTCGGCCTGACCACGCTGCGGCGCCGGCACGTGCGGGTCAACGGCGAGACGCTGTCGTTCACCTTCCGCGGCAAGAGCGGCGTCGAGCACAGCATCACGCTCGAGGAGCCGCGCCTCGCGCGCATCATCCAGCGCTGCCAGGACCTGCCGGGGCACGAGCTGTTCCAGTACCTCGACGCCAACCGCAAGCGCCAGGCGATTTCTTCGGACGACGTCAACGCGTACCTGCGCGAGCTCACCGGGCGCGATGTCACGGCCAAGGACTTCCGCACCTGGGGCGGCACCATGCTCGCGGCGGTGGAGCTGCGCGCGATGGGACCCGCCGCGAGCCGGCGCGAGGCCGACCGCAACGTCCTGCGCGCCATCGACGCCGTGGCCGAGCGCCTCGGCAACACCCGCGCCGTGTGCCGCAAGTACTACGTTCACCCCGAGCTCCTGCGCGCCTACCTGATGGGCGTCACCGTGCCGCTCCCCGAGGTGCCGGGGCGCCGGCGCGATCGGCGCCGGCAGCGCGAGGCGGCGCTGCGCCGCGACGAGATCATCGTGCTCCAGTTCCTGCAGGAGCGGATCCGCGAGCCGTCGTGAAGGGCTGCGAGCTCTGCGCGCCGAAGGACGCGCTCTTCGAGAGCGACTTCGCCTACGTGTGCTACGAGGCCAATCCGCTCAGCAAAGGGCACGTCATCGTGGTTCCGAAGCGTCACGTCGCCGATTTCTTTGCGATGAGCGGCGCCGAGCAGGGCTCGATCCTCGCGCTGTTGAATCGGGCGAAGAAGTTCGTCCAGGAAAAACACAAGCCCGACGGCTACAACATCGGCGTCAACGTCGGCGCGGCCGCGGGCCAGTCGCGCATGCATGTCCACGTCCACTTGATCCCGCGCTACGCCGGCGACCCCCACGAAGGAAAAGGGGTCAGAGCAATTTTCTCGTAAGCCAGCCGTTCCAGAGACGCCGCGCAACATCCGGAAGCTCGCCCGCGGTAAGCCCGACCGGGCCAACGCCGTCGGCTGCGAGCGCATCGGCCGCGGCGCCGTGCAGGTGCACGCCGAGCACCAGCGCCGACTCGCCGGAGAGACGTTGCGCGAGCAGCGCGCCGAGGATTCCCGAGAGCACGTCGCCCATTCCGGCGCTCGCCATGCCGGGGTTGCCGGTGGTGTTGATGAAGAGATGGCCGTCGCGTGCGACGAGCACGCTCCCGTTACCCTTCAGCACCACGTGCGTGTTGTAGCGCTCCGCGAGCGCGCGCGCTGCGGCAATACGATCTTCCTGAATCCTCCCCGTGGTGGTACCAAGAAGCCTTCCTGCTTCCGCAGGATGCGGCGTCAGGAGCGTATCGGCGCTGCGCCGCGCGCACGCGTTGCGCAGGTCCTTGTCGTCGGCGAGGAGGTTCAGCGCGTCGGCGTCGAGCACGCACGGCAAGTCGCTCGCGAGCACTGCGCCCACCAGCGTCGCGCCGTGCTCGGTGCGCCCGAGCCCCGGCCCGGCGACTACCGCGTCGAGGTCCTGGCCGAGGACGTCGTCGACATGGCGCAGCATCAGCTCCGGGGCGCCGAAATCGACGGCCAGGTGCTCGAGCAGGCCGACGTAGACCCGCCCCGCGCCGAGCTTCAACGCCGAGCGGCCCGAGAGCAGCGCCGCGCCGGTCATCCCGCGCGCGCCACCGATGACGCCGAGCGAGCCGGCGTTGCCCTTGTGGAAGTTGCGCGGGCGGGGCTTCAGCGCGCTCTCGAAGAGCGTCCGCTCGGCGACCCAGGCGTTCGGCTTCGCGCCCGACAAATCGAGATCGAGCCCCGCCACCCGGATCTCGCCGCAGTGGTCCGGGCCGTCCAGCGTGAGCAGGCCGGGCTTCAGCGCGATGAACGTGATCGTGTGCGTCGCGCGCACCGCACAGCCGAGCGCCTGGCCGGTGTCCGACTGGATCCCGCTCGGCACGTCGAGCGCGAGCACCGGGCAGCTCTGGCGGTTCGCATACTGAACGAGCTCGGCGTAATCGCCGGTGATCTCGCGCGCGAGGCCGATGCCGAACAGGCCGTCGATCACCATGCCCCAGCTCCGGTCGGGCGGCAGCTCGCGCGGATGGCTCACCACCTTGACGCGGAAGAAGCTTTCCTCCAGGCGCGCCGCCGCGATGCGCGCGTCGCCGCCGTTATTCCCGGGCCCGGCGAGCACCAGGACGTCTTTTCCCGCGCAAAGCTCCGCCGCCATGTCCGCCGCGGCGCGGCCCGCGCGCTCCATGAGCGGCAGCTCGCCCGCCTTCCTCTCGATTTCCCGGATCTCGCGCGTGAGGTAGATCGCTTGGGGCACGGACCGATTCTATTTCTTCGTGACGCCGATCAGGGCGTCGGGGAGCCAAGTCGCCGTTTCCGGGAAGAGCGTGATGATCGCGATGCACAGCACCATCATGAGGAAGAAGGGCGCCGAGGCGAGGGCGACGTAGTTGCTGTCGCGGCCGGTCATCGTCTGCAGCACGAAGATGTTGAAGCCGAGCGGCGGGGTGAGCTCGGCGATCTCGACCAGGAGCACGATGAAGATGCCGAACCAGACCAGGTCGAAGCCGGCCTTCTCGACCATGGGAATCACGACCGAGGTGGTGAGCACGATCATGGACACGCCGTCGAGCGCGGTGCCGAGCAGGATGTAGATGCCGGCGAGGATCGCGATCAGGGTGTACTTGTGCGGCTCGAGCGAGGCCACCCACTCGGCGAGCACGCGCGGGATGCCGGTGAAGGCCATGCACGAGGAGAGGAAGCTCGCCCCGGCGAGGATGAACATGATCATGCACGAGAGCCGCGTCGCGCCCATCAGGCTCGCCCAGAAGCTCTGCCGGTCGAGGCCGCCCGACCACCAGGCGATGACGAGGGCGCCGAGCACGCCATAGGCCGCGGCCTCGGTGGCGGTGGCCCAGCTCATCGCCATCACGACCACGACGAAGGCGATGAGGGCGAGGCAGGGGAGCAGCAGCCGGGTCTTGGCGAGCTTCTGCGCAAAGGTCAATCGCGCGTCCTCGCGCGGCGTCTTCGCCGGGTTGGCGAGCGCCCAGACGATGATGTAGCCCGAGAAGAGCGCGGTGAGGATGAAGCCGGGGATGAAGCCGGCGAGGAACACCTTGATGATCGAGACTTCGGCCGCCACCGCGTAGACCACCATGATGATCGAGGGGGGCAGCAGGATGCCGAGCGTGCCGGCCGCGGCGAGCGAGCCGAGGCAGGTCTTCTCGTCGTAGCCGCGGCGCTTCAGCTCGGGCAGCGCGACCTTGGCGATGGTGGCGCAGGTCGCGGCCGAAGAGCCCGAGACGGTGCCGAAGATGGCGCAGCCCAGGATGTTCACGTGCATGAGGCGCCCCGGCAGCCACCTGAGCCACGGCGCGAGCCCTTCGAACATCTCCTCGGAGAGCTTGGTGCGGTACAGGATCTCGCCCATCCACACGAAGAGCGGCAGCGCGGCCAGCGTCTCGGAGGCGGTGGTGCGCCAGAACGCCTGGAACAGGCTCGGCGCCGGATCGGAATTGGTGAAGAACTGGAATCCGACCCAGGCCACCGCCGCGAGCGAGATGGCGATCCACACGCCACCGACCAGGAGCACGATCAGGATGACGAAGAGGACCAGGCCCGCTTCGAGCGGTGTCATCTACACGGTCTCGCTGAAGTCACCCGCGGCGCGCCGTGCTTCCTCCTCGACCTGGTAGGTCGGCTTCTGCCGCCGGAGGACGCGCGCGGTTTCGTCGATCAGCGCGACGAGGAACACGCTCACGCCGAGCACCAGGCTGAGCTGCGGGATCCACTCGGGGATCACCAGCAGGCCCTGCGTCATGTACTTGTCGCGCCAGTTCCCGTAGACATAGTCGACGATCGCCCACAGCATGTAGGTGGTGGCGCACAGGGCGACGCCGAGGGCGAAGAGCTCCGCGAAGCGGCGCCAGCGGCTGCCCAGGTGCTCTAGCCACAGGCCGACGCGCACCAGCTCGCCATGTCGGAAGGTGTGGCCGAGGGCGAGGAAGGCGGACGCGGCGCAGAGCCACCCGGTGATGTCGTCGGCGCCGCGGATCAGGATGCCGAAGCTGCGGCCGATGGCCTGCGCCAGCATGACGACGCCGATCAGCACGAGGCAGATCGCCGCGGCGACGGCGGCCGCGGAGTAAAGGCGGTCGAGGAACCGCCTCAAGACACTATTTGCCGCGGTAGGCTTTGATGATCGATTGACCCTCGGCGCCGGACTTCTTCAGCCACTCGTCGAGGATCTGCGCGCCGACCTTGGCGTAGGCCGTCTTCATCGCCGCGTCGGGCTGGTGCAGCGTCATGCCGTTCTTGGCGAGCAGCTCGTTCGCTTCCAGCGTGCGCACCTTCGACATCGCCCAGCCGCGCGTCTCCGCGGTCGACGCCACCCGCACGATCGCGGCCTGGTCCGCGGCCGACAGGCGCGAGAAGGCACGCGAGTTGACCACCACGGCGTTCTTCGGATGGAACGCGCTGGTGTCGTAGTAGTTCTTGACGTATTCCCAGGCCTTGGTCGCGGTGCCGGTGGCCGAGGAGGTGATCATTGCCTGGATGCCGCCGGTAGCGAACATCTGCGGCACGTCGGGCACCTGCACGACCGTCGGGTTGGCGCCGAGGAGCTCCGCGAGCCGCGCGGTGAGCGGGCTGTAGGTGCGGAACTTGGTGCCCTTGAGATCGGCGACGCTTTTCAGCGGCTCCTTGGTGTAGATGCCCTGGCCGGGCCAGGCGACCGAGTACAGGAGCTTCAGGCCGCGCCCCTGCAGCTTTTTTTCGAGCAGCGGCTTCTGCGCCTGGTAGAACTTCCAGGCGTCGTCGTAGCCCGCGGCGACGAACGGGATGTTGTCGGCCTCGAACACCGGGTCCTCGTTGCCGAACTGCGAGAGCAGGAACTCGGCGATGTTGACCTGCCCGGTCGACACCGCGCGCAGCATGTCGGGATGCTTGATGAGCGAGCCGTTCGAGTGGACCACGATGTCGAGCCGGCCTTCGGTCGCCTTCTTCACGTCCTCGGCGAAGGACTTGACGTTGCGCGTGTGGAACTCGCCTTCGGAATACGGCGTCGGCATGTCCCACTTGGTCTGCGCTTGCGCTGCGCCGAAAGCGACGGCGGCCGCGGCGAGCAATGCGGTGCGGGCAATCATCGGTCCTCCTCCCGTTCTGGAGGCCGCATCTTAGCCTAGACTGCCGCCATGCCCGATCTCTCCCTGCAGCTCGACGAGCTCGCGCGCGCCGGGCTCGCCCGCCACCGGCGCGTGGTGGAAAGCACGGACGGGCCGCACCTCGTCGTCGAGGGCCGGCGCTACCTCGCGTTCTGCAGCAACGACTATCTGGGCCTCGCGCATCACCCGGCGCTCGTGGAGGCGGCATGCCGCGGCGCCGAGCGCTACGGCGTCGGCGCCGGCGCCTCGGCGCTCATCAGCGGGCATACCGAGGCCCACGAGGCGCTCGAGGCGCGCCTCGCCCGGTTCGTGCGCCTGCCGCGCGCGCTGCACTTCGGCGCGGGCTACCTCGCGAACCTCGGCCTCGTCGCCGCGCTCGCCGGCCGCGGCGGCTCGGTGTTCTCCGACGAGCTCAACCACGCCTGCCTCATCGACGGGGCTCGCCTTTCGCGCGCGGAGGTGCGGGTGTATCCACACCTCGACCTCGTCGTGCTGGCTCGCATGCTCGAGCGCTGCGAAACGCCCGGGAAGCTGGTGGCAACCGACGCGGTGTTCAGCATGGACGGCGATCTCGCTCCGCTGCCGGAGCTCCTCGCGCTGTGCGAGCGGCACGACGCGTGGCTGGTGGTTGACGACGCGCACGGATTCGGCGTGCTCGGCGAGGGCGGACGGGGGGCGCTCTCGCACTTCGGCATCGCCTCCCCGCGCATCGCCTACATGGGCACGCTCGGCAAGGCGGCCGGCGTCCACGGCGCCTTCGTCGCCGGGGAGGAGGTGCTGATCGAATGGCTCGTGCAGCGCGCGCGCACCTACGTCTTCACGACCGCGAGCCCGCCGCTCCTCGCCTGCGCGCTGATGGCGAGTCTCGAGCTCATCGAAGCCGAGGAGCACCGCCGTACACGCCTTCGAGAATTGATCGAACGAGTCAAAACCAAGTTGGAAGGGTTGCAGTGGCGCCTTGGTGCTTCTGAAACCCCAATTCAACCACTCATCGTCGGCGACAACCGAGCGGCGCTCGAGCTCGCCGAGGGGCTGCGCGAACGAGGCATCTGGGTGCCGGCGATCCGCCCGCCGACCGTGCCGGCGGGAAGCGCGCGGTTGCGCATCGCGCTGTCGGCGGCGCACAACGCCGAGCACGTCGACGAGCTTGCGGCCGCGCTGCACGAGCTCGCCCGCGGAAAATGAAAAGCCGCGAGCTCCTCGAGCGCAGCCGCCGGGCGGTGTGGCATCCGTGCACGCAGATGAAGGCGCACGAGCGCTTTCCGCCGGTACCGATCGAGCGCGCCGCCGGGGTGTGGCTCTACGACTTCGACGGCCGGCGCTACCTCGACGCGGTCGGCTCCTGGTGGGTCAACATCCTCGGCCACGCCCATCCGCGCATCAACGCTGCGTTGCGCGAGCAGCTCGAGCGGCTCGAGCACGTGATGCTCGCCGGCTTCACCCACGCACCGGTGGTCGAGCTTTCCGAGCGACTCGCCGCGCTCACTGTTGCACTAGGTGGTAAGGGGCTAGGGCATTGCTTTTACGCCTCCGATGGCGCCTCGGCGGTCGAGATCGCGCTCAAGATGAGCTTTCATTGCTGGAGGAACACCGGCCGGCCGGAGAAGCGATCGTTCGTGGCGCTTTCGGGCGGCTACCACGGCGAGACGCTGGGGGCGCTTTCGGTCACCGACGTGCCGCTCTTTCGGGACGCCTACGCACCCTTACTGCGGCAGGGCGCGACCGTACCGAGCCCCGACTGGCGCGCCGCCGACCCGGGTGAATCCCAGGTCGAATATGCGATCCGGCGCGCAGCCGACCTGGAAAGCTATCTGGAGAAAAACCATGCCCAAACGGCGGCGCTGATCCTCGAGCCGCTGGTGCAGTGCGCCGCCGGCATGGCGATGTACCACCCGGAGTATCTGCGCCGGGCGAGGCGCCTGTGCGAGCGCCACGAGGTCCACCTCATCGCCGACGAGATCGCCGTCGGCTGCGGCCGCACGGGCACCTTCCTCGCCTGCGAGCAGGGCCCGGTGCGGCCCGACTTCCTGTGCCTTTCCAAGGGCCTCTCCGGCGGCTACCTGCCGCTTTCGGTCGTGCTCACGACCGAGGCGGTGTACCTGGCGTTCTACGACGACGAGGTCGCGCGCGGGTTCCTTCACTCGCATTCCTATACCGGCAACCCGCTTGCCTGCCGCGCCGCGCTCGCCGCGCTTTCGATCCTGGAGGAGGAGCGGGTGCTGGAGTCGAATCGCGCCAAACAGACCCTTCTAAATGAAAAGGCGCGCGGCCTTGCCTCTCACCCGCGGGTCCGGAACTGGCGCAATACCGGGATGATCTGGGCGTTCGACGTCGAGACCGAGGATCCCGAGTTCGCGCGACGCTTCCATGGCGCCGCGCTCGAGCGCGAGCTGCTGCTGCGTCCGCTCGGCCGCACGGTGTACTTCATGCCGCCCTACGTGATCGAGCCAGACGAGATCGAGCTCCTGGTCGAGCGCACCGCGTTGCTGCTCGACGAGCTCGAGTGAACGCCGGGCTCTTCGTCGCCGGGACCGACACCGGCGTCGGCAAGACGTTCGTCGCCGCGGCGCTCCTTCGCCGATTTAGCGCGCTCGGCCTGCGCGCCGCGGGCATGAAGCCGATCGCCGCGGGCTGCGAGCAGGGCCGCAACGACGATGTCGAAGCACTGCTCGCCGCCGGGATGGGCGGCCTCGACCGTACCCTGGTGTGTCCCTACCTCTTCGAGCCGCCGATCGCGCCGCATATCGCGGCAGCCGAAGCCGGCGTGACGATCGATCTCTCGGTCATCGAGCGCGCTTTCCATGCTCTTGCCAATCAGGCCGACATCGTGATCGTGGAGGGCGTGGGCGGGTTTCGCGTGCCACTGGGCGAGAGTGGAGATGCGGCCGCGCTCCCGAAGCGACTCGGGCTGCGGGTGATCCTGGTGGTTGGCATGCGCCTGGGGTGCCTGAACCACGCGCTGCTCACCAAGGAGGCGATCAAAACCGAGGGGCTCGAGCTCGCCGGCTGGGTTGCCAACCGGATCGATCCCGCCATGGCGCGCGCCGAAGAGAACATCGAAGCGCTTCGGCGCCGCCTGCGCGCGCCGCTCATCGCCGACGTGCCGTTCGGCGCGCCTAGCGATTTTCCAGTTGCGCTAGAACGGCTTTGGCCAGGGCGAGGCTCGCCGTGAGCCCCGGGGACTCGATGCCGAAGAGGTGCACCAGGCCGGCAATGCCGTGCCGTGCCGGGCCCTGGATCTCGAAGTCCGGCGCGGGTGCTTTCGGGCCGGCGGTCTTGGGCCGGATGCCCGAATAGCCGGGTAGGAGCGCACCGTCGGGCAGGGCCGGCCAGTAGCGCCGGATCGCGGCGTAGAAGCGCTCGGCGCGGCGAGGGTCGACGGCATAGTCGTCCCTTCCTCCGATGCGCTCGATCCATTCGACGTCCGGCCCGAAGCGCGCCTGCCCGGCGAGGTCCAGTGTCACGTGTACGCCGAGGCCGCCGGGCTCGGGGATCGGGTAGACCAGCCTGGAGAAGGGCGAGCGGCGCGCGAGGGAGTAGTAGTTGCCCTTGGCGTAGAACTCCCCCGGCGCGAGCTCCGCACGGTAGCCCTCCATTTTTCTTGCGACCGTGGGGGCTCTGAGCCCAGCGGAGTTCACCAGGATCGAAGATTGGATCGGCTCGCTGCCATCGACGTGGAGAACGAAGCCGTCGCTTTTGACGTCTACTCGCTCCAGCGGGCTCTTCAAGGCGAGCATCGTCCCGTGTGCCTCGGCATCGCCGAGATAGGCGAGCATGAGCGCGTGGCTGTCGATGATCCCGGTGGAGGGCGAGTAGAGCGCGGCGACGCAAGAAAGCTCGGGCTCGAGCGCGAGCGCCTGGGCGCGCGTCATCCAGACGACGTCGGTGACCCCATTGCCATGTGCCTTTGCCTGAATCGTCTCCAATTCAGGGAGCTGCGAGTCATCGGCCGCGACGATGAGCTTCCCTGAGCGCCGGTGGGGCACGCCGTGCGCGACGCAATATTCGTACAGCAGCGTCCTGCCCTCGACGCAGGCGCGCGCCTTGAGCGAACCCTTGGGATAGTAGATGCCGGCGTGGATCACCTCGGAGTTGCGCGAGCTGGTGTGCGTGCCGATCGCGTCCTCGGCTTCCAGGATCACCACCTCGCGTCCCGACAGGGCGAGCTCGCGCGCCATCGCGAGGCCCACGACCCCGGCGCCGATCACCACCGCATCAAGCCGTTCCACCGAGCAGGGCCGCGCTGATTTAGTAGGATGCGATTCTAACCATGAGCGGCTGGCAATTCTGGATCGACCGCGGCGGCACGTTCACCGACATCGTCGGGCGCCGCCCCGACGGCACCCTTGTCACGCACAAGCTGCTGTCCGAAAACCCCGGTCGCTACCGCGACGCGGCGCTCGCGGGCATCCGCGAGCTCCTCTCCCTGAAAAAGGGAGCCAGGATTCCTTCCGATGTCATAGAAGCTGTGAAGATGGGCACCACGGTGGCGACCAACGCGCTGCTCGAGCGCAAGGGCGCCCGCACCGTCCTCTTCATCACGCGCGGCTTTCGCGACGCGCTGCGCATCGCCTACCAGAACCGGCCGCGCATCTTCGACCGGCACATCGTGCTGCCGGAGATGCTCTATTCGAAGGTAATGGAGGTGGACGAGCGCCTCGGCGCCCACGGGAACATCGTTCTTCCGCTGGACGAAAAGCGCGCGCTGCTCGACCTCCAGGAAGCGTTCGACGAAGGCTACAGGTCGATCGCCATCGTGTTCATGCACGGCTACCGCTACCCAGACCACGAGTCGAAGGTGGCCGAGCTCGCGAGGCGCATCGGATTCACCCAGATTTCGGTCTCGCACCGGGTGAGCCCGCTCATGAAGCTCGTAGGCCGCGGCGATACCACGGTCGTGGACGCCTATCTTTCGCCGATCCTGCGCCGCTACGTCGAGGAGGTCGCCGCCGAGCTCCCGGGCGTGCGCCTGCTTTTCATGCAGTCGAACGGCGGCCTCGCCGGCGCGCACCAGTTCCAGGGCAAGGACGCGATCCTCTCCGGGCCGGCGGGCGGCATCGTCGGCGCGGTGCGCACCTCGGCCGCCGCCGGCTTCGACCGCATCATCGGCTTCGACATGGGCGGCACATCCACCGACGTGTCGCACTATGCCGGCGAGCTCGAGCGCGAGTTCGAGACCCGGGTCGCGGGCGTGCGCATGCGCGCGCCGATGATGAGCATCCACACGGTCGCCGCAGGCGGCGGCTCGATCCTGCACTTCGACGGCGCGCGCTACCGCGTCGGTCCCGACTCGGCGGGCGCGAACCCGGGGCCGGCAAGCTACCGCCGCGGCGGACCGCTCACCGTGACCGATGCCAACGTCATGCTCGGCAAGGTCCAGCCGAAGTACTTCCCTCAGGTTTTCGGCCCAAATGGGAATGAATCACTAGACGAAGAAGCGGTGCACCGCCTTTTTTCTTCCCTGACCCAAAAAATCGCGGACGGCCGCTCTCCGGAAGCCGTCGCCGAGGGCTTCATCCAGATCGCGGTCGGCAACATGGCGAACGCGATCAAGCACATCTCGGTGCAGCGCGGGCACGACGTCACGCAGTACACGCTGTGCTGCTTCGGCGGCGCCGCGGGCCAGCACGCCTGCCTGGTCGCCGATGCGCTCGCGATGACGCGCGTCTTTATCCATCCGCTCGCCGGCGTGCTCTCGGCCTACGGCATGGGGCTCGCCGACCAGGTGGCGATGCGCAGCCAGGCGCTCGAGGCGCGGCTCGAGGACCCCCGGCCGCTCGAGGAGCTCGCCGAGCGGCTCGCGGCCGAGGCGAGCGCCGATCTCGTCGCGCAGGGCGTACCGGCCGCGGCGGTCAAGGTGCTGCGGCGGGCGCACCTCAAGTACGAGGGCACCGACACGGCGCTCGTCGTGACGCTCGGCTCGCTCGCCGAGATGCAAGCGCAGTTCGAGGCCGCGTACCGCAAGCAGTTCTCCTTCCTGATGCCGGGAAAGGCGCTCGTCGCCGAGGCGGTCTCGGTCGAGGCGCTCGCCGCCGGCCAGGCGATCGCCGAGCATGCCGCGCCGCCGAAGCCCGCGGGCGCGCCGGCGGAGACGGTGCGCATTTTTACCGGCGGCACCTGGCGCGCGGCGCCGCTCTACCGGCGCGAGGCTCTGGCGCCGGGCCAGCGCGTCGACGGTCCCGCGATCATCGCCGAGGCGAACGCCACCACGGTGGTTGAACCCGAGTGGCGCGCGAGCGTCACGCCGCTGGACCATCTGGTTCTCGAGCGCATCAAGCCGAGAAAGTCACATCGTGCGATAGGCACGCAAGTCGATCCGGTGATGCTCGAGATTTTCAACAACCTTTACATGTCCATCGCCGAGCAGATGGGCTTGCGGCTGCAGAATACGGCGTACTCCGTGAACATCAAGGAGCGGCTGGATTTCTCCTGTGCGCTGTTCGACGGCGAAGGCAACCTGATCGCCAACGCGCCGCACATGCCGGTCCACCTTGGCTCGATGGGCGAATCGATCAAGACCGTGATCCGTTTGAACGCGGCAACCATGAAGCCGGGCAACGTGTACGTGCTCAACGCGCCGTACAACGGCGGCACGCATCTTCCGGACGTGACGGTGATTACGCCGGTTTTCGATCAGAATGGAAAAGAAGTGCTCTTTTATGTGGGCTCACGCGGGCACCACGCCGACATCGGCGGCATCACGCCGGGATCGATGCCGCCGGGCTCGAAGGTGGTCGAGGAGGAAGGCGTGCTCATCGACAACTTCCTGCTGGTCGAGGAAGGACGCCTGCGCGAGAAGGAGGTGGCGGCACTGCTCGGCTCGGGCGCGTATCCGGTGCGCAACGTGCACCAGAACATCGCCGACCTGCAGGCGCAGGTCGCCGCCAACGAGAAGGGCGTGCAGGAGCTCGCGCGGATGGTGGCCCACTTCGGCCTGGACGTGGTGCGCGCCTACATGCGCCACGTGCAGGACAACGCCGAGGAATCGGTGCGCCGGGTCATCGGGGTGCTGAAAGATGGCGAGTTCGATTACCCGCTCGACAACGGTGCGCGGATCAAGGTTTCGATAAGGATTCTGAAGAAGAAGCGGGAAGCGAAAATCGACTTCACTGGCACCTCGGCGCAGCTGCCCAACAACTTCAACGCGCCTTCCGCGGTGTGCATGGCGGCGGTGCTGTACGTGTTCCGCACGCTGGTCGACGACGACATCCCGCTGAATGCCGGCTGCCTCAAGCCGCTCAGCGTGTCGATCCCCGAGGGCTGCATGTTGCGTCCGCGCTACCCGGCGGCGGTGGTGGCGGGCAACGTCGAGACCTCGCAGTGCATCACCGACGCGCTCTACGGCGCGCTTGGCGTGCTCGCGGCCTCGCAGGGAACCATGAACAATTTCACGTTCGGCAACGACCGCTACCAGTACTACGAGACGGTCGCCGGCGGCTCCGGCGCCGGTCCGGACTTCGACGGCGCCGACGTGGTGCAGACGCACATGACCAATTCGCGCCTCACCGATCCAGAGGTGCTCGAGTGGCGCTTCCCGGTGCGCCTCGAGAGCTTCGAGATCCGCGCGGGATCGGGCGGCCGCGGGCGCAGTCGCGGCGGGCACGGCGCGGTGCGGCGCGTTCGCTTCCTCGAGCCGATGACCGCCGCGATCCTGTCGGGCCATCGCCTGGTGCGTCCGCACGGCATGGCGGGCGGCGCAGCCGGCGCCGCAGGAAATAATTACGTTTTGCGCAGTGACGGAAGTCGCACCGGGCTCGGTCCATTCGACCAGACCGAAATGAATCCTGACGATGTATTCGTGATAGAGACCCCGGGTGGCGGCGGCTTCGGCGCTATAGAATAGGACCCGGCGAATAACTAGAACTCTAATGAAGCCGAGCACGATCTATTCGAAGTCGGGCAAGGGCGTCCAGGAAGCTTCCGGCAAGACGAGCCTTCTCAAGCGCGCAGACCGCGCGGTGCTCTCTGCCATCGACGGCCGCGCCACGCTGGGCGAGGTGGCGCAGAAGGTCGGCAAGAGCTTCGACGCGGAGTTCGAGAAGCTCATCGCGCAGCTCGACAAGGACGGCTTCGTGCGCGAGGTCGCTGCCGCCGCTTCCTCGGCGGCGTCGCAGTCGCGGCCCGCGGTCGCGGCGGCGAAGCCCTCGGCGAAGGCGCCCGCAGCGAAGGCGTCGTCCACTTCATCGGGCGGCGTCGACGACCTGGACTTCACCACCATTATGCCGGCGATCAAGCCCGCGGCGCGTCCGCTGGCGAGCGCCGCCGCGCCTTCCAAGGCGCAGGCGAGCGATGCCGCGCTGCGCGCGAAGGAGCAGGAATCGGCGCTCTACAAGGCGCGCCAGGAAGCCGAAGCGAAGGCGCAGGCCGAGCGCGACCGAGTGAAGCAGGAGGCCGAGACCAAGGCGCGCGCCGAGGCCGAGGCCAAGGCGCGGCTCGACGCGGAGAACCGCCTGCGCGAGGAAGCGATCGGGCGCGCGAAGGCCGCGGCCGAAGCGCAGGTGAAGGCGGCCCGGGCGAAGGCCGAGGCCGAGGTACAGGCGAAGCTCGATGCCGAGCGCAAGGTGCGCGAGGAAGTCGAGCGCAAGGTGCGCGAGGAGTCCGAGCGGTCGCTGCGCGAAGCCGAGGCGCTGCGCCAGCGGCTCGAAGAGGAACGCAAGGCGCGCGACGAAGTCGAGCGCAAGCGCAGGGAAGAAGAGGAGCGCCGCCGCAAGGAAGAGGAAGAGCGGCGCGCTCGCGAAGAAGCCGAGCGCAGGGCGCGCGAGGAAGCCGAGCGCAAGCGCCGCGAGGAGGAGGAGCGCAAGCGCCGCGAGGAGGAAGAGAAGAAGCGCCGCGCGGAAGAGGAGCGCCGGGTCGAAGAGGAAGCGCGCCGCCTGCGCGAGGAGATCGAGGCCAAGGCGCGCGAGGCCGCGGAGCGCGCGCGGCGCGAGGAGGAAGACCGCCTGCTGCGCGAGAAAGAGGAGCAGGTGCGCCGCGCCAAGGAGGCCGAGGAAGCACGCATGCTCCAGGCGCGCGCCATGGAGGAGGCGCGCCACCGCGTGCGCCAGCGCGAACGCGAGCGCGACCCGGAAGACAACCGCGGTCGCGGCAAGTCCAAGGACGAAACCAGGGTAGCGCAGCCCACGCTGCCCGCCGCCGCGCCCACGGCCCCCGGCGGAGGCAGCCTCGACGCGCTCATGGCCGACCTCGACTCCTTCTCGCAGCGCGAGGACGAAGAGCGCCAGGCCCGCGAAGCCACCGACCGCCAGGCGCGCGAGGAAGGCAAGCGCAAGGCGCAGGCCGACGCCGAGCGCCGGGCGCAGGAGGACGCCGAGCGCCAGATGCGCGAGCAGCTCGAGCGCCAGGCGCGCGAGCAGGAAGAACGCCAGCGCCGCGACGAGGAAGAGCGCCGCGCCCGCGAGGAAGCCGAGCGCCGCGCGGGTGTCGAGGAGCGCCGCAGGCTCGAGGCCGAGGAGAGCCGCCGGCTCGAGGCCGAGGAGCGCAAGCGCAAGGCGCAGGAAGCGCTCCTCGCGAAGGCCGCGCCGCTGCCGGACATCGAGGTGAGCGACAAGGACCTCGGCATGGACGAGGTGCGCCACGACGAGGCGTCGGTCGCGCGCGAGGCGCGCAAGGCGCAGCGCGAGCGCGAGCGCGAAGCACGCCAGCGCGCCAAGGAGGCGAAGGAGCACGCCAAGGCCGCGGCGCGCGAGGCGTCGGTCAAGTACCCGAAGATGCGCCGCAAGGTCAACTGGGGGCGGCCGGCCGCGATCACGCTGCTCACGCTGCTTGTCGCGGGCCTCGTGGCGCTGCACATCATCCCGCTGCCGATGGACGAGTACGAGCGCGCGGCTTCGGATGCGCTCGGCCGTCCGGTGAAGATCGGCACCGGCCGGCTCTCGCTGTACAGCGGCCTGCGCCTCGACCTCGACAACGTGAGCGTCGACGGCGTGGCCAAGATCGCATCGGCGCGGGCGTATCCGCAGCTCCGCGCGCTGATCGAGGGCAGGCAAGTCCTGGGCCGCCTCGAGCTCGTGGGCGTGACGCTGCCGCAGTCGTCGATAGGCGCGGTGGTCGGGGCGAAGCTGCGCGGCGACGGCTTCCGTGGCGCGCGGGTCTTCGCCAAGGACCTGCGGCTCACCGGTTCCGTGCCGCTGCCGGCGCTTGAGGCCGAGGCGCGGTTCGGGCCCGACGGCGCGGTGAACAGCGTGATATTGAGCGGACCGGACGGCCTGGCTGGCACGCTCACGCCGACTGCGAACGGCGAGGTCGAATTCGACGTCACCGCCGCGACGCTCGCGATCCCGTTCGCTCCCGAGGTCGTGCTGTCGACGTTTGCGATGAAGGGCAAGGCCAACGGCCAGGGTATGAATATCGCTTCATGGGGTGGCGGAGTGCTCGACGGCGCGGTGTCCGGAACCGCGAGCGTTCGCTGGAGCGGCGCCTGGCAGCTCGAAGGCGGGCTCACTGCGCGCGCGATCAATGCTGCGGCGTTCGCTCCCGCGCTGCTCTCCGAGGGCAAGGCCGAAGGCCAGGCGCGCTTCTCCATGAGCGGGAAGGATCCGGCGAAGCTCTACAACGCCGCGTACCTCGAGGGGAATTTCAGCGTGGGCAAAGGCGTGCTCGGCACCGTCGACCTGTCGCGCGTGCTGCACACCAGCGGCCGCCAGTACGGCGGACGCACCCAGTTCACGGAGATGACCGGACACGCCACCTACGACCGCGGCGCCGTGGCGTTGCGAAACGTCAACATCAGCGCCGGGGCGCTCACCGCGGGCGCGAACGCCGACATCGCGCCGGGCGGCGCGATCGCGGGGCGCATCGTCGCCGACATCCGCACCACGGTGCAGCCTTTGCGTGCGATACTCGTGATCGGGGGAACCGTCAAGGAACCGCAAGTCCGTAACTAGTGTCCGCGGTCCGTAACTAGTGTCAGTGTTCGAAATCCTTCAGCTTCGCGGGCCGCGCGCCCTGTCGCAGTTCCGACTCGCCAAGCTGCTCGCCTCGCTGCAGAAGATCGACCCGGGTCTGCGCTCGCTGAGCGCCGAATACCGCTATTTCGTCGAGCTCGAGCGCGGGCTCGAGCCGCACGAGACCCGCACGCTGCGCGCGCTGCTCGACGACGGCGGCGCGCCGCCCGGGGAGGACGCCGGCAGCAGCATCTTTCTCGTCGTGCCGCGGCTCGGCACCGTCTCGCCCTGGTCGTCGAAGGCCACCGACATCGCGCGCAACTGCGGCCTTTCGCCGGTGAAGCGCATCGAACGCGGCACGCTCTACTACGTCGGTTCCAGCGAGGCGGCGCTCGCCGCCGGGTTGCACGACCGCATGACGCAAACGGTGCTGCGCTCCTTCGACGAGGTGCCGCGCCTGTTCCAGCATGTCCCGCCCAGGCCGTTAAAGACGATTAGGGACATTCGGAGGGCAAACGCGGACCTCGGTTTGGCGCTGAGCGACGACGAGATCGAGTACCTCGAGCGCGCCTACCGCGGGCTGGGGCGGGATCCGACCGACGCCGAGCTCACCATGTTCGCCCAGGCGAACTCGGAGCACTGCCGCCACAAGATCTTCAACGCCGACTGGATCGTCGACGGCGAGCGCCAGCCGCAGTCGCTCTTCGCCATGATCCGCCACACCCACGCATTGGCCCCCGAGGGCACGGTGGTCGCCTACGCCGACAACGCCGCCGTGATCGAGGGCGGCAAGGCGCATCGCTTCACGCCAAATCGAGACCGGGTCTACGGCCTCGTTCCCGAGTTGACCCATTTCGTCGCCAAGTGCGAGACCCACAACCACCCCACGGCGATCTCACCCTTCGCCGGCGCGGCCACCGGCGCGGGCGGCGAGATCCGCGACGAGGGTGCGACCGGGCGCGGCGCCAAGCCCAAGGCCGGCCTCGTCGGCTACTCGGTGTCGAACCTGCGCATCCCGGGCGCGCTGCAGCCCTGGGAAGGCGAGGGCGTCGGCAAGCCCGGGCGCATCGCCTCGGCGCTCGACATCATGCTCGAAGCGCCGATCGGCGCCGCCGCCTACAACAACGAGTTCGGCCGGCCGAACCTGTGCGGCTACTTCCGCGCCTTCGAGATGGGTGCGCGCGGCTACCACAAGCCGATCATGCTCGCCGGAGGGATCGGGAGCCTGCGCGCGCAGCATTCCCACAAGAAGGCCATTGGCGAAGGCGATCTGCTGATCCAACTGGGCGGCCCCGGGATGCTGATAGGCATGGGCGGGGGCGCCGCCTCTTCGATGGGCGCCGGCGCCAACGTCGCCGAGCTCGACTTCGACTCGGTGCAGCGCGACAACGCCGAGATGGAGCGCCGCGCGCAGGAGGTGATCGACCGCTGCTGGCAGCTCGGCGAGGCGAACCCGATCCTCTCGATCCACGACGTCGGCGCGGGCGGGCTGTCGAATGCGCTGCCCGAGCTCGTGCATTCCGCCGGCCGCGGCGCGCGCATCGAGCTCCGCGCGATCCCGGCCGAGGACACCGGCATGTCGCCGCGCGAGATCTGGAGCAACGAGGCGCAGGAGCGCTACGTGCTGGCGGTTTCGGAAAAAGATATCGAAGTTTTCCGCCAGATCTGCGAGCGCGAGCGCTGCCCCTTCGCCGTGCTCGGAACCGCGACCGCCGACGGCCGCCTGCTGGTCACCGATTCGAAGCTCGGCAAGAGCCCGGTCGACGTTCCGCTCGAGCTCATCCTCGGAAGACCGCCGAAGATGCTGCGCGACGTGAAGCGCCTGAAGCCCGCGCTCAAGCCGCTCGCGCTCGACAAGGTCACGCTGCAGGCGGCGGCTTACCGTGTGCTGCAGCACCCGAGCGTCGCCGACAAGACCTTCCTCATCGCCATCGGCGATCGCACGGTCGGCGGCCTGTGCGCGCGCGATCCCTTCGTCGGCCCATGGCAGGTGCCCGTGGCCGACTGCGCGGTCACGCTGGCCGACTACCAGGGCTACGCCGGCGAGGCCTTCACCATCGGCGAGCGCACGCCGCTCGCGCTCATCGATGCGCCCGCTTCGGGACGCATGGCCGTGGGCGAGGCGCTCACAAACCTCGCCGCGGCGCCGATTGCTTCCCTGTCGAGAGTAAAGCTCTCCGCCAACTGGATGGCGGCAGCCGGCCACCCCGGCGAGGACGCGGCGCTCTACGACACGGTGCGCGCGGTCGCGCTCGAGTTCTGCCCGGCGCTCGGCATTTCCATCCCGGTGGGCAAGGATTCGCTGTCGATGCGCACCGCCTGGGACGCGAAGGAGATGGTGAGCCCGCTCTCGCTTATCGTCTCGGCCTTCGCGCCGATGGAGGACGCGCGCGCCACGCTCACGCCGCAGCTTCGGACCGATTGCGGCGAGACCGAGCTGGTCCTCGTCGACCTCGGGGAAGGGAAGAACCGCCTCGGCGGCTCGATCCTCGCGCAGGTGTTCTCGCAGCTCGGCGACCAGGCGCCGGATGCCGACCCCCGCCTCGTGAAGGCGTTCTTCGGCGCGATCCAGGAGCTGCGCCCGCAGCTTCTCGCCTACCACGACCGCTCCGACGGCGGTCTCTTCGCGGCGGTGTGCGAGATGGCCTTCGCCGGCCACTGCGGCGTCACGCTCAACCTCGACGTGCTCACCTCCGATGCCGCGGTGGACGACGTCGACGCATTCAAGCGCAACGCCGACGAGCAGCTCGCGGGGCGGTTGAACGACCTCGCCCTCGCGGCGCTCTTCAACGAGGAGCTCGGCGCGGTGCTGCAGATCCGCGCCGGCGACCGCGGCCGGGTGATGGAGGTGCTGCGAAAGCACGGCCTCGGCCACTGCAGCCACCTCATCGGCCAGCCCAACGCACGCGACGAGATCCGCTTCACCCGCAACAACAAGAGCGTGTTCAACAACAAGCGCGACCACCTGCAGCGCCCCTGGGCCGAGGTCACGCGCCGGATGCAGGCGCTGCGCGACAACCCGCAGTGCGCGCGCGAGGAGTACGACCGCATCATCGAGCAGAACGACCCGGGCCTTTCGCTCTCGCTCACCTATGATCCGAAGGAGACCTTCGGGGATCCGAAGGAAGTGTTCGTCGCCACCGGCGCGCGGCCGCGCATCGCCGTGCTCCGCGAGCAGGGCGTGAACGGCCACGTCGAGATGGCCGCGGCCTTCGACCGCGCCGGCTTCGACTCGGTCGACGTGCACATGACCGATCTCATCGCCGGGCGCGCCTCGCTCGAGCGCTTCAACGCCTTCGTCGCCGGCGGCGGCTTCTCCTACGGCGACGTCCTCGGCGCCGGGCAGGGCTGGGCCAAGACCATCCTCTTCAACGCGCGCGCGCGCCGCGAATTCGAGCGCTTCTTCGCCCGCCCCGACACCTTCGCCCTGGGTGCCTGCAACGGCTGCCAGATGCTCGCCGCGCTGAAGGAGCTCGTCCCCGGCGCCGCCGGCTGGCCGACCTTCGTGCGCAACAAATCCGAGCAGTTCGAGGCGCGCTTCGTCATGGTCGAAGTGACCCCGAGCCCCTCGATCTTCTTCCAGGGCATGGAAGGCAGCCGCATGCCCATCGTCACCGCGCACGGCGAGGGCCGCGCGTTCTTCACCGACGGCGAAGCCGGCGCCCTCGTCTGCATGCGCTACGTCAACAACCGCGGCGAGCCCACCGAAGCCTACCCGTACAACCCGAGCGGCTCTCCGCACGGCATCACCGGCCTCACCACCCCCGACGGCCGCTTCACCATCGTCATGCCTCACCCCGAGCGCGTCTTCCGCACCGTCCAGATGTCCTGGGCCCCCGACCGCTCCGTCGAGGACTCGCCCTGGATGCGCATGTTCCGCAACGCGCGCAAGTGGGTCGGGTAGTCGTTCTCAACACCTGATTCACAGCCCCAAGGGGTCCGTTTCTCCTGCAGCGCCGACAAATCAAGCGCTTGTCCCATTTCGCGCCGGATAACAAATCCGCGCGAAGGACAAGTAATTGATTCATTTGTCCACTCTGCCGACGTGCGCCAAGATATACGGAAATGTTTCGGGATATACGGCGTTAGGTGCCAAGTGCAAGCGGGTACGATCTTGGTTCTCGCCATATTGACGCTTGCTCCAGTGGCTTGTGCAACGGCGATAGTCGTCGCATTCCATCCGAGCATCAAAAATAAAGCCGGTCCTCATTGGCTATGGTTTGGAGGCCGGGTCGACCTAATACGAAATGTCTTTTTCAGGCAAGACGGCTCGTTTCGTCGCCACGGCCGCGCCTTCTGGGTTTCGATGCATGCGCTAATGTTGTCATTCGGTCTTTGGATGCTTACAGAGTTTTTATGGTCAATGACGCAAACATAGCCATGGCACCTAACAGCGCGTTGTTGTCCGACGCCTCCACCTCGCGGCTCCGCGCTCAGCGCGGCGTGGCAAAACGCGAACGTTAGACGCCAAGGAGACATCTTGACTGTCAAGCGTATGGACAACGTCGGCATCGTGGTGGAAGACATCGATGCCGCCATTGAGTTCTTCACCGAGCTCGGCCTTACGCTCGAAGGCCGAATGCCCATCGAAGGCGAATGGGCCGGTCGCGTCACCGGAGTGCGCGGCCAGCGCGTCGAGATCGCCATGATGCGCACCCCCGACGGCCACAACCGCCTCGAGCTCTCGCGCTTCGACGCCCCCGCCATCGCGTCCGATCACCGCACAGCCCCCGTGAACTCGTTGGGATACCTCCGCGTCATGTTCACCGTCGAGGACATCGACGACACCCTCGCCCGGCTGAGTAAGCTCGGTGCGACGGTGGTCGATGAAGTGGTCAAATACGAAGACGTTTACCGGCTCTGCTACATCCGGGGTCCCGAAGGAATTCTCATCGGGCTCGCTCAACAGCTCGGCCAGCAGACCTCCCGAGAAAATCCCATGGAACGTAAGCGTTGAGAACTCGCGCGTTGGCGTCTAACAACCGGTTGCAGCGGACGGTCCGCTGCTGAACCGGAGGGTTAGGCCTGCAAGAAACCCAGTAAGGCGATCCAATATGCAGACGTATCTCGAACCGACACAAGAGTCCGGCCGTGCTTTCTTGAAGCGAGGCATAACGGGCAGTCTGGTCATGTTGAATCTGCTTCGCTTCCGCGCCATTGCCGACTATTCGGCATCGCCACAGCTTGCCCCTGCAACGCCGATTGCTGGCGAGCTTGCCTATCGTCTCTACATGGAGCACACCATGCCGCACCTGGAGAAGTCCGGCGGCAAACTGCTGTTCTTTGGACGAGGCGCTGCCTTCCTCATTGGGCCCGAGAATGAGCGCTGGGATGCGGCAATGCTGGTACAGCAATCTAGCCCAGCAGCATTCGTGGCATTTGCGTCCAATGCCGAATACCTTGCAGGTATCGGTCACCGCACGGCTGCATTGGAAGACTCGCGCTTGCTGCCGCTCCAGGAAGGCGGCTGGTGAAGCGCCGGTCCGACCTTTCGTTTTAGCGGGCTGCTTTCGGCAGCCGCTGAACTAACCGTTAGATCACACTACTATGCGTGTCCAACGCACGGGAAGCAGTCGGGAGAGAGCTCAATGTCCAACGCCCAAGAGATCACGGTAGAGGTCCTGGTGAATCGCGACGTCAGAACCGCTTGGGATGCGTTTACCAGCCCGCAAGCGATTACTCAGTGGAACTTTGCGAGTCCAGATTGGCGTTGCCCAAAGGCCGAGAACGATCTGCGAGTTGGCGGCCAGTTCAGCTATCGCATGGAGTCCAGAGACGGATCCATGGGCTTTGACTTCACGGGGAAGTACACGGAGATCCGTCATCTCGAGCGAATCAGGTACTCGCTTGGAGACGAGCGGGAGGTCGTCATGGAGTTCCAAGGTGAAAATGGCAAGACCAAGGTGATTGAGACATTCGTGGCGGAGGCGACGTCCTCGCACGAGCAACAGAAGGGCGGATGGCAGGCGATTCTGGACAACTACAAGAAATACGTTGAAGGAAATGCCGCAGAGCGGGAACGGTAGGCCGCTTCATGGACATGTCCTCCATACCGTTTGGCACAACCGACTGGTCGCAAGTCGAGCGCACGGAGCATCGAGGCGAGCGCGGCATGGCGTTTTGGCGCACCCGAGTCTTCGGCGGGATCCGCGTACGCATGGTGGAGTACACGCCGGGCTATCTCGCTGATCACTGGTGCGTCAAGGGTCACATCCTTCTTTGCACGGAGGGCGTGCTCCACACCGAGCTGCGAGACGGCCGCATCTTTACGCTGCGCCCGGGGATGAGCTATCAAGTAGCCGACAACGCGGAGCCACATCGCTCGTACACCGAGGTCGGCGCCACGTTGTTCATCGTCGATTAGAAGTCGCAGTAGTCGCAGATCAATCTTTATCGCCTTTTGTGCCGGATCCCTCGTTCCCGCACAGGACAAGTGATTGATTCATTTGTCTGCTCCGCCAGCGTGGCCCAGGATAGCGATTCGTAACCCCGATCCATAACAAGAAAGCAGGCTTGGCGCTGTGAAGTTGCCGCTCCTGGGCCGCCGGCTTCTCGCAATTGCCGCCGCGATGTCGGTGGTGCATTTCGTCCTGGGTCTTACTCTGAGCGCGGCGGCGCTCACATTCGAGGCCGCGCCCGTAAGGTGGGCATGCATTGTTCTCATCCAGCCGGCCAGTGCGCTGGTTCAGCTTCTGCCCGGCGAGCTTCCAGCCTCCCTCCGGTGGGCAGCTTTTGGAGCGAACAGCCTGCTTTGGGGATTCTGCATCGCGTTGATAGGACGAAAGTGGGTTAGCCGGCGCGTGGCCGTGGCGACCGCGGTGTTCCTTCTTGCCCTGGCTTTTTCTGTCGCCGGGATGCTGCTGACGGCCACCAATGCCGAATGGCTGGGGCTTGCCATGGCGCCGATCTGGGTCGCAACCATGCTCACGACCGCTTACGCCGATGTCAGCGGTGAAGTCGCAACTCCAGTCATCCTTTTGACCGGAATCGTCCTTAATGCCGCATTCCTGACGGCGATCGTATTCATTGCGATTCGCATAACCAACCGCCTGCGTACTAACGGCGCCTAAAGCGTCAGGTTTGCAGCGCGTCGACCACCGACTCGAACGCCCCGACCGTATCGAGCATCTGCGCTGGCGTAACCGGGAACGGCGCGCGGCCCTCGACGGCATCGGCGAAGGCCTCGAGCTCGGCTCGCAGCGAGTCTGCGGGGGCGAGGGTGCGGCGCTCGGGTGGGCGGCCGCTCATGCGCAGCACGAGCTCGGTTTCGCCGAGCACTTCGGCGTTGCCCAGTGTTCCGAAGGCGTGCACCCGCCAGTAGAACGGCGTGGCGCGCACGCTGGCGAGGAGGCCGCTTACACCCGACTCGAACTCGAGCAGCGCGGAAACCGTATCGTGCGGCATCGGCGGCGGCTTGCGCGCGATGAGCTGGGCTTGGACGCGCTTCACCGGCCCGGCGATGCCGACCATGGCATCGAGCGCGTGCAGGCCCGCGCCGGTCATGCCGCCGCCGGGGGATTCGCTCTCGAGCGTGCGCCAGCCGCCTGCCACGGCGTTCGAATTCTCGTTGCTGTTGTGGCCTTCGAGGTGGAGCAGGGTGCCGAGCCGGCCGGATTCGACCAGGCTCTTCAGCTCACGCATCGCCGGCCACCATCGCCGGTTGTGACCTACCCCGACCACGACGTTGGCGCTCGCGCAGGCCTGGAGCATCGCCTTCGCGTCGGCGCGTGTGAGGGCGAACGGCTTTTCGCAGTACACGTGCTTGCCCGCCCGCGCCGCGGCGAGCACCTGCGGGCGATGCAGCGAATGCGGGGTGGCAAGCACGACCGCTGCCGCCGAAAGATCGCCGAGCGCCTCCTCCAGGCCGGACACGAGCCTGAAGCGATGCTTCGCGGCGAACTCGCGCGCGCCGTCCATCGCGGGCTCGACGCCGATGACGAAGCGCAGCCTGTCCGATTTCCCCTGCACCGACTCGACGAGGCTGCGGCCCCAGCGCCCGAGACCGACGATCGCGGCGTCGATCATTCTGGCTGGATCCCCGCCTCGCGGATCTCCTTCGTCCACTTGGCGATTTCCTGCCGGATGAACGCCGCGAACTCCTCGGGCGGCATCGGCGCGGGCTCCAGGCCGAGCCCGGCCAGCCTCGCCTTGACCTCGGGCCTGGCGAGGCTCGTCGAAACGACGTCGTGCACCTTCGCCACGACCGCCTTTGGCGTGTTCGCCGGCGCCACCAGGCCGTACCAGATGCGGGTCTCGAAGCCCGGGAACATCTCCGCGATCGCCGGAAGCTCCGGCGCGAGCGGCGAGCGCTGCGGCGAGGTGACGCCGAGCCCCTTCATCTTGCCGCCGTGGATCTGCGGCATCGACACCGCGAGGTCGCCGAGCGTGAAATCGACCTGGCCGGAGAGCACGTCGGTGATGGCGAGCGGCACGCCCTTATAGGGCACGTCCAGCGTCTTGAAGCCTCCCGCGGTGCGCAGCTTGGCGATGGAGACGATCGTCGCCGCAGAGCCGTAGCCCGCGCTCAGTCCGCCCGGCTTGCTCCTCGCATAGGCGATGAAGTCCTTGAGCGTCGAGGCGGGGAAGTCGCTGCGCACGAGCAGCACCATCGAGGTGGTGATGAGCCGCACGATCGGCGCGAAATCCTTCACCGGGTCGAACGGCAGCGACTTGAACAGCGCGACGTTAGCCGCGTGGGGCGTATTGGTGGTGAGCAGGATGGTGTACCCGTCGGGCGCCGCGCGCGCCACCTCGGCGGTGCCCACGTTCGCGAGCGCGCCCGCGACGTTAGCCACGATCACCGGCTGCCCGAGCGCCTCCTGCATCTGCTGCGCGACCACGCGGCCGACGCTGTCCGGCGAGCTGCCCGGGCCGTATGGGACGACGAGCCTGACCGGGTGATTCGGATAGCCTTGCGCGCAAGCCTGACCGGCGGCGATGGCGAGGCACGCGGCGAGCGCGCGATGCCAGGCAGGTATCATCGATTTTCCCCACCAGGAGAACCCGGCCATGGACACGCAGGAACTCTACAGTCGCGGGCTCGCCGTCCGCAAGCAGATCTTCGGAGCCGAGGCGGTCGAGAAGCGCATGGGCGCGCTCGGCGATTTCGGCGCGCCGCTGCAGAACATGATCAACGCCTATGCCTACGGCGACATCTGGTCGCGGCCCGGCCTTGAGCGCAGGATCCGCAGCCTGGTGGTCCTCGGGATGAACGCGGCGATCAACCGCGCTGCCGAATTCAAGGTGCACGTCAACGGCGCGCTCAACAACGGCTGCACGCCCGACGAGATCCGCGAGGTGTGCCTGATGGTCGCGCTGTATGCCGGCATCCCGGCCGCGAACGACGCGCACCGCATCGCGCTCGAGACATTGCGCGAGAGAAAAATCGATGTGTGACCACGGAAGAACATGATCCAGAACCACCGGGGAGCCTGCCATTGCGGGCGGGTCGCGTTCGAGGTTCGAGCCGAGGTCAACTACGTCGTCGATTGCAACTGCTCGATCTGCCGCCGAACGGGCGCGCTCTGGCACCCGGCGGCGGAGGCGGACCTTCGCATCCTCGCGGGCGAGGCCGATCTCACCCTGTATCAATTCAATACGAAGACGGCGAAGCATTATTTCTGCAGGCATTGCGGAATTCACCCGTTCATCCGCCCGCGGCTCGACCCGAGCCGGTGGGCTTTCAATGTTCGCTGCGTCGACGGCATCGACCTCGCCCCCATCAAGGTGCGCCCATTCGACGGGCAGCATTGGGAGGCGACCGCGGCGGCATACCACGAGCGGCTCAAGAAGCCGCCGGCCGCCTGACAGTGGTCCGGGCAATCCTCGCGGCCGCTGCTCTCGTCGTGTCCGGTTGCGCCTCCACGAAGGTGGAGACGACCGGCGCGACCATGCTCGAGCCGCTCTGCAAGGAGAGCGCTGGCAAGTTGTCAGCGCTCGTCTACTGGGGGCCGCAGTGGCGATCCGACCAGAAGGAGCCGGAGCGTCGCGAGGCCGCGGCGCTGCGCGGAATCGAGTCATTCTTCACCGAATCTGCCTGCGTCGCCCGGTTCGACGTGCGCCGGCTGCCCGGAGAGCGCACGGCCGAGGTGCCATCGGACGAGGCGCTGCTGAAGCTGGCGGCTGCCGCCTCGCCGAGGCCCGACAAGGCGCTCGTCATTGTGGTTCGCGAGCTCGGGCCGATCCTTCGCATCGGGAGTCCGTCGGTCGTCGAAGGCGGAACCGAGGTCGTGCTGGAGCTGCGCCTGCTGGACGTGCCGACCTCCGCAGCCCAAGCGAATGTGCGAACCCACTGGTCGAACGGCGGCACCTTCGTGGTCAAGGGCGTCGGGACCCTCGAGCGTGACATGAGCGCCGCGCTCGCCGCCGCGCTGTCGCCCGCGTCCCGGTGACGCGCCGGGCTCGCGCGGCGGGCTAGATCGTGTCGTAGCTCCCGAAGAGCTGCAGCGTGTCGAGCGCTACCACCGAAAGCGTCGAGCCGACCACGTCGACGGAGCGTCCGGCGCTAGAGCCTGTTGCTGACGGACACGGCGATCGTCTGCGTGATGCCGGCGTCGCTCTGGCCGCCCGAGTTGATGAGACGGATCTTTCCCGGTTCCATGCCTTTCTCCCCTTTCAATCCTCGTCGAGGTGGGCAATCATATTGCGCGCATGAAGCCCGGATCACTGGCGTGAGGCTGGACACCAAGAGGATGTCGTTCGCCTGCGCGGCGCCCGGTGTAGTGATGGTGGTGCTGGCGGCGGTGCTTCCACCTCAGTGGCATCCGGCGCCGCTCCTTTTTGC
>DATMJC010000028.1:0-13667 GCA_035554435.1 Burkholderiales bacterium | reverse complement strand
GTAGCTCCAGACCGAGTTTTCCGGCCCGCCCGCCACCGAGAAGTACGACGCGTCGCCCTTGAACGGGCAATGCGTCTGGTGGGCGCTGCGCACGAGCCGGTCCATCTTCACGTCCTTGCGCGGAATGTAATAGACGACCGGCGCGAGCGTCTTTTTCCCCTGCCCCATGGACTCGTGCAGCTCGACGGCCTCGCGCGTGTCGGCGATGACCTCGCCGCCGAGCATGACCTTCACGTGCGCGCTCGACGGATTGGCGCTGACGCTGTGACCGGGATACTTCTTGAAGCCGGAAGCGGAATTCGTCATGACCCGCCTTCTTTCTGCATCGACTTCGCCATCTGGCGCATCGCGCTTTGTACCTCCTCCATGCTGACGTCGCGCACGTGCGTCGCTACCGACCAGTGGTGGCCGAACGGGTCCTCGAGCTTGCCGTAGCGGTCGCCCCAGAACTGGTCGGCGACCGGCATCGTCACCTTCGCGCCGGCCTTCACCGCACGCTCGACGAAGGCGTCGACGTCCTCCACGTAGAGATGGATCGTCACCGGCGTACCCTTCAGGGACTTCGGGCCGAGCGCGCCCCATTCCGGCATCTCGTCGACCAGCATCACCTGCGAATCGCCGATCTTCACCGACGCGTGCATCAGCCGGCCGTCCGGCCCGGGCAGGCGCGCGCCCTCCTCCGCGCCGAACGCCTGCTTGTAGAACTCGATCGCCTTCGCCGCGCCGGCGCAGATGAGGTGCGGGGTCACGGAATGCATGCCTTGCGGAATTTTCATGTTTCGGCCTCTATTTCCTTGGTTGCGGCACGACGACCATCCACGGCACGCCGAAGCGGTCGGCGACCATGCCGAAGCTCGAGCTGAAGAAGGTCTTGATCAGCGGCTGGCGCACCTCGCCGCCCGCGGCGAGCGCGTCGAACCAGCGCCGCGCCTCGGCATCGTCACGCGCGTTGAGCGAAAGCGAGAAGCCCTGGAAGGTCGGCTTGCCCTGCGCGAAGCCGTCGGAGGCCATGACCTCCGCGTCGCCGATGCGCATGGAGGAATGCATGACCTTGTCCCCCGGCGGCGTGCGCGCGCCCTTTGGCTGCTGCTCGGGACTGTCCTTGTAGCGCATCATCATCTGAACCTCGGCGCCGAGCGCCTTGCGGTAGAACTCGAGGGCTTCCTCGCAGCGTCCTTCGAAGAAAAGATAGGGTTGGATTGGCATCTGTGTCTCCTGTGAAAGCTACATCTCCTTCTGACCTCTGGGTTCGAGCAGGACGCCGAGCCGGTCCACGGTCTGCGTCCAGCCTTTCTGCAAGCCGGCGAGCATGCTCGCCTTGTCGGCGCCGCTGCCGCGCGCGGTGCTGTTGAGGAGCAGCCGCGTCCTGCTGCCGCTCACCGCGAACTCCACGTCAATGATCTCGTCCAGCCTGGAGTCGCGCTGCTCGTCTTGCAGCGTACAGACGATCACCAGGCGCACCGGCGGCACCACCTCGCGGTACTCGCCGCGGATCGCGAACGTGCCGCCCCAGGGGGCGCGCCAGCGCATGCGGAAAACCCCGCCGGGGCGGGGATCGCTCTCGCAATCGGTGATCGCGAAGTTTCGCGGTGCGAACCAGTGGCCGAGGTGTTCGGCGCGCGTCCATGCCTCGAACACGCGGCTGCGCGGCGCGTCGAAGATGCGCGTCATCAAGATCGATTCCTGGTCTTTCACTCAGCCCTTCTCCAGGTAGCCGGTGAACTGGTCGAGGGTTCCGCCCCAGCCCTGCTTCATGCTTTCGCGGCCTTCCTCGAAGCTCTTGCGCTCGGTTTCACTTGCCTCGTGCGGCAGCCAGGTCACCGTGACCTTGGTCCTGCGCGGCTCCAGCTGCTCGAACTCGACGTTCGACAGGATTTGCAGCGGCCAGTTCGGCGACCAGGGATGGCGCGTCACCCCGCATTTCGGATCGGAGAACGACACGATGAAAGCGAGCTTCCTGGGTGCCGCGATCTCGCGATAGACGAACTTGCCCCAGACGTCGCTGCCGTCGGGCGCGCTCATCCCATAGTGGAAGATGCCGCCCGGCCTGAGGTCCACCTTGCAGGTATGAACTTTGAAGCCTCGAGGGCCCCACCACTTCTTCAGCTCCCCCGCGTCGGTCCACGCCTTCCACACCCGCTCGCGCGGCGCCTCGACCACGCGTGAAATCACAAACGGCGTCATATGCACTCTCCTTCCTAGGCCGCGGCCGGCAAAGCCGCCCTGGCGGCTCTGGGGAAAGGCGGGAAGGCAAGCGCGATCGCCACGGCGCCGAGCCCGATCGCCGCCGACCCGACGTACATCCATGTGTAGCGGCCGAACGTGTCGAAGATCCATCCGCCGAGGGCCGGCCCGAGCGCCATGCCGAGGCTCGAGACCATGGCCGCGGCGCCGAACACCGCGCCGAGGATGCGCTGCCCGAAGTATTCGCGCGCGAGCACCGCGTAGAGCGGCATCACGCCGCCGTAGGCGAAGCCGAACGTCGCGGCGACTGCATAGAACTGGCCGAGCCGAGACGCGTAGATGAACGCGAACGCGGCGAACGCCTGGATGAGGAGGCCCGCGATCAGCACGCGCTTCACGCCGAGCCGGTCGGCGAGCACGCCGAGCGCGAGGCGGCCGCCGAGGCCGGCGAGTCCTTCGACGCTGTAGATCGTCACCGCGGCGAGCGGCGCGAGGCCGCAGGTCATGGCATAGGACACCGTGTGGAAGATCGGGCCCGCGTGCGCCGCGCAGCAGGCGAAGAAGGTGAGCGCAAGGACGATGAACGGGAACGACACGAACGCATCGCGCAGCTTCATGGAGCTTTCCTGAACCGCTTGCGCGCCTCCCGTGGCGGGTCCGTGTTGTGGCGGCCGGCGTACGAAGAGCGCCGCCGGGATGAGCGTCGCCCACACCAGCACGGCGATGACGAGCTGCGCCGCACGCCAATCCATCTGCGTGATCAGCCACGCGGCGAACGGCGACATCGTCATCGGTGCGACGCCGACGCCGACCGACACCAGCGACACCGCGAGGCCGCGATGCTCGCTGATCCAGCCCATGACGGCGGCGATCATCGGCGAGAAGAAGCTGCCGACGGCGACGCCGACCAGCAGGCCGAAAGCGAGCTGGAACTGGAGCGGCGTCTGCGCGTGGCTCGCAAGGAACAGGCCGAGCCCGAGAAGGATCGCGCCGGCGAGCACCACCGGGCGCGGGCCGATGCGGTCGCTGAGCGCGCCCCAGCCGAAGCCCGCCGCGCCCATCGCGAGGAAATTGAGCGTCATGGCGGCCGATACGGCGGTGGTCGACCAGCCGGTCGCCTCGGTGATCGGCCGCAGGAACACCGCGAGCGAGAACATGGCGCCGACCGCGATGCACGTCATGAACGCGCCCAGCGCGACCATCACCCAGCCATAGCGTGGTTCTTTCATGGTTTCTCCGTCTACCGGTAGTCGGACGCGCGGGCCCGAAATCGACACGCGCGCTCGAAAAAATCTTCGCCGAGCGGCTAAACCTTTGATTCGCCAGCGAGGGCCGGCTGGGCGAGGTAAAGCTCGAGCCCTTCGAGGAGCTTGGTCCAGCCGCGCCTGTGGTCGTCGCGCACCTTCTCGTCGAAGAAGCGCTCGTGCCTGAATAGCAGCTCCGTGCCGCGGCCCTTGGCGGCGAAGAGGATTGTGACGAGCGACTCGCGCTCGGGCGTGGTGCGCGGCCAGGACCAGGTGAAGACGAGCCTGCCCGGCCTCACGACCTCTTTGTAGGTGCCGGAGCACTCATGCGCGTTGCCGTCCGCGCCGCCAAAACAGATCCGGAAGCGGCCGCCGACGCGCACGTCGAGCTCCGCCACGGACACCGACTCGCCCGGGGGGCTCCACCACTCCTTCAGCGCCTTCTCGTCGGTCCACGCCCGCCAGATCCTTTCGGGCGACGCGGCGTACTCTCGCGTGAGCGTGAGGGAGGGCTTGTCGGCGAGGCGAGCTTCTTCCATGTCTGCAGTTCCTCCTGCTGATAGAGATAACGGGCGAGCGAGTCGAGTTTCTCGGTCCAGAACTTTTCGTATTGAGCGATCCACGAGGCCGCTTCCTTCATCGGCTCGGGCTGCAGCGTGCAGCGCACGACACGCCCTTCCTTGGTGCGCTCGAGCAGCCCCGCGTCCTCGAGCACCCGCAGGTGCTTCATGAAGCCCGGAAGCGACATGTCGTGGGTGGACGCCAGCTCGGTCACGGGACGGCTGCCGTCCTCGAGCGACGCAAGAACCTTGCGGCGCGTGCGGTCGGAGAGCGCCGCGAAGATCCCGTCGAGCTGGTCGTCTGAATACTTAACCATCAGGTTTAGTATCTGCCTCCAACCCGGCGCTGTCAAGCGCATTCAATTGATGGATTCCTCGCGTGTAGCGCGCGCGACGCACTCGTGCTTGAATAGGACCCGCTGGACTTCGACGGCATGCTCGAGCGCCGGGTGATCCGGGTGCGAGCACAACCGACAAGTCCCCCTGAGGAGACAAATCATGATCAAGGTCACCGTGATGTACCCGAACACCGCGGGCGCTCGATTCGATCACGCGTACTATCGCGACAAGCACATGCCCCTCGTAAAGGCGCGCATGGGAGACTCCTGCCTGTACTACACGGTCGACAAAGGCCTGGCCGGCGGCGCGCCGGGCACCTCGGCTCCATACGTGGGCATGTGCCATATCTTCTGCGACTCGGTGGACCGGTTTCAAGCCGGCTTTGGCCCCCATGCGAAGGAGATCATGGCCGACATCGCCAACTACACCGATCTCCAGCCGGTCATTCAGATCAGCGAAGTCGTGGTTGGGCAGCCGCGCGCTTAGGGTGCCGCGCGCAGACATCGGTATGCGAGGACTGAAAGGCAGGACCGCCATCGTCACGGGCGGCGCCGCGGGCATCGGCGCGGCGATCGTGCAGCGCTTCCGGGATGAGGGCACGCGGGTGGAGATCTTCGACCTCAACGCGAGCCCGGCGCTCGACGTCACCGACTACGCGGCGGTGAAAAGCGCCGTCGAGCGCGTCGGCCCGGTCGACATCCTGGTGAACAACGCCGGCTGGGACCTGTTCCGGCCGTTCCTGAAGACCGATCCGGCGTTCTGGCAGAAGATCATCTCCATCAATCTCGTCGGCGCGATGAACCTGCTCCACTGCGTGCTGCCGGGAATGGCCGAGCGCGGGCACGGCAAGGTGGTGAACGTCGCTTCCGACGCCGGGCGCGTCGGCTCCTCGGGCGAAGCGCCCTACTCCGCGTGCAAGGGCGGCCTCATCGCGCTCACCAAGACGCTGGCTCGAGAATTCGCCGCGAAGGGCGTGCGGCTCAACGTCATCTGCCCGGGTCTGACCGAAACCGGGATGCTCGAGCAGTTCATGCAGGGCGCAGGCAACCCGGACAAGCTGCGCGAAGCTTATCGCCGCGCCGTGCCGATCGGGCGCCTGGGCAAGCCCGAGGACATCGCCGGCGCGGTGCTGTTCCTTTCGAGCGACGACGCGGAGTTCATCACCGGCCAGGTCCTGAGCGTGTCCGGCGGGCTCACCATGCACGGATAGGACTTCAGGCGAGCTCCACCGGGACGAACAACGCGCTCTCTCCGCGCCGAACCAGCAGCGGCACGCGCTGGCCCTTGCGCTGCGCGAGCAGCTTGTTGAACTCCTCGCGGCTGCGGAAGCGATCCTGCCCGACGGCGACGATCACGTCGCCGCGCTCCAGGCCGCTCCCTGCGGCCGCGCCGCCGCGAACGTCCTCGATGACGAGGCCGTAGTCGACGCCGAGGGCCTTGCGTCCCTCCGGCGGCAGCTCGCTCACCGCGAGGCCCAGGGTGTCATGTGC
Source organism: Burkholderiales bacterium (assembly GCA_035554435.1). Lineage (GTDB taxonomy): Bacteria > Pseudomonadota > Gammaproteobacteria > Burkholderiales > SG8-39 > SCGC-AG-212-J23. The sequence goes on along the minus strand of DATMJC010000028.1, from coordinate 7,850 downwards.
TTCCTTCGCGGGCGCCTGGCGCACGGCCGTTTTCCGCTCGGTCGGGAATTCGCCCACGGTGGCCGCGAGCTGCTCCCGCTTGCCGTTGCGCCACACCTCGAGCGTGGCCTTGTCGCCGGGCTTGGTGGCGGCGACGAGCCTCGGCAACTCGTTCGGGTCTTCGATGTGTTTTCCGTTGTAGGCGAGGATCACGTCGCCGAGCTTGAGCCCGGCCTTGTCGGCGGGACTACCCTTCTCGACGTTGGTCACCACGGCGCCGACCGGCTGGTCGAGCTTGAACGACTGCGCCAGTTCCTTTGTCAGGCCCTGGATGCCGATGCCGAGGCGTCCGCGCGTCACCTTGCCGGTGGCCCGGAGCTGCTTGGCGACGTCGAGCGCGACCTCGATCGGGATCGCGAAGGACACGCCCATGTAGCCGCCGGTGCGGCTGTAGATCATCGAGTTGATGCCCACCACCTCGCCCCTGAGATTGATCAGCGGCCCGCCGGAATTTCCAGGGTTCACTGCGACGTCGGTCTGGATGAACGGAACGAAACTCTCGTCGGGCAGGGCCCGGCGCGTGGCGCTGACGATGCCAGCAGTGATGGTGTTGTCGAAGCCGAACGGCGAGCCGATCGCTGCCACCCACTGACCGGGCTCGACCTGGGACGAGTTGCCGAGCTTCGCGGTCGGCAGGTCGCGCGCATCGACCTTGATGAGCGCGACGTCGGTGCGGCGGTCTACGCCCACCACCTTCGCCTTGAATTCGCGCTTGGCGTCGGAAAGCCGCACCGTGACGTCGTCGGAGTCGGCGACGACGTGCCCATTCGTGAGGATGTAACCGTCGGGCGTGATGATGAAGCCCGAGCCGAGCCCGATCCGTTCAGGGCCCTGCTCCGGCGCGCCGGGACCGCCGCCGGGCGGCAGGTCAGGGATGAACCGCCGGAAGAATTCGTCCATTGGATCGCCGCTTCGACCTGCCTGCGCGGCGGCTTTGCTCGTCGTAATGACGTTCACCACCACCGGCCCCTGCGACTTCATGAGCGGCGTGAAATCCGGCAGCGCCACGACCCGATCGCCTCCGGATGAAGACGCGACCGGCGGTGCCTTGCCCGCTTCGGGCTGCTTGCGGTCGCACGCCGCGAGCGAGAGGGCGACCAGCCCTGCGATGACGATGCGCCGCAATTTGGTCTCCATGATTGAAAAGCCCCGCCGAAGCGGGGCCGGTTTGCAACGCCGAAACCGTCTAGTACTTGGACTTGCTGCCCGAGCTCGTGCCGCCGCTCGTGGTGGCTTCGGTGCTTGAGCTCGCGCCTGCTGCGCTGCCCGACTTCGCCTTGCCGGCATGCTCCGGCGCCGCGGCATGCTCCTCGCGGGAAAGCTTGCCATCGCCGTTCTTGTCGAGCTTGGCGAAATCCTTGTCGTGCGGGGTGCCCTTCGCTTCCTCTTTCGAGATATAGCCGTCGTTGTTCTTGTCGAGCGCCTTGAACATCGCCTCGGCGCCGCCGTCGTTCTTTGTGGCACCTGCGGAGGCCTTGTCGCTGGTCGAGGCCTTAGCGGCGGATTTGTCGCTGCCCGCCGACGCTCCGGTGGAAGTTTTGTCATCCGCGCCGGCCGCGAGCGGCCAGGCGAAGGCGGCGGCGACAGCCGCTGCGATCAGAGTTTTCAACGTCATGGCGATCTCCTTTAAGGGTTAAGGCATGGCTGTGAGGCTGGCGCGGCTCCACGCCGCGTGCGGCCATGCTGCAAAACACATGCCGATGAGCCTAAGGACCTAGGCTCCCAGGTGATGCCTGGAGGTGCGCACCGCCTCGGGCGGCGTCTCGACCGCGACACCGTGGACGTACACCATCTTGCCGCCGAGCCAGCCCGACACCGCGAGCATTGCCACGGCGATCACGGACAGCCATACGGGCGTGCTCGACTCCACGCCGCGATACCTGAGATAGACGTTGACCACGTAGAGCGCGACCACCGTGAGGTTGATGCTCATGTGCATGATCGCGATGCGCTTCACCGGCGCGGGGAGCGCCAGCATGTCGATGAAGCCGGGCACTGCGGCGATCAGCGCGCCGATGATCCCGCCGACCATGGTGTAGCGGGCGACGATCGCCCAGTTTTCGCTCGTGCCGCCGAAGGCGGGTACCAGGTCGCAGACCAGGGAGAAGATCCACAGGCCGATCGGAATCGCGACCAGCATGGGGTGAATCGGGTGTCTTGCGATGTTGGCAGGGGTACGCATGGAAACCTCCTGCCCCGTGTGAGCAATTTTTGCGCCGCCTATCTCTCCCGGACCATGGCGAGCACCTCCTGCCGAGCCATCGAGTCGTGCGCGTACACCCCGCGCAGGGCGCGCGTGGCGGTCGCCGAGTGCTGCTTCTCGACCCCGCGCATCGCCATGCACAGGTGGCGCGCTTCGGCGAGCACCAGCACGCCCCTCGGCTCGAGCAGCTTCATCAGCGCGTCGGCCACCTGCTCCGTGATCCGCTCCTGCACCTGCAGGCGCCGAGCGTAGAGGTCGACGATGCGCGGAATCTTGGAAAGCCCGATGATCTTCTCGCCGGGAAGGTAGGCGACGTGCACCTTCCCGAAAAACGGCAGCACGTGGTGCTCGCACAGCGAATGGAACTCGATGTCGCGCACCAGCACGACGCCCTCGCCCTCCGCCTCGAAGATGCCGTTTCCGACCACGTCCTCGGGCTCGGCTTCGTAGCCCCCGGTAAGGAAGCGCATCGCCGCGGCGAAGCGCTTCGGCGTATCCGAGAGGCCGGGGCGCTGCGGATCCTCGCCGAGGTGCTCGAGCATCGCCCGCGCGTGCGCGGCGAGCGGATCGGCCAGGGTCTCGACCGGCATGTTCATCAGCGCGTCTCCCCGGCCAGGCGCTGCATCACGCGGGCGACGATGCGGTCGCAGCGGTCGCCGGCAAAGCCGAAGGCGTCCTCGCACGCGAGGTCGACCTCGGAAGCGAGGCCCTCGCGCAGCAGGCTGCGCGCGCGAAAGAACCTCGAGCGCACGGTCGGCTCCGGAATCTGCAGGATGTTCGCGGTCTCCTCGACCGAGTACTCCTCCACCGCGCGCAGCATGAACACCGCGCGGTAGGCGCCCGGCAGCGCGTCGATGCGCTCCTCGAGCAGCTTTCTTACCTCGGCGCGATGGGCCGAGCTCTCAGGTTGCTTGTCCATGCCGCCTTCCGCGATCTCGTTGATCTCCTCCACCGCCACGCCGGGCTGCAGCGGGACGATGGCGCTGCGCCGCGCCTGCTTCCTCAGGCGCATCAGCGCCTCGTTCGCCACCACGCGCGCGAGCCAGGTGGACAGGCGCGCCTCGCCGCGATAGCTGCCCATCGTGCGATAGGCCTGCAGATACGCCTCCTGCAGCGCGTCTTCCGCTTCGGCGTCGTCGCGCAGGATCGCCCGCGCGGTGCGATAGAGCGCGCGGTTATGCCGGCGCATTACCGCTTCGAAAGCCGCCTGGTCGCCGCCGGCCACCAGCCGGGCGAGCTCGCCATCGGAGGCATCGGCGTAACCGGCGCGTGGTAAAGGTTTGTTCATAAAGTCAAAAGTCCTCTTTGCACGTGGCCCGGAGCATTGGATGCCCCGGGCGGGGGCTGCGTTCCCGCCTGAAACGCATACAAAGCGGTAACAAACCGTATTCAAACCGAAAAATCGGCGACATGGCCCCTTTGTAGGCTGGGTTGGCGCAGGTTTCTGGGAGAAAGCCCGCCATGGGTTGGCTGTTCGCGAAGCACCTTCGACCGTTCGTGCTGCTCGCCGGCGCGGCGAGCCTCTCGCTGAACGTCGCCCTGCTTGCCCCGGCGCTCTACATGGTTCAGGTGTTCGACCGGGTGTTCGCGAGCCGCAGCGTGGAGACGCTGGTCATGCTGAGCGCGGCCGCGCTGCTCGCGCTCGCCCTGGGCTATTGCATGGACACCGCCCGCGCCGGCGCGCTCGCGTGGGCCGGTACGGCGCTCGAGCGGCGGCTTGCGCGGCAAGCGCTCGCGGATGCGCTGGGCCAGGCGGCGGCTGCCCCCGGGCGCATCGACACCGACGCCATGCGCGACATCGGGAAGCTGCGCGCCTTTCTCGGCGGCGGCGGGATCCAGGCGCTGTTCGATGCGCCGTGGCTGCCGATTTACCTCGCCGTCATCGCCTTCATGCACCCGCTGCTCGGCGTCATCGCCGCGCTCGGCGCGGGCGTCATCGCCGCGATCGCGCTGCTGACCGAGCGCCTGACGCGCCACGCTGCGGGCGACGTGCTGCAGAAATCGCGCAGCGCGAGCCGCCACGTCGAAACGCTTGCGCGCAACGCCGAGGTCATCGTCGGCATGGGCATGACGCAGGCGGCATTGGGCGCCTGGCAGACGCGCCAGGACGGCCTGCTCGCAGCCCGCGCGCGCCTGGGGGCGGCTTCGGCGAGGCTCACGGCGGCCGCCCGCATCGCGCGCCAGGGATTGCAGCTCGCGATGCTCGGCACCGGCGCCTGGCTCGTCATCGGCGCCGACGCCTCGGCCGGCATCATGGTCGCGGCCACGATCCTGCTCGGCCGCGCGCTTCAGCCGCTCGAGCTTCTCGTCGGCGGATGGAGGGCGCTGCTCGACGCGCGCGGCGCGTGGCGCCGGCTGAACGAGCGCGCGCGGGTCAGCGCTTCCGGCGGCGCGCTCGAGCTGCCGGCTCCGAACGGGCGGCTTCAGGTCGAGCGGGTGGTATTCGGTCCGGTTCCGATGCGCCCCGCCCTCATCAAGGGCGTCGGCTTCACGCTCGAGCCCGGAGAGAGCCTCGGCCTCGTCGGGCCGAGCGCGTCTGGGAAGACTACGCTGCTGCGGCTCATCCTCGGCCTCTGGAAGCCGCAGGCGGGAAGCGTGCGCCTCGACGGCGCCGACATCTCGCTGTGGGAACGCGGCGCCCTGGGAAGGTACCTCGGCTACCTGCCGCAGGACGTGGCGCTCGTCGGCGGGACGGTGGCGGAGAACATCGCGCGCCTCGGACCGGTCGATTCTGTCCGGGTGGTCGCGGCGGCGCGGCTCGCGCACGCGCATGACCTGATCCTGCGGCTCCCGCAGGGCTACGAAACCGAGATCGGCGAAGCCGGCGCGGTGCTCTCCGGCGGCCAGCGGCAGCGCATCGCGCTCGCGCGCGCGCTCTACGGCGAGCCGCGCCTCGTCGTGCTCGACGAGCCGAACGCCAATCTCGACGCCGAAGGCGATGCCGCGCTGCACGCGGCGCTGCAGGAGCTCAAGGCGCGCCGCGTTACCGTGATCATGGCCGGCCATCGTCCGGCGCTCATGTCGCAGCTCGACAAGCTCGCGGTGCTCAACGCCGGCGTGCTCGAGGCCTTCGGCCCGGCCGCGGCGGTGGCTTCCAGGCTGCGCGCCGCCGCATGAACACGCTGCGCAACACCAATCTCACGGCATTGTTGGCGGAGGGCGAGCTCGACAGCCCGGCGAGAAGCGAGCTACGCACGCGTATGCGCGCGTTTGCCATTCCGCTCGGAGCGGCCGTACTGCTGTTGGCGCTGTGGTCGGCGACCGCGCCGCTCTCCGGGGCGATCGTCGCACCGGCGCAGGTGAAGGTCGAGCTCAACCGCAAGACGGTGCAGCACCAGGAAGGCGGCATCGTGCGCGAGATCCTGGTGCGCGACGGCCAGAAAGTCCGCGCTGGCGAGCCTCTCGTCGTCGTGGGCGACGTGCGCAGCGATGCGGCGCTCAGCCTCCAGCGCGACCAGTTGCGCGCCGAGCTCGTCCGCAAGGCTCGCGCCGCCGCCGAAGCCACGCTCGCGCCGCGCTTTGCGCCGCCGCAGGAAGAAGCGGCCTCCGAGCACGCGGCGCGCGAGCGCGCACTCTTCGCTGCGCGCCGGCGCACCCTCGACGAGCAGATCGCCTCGCTCGAGGCGCAGATCCGCGACGCGCACGCCCAGACCGCGGCGCTCGAAAGCCAGATCGCGGCCGGCGAGACCTCTGCGAAGCTCTCGGTCGAGGAACTGGAGATCAACGACAAGCTCGCAAGACAGGGCTTCGTCAACCGCGCGCGCATGCTCTCGCTCGAGCGCACCGCCGCCGACTACCGCAGCCGCATCGGCGAGGCCCGCAGCGACCTCGCCGCGGCGCGCCAGCGCATCGGGGAGCTGCACGCGCGCATCGCGCAGGCGCGCAACCAATACCAGAGCCAGGCCGCCGACGAGCTGAGGGAAGCCTCGGCCCGGGTGCGCGAGCTCGAGGAGCGCCTGCGCCCCTCGCAAGACCAGGTCGAGCGCCAGATGGTGCGCTCGCCGGTCGATGGCGAGGTAATGGCGCTGCGCGTCTCGGCGCCCGGAGAAGTCATCGGCCCGCGCGAGCCGATCCTCGACATCGTGCCGGCGCGCGAGAAGCTCGTGATCGAGGCGCGCATCCGCCCCGAGGACGTGGATCACGTACGCAAGGACGCGGCTGCCGAGGTCCGCCTCACCGCCTTCGATGCGCGCACCACGCCGCTTCTCCCCGCGAAAGTCGTGTTCGTGTCGCCTGACCGGGTAACGCGGCCGGCCGGCGATTCCTGGTTCATCGCCACGGTCGAACTCGACGCCGAAGCCCTGCAGCGTCATCCGCAGCTCCGCGTCCAGGCGGGCATGCCTGCCGAGCTCTACGTCACGACTTCCAGACGCACCCTTTTCGAATACCTCGCGCGGCCGGTCGCGATCTTCGCGCACCGCGCCATGCGTGAGCCATAACAATCCACTTTGGAGCACATCGAGTGAGCATCTTCATCGGAAGCAACGCCGGCGAGACCATCGAGCCGGGATTCGTATCGCCGAGCGTCACCGTGATCGGCAATCCCAAGACGCCCGGCGCCGGCGTGGACATCATCCTCGCGGGCAGCGGCGACGACCGCGTCGCCGGCGGCGGCAGCAGCGACATCGTGTCGCTCGGCGCGGGCAACGATCTCTATACCTGGAACTCGGGCGACGGCAACGACCTCGTCGACGGCGGCTCCGGCACCGATACCCTCGCCTTCAACGGCTCGGCCGCGGCCGAGACGATCAGGCTTTCGAGCGGCCTCCTCGGCACCACGCAGGTGGCGACCAGCGCGGAAAGCGGATCCGTGACGCTCACCGGCGTCGAGCACATCGTCGTGTCCGCGGGCGACGGCGACGACGTCGTCGACGCGAGCGGCCTGCCTGCCGGCCGGGCGTCGCTCGAGATCAATGGCGGGCGGGGAAGCGATCGGCTCATCGGCAGCACCGGCAACGACACGTTCGTCTGGAACCCGGGCGACGGCAGCGACATCGTCGAAGGCAACGCCGGCAACGACACGCTGCAGTTCAACGGCTCCAATGCAGCCGAGAACATGGCGCTCTCGGCCAGCGGCTCGCATGCGCTGCTCACGCGCAACGTTGGCGCCATCACGATGGACCTGCACGGCGTGGAGACCGTCAACGTCGCAGCGCTGGGTGGCGTGGACAACATCACGATCGGCGACATGACCGGCACCGGCGTCAAGCAGGTCAACGTCGACCTCGCGGCCACAGGTGGCGGCGACGATAACTCGGCCGACATCGTGACGCTGGCCGGCTCGGCGGCCGACGACTCGTTTCACTTCAACGTCCCGACCGCCGGGCCGGCGATCGTAGAGGGTCTCGGCGGCGAGCAAGTCGCAGTCGATCACATGGGCGTCGGCGATCGCGTGGTGATCGACGGCGGCGCAGGGACCGACAGCGTCACCGCTCATGGCACCGGCGGCGACGACGTCATCGGCATTGCGCGCGACGGCACGAACAGCATCGCGGTCTTCAGCGGGAGCGGACCGATAATCGACGTCAGCAACGTCGAACACCTGCTGGTCCAGGGGGGCGCCGGCAGCGACACGCTCGCTGCCCAGAACGGCATCGGCGCGTTGACC
>DATMJC010000027.1:0-51779 GCA_035554435.1 Burkholderiales bacterium | reverse complement strand
GGACCTCGTCAAGCGATCGCTCGGCGAGGTTCCGCTGGTAGGATTCTTCTGCAACGGCGAAATCTCCCGCGACCGGCTGTACGGCTACACCGGCGTCCTGACCGTCTTCAGATAGGAGTGTTCCATGGCAAAGGCAGTCCGATTCCACAAGCAGGGTGGTCCCGAGGTCATGCAGTACGACGATGTCCAGGTCGGCGATCCCGGCCCGGGCCAGGCGCGCATCCGCCACACCGCCATCGGCGTCAACTTCGTCGACGTCTACCAGCGTTCGGGGCTCTATCCGATGCAGCTTCCGCAGGTCGCCGGCAACGAAGGCGCCGGCGTCGTCGAGGCGGTCGGGCAGGGCGTCACCGACCTGAAGCCGGGCGATCGCGTCGCCTACACCGGCCTGCCCGGCTCGTACTGCGACGTGCGCATCGTGCCTGCGGAGCGAATGGTCAAGCTGCCCCAGGGTATCTCGGACGAGCAGGCCGCTTCAATGATGCTGAAGGGCCTGACGGTGCACTACCTCATCCACACCACCTACCCTGTGAAGAAAGGCGAGACCGTGCTGTGGCATGCCGCCGCCGGCGGGGTAGGCACGATCGCCTGCCAATGGCTGAAGCACCTGGGTGTCACGGTGATCGGCACCGCCGGCTCGGACGAAAAGTGTGCCTTGGCCAAGGCGCACGGCGCCGAGCACGTCGTGAACTACAGCCGCGAGAACTTCGTCGAGCGCGTGCTGGCGATCACCGGCGGCAAGAAGGTGCCGGTGGTCTACGATTCGGTCGGCAAGAGCACCTGGGAAGGGACGCTCGAGTGCCTGCGGCCGCGCGGCCTGATCGTGTCCTTCGGCAACGCCTCCGGGCCGGTTCCGCCGGTCAACCTGGGAATCCTGTCGACCAAGGGCTCGCTCTACGTCACCCGGCCGACTCTGGCCACGCACATCGCGAGTCGCGCCGACCTCGTCGAGCGCTCCAACGATCTGTTCGAGGTGGTGAAGAGCGGCAAGGTGAAGATCGAGACCAGCAAGCGCTACAAGCTCGCCGATGCGCAACAGGCGCACCGCGACCTGGAAGGCCGGAAGACGACCGGCTCGATCGTCCTCCAGCCCTAGCCGAAGTTACTTGATCCCGAGGATGCCCTTGGCCTTGCCGAGGGTAGCCATCGATTCGTTGTGCTTGCCGGCCTTGTGGAGCGACTCGCCTTCGTCGCGCAGCTTCTTCACTTCCGCGGTCTGCTTGGCGTCGAGCTTGGCCTTGGGCAGCGCCGCGTCGATTGCCTTCACCTCGTTGGGGCAGTTGTGCGCCCACGCCATGGAGGCGAATGCGAGTGCTGCAACGGTCAATGCAATGCGCTTCATGTCCCTGTCTCCGTATGGTTCTTGATGTCGCGGGCCTGAGGGAGCGCCTGAAGCGCACCCCGCCCGCGTTCTCAGTATACGGCGACGACGACCGTCGGGAATCGGTCGTGGCGACTCCGACCGCGGCCGCGGTGCTGGTGCCGATCGTGGACCATCCGTCGGGCCTGACGGTGATCTTCACCAAGCGCACCTCGCACCTGAAGGCGCATTCCGGGCAGGTCAGCTTTCCGGGCGGCCGCGCCGAGCCCGAGGATCCGACGCCGGAATTCACCGCGCTGCGCGAGGCGCGGGAGGAGATCGGCCTGGCGATGGAGCGCGTGGAGGTGCTCGCGCGGCTGCCCGACTACCACACGCGCACCGGCTTCCGGGTCGCGCCGGTCGTGGGCCTCGTCACCCCGCCGCTCGCGCTCGTCCCCGACCCTCGCGAGGTGGAAGAGGTCTTCGAAGTGCCGCTCGCGTTCCTGCTCGACCCCGGCAATCACCGCCGCGAGACCCGCGAGCTGCAGGGGCGCACCGCGGGCTACTACGTGATGCGCTACGGGACTTATACGATTTGGGGCGCTACCGCGGGAATGCTGATGAACCTGTACCGGCACCTGGCTGAATAGAATGCCGCCATGAGCGTGCTCGCCATCGTCGTCGCCCTGCTCGCCGAGCAATGGCGGCCGCTCGACAGCCGAAGGACCGTGCAGCCGGCGCTCGATGCCTGGGCGGGCTGGCTCGAGCACGCGTTCAACGGCGGCGAGAAGAGCCATGGCATGGTGGCCTGGCTGGTGGCGGTGCTGCCGCCGCTCGCGGCGGCGATCGTGATCCACCATCTTCTCGCCTCGGTCCACTTCCTGCTCGCGGCCGCGTTCAACGTCGCAGTGCTCTATCTCACGCTCGGCTTTCGGCAGTTCAGCCACCACTTCACCGAGCTGCAGCTCGCGGTGAAGTCGGGCGACATCGAGCGCGCGCGGGCGCTGCTCGAGGAGTGGCGCGGGGCCTCGGGCGTGGTGCGCACCCGCGAGGAGGTGATCCGGCTCGCGATCGAGGAGGCGCTGATCTCCTCGCAGCGGCACGTGTTCGGCGTGATCTTCTGGTACGTGCTGCTGCCGGGACCGAGCGGCGCCATCCTCTACCGCGTCGCGGCGTTCCTGCGCGAGCGCTGGAAACCGCTCGGCGGCTTCGGCCGCTTCGCCGAAAACGCCTTCGAGCTGATCGAATGGCCCGCGGTGCGCCTCACGGCGGCCTCGTTCGCCGTGGTGGGCGACTTCGAGGATTCGATCTATTGCTGGCGCACGCAGGCGCGCGCATGGTCCGAGCCCAACGAGGGCGTGGTGCTCGCCGCCGGCGCCGGCGCGATGGGCCTGCGCCTGGGAATGCCGGTGCAGGAGGTCGAGGGCATGCAGCCGCGTCCCGAGCTCGGCGTCGGCGAGCCCGCCGACGGGCCGTTCCTCGACAGCACCGTCGGCCTCGTCTGGAGGGCGCTCGTCCTGTGGGTGTTCGTCCTGCTGGTGGTGACGGTCGCGCGCCTGCTCTAGGCACGCTCGGTGCTTGGAACGTCCAGGTGAGACGCCGCAGACGCAGTCGATCCCTCGTGAAGCTCGCTGAGCTGTCCATTGCCGCGCCCCAGGTTGTCGCACTGCGCGCAGCGCGCATGCTCGCCGCCGGAGGCAACCCGAGCGCGCGCGACCGGCGCGAGCTCGAACTCATGGGGACGGAGAAGGTGCTTGCCTTCTGGGAATCGATGAACGCCATGGGACTGGAGATGGCGAAGGCGCAGCAGCAGTACGCGCTCCTGGCGATGCGCCAGTGGTGGTCGCCCTGGCCAAGCCCATGGTCGGCGGCGGCGAGCGCGACCAGGGTCCTGGAAAAAGGCCTGGGGCCGGTGCACCGCCGTGCGTCGGCGAATGCCCGCCGCTTGCGCAGGCCTCGTCGACGCTGAGCTAGCCTTTCCGATAGGCGCCGCAGCGCCAGCACTGGCTGAACTGCGCTCCGAGCGTCTCGCCGCACTCGCAGGTCCAGTCGGGCCCCGCGGGAGGGCTCCAGCGCAGGATTTCCTCCGCCCGGGCGAGGTCCGCATCCTCAAGAACCCAGATCTGCGCCTCGCATTCGGCCGGCGGCAGCTCGCCCATCGCGGAGGACAGATACTGGTTGCGCACCAGCACCGGGATGCCCGCGGCCTCGAGCAGGTTCTTCGCGTGGTGGACGAGCTGCTGATTGTAGGAGCCGAAGACTCGCTTCACTACGCGGTCTTCAGTCGCGCGATGCGCGCCGCGGCCGGCGGGTGCGAATCGTAGAACGCCGAGTGCACCGGGTCGGGGGTCAGCGTGCTGGCGTTGTCCTTGTAGAGCTTGACCAGCGCCTGCTCGAGGTCGGCGGACTGCGCGTAGCGCACGGCGTACGAATCGGCCTCGTACTCGCGCTTGCGCGAGTAGCGGCTCATGAAGGGGTCCAGGAAGAAGGTGAACTCCGGTATCACCAGCAGGAACAGCGCGAGCGCCGCCGCCATGCTGGGGGTGGCGACGCCCAGGCCCGAGAAGAACCATGGCTGGTCGAACACCTGGCCGAGGATCCAGAAGCCGGCGAGGCTCAGGGCCGCGCTGAGCGCGATTCCCTTCGCGATGTGGTGCAGCTTGTAGTGGCCGAGCTCGTGGGCGAGCACCGCCTCGACCTCGGAGATGCTGAGCCGCTGGATCAGCGTGTCGAACAGCACGATGCGCTTGCCGGCGCCGAAGCCGGCGAAGAAGGCGTTGCCGTGGCTCGAGCGCTTGGAGCCGTCCATGACGAAGAGCCCGCGGTACTTGAAGCCGCACTTCGCGAGCAATGCCGCCACCCGCGTGGAGAGCTCGCCTTCGGTCACCGGAGTGAACTTGTTGAACAGCGGCATGATGAGCGCCGGGTAGATCATCATGAAGACGACGAGAAACGCGACCAGCAGCACCCACGCGTATACCCACCAGAAGGTGCCCATCTTCTCCATCAGCCACAGGATCGCCAGCAGCAGCGGCACGCCGAGCGCGAGCGACACCGCGAGCTGCTTGGCGAGATCGGTCAGGAACAGGCCGAAGGTCATGCGGTTGAAGCCGAACTCCTGCTCGACGACGAAGATGCGGTAGATGGCGACTGGCAGGCCGACGACGAACTGGACTGCGAACATGCTCAGCAGCAGCGCCGTTCCATGCGGCAGCGATCCCGGCGCAAACAGCGCGCTCCAGGCGTCGGAGAGAAGCTGGATGCCGCCGCCGAAGGTAAGGCCCAGGACGAGCAGCGTGCCGACGAACAGGCCGACCAGGCCCAGGCGCGCCTTCGCCACGGTGTAGTCGGCGGCCTTCTGATGCGCCGCGAGCGGAATCGCCTCGGCGAAGGTCCGCGGGACCGCGCCGCGGTGCGCGCGCACGTGGCGGATCTGGCGCAGCGCGAGCCACAGGCGAGTCACGCTGGCCGCGACCAGCGCGGCGAGAAATGTCCAGGTCAGGGCGTTCGACATGTGCGTGAGAGAATAAGGCATGACCGCCTCGTCTTCCAGTTCGCCGAACAACCTGATCTGGATCGACATGGAGATGACCGGCCTGCAGCCCGACAGCGACCGGATCATCGAGATGGCGCTGCTGGTGACGGATTCGCAGCTCAACATCCTCGCCGAGAGCCCGGCGTGGGTGCTGCACCAGCCCGACGAGGTGCTCGAGGCGATGGACTCGTGGAACAAGGGCACGCACGCCAAGACCGGGCTCGTCGGCCGCGTCAGGGCCGCGTCGCTCACCGAGGCGCAGGCCGAGTCGATGGCGCTCGAGTTCCTCGCGCCGCTCGTGCCGGCGAACGCCTCGCCGATGTGCGGCAACTCGATCTGCCAGGACCGGCGCTTCCTCGCGCGCTGGATGCCGCGCCTCGAGGCGCATTTCCACTACCGCAACCTGGACGTCTCCACGCTGAAGGAGCTGGTGCGGCGCTGGAAGCCCGAGCTCCTCAAGGGCTTCAGCAAGGAAGGCAAGCACGAGGCGCTTGCCGACATCCTCGAGTCGATCGAGGAGCTGAAGTTCTACCGCAAGACCGTCATGACCATCTGAATTCCTATTCGACCTCGACGATGCACTCGATCTCGACCGGGATGCCCATCGGCAGCGAGCCCATGCCGACCGCGGAGCGCGCGTGCTTGCCGCGCTCGCCGAACACCTGGACGAAGAGATCCGAGCAGCCGTTGATGACCTTCGGCTGATCCTCGAAGTCGGGCACGGCGTTCACCATGCCGAGCACCTTGACGATGCGCTTCACCTTGTCGAGGCTGCCGAGCTCGGCGCGCATCACCGAGATGAGGTCGAGGCCCACGGTGCGCGCATGCTCGTACGCCTGCTCCACGGTGTACTCGCGTCCGACCTTGCCCTTGGGGCGCTTGCCGTCCTTGCCTGCGCGCGGGCCCTTGCCGGCGAGGAACAGCAGGTTGCCGGTGCGCACCGCGTTCACGTAGTTGGCGACCGGCGCGGACACGCTGCCGAGCTCGATACCGAGCTCTTTGAGACGCTTCTCGGCGCTCATGATGGAACGACCTTTCCGGGGTTCATGAGGTTGTCGGGGTCGAACACCTTCTTGATGTCGCGCATCAGGTCCAGGACGTCGTCGCCGAGCTCCATGCGCATCGAGCCGATCTTGCCCATGCCCACGCCGTGCTCGCCGGTGCAGGTGCCTTCCAGGCGCAGCGCACGCTCGATTAGGCGCTTGTTGAACGCCTTGGCGAGCTCCGTTTCCTCGGGCTTCGCCGGGTCGACCAGGAACATGAGGTGGAAGTTGCCGTCGCCGATGTGCCCGAGGAGCGGGACCGGCGCGATGTAGCTCTTCACGTCCTCCATGGTCTCGTGCACGCATTCGGCGAGGCGCGAGATCGGCACGCAGACGTCGGTCGAGACCGCGCGCGAGCCGGGCCGGATCTGCAGGCAGGCGAAGTACGCGTCGTGGCGCGCCTGCCAGAGCTGGCTGCGCTCCTCGGGCCTGGTCGCCCACACGAAGTTCTGGCCGCCGTGCTCCTTGGCGATCGCCTGTACCGCTTCGGCCTGTTCCACTACCGAGGTCTTCGACCCGTGAAACTCGAAAAATACGGTGGGCGCGACGCGGTAATTGGTCTTCTTGAACTTGTTGATCGCCGCGACCGTCTTGTCGCACACGATGTCGCAGCGCGCCACCGGGATGCCGGCCTGGATGGTCTCGATCACGGTGCGCGTGCAGCCGTCGACCGAGTCGAAGGCGCACACCGCCGCCGACATCGCCTCCTGCACCGGGTAGAGCCGCACGCTGACCTCGGTGATGATGCCGAGCGTGCCTTCCGAGCCGACGAAGAGGCGGGTGAGGTCGTAGCCCGCGGCGGACTTTTTTGCCCTTCTGGAAGTTTGAATAATCCGCCCGTCGGCGAGGACGACCTTGAGCGACAGCACGTTCTCGCGCATCGTGCCGTAGCGCACCGCGTTGGTTCCGGAGGCGCGGGTTGCGGCCATGCCGCCCAGCGTCGCGTCGGCGCCCGGATCGACCGGGAAGAACAGCCCCGTGTGCTTGATGTACTCGTTCAGCTGCTTGCGCGTGACGCCGGCCTGGACCACGGCGTCGAGGTCCTCCTGGTGCACCGCGAGCACCTTGTTCATGCGCGAGAGGTCGATCGACACGCCGCCCTGTACCGCGAGGATGTGGCCCTCGAGCGAGGTGCCGACGCCGAACGGAATCATCGGCACGCGGTGGCGCCGGCAGATGTCGACCACGTCGCGCACCTCCTCGGTGCTCTCGACGAACACCACTGCGTCCGGAGGCGCATAGGGAAAATACGACTCGTCCTTGCCGTGGTGCTCGCGCACCGCCGCCGAGGTCGAGACGCGCTCGCCCAGCAGCGCCTTCAGCTCGGCGAGCACCGATTGATCGAATTCCCGCGCCTTGTTCACGCGGTCATTTTAGGCGGATTTCGCCGTCGAAAGGCACGCGCACGCCGAGCGAGGGAATCTCGAGGGTGCATTTCACCGGCACCGCTTCGTCGCCTTTCAGCTTGCCGGCCTGCATCGACTTCTGCACCGCCTGCTCGATCTCGCGCTGCGAGCTCACGCCCACCATCTTGAGGAACTTGCGGATGCTGATGTTGAAGGTCTCCTGGTCCATTACCGTTCTCCTTTGATGATCTTTCGAGCAAGTTATGAGCCCCCGAGCAACTTGCTCGCAAGTTGCTTCCCTAATTCGACGCCCCACTGGTCGAAGCTGTTGATGTTCCAGAGGACGCCCTGGGTGAAGACCTTGTGCTCGTAGAGGGCGATCAGCCTGCCCAGTGCTCTCGAATTGAAGTCGTCGAAGATCAGCATGCTGGAAGGGCGATTGCCCGGATATTGCCGATACGACGGCAGCGACGGGTCGTTCGTGCCAAACGCGAGCGCATCCGCCTGGGCGCGGCAATTGGCGCTGAGGTCGCGGTCGAGGCCGAGCTCGATGAAGTCGCAGGCGACCGCCTGCGTGCCTTGGTGCAGGAGCTGGTGGAACGAATGCTGGCTCACCGTGCCCTCGGCGCCGAACAATATCGGCGCGGTGGCATAGGCGACCTCGCGGCCCTCGCGGTCGACGCGCTTGCCGTTCGACTCCATCTCGAGCTGCTGGAGGTACGACGGGAGCAGCCGCAGCGCGTTGGAGTACGGCAGCACGGCGTGCGTTGCGAGGCCAAGGAAGTTCGTGTTCCACGCGCCGACCAACGCCATCAGGACCGGGATGTTCTTCTCGAGCGGCGCCCGGGCGAAATGCTCGTCTACGTCGCCTCCCCCATCCAGAAATTCCTGGAACGAATCCGGCCCGATCGCGCACATCGCGGCGAAGCCGACCGCCGACCAGACCGAGAAGCGGCCGCCGACCCAGTCCCACATGGGGAAGATCTCCTGGACGCCGAATTGCCTGGCGGCCTCTACGTTTGCCGTCACGGCGATGAAGTCCCTGGCACCCCAGCCTCTGGCGGCCTGCGCGTTCGCCATCGTTTCCCGCGTGGTGAAGGTCTTGGAGACGACGACGATCAGGGTGCTCGCCGGATCGGCGCCGTCGAGCGCGCGCTGCAGATCCTTCGGGTCGATGTTCGCCGCGAAGCGCACATCCAGTACCTTGTCTTGAAGAGCATCAGCCAGAAGGCGCGGCCCGAGATCCGACCCGCCGGTGCCGAGATTCACGATTCGCTGATAGCGTTGCTCGCGCCTCAGGCGGGCGGCGAGCGCCTTGGCGCGCTGCAGGGTCTCGCGCACCTCGGCGGGAGGATTGGAAGCGCGCAGCGCGGTGTGCCACGCGGGGCGGTTCTCGGTGTTGTTGATCGGCTTGCCGCTGAGCAGCGCCTCGCGCCATTCCGCGAAGCCGCGCTCGGCGGCGAGCCTCACGAGCAGGCGCAGCGTCATGGCGCCCATGCGCTGGCGCGAATAGTCGTAGCGCACGCCCGGGCCTTCGGCCGCGAGCTGGCTGCCGCGCGCGAGGTCCTGCTCGAAGAGGCTGCGCAGGTGCACGCCGCGCCAGCTCTCGGCGTGTTGCACGAGGTCCTGCCATGCCTTGCATTCGGTGGGCGGGGTGGTGTTCATTTCCCGAGTCGATAGAGGCGGAAGCGCTCGCCTTTGTCGCCGGGCCGGCCGACGTCGGCGAGCTTGGTCCACCCGGGGCCTGGAGCGTCGAACTCGTGCTGCGGGCTACCCTGCACCAGCACCAGCGGGCACTCGCGCGGCTTTCCGATCTCGAACGCGCGCGGCTGGATGTCGCCATAGTAGTCGAGCGAGGCGCCCTGCGGCACGCCCAGGCCGCGCTGCGCAACGCAGGTCGTGCCGACCGGGATCTTCGAGCGCAGCTGAAGCGCGACCGTGCGATAGCTCTTCTGGTGGTCGGCCCACGGCATCCACAGCGTGGCGAACGTGCCCCAGAGCAGCACGATCCCGGTGGCCCAGCGCGCGATGCTGCGCGTGGGCGAATACGCGGTGAAGAACATCAGGTAGATCCAGGTCGCGGTGAGCGCGAGTGCCACCAGGAACAGGAACGGATTGAACTCGGCGACGAAGCCCGGCGCGGTCTTCGCGAAGTTGTGCGCGATCTTGGGCGGCAGTCCGGTCATCATGGCGACATAGCCGAGCCACACCAGCCCGCCGAAGAAGGCGAACGTGACCAGGCCGAACCAGTCGAGCGCCGCCGCGGCGCCGCGCCGCAGGCCCGGCACCCCCTGCACCGCCAGCGTGACGAGCGGCGCGAGCAGCGGCAGCAGCGTCACGCTCTGCGGCTGGCCCCACACCGCCAGCGCGGGGAGCATGATCAGCAGGGCGAGCGCCGGAACGAAGAGCTGCGGCTCGCGCCAGCGCCGGCGCAGCGACCAGAGCGCCCACAGCGCGAGCGGCCACGCCGGCCAGGCGAACCAGCCGATGTTGTTGAGGAAGTAGCGCGCGCTCGCGCCGATGTTGGGCTGGGGCCGTACGTTCAACCCCCACCATTGCGCGAAGGCCTCCGGGGCGCGCCGGAAAAGCGCCACGGGCCAGAGCGCTCCCAGGGCGAGCGCGACCATGGTCGCGACGCCTAGAAACAGCAGCGCGCGGCGCGTGCGCCAGGGCGCATGCACGAAATGCGCCGCGACCACCGCGAGGAAGATCGCCGCGGGCGTCACCCAGCTCGACGAGGCGAACCCCGCGCCGAGCGCCGCGCCGAACGCGAGCCCTGCGGCAACGGGACGCCGCTGCGCGGAAGCGAGCGCGGCGAACGCGCCGCACAGCGCGGCGAGCGTGGCGAGCTCGGGCACGGCTTCGTGCGAGTGCACCATCAGGCCGACCGAGCCGAGCAGCAGCAACGTGGCGGCGGAGGCGCTAGCCGCCCGGTCCTGCGTGATGACCCAGTCGCGGCCCGCTCGGTAAATGAGCCAGAAGGCGAGCAGCACAAAGGCGCCGCTCGCGAGCCGCGCGCCCGAGTGGAACTCGATCACGTACTGGAACACGCTGCCGAAAGCGAGCGCCACCCAGTGATACAACGGCGGATCGTTGAGCAAGAGCCAGCCGCTCACGCGCGGCACGACCAGCTCGCCGCTCTTCGCCATGTCGTAGACGATGCCGAGGCCGATGGCGTCCTGCGACTTCCACAGCTCGTGGCCGGCGAGCCCGGGCAGGACGAACGCCAGCGCGATGAGCGCAAGCGCCGTGGGCGGCAGCGGCAGCCGGAGCGGAGGAAAGGCCAGGCCGGGGATCATCGTCCCCCGACGGCCTACTTCTTGTCCGCCGGTTTCTTGGTGTAGCGGCGCTTGAACTTCTCGACCCGGCCCGCGGTATCGACGATCTTCTGCTTGCCGGTATAGAAGGAGTGCGACTCGGACGACACCTCGAGCTTCACTACGGGATATTCCCTGCCGTCCTCCCACTTCATGGTCTCGCGGCCCTTCGTGTCGATGGCCGAGCGGGTCAGAAAGGCGTGGTTCGCGCTGGTGTCCAGAAAGATCACCGGCCGGTATTCGGGGTGGATGCCTTGTTTCATGGGGCGCGCATTATAAAGGAAAACCCGGAAAATCGGGGCTTTTCAAAGCCTTCCCTCCCTGCCTTAAAGCCTTCCTTGCCTGCCTTCAAAGCCTTCCCTCCCGTTTGAGCTCGAGGTACCGGTTCACCAGGGCGATCGGGAGCCGCTCGGGCTCCACGTCGAGGGTCATGACCCCGGCGGCGCTGATGCGCCGGAACACGCGCTCCCGCAGCGCCAGGTAGTCGGCCGCCGCGGCATGGGTCAGCGCGCGATCGAAGCTGTCGACGCGCGCCGAGAGGGCCCGGCCGAGGATCGCCTCGCGCAGCGAGGCGAGCACGACCAGATGGCGCGTGGCGAGCAGCCGCAGCGCGGGCAGCAGGGTTTCGTCGTCCTCGTCGCGCAGGTTGGTGAGCAGGATGACGAGCGCGCGCCGGCGCATGTGCCGCATCACCTCGCGTGCCGCGAGATCGTAGTCGGGCACCGCGAGCGTCGGCTCGAGGTCGTAGGCCTGGTTCAGCATCGCGTGCACCGCGGCCACGGACTTGCGCGGCTCGAGGTAGCGCTGCACCCCGCCCATCGTGAGCATGCCGACCGCGTCGCCCTGGCGCAGCGCGACGTGGCCGAGCAGAAGCGCGGCGTTCAGCGTGTGATCGAAGTGCGAGAGTGCCGCGTCCTTGGACGCCATGCGCCTGCCGCAGTCGATCACCACCAGCACGCGCTGGTCCTTGTCCTCCTCGTACTCGCGGGCGATCAGGCGCCCGGTGCGCGCGGTCGCCTTCCAGTCGATCGCGCGCTGCGGATCGCCCTGGCGGTATTCGCGCAGCTGGTGGAACTCGGTGCCCTCGCCGCGGCGGCGCACCTGGAGCACGCCGATCTGCGAGAGCCGGTTGTCGGTGGCGAGCAGCGTGTACCTCGCGAGCGCCTGGAAGTTCGGATAGACGCGCACCGGCGCTTCCTCGCCGGCGCGCCGCGTCACCTGCCAGAGCGCGAGCGGCGAAGCGAGGCGCGCCTCGGCGCGCCCGAAGCGCGCCTCGCCGCGCGCGATCGCCCGCACCAGGTAGCGCAGCTCGGTCCAGCCTCCCGCGGCGAGCGCCACCGCGCGCGGCAGCCCTTCGGCCTCGAGCGAGGCCGGGTGATGATCGTGGATTTCGAGCCGGATGGGCCGCTTGGCACGGTTCAGGATCCTCAGGCTGACCTCGGTGCGCACGCCGAGCGCCAGGGCGTGGGGCACCCGCCGCGCCAGCTCGGGCGCGGGCAGGCGCAGCGCCATCAGCGCATCGACGAGCGCCGCCGCCGCGACGACCGCGGCGGCGGCGAACCACAGCGCCTGCACGCCGTAGATCGACGCGGCGAACGCGGCAGCAAGGAGCGCCGCGAGCATCCACAGCAGGCGGGGCGCCGGCAGGATCATGTCTGCATTTCTATTTTCTTGGCGCTTCGATTTTTTCCAGCAGGCCTTTCAGGATTGCATCGGTATCCCTGCCTTCCAGCTCGAGCTCCGGCGAAGGCGCGATGCGATGGCGCAGCGCGGGCAGGGCCATGCGCTTCACGTCGTCGGGGGTGACGTAGTCGCGTCCCTCGAGCAGCGCCGCGGCGCGCGCCGCGCGCATGAGCGAGATCCCGCCGCGCGGCCCGGCGCCGGCGACGACCCCGGGCCAGCTGCGCGTGGCGCGCGCAAGGCGCACCGCGTAGTCGAGCACGGCGTCGTCCATCCGCACGGACGCCGCCACTGCCTGCAGCGAGAGCACGGTCGAGGGCTTGACCAGCGGCATGACCTGGTCGACGTTCAGCTTGTCGCCGACCTTGCCCTCGATGACGTGGCGCACGAGCGCTGTCTCCTCCGCGGGCGACGGATAGTCGATGCGCACCTTGAGGAGGAAACGGTCGAGCTGCGCCTCGGGCAGGGCATAGGTGCCTTCGTGCTCGATCGGGTTCTGGGTCGCGAGCACCATGAAGGGCGGCTCGAGCGGGTGCGCCTGGCCCTCGATCGTCACCTGCGCTTCCTGCATCACCTCCAGGAGCGCTGCCTGGGTCTTCGCCGGCGCGCGGTTGATCTCGTCGGCGAGAAGCAGGTTGACGAACACCGGGCCGCGGCGCGCGACGAACGCCTCGGCCTTCGGATCGTACAGGGTATGGCCGGTCACGTCGGCGGGCATCAGATCGGGGGTGAACTGGATGCGGCCGAACGTTCCGGAGATGCCGCGCGCAAGCGCGCGCACGAGAAGCGTCTTGCCCAGGCCGGGCACGCCCTCGACCAGCACGTGGCCGCCCGCGAGCAGCGCGCACAGTACCGCGTCGATCACCTCGCGCTGCCCCACCATCGCCTTTGCGACCTCGGCGCGCAGGGCCGCTGCGATCTTTGCTGCCTGGGCGAAGTTTTCTTCTTTCATCGCTTATCTCTCCTTGGTGCCTCTTTCCAGTGCGCTGTGGATGCGCTGGGCGGTGTGCATGGCGCGAATGAATTCGGCGCCGGGAAGGTTCACGCCCGCGCTCATGAAGCGCTGCGCCTCGGCCGGCGGGATTTCCGCGAGCGCGGCGACGCGCGCGGCGCGTTCGGCCTGGCTCGCGTGGGCGAAGTCGGGCTGGGCGCGCGCAATGCGCCGCAGCGCGGCGTCGCGCGCCGCGGCGAGCAGGCGTCCGCGCAGTCCTTGCGCCCAGTAGAAGCGGCCGCTCGCGCGCAGGTGATCGAGGAGGCGCCGCCGCGCCGGCGGCGGATCGGGCTGCACCGGGCCGAAGCGCGGCGCGATGCGCCAGAGCCACAGCGCCACGAGCGCCGCCGCGGCAGCGAGCACAGGGACCGCGTGCTGCAGGAGAAATCCCCACAGCGACAGGCGCTCCGGGCGCAGATAGATCTGCAGCTCGGCGGCTGGCGTCAGGCTGACGAGGTGCCAGAGGAATTCGGCGTTGTCGTTCGCGCCAACGAGCGGGTTGCGGGCGAAGTGCAGGCCGACGAGCGCGCTCACCGCGCCCTCGCCGTAGTCGAAGCTCACGAACCGGCCCTTCTCGTCCGCGTCGGCCGCCTGGAGCGTCATGGCGCCGAAAAGCGAGACCGCGAGCTTCCTTCCGTCGGCGAGCTCGACCGGAACCGGCTTCGCGGGAGCGGCGCCGCGCAGGCGCTCGACGCCGACGAGGTCGAGCAGCGGATCGGCGACGCCGACGAGCTCCGCCTCGACGATGAGATGGCCCCCGGCCTCCACCCACGCAACGATCGCGCGCAGGCGGCGCGGGTCGAGCGCCTGGCGGCGGTTCGGCAGCAGCAGCACGCTCTTCGGCTTCAGGGTGTCGAGGTCGGGCAGCGAGCGCAGCTCGCGCGTGGGGAGGCCCATGCGCGTGGCGAAGCGGCCGGCGGCGAGATACATGTCGCGCCGCGCCTCGGCCGACGGCCCGACCCACTCGCGCGAGGGCACGCGCTCGTGGGTGGACAGGAACCACACCACGCCCGCCGCAAGCAGCGCGGCCAGCGCGAACGGCAGCAGCCAGCTCCTCATGCGAAGGCTTCCCTGTAGTTCCTCGCTAGCTGTTCAACTTCATCGTTCGACGGAAGGCGTCTTGCGTAGGCGCAGCGGCGCCAGGCGTCGACCAGCGCGGCGAAGTACGCCATCCCGGCGAGGCGCACCGCTTCCCCCTCGGTATGGCTCGCGAGCAGCTGGACGCCGCGCTTGTGCACAAGCTCGGACAGTGCCCCGCGGTAGAGCAGGCTCAACGCCTCACGGAGCTTTCCGGCGGCTGCGAGCCGGGCGGCGGCCTCGGGCACGTCCACCGGCAGCGTGTCGGGTGCGAGCTGCATGCCGAAGAGAACCGGGGGCGGCTGGTAGGCTTCGCGCCGCGCATCGCCTGCGCGCGGCAGCTGGCGCGCGAGCCACCAGAGCGCGTAGCCGAGGCCGGCGATCGCCGCCACCCACAGCGCAACCTCGGCCGCCTTGGCGAGCGCGTAGCCGATGGCGTGCCAGAAGGTGAGATCGGGCGTCTTCGGATCGGGCGGCTTCGCCGGGTCGCGCCGTTCCCAGCGCGTCGTGTCGCGGTAATGGCCGAACTCGGGCGCCTTCAGCACTTCGGCGATCGCCTCCTTCGGGTTTTTCTGTTGCGCCAGCGCAGGACCCGAGAAGCACGGGCCGAAGAAGACGAAGCCAGCGAACAGAATCGAAAGCAACGCCGCCGCGTGGCGCTCGGCGATGCGGCGCAGCGCTACCTCGATGTCCCAGCCTTCCAGGAGCGTGCGCCGGTTGAGGTAGAGCCCGAACCCTGCGGCCACATAGAACGGCTCGAGAAAAAGGATCACCGCGGCGTAGATCAGCGCGTCGGAGACCGACGCCATCTTCGTCAGATCGGCGAGGCCTGAAAGGATCCGATCCTCGCCCCCGGGGGCGCGCTCGAGGCCGGCCGGCAGCAAGAGCCCGGCCAGCGCGCCCGCCGACCACAGCAGCGCCGCTTCGAAATGCAGCCAGACCATCGTGAGCCACACCGCCTGGCCGCGCGCGCGCCTGCCCAGAAGACGCTGGCGCTCGCGTGCCTCGCGGCCGCGCTGGCCTTCGAGCTGGCGCACCGGCAAGTTGAACGAGCGCGCGAGGTCCCACACCACGATGCGGAGCGCGAGCGCGGCGAGCAGCCCGCCTTTCCAGTCCCTCCAGGAGCGCAGAACGGAAAGCGGACGCGATATTTCGCCGAACACCGCGCGCGAAAGAACGTGAAGGACGACGCGATCGTAGAGCGGCTCGAGCCACCATATGGCGAGCATCGCCGCCCACACCGCGTCGAACGCCCAGCCGAGCGCCACGAGCGCAAGCGCGACCGGCGCGACGACGAGAGCGTGCGCCGCGTACACCGGCCGCCACCAGCGCCGCAGCATCGCGAGGCCGAGGTCGGTCGCCTCCCACGGCGAGCGCCTGCGCAGCGCGACGGAGAGGTCAGCCGGCTGCACGCGCGCGCCCGGCAAAGGCGAAGTACGCCGCGAGCAGCACCCATCCGGCGGCGCCCACGGCGATCTTCGCGCCGAAGGGAATCGCGGTGTGCGGCGACCAGAAGGCCTCGACGAAGGCGGCGATCAGGAAGAGCACCGCCGCCCCGTACATCACGCGCACCGCGGGCTTCGCCGCCGCGACCAGCGCGGCCTTGCGCGAGCGATCGCCCGGGGCGATGACGGCGAGCCCCAGGCGCAGGCCCGCCGCGCCCGAGAGCACGATCGCGATCAGCTCGAACGACGAATGACCTGCGACGAACGACCAGAAGGTGCGCGCGTAGCCGATCTCGGTGAGGTAGCCCGCGACCGCCCCGATCACCACCCCGTTCGAGGCGAGAAACCAGATCGAGCCCACGCCGAAGGCGAGCCCGCCGGCGAAGGTCTGGAAGCCGATGCGCACGTTGTTCCAGATGTAGAAGCCGAACATGACGACGTTGGTGTCGGCCTCGCGCATGCCCAGGCGCCTGGAGGCCGGGTCGTACATCTCGTGGAAGCTCGCGATCTGCTCGGGGGAGAGCAGGTAGTAGACGAACTCCGGGTATACCTGCAGCACGCCGATCAGCGCCAATAGCGGGCCGAAAAAGAGCGCCGCAGCCCCTGCCACGAGGCGCCATTCCTGCCGCACCAGCGCGGGAAACCCGCCCAGCATGAACTCGGCGACGCGCTGCCCCTGGCGGCCGCGGTTGCGGTAGAGGGCGTGGTGTCCGCGCAGCGCGAGCTCGTTCAGCCGGTCGACCAGCGCCGGGCTATAGCGGCGGTCGGCCGCGAGCGCGAGGCTCTGGCACAGGCGCCGGTAGCGGGCGGGCATTTCCTCCGGAGGAAATGCCTTGGATCCTGGAGTCTCGAGAAAATCCTCCAACTCGCGCCACTCGTGGGCATGCGCGGCTTCGAAGGGTGCTTGCTTCATCTTCCAGCGATGTGGTTGGCAATGCCCAGCAGGCGCAAAGCCGCTGTACTGCCGTGCAGGCCGCCGACGAGCGGGGTGGGCAGCTCGGCGAGCTCTTCCACGCGCTCCTGGGTGAGCGTGACCGAGCGCTCGGCGAGCTCGAGCACCGCGCGCTGCTCTTCCAGGGTGAGCGGCACCGGCGGCGCGATCGGCTGCGCCGCCGGTATGTTCTTGTTCGCCTCCGCCTTTTCGGCCTGATACACCACCACCGTGCCGGCGGCGAGATCGCCCAGGCGCTTGAAGTCGCGGCTGGCGAGCATCGACACCAGCCCGACGCCGTAGAGGAACGGCAGGAAGTCGACCGCGCGCAGGAGGTTGCGCGTGAGCGCGGCGGGCCAGCGCACCGGCGTGCCGTCGTCGTTCAGCACCGCGAGACGCATGACGCGCTTGCCCGGCGTCTGGCCGCGCCAGGCGGCTTCGAGCCATGCCGGCAGCAGCCATTCGACGAAGAACAGGGTGAGCAGCACCAATCCCCAGCCGGCGCGGCCGAACTGCAGCGCGATGCTCATCACGGCGAACACGATGCCGGCGCGGATCGCGAGGTCCACCGCCCAGGCCATGGCGCGCGGCACCGGTCCGGCAAGACGCAGGGTCAGCTCTATGCCTTCGGGTGTCGCCACCTTGCGCGTGGTGTCGAGCATCCCCTTCTCCCAGGAAAGCCGTTCTTGTTGTTCTCTTTTCCTGCCTTCAGCCCCGTCGCATGGAGTCGAAGAACTCCGAGTTGGTCTTGGTCGCGCGCAGCTTGTCGATCAGGAACTCGGCCGCCTCCAGCTCGTCCATCGGAAACAGGAGCTTGCGCAGCACCCAGACCTTCTGCAGCACCGGCTGGTCGATGAGCAGCTCCTCGCGCCGCGTGCCCGAGCGGTTGACGTTGATCGCCGGGTAGATGCGCTTTTCGTGCATGCGGCGGTCGAGGTGCACCTCCAGGTTGCCCGTGCCCTTGAATTCCTCGTAGATCACGTCGTCCATGCGGCTGCCGGTGTCGATGAGGGCGGTGGCGATGATGGTGAGCGACCCCCCTTCCTCGATATTGCGCGCCGCACCGAAG
Source organism: Burkholderiales bacterium (assembly GCA_035554435.1). Lineage (GTDB taxonomy): Bacteria > Pseudomonadota > Gammaproteobacteria > Burkholderiales > SG8-39 > SCGC-AG-212-J23. The sequence continues at coordinate 34,045 of DATMJC010000027.1, read as the reverse complement.
AAGCGCTTGGGCTTCTGCAGCGCATTGGCGTCGACGCCGCCCGTCAGCACCTTGCCGGAGGCGGGGACGACGGTGTTGTAGGCGCGCGCCAGGCGTGTGATGGAGTCGAGCAGGATCACCACGTCCTTCTTGTGCTCGACCAGGCGCTTCGCCTTCTCGATCACCATCTCGGCAACCTGCACGTGCCGCGAGGCCGGCTCGTCGAAGGTGGAGGCGACCACTTCGCCGCGCACCGTGCGCGACATCTCGGTCACTTCCTCCGGGCGCTCGTCGATCAGCAGCACGATCAGCGTGATCTCCGGGTGGTTGGCGACCAGGGCGTGCGCGATGTGCTGCAGCATCACGGTCTTGCCGGCCTTGGGCGGGCTGACGATGAGGCCGCGCTGGCCCTTGCCGATAGGGGCGACGATGTCCAGCACCCGCCCGGTGAGGTTCTCCTCGGCCTTGATCTCGCGCTCGAGCTTGAACGCCTTGTCCGGATGCAGCGGCGTGAGGTTCTCGAACAGGATCTTGTTCTTGGCCGCCTCGGGGGCCTCGCCGTTGACCTTGTCGACCTTGACGAGGGCGAAGTAGCGCTCGCCGTCCTTGGGCGTGCGGATCTCGCCCTCGATCGAGTCGCCGGTGTGCAGGTTGAAGCGCCGGATCTGCGAGGGCGAGACGTAGATGTCGTCGGTGCTCGCGAGGTAGGAGGTCTCGGGCGAGCGCAGAAAGCCGAAGCCGTCGGGCAGGACTTCGAGCGTGCCGTCGCCGAAGATGGAGACGCCCTTCTTCGCCTGGCTCTTGAGCAGGGCGAAGATGAGGTCCTGCTTCCTCAGCCGGCTCGCGTTCTCGATGCCATTGGATACCGCCATCTCCACCAGTTGCGAGACGTGGTGCGCCTTGAGCTCCGAGAGATGCATCGGGATGGCGACCGGGGTGCCGGCGCCCGCCGCGGGCGCGGTTCCCTGCGCGGGCGCGGGTTCCTGCGCCTGGGGTGAACGGACCGCTTCGGGCTGTGCCGCTTGTGACCTGCTCATGTTGGGGACATACGTAAGAAACGTGCGCCGGAGCCGTGGCGCTGGACAACCTTGTTGGATTCACCCCCCTCCGGGATGGAGGGGGCCCTTACCTAGGCAAGCCTAAAAGCTTCAGATGTTGCTGTCAAGGAAAGCGGTCAGCTGCGACTTCGACAGCGCGCCGACGCGCGTGGCCTCGACGTTGCCGTTCTTGAAGAGCATCAGCGTGGGAATGCCGCGGATGCCAAATTTCGCCGGAACCTGCTGGTTCTCGTCGACGTTGATCTTGGCGATCTTCAGACGGCCTTCGTATTCCTTCGCGATCTCGTCGAGGATCGGCGCGATCGACTTGCACGGGCCGCACCACTCGGCCCAATAATCGACCAGGACTGCGGTGTCGGATTTCAGGACTTCGGGCTCGAACGTGTCGTCCGTCACATGCTGGATTGCGGCGATTCCTGTGCTGCTCATGGTTCCTCGTGGGTGTTACGACGTTGGCTCCTATTATGGGGGCGGCGCGAGCGCTTCCCAAGGGATATACTAAATAGCTGATTCGCAACGCGTTCTTATAACCTGTATGACTTACGTAGTAACCGAGTCGTGCATCAAGTGCAAGTACACCGACTGCGTCGACGTCTGTCCGGTCGACTGCTTCCGGGAAGGCCCGAACATGCTGGTGATCGATCCCGCCGAATGCATCGATTGCACGCTGTGCGTGCCCGAGTGCCCGGTCGAGGCGATCTACGCCGAGGACGACGTGCCCGACGCGCAGCAGGAATTCATCGCGCGCAACGCCGAGCTCTCCAAGATCTGGAAGCCGATCATCGAGCGCAAGCCCGCGCCGCCGGACGCCGACGAGTGGGCGGCCGTGAAACAAAAAAAACATTGGCTCGAAAAATAGCTCTCGCAGCCCGCGATCGGACAGAGAAACAAAGAAGCAGCGCAGCAATTTTTTCACTCGAGTAAAGCAGAAGCGGCGCAGCAATTTTCGCAACGCAAAATTTTTGTGGTGCATACGACCACAACGATTTTGAAATGTAACCCGCAAGTACTCAGTCATACTTTTGAAAGCGTAATAGCGTAGGCTCTCGAATTGTTCGTTCGGAGGGACAAGATGGAAACAGGAAGGCTTGCCTTCACCGCGGTATACCTGAAGTCCAATAGCGGTTACATCGGATTCATCGAAGAGTTGCCCGGCGTCAACTCGCACGGCCGCACGATCGACGAGGCGCGCGACACACTGCAGAAGCTCGCCGCGGTCGTGTTCGACGAGGAGCGCCGCGGCGCAGAGGAGCTGATCGAAGGGAAAGACGTGGTGCGCGAGTCCTTCTTCATCCCGATCCCGCGCGCGGCCTGATTCGCCGGCGCGAATCGTGAAGAGGGCGGACTGCGGTCCGCCCTCTTTGTTTTTGATGAGCTGCTAGCGGACGAACATTCCGGCGCGGTTGATGATCGTGAGGTCGATGTACTGCGTGCCGGTGCGATTCCGGGATCCGTAGGTCACGTCCACGCCGCCGAGGTCGAGGCGCTGCATCGATTCCAGCGCCGCGATCAGCTTCTCGCGCGTCGGCCTCGGGCCGGCGCGGCGCAGCCCCTCCACCATGACCTTGGCGGCGATGAAGCCCTCCATCGAGGCGTACGAAGCCGCGACGTCCTGCCGGCCCTTGATCGCGTCGTGGAATTCCTGCGTGATCGGCATGGTGCGGGAAAACGGATAGGGCGACACCTGGCTCACCGCGACGCCGTGGCCGTCCTCGCCCAGGTTCTTGATGAAGGCGTTCGAGCTGTTGTTCGACAGCGTCACGAAGAGCGGGCTCGCCCCGGTCTTCCTCATCTGCTTGATGAAGGCGACGCCCGCGTCGAGCACCGTGACCATGATGACCGCCTGCGCCTCGGACTTCGCGATCGCCGCGACCGCTTGCTCGACCTGGACCGTTCCGCGCGCATGGCTCGCCACGACGATCGGGTTGAGCCCCTGCGCCTTCATCGCGTTCAGCGTTCCGGTAAGGCCGTCCTTGCCGAACGAGTCGTCCGTATGGAACACCGCGATGCGGTTGATTCCGGTCGAGACGAGCTGCGCCACGATCTTCGCGGTCTCCGAGTGGTAGCTTGGCCGCACCGGGAAGAGGTACCTTCGCGGCGGGTCGTACATCGACATCGCGCCGGTCGAGGGTCCGACCAGCGGCACCTTGGCCTCCTCGAGCACCGGGTAGGCCGCCTCGTTGGTGGGCGTGCCGCGCGAAAGGAACAGCGCGAAGACCTGCTTCTCGTCGATCAGCTTCTTGACCACCTCGGGCGTGCGCTTCGGATCGAACCCGTCGTCGAGCGACTCGAGCACGATCTTGCGGCCGTGCACGCCGCCGGTCGCGTTCACGCGGTCGAAGTAGGCGCTTGCGCCGGCAGTGAGCTCCTTGACCGTGCCCGCCACCGACCCGGTGAAGCCCGCCGCCTGGCCGAGAACGATCTCGGCCGGAGTAATTCCCGGCTCGGCGTGCGCTCCGGTGCATAGCAGCCAACCGAGTACGACAGCCGCGAGCTTGTTTTTCTTATTCATCGATCCCGTCCTTGCATCCCCCTGACGCGATTATTCCAACTGCCCAGGCGGGGGGCCCGGGAGAAATTTGCACTGCGTGCGATTCGTTTCGCAGCCGGGCTACTCGTAGCGCGCGCCGGTGCCTACTTTTCCTCGAAAGATGCGGTACGAGTAGATGGTGTACCCGGCGATGAGCGGGAGCACGATCGCGGTCCCGACCAGCACGAACAGCAGCGAGCTCGGATGGGCCGCGGCTTCCCAGATCGTGAGACGGTCGATCACCACGAACGGAAACAGGCTGTAGGCGAGGCCGGCGAAGGACAGCACGAAGATCGCGACCGCGCCAAAGAACGGCGCGGTGTCGGATTTCTTCAGCCTGAACCAGACCCAGAACCAGGCCGAGGCCGTGGCGAGCGGCAGGAGCGAGAGATACGTGACGCGCGGGAACGTGAACCATTTTTCCCGCACCGTCTCGCTGATGAGCGGCGTTCCGAGGCTGACGAGCGCCACGGCGAGCGCTACCCAGAGAAGCCCCCAGCGCGCCCACGCTACCGCCTTCGCCTGCAGCGGCCCGTCGGTGCGCAGGATGAGCCAGGTCGCGCCGAGCAGCACGTAGCCGCCGCACAGGCTCGCGCCGGTCAGCAGGGCGAAAAGCCAGAAGCCGGCTCCGGCCTCGAACCCGGTGATGTAGCGGCCGAGCATCAGGCCCTGTGAGAACGCGGCGAGCGTCGAGCCGGCCCAGAAGAGCCAGTTCCACAGCTCGCGGTGCCAGCCCTCGGCCTTCATGCGGAGCTCGAACGCGACGCCGCGCAGCATCAGCCCGACGAGCATCGCGATGGCCGGCATGTAGAGCGCGCCGAGCACCTCGCCGTGCGCCACCGGGAACGCGACGAGGAGCAGGCCGACGCCGAGGACGAGCCACGTCTGGTTCGCGTCCCAGAACGGCCCGATCGAGGCGACCATGCGATCCTGCTCCTGGCGCTCGGCCGCGGGCAGGAGCATGCCGACGCCGAGGTCGTAGCCGTCGAGGACCACGTAGACGAGGACCGCCACGCCCATGAGGATGGTGAAGACTACCGGCAGCCAGTCGCTCATTCCGATCCCTTCCCGGCGATGTGCGTGAGCACGACCACGTACGAGATCAACAGCACCGTGTAGGTGAGCACGTATGCGGTGAGGCTCGCGCCCACCTCGCCGCCGGTGATGACGCCGACCGCGTCCTCGGTGTAGAGGATGCCCGTCACGAGCCACGGCTGGCGGCCGATCTCGGTGACGATCCACCCGGCGAGCGTCGCGACCCAGCCGGAAAACGTGAACCCGGCGAAGGCCCACAGCAGCCAGCGCGGAGCTTGCGGTTTTCTCAGGATAAAAGACCCGATCCAGGCGAGCAGAAGCATCAGCACGCCCATGCCCACCATCACGCGGAACGCAAAGAACACCGGCGCCACCGGCGGAGTGTCTTCGAACTCCTCCAGTCCTTTCACCTCGCCGTTCAAGTCATGCACCAGGAGGAGCGAGAGCGCCTTCGGCACGGTGATCGCGAAATCGTTGCGGCGCTCCTGCTCGTTCGGCAAGCCGACCAGCGTGAGCGTCGCGCCGCGCTCGGTCTTCCACAGCGCTTCCATCGCGGCGATCTTGGCCGGCTGGTGCTCGAAGGTGTTCAGGCCGTGGAGGTCGCCGACCACGACCTGGATCGGCACCAGCACCGCCGCGACGTGCACGCCGAAGCGCAGCGTCTTCAGCGCCGCCGCGTCCTGCGGCGCCTTGAGCAGCCGCCACGCCGAGAGGCCGGCGACGACGAACGACGCCGTGATGCCGGAAGCGAGCAGCATGTGGATGAAGCGGTAGGGGAACGAGGGATTGAAGATCACCGCGAGCCAGCTCGCCGCGATGATCTCGCCCTGCGCGAGCTCGTGGCCGGTCGGAGTCTGCATCCACGAGTTGAGCGCCAGAATCCAGAATGCCGATACCGTGGTGCCGAAGGCGACGATTCCCGACGCGGCGACGTGCACCCAGCCCGGCACGCGGTCCATGCCGAAGAGCATCACGCCGAGGAAGGTCGCCTCGAGGAAGAACGCGGTCAGCACCTCGTAGGCGAGCAGCGGTCCGGCGATGTTGCCGACCGTGTTCATGTAGCCCGGCCAGTTGGTGCCGAACTGGAAGCTCATCGTGATGCCCGTCACCACGCCCATCGCGAAGGACAGCGCGAACACCTTCACCCAGAGCTTGTAGGTCCGCAGCCACGCCGGGTCGCGGGTGCGCTCGTAGCGCACTCGGACATAGAAGAGCATCCAGCCGAGGCCGATCGTGATCGTCGGGAACAGGATGTGGAAGCCGATGTTGAGCCCGAACTGGACCCGCGACAGGATCAGCGCCTCTTCCATCCGATTAATATACTTCGCAATGCATCGCGACGAGCGGGAGGCTCGATACAGGGCGCACGGCTGGTGGGCCGACGACACGCTCACGCGCTGGCTCGCGCGTCACGTGCGCGAGCGCCCCGACGCGCCGGCGCTTGCCTTCCAAGACACCGTGCTGTCGTGGAAGGATGTGGAACGGCGGGTCCTTCTTGTGGCAGCAGGCCTGCGCGCGCGAGGGGTCGGGCCAGGCGACGTCGTGGCGGTCCAGCTTCCGAACACCCCGGAGTTCATCCTCGGCTATCTCGCGATCGCGCACCTGGGAGCGGTCACGTGCACGCTGCACATGCCTTACCGCGGCGCCGAGGTTCAGGCGCTGATGCGCCACAGCGGCGCGCGCCTCGCCATCTGCCTGCCGCAGTCGAAGGAGATGTTCCAGGGCCGCGGCTTCGCGTTCGCCGACATTGAAAACGAAAACGGCGAGCCCCTCGGTTCCGACTTCGGTGAACCAGGGAGAAGCGACCCGTTCCTGCTGCTCTATACGTCCGGCACGACCGCCGCGCCGAAAGGCGTAGTCCACTCGTACCGAACGATGCTCGGGAACGGCCGCGTCAGCGCGCCCGAGCACGGCCTCCATGAAAAGAGCCGGGTTCTTTGCGCGGCGCCGCTTTCCCACCTCTACGGCCTCTACTCGCTGCATTGCGCGTGGGCGGTCGGCGCGTGCACGGTCCTCCTTCCCGCCTTCAAACCGGACGAGCTCGGTTCCACAGTCGAGAATCTGAAACCGACCGCGCTTTGGACCGCTCCCGCCCACGTGGCGGCATGCCGGGCCGCGGGTGCGTTCGAGCGCTACGACTGGTCCTCGCTCGAGCTCGCGATCGTGTCGGGATCCATCGCACCGCCTGCCCTCGTCCGGTATTTCGCCGAGAAGCTGCCGCGCTGCGCGGTGACGCAGCTCTGGGGCATGACCGAGCTGCAGGCCGGCCTCTACACGCGCCCGGGCGATCCGTTCGAAATGTCGGCGACGAGCGCGGGCCGGCCGAGCCCCGGAACCGAGGTGCGGCTCTCCAGTCAAGGCGAGCTGGAGGTTCGCGGTCCTTCGCTTTTTTCCGGTTATCTGAACGATCCGACTGAAGCGGCAAAGGCGTTTGCGGCGGACGGCTGGTTCCGCACCGGCGATCTCGGCGAGGCGCGCGGCAAGTACTTCGCCATTACCGGCCGCAGCAAGGACCTCATCAACCGCGGCGGCGTAAAGATCAACCCGGCGGACGTGGAGATGCTGCTCGACTCGCATCCCAAGGTGCTGCAGTCGGCGCTCGTGCCGATGCCCGATCCGGTGCTCGGCGAGAAAGCTTGCGCTTTTGTCAGCTTGAAGAATCCGGCCGATCCGGTGTCGCTCGAGGAGCTCGTCACCTATCTGATGAGCAAGGAAATAGCGAAGAACAAGCTGCCCGAACGCCTGGTGATCGTCGCCGAAATGCCGCTCACGCCGACGCGCAAGATCATCAAATCGCGGCTGCGCATCCCGGATTGATCGGCGTATTCTTGCGGCCCAGGAGGAGCCCCCCCGATGAACGCCCTGCAACGCGCTGCCGTCGTTCTTCTATTTGGAATGCTCGCCATGCCGTCGCACGCTCAGGCACCGGCGGCGCTCGCCGGCACGGTGAGCTCGGCCGAGGAAGGCGCGATGGAGGGCGTGCTGGTCAGCGCGAAAAAGGCCGGCTCGACCATCACCATCACCGTGGTCAGCGACGCCGAGGGGCGCTACAGCTTTCCAGCGGCGAAGCTTTCGCCCGGCAAGTACGCGATGAAGGTGCGGGCGGCCGGCTACGAGCTCGCGTCGCCATCCGCCGTCCAGGTCGGCAAGTCGGCGACCGCGGCCGACCTCAAGCTGCGCAAGACCGAGGATCTCGCCGCCCAGCTCTCGAACGGAGAGTGGATGAACAGCATGCCCGGCGACGACCGCCAGAAAGGCCAGTTGCTCAACTGCGTCGGCTGCCACACGCTCGAGCGCGTCGCGCGCTCGCGCTACGACGCCGACACGTTCACCAAGGCCATCCTGCCGCGCATGCAGGGCTACGTGAACCAGAGCATTCCGCAGCACCCGCAGCTGCGCAAGGCCGAGCGCCTGATGGAGGAGCGCGGCGACCAGCGCGTGCAGGTGTACCGCTCGACGGCGGAGTACCTCTCAACGGTCAATCTCGCCGAGTCGCCGAAGTGGGGCTACGAGCTGAAGACTTACCCGCGGCCCAAGGGCCGCGCAACGCGCGTGGTCTATACCGAGTACGACCTGCCGCGCGAGACGATCGAGCCGCACGACGTGGTCGTCGACAAGCAGGGGATCGCCTGGTACTCGAGCTTCGGCGAGCAGAATCTCGGCCGGCTCGATCCGAAGACCGGGCAGGTAAAAGAGTTCGAAATAAGAAAGCATAAGCCCGAGTTTCCGACCGGCCTGCTCGGCCTGCGCGAGGACCGCGACGGCAACCTGTGGCTCGGCAACATGTACCAGGCCACGATCGTGAAGTTCGACAAGAAGACGCAGAAGTTCACCTACTGGACGCTGCCGCAGGAGCGCAACATCGACGCGGCGCAGGTGAACATGGTGAGCCCGCAGTACTCGCACGTCGACGGCAAGGTCTGGAGCCAGAACAACGGCTTCGCGGGCGTGCACCGGCTGGACGTCAAGACCGGCCGGATCGAGACCTGGGAGCCGTTCAAGGACGCGCCGAAGGGCCAGCCGCACAACATCTACGACGTCGTGCCGGACTCGAAGAACAACGCCTGGTTCACCGACTTCCGCCAGAAGCACATCGGCCGCATCGACGCGAAGACCGGCGAGATCACGCTCTTCGAAATCCCGGTAACAAGCGCGGCTCCCGCGGCCGTTTTGGCGCCGCGCCGCGGCCAGATGGACGCGCAGGACCGCCTCTGGTTCGCGCAGTACCGCGGCGACAGGATCGGCATGCTCGACACGAAGAGCGGCGAGTTCAAGGACTGGACGGTCGGCCCGCGCTGGTCGGCGCCCTACGACGTCACCCTCGACAAGAACGCCGAGGCCTGGACCGGGTCGATGATCGACGACCAGGTGACGCGCCTCGACACCAAGACCGGGACTACGGTCCAGTACCTGCTGCCGCGCAAGACCAACATCCGGCGCGTGCACGTCGACAACTCGACCACGCCGGTCACGTTCTGGGTCGGCTCCAACCACGGCGCCTCGATCGTCAAGCTCGAGCCGCTCGACTGAATAGAAGGAGGTTTCATGAAAAGCCAGGCGAAGCACGAATCGCTGAGCCAACACGACCTGGTCCAGCTCCTCAACTGGGAGCTCGCTGCCTACGAGAAGTGCGAAGGCACCCGCGTCACCTCGATCAAGGCGATCCCGAGCCGGGATCCTTCCGGATGCAACTGGAGCTACGCGCGCGTGAAATCCGATCATCCGCTCGACCGGCGCGAGCGGCGCATCGTCCGGCGCGTGGTCGAACAGACGCGGCGGGAGTTCAACCTCGACTGAGGGCATGCGAGCCCGGCGCCGCCGGCCCCAGCATCACTCGGTCTACGTCGTCGAGCTTTCGAAGGAAGTGCTGAACGAGCCGCGCTTCAGGAAGGCGAACCAGGACTATCGCCTGGGCTTTCCGTGCGTGTACGTCGGCATGACGGGGCTCTCGCCCGACGTGCGCTTCGACAAGCACAAGGCCGGCATCCAGTCGAACAAGTTCGTGCGCCTCTACGGCCTGCACCTCCTGCCGCGCCTCTACGAGCCGTACAACCCGATGCCGTACGACGGCGCGCGCGACATGGAAGTCGAGCTCGCCATCGCGCTGCGCGAGAAGGGCTACGGCGTCTGGCAGGGATAGCTTCTCTAACGGCGGGGGAGATGGCGTATTGCGCCGCCGTCCTGCTGCTCGCCTACTCGCTGCGCGGCAGCACCGGGTTCGGCGGCCTGATCGGGATGCCGCTGCTCGCGCTGGTGATTCCGGTGAAGGTGCTGGCTCCCGCATGGACGCTGCTCGGCATCGCGTCGTCGGCGACCATCCTGGGCGGCGACCGCGCACACGTCGACAAGCGCGCATTCGGGCTTTTTCTCCCGTGGTGCATCGTAGGGATCGGCGCGGGGCTCTACCTCTTCAAGACGCTCGACGCCGCCGCGCTGGCCCGCGCGCTCGGCGTGCTGATCCTCCTCTATGCGGGCTACATGGTGTGGATGATCGCGCATCCCGCGGCGGGCGACCCGCTGCCGGCGGGGGCAGTGCGGCCGGCGTCGGGCGTGCTTTCCGGCGTGGTGGGCACGATGTTCGGCGCGATGGCGTCGATCTTCTTCGCGATGTACCTGAACGCCTGCGCGCTCGAGAAGCGCGCCTTTCGCGCCACGATCTCGGCGATGCTGCTGGCGCTCAGCCTGATCCGGCTGGTGGCGTACGCCGCGGTGGGGGAGCTGGGAACGGAGTCGCTCGCGGTATTCGCGGCCGCGCTTCCCATCATGGGGCTGGGGATCTACCTCGGCGGCCGGTTCCACGCCAGGATGAGCGAGGGGCTCTTCAAGGGACTGGTATGCGCGATACTGGTGGTCTGCGCGATTCCACTTCTCCTGCGATGAATACTCAGACACAGAAGGCGGCTGCGTTCCGGGCGCTCCACCAGCGCGACGGCGCGTTCATCATCCCGAACCCGTGGGATGCCGGCACTGCCAGGCTCTTGACCGCGCTCGGCTTCGAAGCGCTCGCCACGACCAGCCTGGGGCTCGCCAACACTCTCGGCCGCGCCGACGGCACCGGTGCGGTCAGCCGCGCCGAGGTTCTCGCCAACTGCGCCGAGATTGCCGGCGCGACTCGCCTGCCGGTGAGCGCGGACCTCGAAAACTGCTACGCGCACGAGCCTCGCGCCGCCGCCGAGATGATCCGCCTCGCCGCCGAGGCGGGCGTGGTGGGCGGCTCGATCGAGGATGCCACCGGCGATGCGCAGCAACCGATCTACGAATTCGACCTCGCCGTGGAGCGGGTGCACGCCGCAGCCGAAATGGCGCGTTCGCTGCCGTTCCCTTTCACGCTGACGGCGAGAGCGGAGAATTTCCTGCACGGCCGCCGCGACCTCGACGACACCATCCGCCGGCTGCAGGCGTTCGAGAAGGCGGGTGCCGACGTGCTGTACGCCCCTGGGCTGCGGGACCTGGCGACCATCGGCCGCGTGGCCTCGTCCGTCACGAAGCCGCTCAACATCGTCATGAGCGCCGCGGATCCCGCGCTCACCGCCGATCAGCTCGCGAAGGCCGGCGTCAAGCGCATCAGCGTCGGAGGCGCGCTCAACAGGCTGGCGCTGGCGTCGTTTCTCAAGGCGGCGCACGAGATGAAGGAGCAGGGCGGCTTTACGTGGGTCCGCGACACGGTCCCGGCGAAGGAGCTCAACCGGCTGTTCGGCGCATCATGAAAGCTCCCATCAACCTGTCGTTCGCGCTCGTGATGTTGCTGTTCACCGCAGGCGTAGGAGCGCAAACGCTCGACTACGCGCAGTTCAAGTCGAGCGTGGAGCCGATCTTCCTGAAGAAGCGCCCGGGGCACACGCGCTGCGTCGTCTGCCATTCAGACCGCAGCAACAACCTCCTCAAGCTGGAGAAGCTTGCGCCCGGAGCCAAGACGTGGAGCGAGGAGCAGTCGCGGCGCAATTTCGAAACCGTGTCGCGGCTCGTCGTGCCGGGCAAGCCCGGGTCGAGCCTGCTGCTCCTGCACCCGCTCGCCCCCGAAGCGGGCGGCGACGCCTACCACTCCGGCGGCCGGCAGTTCGAGAACCGGGACGACGCCGACTGGAAGACGCTCGCGCGCTGGGTCGGCGGCGGCTAGCGCAGCACCAGCGTATTGATGCGCTTGGGCACTTCGCCGACCGGCACGGTGGCGATCAGCTTGATCGCGTCGGTGTCGATCACCGACACCGACCTCGCGGCGGCGTTGGAGATGTAAAGCCGTTTGCTGTCGGGCGTGAAGGTGACCCAGTTCGGCACCGAGCTGGTGGGCTTGCGCCCGTCGGCCTTGACCTCCGGCAGGCGCGCCTCGCCCAAAAGCTTCAGCTCGGGCAGCGAGTAGGCATAGACGGAATTGGCGGAGATGCTCGTCACCCAGAGCGTCCTCCCGTCGGGCGCGACGCCGATGCCGTGCGAGGGCGAGTCGAGGCGCCGCTCGGCAGCACCGAAGCCGTTATCGGGGAGGAAAATGCGGGACACTTCCTTGCGCGCGGCGAAATCGATCACCACGAAGCCGTTGATATTCGAGACCTGCGCGAAGACGCGGCGCACAGCGCCGTCGGGCCGCGCCTCGAGCGCCATCGGGCGCACGCCCTGGTCGAGCTTGAGCTCCCAGGCGACCTTCTCGGCGGCGAGGTCGATCACGGTGAGGATCTTGGTGCGGATCGAGCCGGTGATGACGTACTTGTTGTCGGGCGTGACGTAGACGTTGTGCAGGCGCCCGTTCACCGGGATGCTCTTCGCCACCTTGAGCGTGCTCGCGTCGATCACGTCGAGCGCGCCCGGGTCCTCGGCGATGCCGACGACGACGCGGCCGCCGTCCCTCGTTGCGGCGATGTTGTTGGGATGGCCCGAGAGCTTCACCTTGGAGGCGAGGCGGCCGCTTTTCGCGTCGAACACGTCGAGCGTGGCGTCGGACTCGTTGCTGACGTAGACGCGCTTTCCATCGGGCGAGAAGTCGATGCCGTGCGCGGCCTCGATGCCCTCGATCACCTGCACCACCTTGTTCGTGGCCGGGTCGATGACGTGGATGCTGTCTCCGGCGCTGTTGGTGACGTAGATGCGCGCCGTCTGCGCCGCCGCGGGCAAGGCGGCCAGCGCGAGGAGGATCCCGATCGGGAGTTTCATGAGCACCTTTCGTCAGCGCGAGAGTGCGAGCAGGATCATACTCTGCGCCTGTAGAAAAGGAGGATCGATGAGGCTCCTCATGGCGCTCTTGCTGGCGGCGGCGGGACACGCCGCGCATGCCGCGTATCCCGAACGTCCGATCACCCTGATCGTCGCGTACCCGCCGGGCGGCGGAACCGATCTCATCGCCCGGGCGCTCGCGCCCTATGTCGAGAAAAACCTCGGCGGCGCGAAAATCGTGATCGTCAACCGCGCCGGCGCGGGCGGCGAGGTCGGCTTCGCGGCGCTCGCGGCGGCGCCGGCCGACGGCTACACCATCGGCTTCGTCAACACGCCGCCGCTCCTCACGATACCGATCGAGCGCCCGGCCCAGTTCACGTGGCAGCGCTTCGACTACCTCGGCAACATCATCGACGACCCGTGCAATTTCTCGGTCCACAGCGACACCAACGTGAAGAACCTGGCCGAGCTCGCCGCCTACGCCAAGGCCAATCCGGGCGCGGTCACGGTCGGCACCACAGGGATCGGCTCCGACGACCACCTCGCGATGCTCAAGTTCGAGCGCGCGGCGGGCGTGAAGATGCGCCACATCCCGTTCAAGGGCTCGGCGGAGGTGCGCGCGGCGATCCTGGGCAAGCAGATCATGGTCGCCGCGATCAACATCGGCGAGGCGCTGCAGTACCAGAAGGGCGGCTCGCCGCTGCGCAACCTGGTGCAGATGAGCCCGGCGCGCACCAACCTCGCGCCCGAGCTCGCGACCGCGCGCGAGCAGGGCTACGACATCGAGATGTCGTCGCTGCGCGGCATGGTCGGCCCGAAAGGCCTTCCCAAGGACGTGCGCGAGCGCCTGGTGAAGGCGGTGGCCGTGTCCGTGGCCGATCCCGAGTTCCAGGCGAAGGCAGCGCAGTTCTTCGCGCCGCTGCGCTATCTCGCGCCCGCCGAATACGAGGCGCTGGTGCGCGAGGCCGACATGATGTACCGCGCGATGTGGAAGGAGATGCCCTGGGCCGACCGTTAAGTGAGGAGCGACGTCGGAAGCGCGGTCAGGAGCGCAGCACCTGGCCCGCCGAAGCGCCGGTGAGCGCGCCGCGTTCCCACGCGACCGCGCCGTTCACCACGGTGTACTCGATGCCCTTCGAGCGCATCACCATGCGCTTCGCGCCGCCGGGCAGGTCGTAGCGCCGCTCGGGGCGGCCGACCGAGGCCACGCTCGCCGGGTCGAACACGGTGAGGTCCGCAGCAAGTCCCGGCGCGAGCCGGCCGCGGCCGCGGATGCCGAAGAAGTCCGCCGGATCCGAGGTCATCCGCCGCACCGCCTCCTCCAGGCTCAACGCCTTGCGCTCCCGGACCCAGGTGCCGAGCACGTAGGTCGGATAGCCCGAGTCGCACAGCATGTCGAGGTGCGCGCCGCCGTCGCCCAGGCCGAGCAGCATGTCCTTGTTCCGCAGGATCTCGGTCATGCGCTCGACGCGCGTATTGAACGACTGCATGGTGAATTCGTTCTGCAGATCGTCGGCGAGCGTGATGTCGAGCAGCGCGTCGACGCCGTCGACCCCGCGCTCGGCGGCGATCTCCGCCACGGTTCGATTCTCATACTCCTTGAGCGAAGGGTTCTTCACCTCATGAACGGTAATCCGCTCCCAGTTGCCGAACGAGGCCGGGCGCTTCAGCTCCTCCCTGAACTGGTTTCTGAAATTGACATCCCTGTAGACCGCGGCCTGCGCGGCCTTCGAGGTGTCCTCGAATACACGCTTCCAGGACGGGAACGCGGCGAAGGAGAACGGGTTGCGCATGTTGATCTCGCGCGTCAGTGGCAGCGGCGAGGTCTGCGGCCGCGCGCCGCGCGCGATGAGGGGCGCGCTCTTCCTGAGCGAGGTGCGCAGCGCCTCCGAAATGTCGTCGCGGTCGAACATGGCGATGAACGTGATCGGCCGGCCGCTTTCGGCGAGCATGAAGTCGAGCAGCTCGAGCTCGGGCTCGTCCATCACGCCGATCTGGCGCGTCATCGCGATCTCGATCGCGCCCTTGCCGCGCTCCCTGAGCGCGTTGCAATAGGCCTTGAGCTCCTCGCGGCTCGCGTTGCGGCACGCCAGCGGCCGGCCCTGGTATCCGAGATGCTGGTTCAGCAGCGTGCTCGAGAAACCGAACGCACCCTGATCGATTGCTTCACCCAGAAGAGAAGCAATCTTTGCTGTCTCCTCCGGGGTGGCCGCGCGCTCCATCGAAGCCTCGCCCATGACGTAATGCCGGAACGGGGTGAGCGGCGCGAGGAACGCGAGGTTGAGCGCGGGATTTCGCCGCGCCGCCGCCCGCATGTACTGGGGAAAGCTCTCCCAGTCCCAGGTGATGCCCGCGGCCAGCACCTCGAACGGAATCGCCTCGACGTTGACGAGGTCTCGCATCGCGATCTCGCGCGCCTCGGCTCGGCAGGGCGCGATGCCGACGCCGCAGTTCCCCATCACCACCGAGGTAACGCCGTGCCAGGAGGAGGGCGTGAGCGCGCCGTCCCAGCAGATCTGCGCGTCGTAGTGCGTGTGCGGATCGATGAAGCCGGGTGCGACGACCAGGTCGGATGCATCGATGGTCCTCGCGGCTTGTCCCGAGACTCGATCTTCGATCGAAAGAATCCTGCCCTCTGAAATGCCGACGTCGGCCCGCCGGCCGGGCGCGCCGGTGCCGTCGACGACGAGCCCGTTCCTGATCAGGAGGTCGTACGCCATTACTGGGGCTCGATCTTGGCGAGCTTCACCCAGCGCTCCCAGCGCTTGGCCTCGGTGCGCAGATGCGCCGCCATCTGCTCGGGCGAGCCGGGGAAGGCGTCGAGCGCGGCGCGGGCGAGAAACTGCTTCGCGTCGGCGCTGTTGGTGATCTGGTTGAACCAGCCCGCGAGGCGTTCGATGGTCGGGCGCGGCGTGCCGGCGGGAACGACGACGCCGAACCAAGGCGCGATGTCGAACTCGCCCAGGCCGAGCTCGGAGAGGGTCGGGACGTCGGGAAGTGCGCTCTGCCGCTTCGCCGCGGTGACCGCGAGGATGCGGATGCGCTGCGGATGCTGCGTCACCGCCCAGGTGGTGTCGTACGAGATGAAGTCGACGCTGCCTCCGACCACGCCGGTGAGCGCGTCGACGGTCACCTTGTAGGGCACGTAAACCGTGGACAGGCCCATCTTCTCCTTGAAGAGCTCCGCCGCCACCTGCCCGGTGTTGGAGCCGGTGCCGTAGAAGCCGTGGTTGGGCTTCGCCTTCAGCGACTTCACCAGGTCGTCGATCGACCTGATCGGGCCGGCGGCGTCGACCGCGAGCACGAAGCTGAGCGAGGCCACGCTCGTCACCGGGGCGAAATCCTTGAGCGGATCGAACGGCAGCTTCTTGAAGATGTAGGGCGCGGTGGCGAGGGTGGAGCTCGCCGGGGTGATCATGAGCGTGTAGCCGTCGGGCTTCGACTTGGCTACGTAATCGCTCGCGAGCGTGCCCTGCACGCCGGGCTTGTTCTCCACCAGAACGGGCTTTCCCGCCAGCTTCGACAGCCGGTCGCTGTAGTAGCGCACGACGATGTCGGCGCCCGAGCCAGCGGCGAAGTTGCAGATCGAGTGGATCTCGCGGACCGGATAGTCCTGCGCCCAGACCGGCGCGGCGAGGACTGCAAGCGCTGCCGCCGCCAGGACCTTGGCTATCATGTGCATCCCAACGCTCCTCCTCTCGCTAGTTTAAACCCATGACTCCCTCCCCGCGCCGGGTCGCCATCGTCGGCGGCGTGCGCATTCCGTTCGCGCGCGCCAATACCGCCTACAACGAGGCGAGCAACCAGCAGATGCTCACGACGGCCTTGAAAAGCCTCGTTTCCCGTTGTCACTTGGAAAACGAAAGGATCGGAGAAGTCGCCGCCGGAGCCGTGATCAAGCACTCGCGCGACTGGAATCTCGCGCGCGAGTCGACGCTCGGCAGCGGGCTGCATCCCGAGACGCCCGCCTACGACGTGCAGCGGGCGTGCGGCACCAGCCTCACCGCCGCAGTGCAGGTGGCCCACCGCATCGCGGCGGGCGAGATCGAGTGCGGCATCGCGGGCGGCGTGGACTCGGCGAGCGACATCCCGCTTACCTACGCCCCGGAGCTGCAGAAGATCGTTCTGACCAGCGCGCATGGCCGCACCGCCGGAGAACGCCTTTCCCCCTGGCTGGGCTTGAGGCCGGGGCATCTCAAGCCCTCGGCGCCGGGAATCGCCGAGCCGCGCACCGGGCTCTCGATGGGGCAGCACGCCGAGGAAATGGCGAAGGAGTGGCGCATCGGCCGCGCCGAGCAGGACGAGCTCGCGCTCGCCAGCCACCGCAACGCGGCGGCTGCGTGGAAGGCCGGCTTCTTCGAGGATCTGGTGGTGCCGTTCAACGACCTGCGCCACGACAACAACGTGCGCCCCGACACCTCGCTCGAGAAGCTCGCATCGCTGAGGACCGCGTTCGACCGGTCGTCGGCGGGCACGCTCACCGCCGGCAACAGCTCGCCGCTCACCGACGGCGCGGCCTGCGTGCTTCTTTCTTCAGAGGAACTTGCCCGGACTCGGGGTTGGAAGATTCTCGCTTACCTGACCTTCTCGGAAGCGGCGGCCGTGGACTTCGTCGGCATGGCGGGGCCGAAGGAAGGCATGCTCATGGCGCCGGCCTACGCGGTGCCGCGCATGCTCGACCGCGCTCGCCTCACGCTGCAGGACTTCGACATCTACGAGATCCACGAGGCCTTCGCCGCGCAGGTGCTCTGCACGCTGAAGGCGTGGGAGTCGGAGGAATACTGTCGTTCCCGCCTACAGAGAGGTTCTGCTTTAGGGAAGATCGATCGGGCGAAGCTCAATCCGAAGGGCTCGAGCGTCGCCATCGGCCATCCCTTCGCCGCCACCGGCGCGCGCATCGTCGCCACGCTCGCCAAGCAGCTCGCCGAGCGCGGCTCGGGCCGCGGGCTGATCTCGATCTGCGCCGCGGGTGGCATGGGCGTCACCGCGATTCTCGAGAGATAAGTTGGCCATTTCGAAGTCCGATCTGTTCGCGCGCCTCGGCGAAGGCCACGCCGCGCGCATCACGGCGGTGACCCCGAACCGCCGCCTCGCGCAGAGCCTGATGGAGGATTTCGACGCCCACCAGGCGGCGCGCGGCCTGGGCGCGTGGGAAGCGCCCGACATCCTGCCGCTCGACGCGTTCATCGTGCGGCTGTGGGAGGACGCGTTCTATTCCGAGCGCGACCTGCCGCTCCTTCTCACCGCGGCGCAGGAGCAGGCGATCTGGGAGGAGATCCTCGCCGGTTCGGATCTCCTTTCCATCCCGCAGACCGCCGCGCAGTGCCGCGAAGCGTGGCGGCTCGCGCACGCATGGCGCATCCCGGCGGGTCCGGGCGGCGACGACGCGCAGGCGTTCCGCGAGTGGGCGCGGAAATACGAGGCGCGCACGCGCGGCGAGACTGACTCGGCTCGCCTCCCCGATTTGATTCTGGGTTTGAAAGGCGTGAAGACAACGGCTGCACCAAAGCTGCTGGTCGCCTATGCGTTCGACATCGTGCCGCCGCAGACGAAGGAGCTGCTTGCGAGCTTCGAGCTCGCGCATTGCGGCCCGGAGCGCAGCGGCGGTAGCGCGATGAAGCTCTCGTTCCGCTCGGCGCGCCAGGAGCTCGAATGCGCCGCAGCCTGGGGGCGCGCGCGGCTGGAGGAGGGCGCGCGCCGCATCGGCGTCGTCGTGCCCGACCTCGCCCAACGGCGCAAGGAGGTCGTGCGGGTGTTCTCGCGCGTCATGCAGCCGGGCTACAACCTGCCCGGGGCGCGGAAAAGCGCCATGCCGTTCAACGTCTCGCTCGGCGAGCCGCTTGCGGAGGCGCCCGCGGTTCACTTCGCGCTGAGCCTCATCCGGCTTTCGTTCCAGGAAATCGAGTTCGCCGGGATCAGCCGCCTGGTGCGCTCGCCCTTCCTCGGCGGCGCCGAGACCGAGATGACGCGCCGCGCGCGGCTCGATCGCGACTTGCGCGAGACGCTGGGCGCGAGCGTCTCGCTTCCCGGGCTCGTGGCTTCGGCCGGGCACTGTGCTCTCCTGCGGCAATGCCTGGAAAGGGTCTTTCAGCTGAGGACCGAGTCGAAAAGCACGTTTTCAGGCTGGGCGCGGCATTTCTCGGCGCTGCTCGAGGCGGCGGGCTTCCCAGGCGAGCGCGCGAGCGACTCCGACGAGTTCCAGGCGATCGCCAAGTGGCACGAGGCGCTCGGCGAGCTGGCGAAGCTGGAGCGCGTCTCGAAGCCGGTCCCGATCCAGCAGGCGTACGCCTCGCTCGCGCATCTTTGCCGCGAGACGCTGTTCCAGAGCGCCGCCGACGCCCCGGCGGCGCCGATCCAGGTCCTCGGCGTGCTCGAGTCGGCGGGGCTGCGCTTCGACTGCCTGTGGGTGAGCGGGCTGACCGACGCGGCCTGGCCGCTCGATGCGCATCCGAATCCGTTCATCCCCGTGGCCCTGCAGAAGAAGGCCGGCGTGCCGCAGGCCTCGCCGGAAACCTCCGCCGCGCTCGATCGCCGCCTCACCGAAGAATGGCTCGCCGCGGCGGCCGAAGTCGTGGTCTCCTGGCCCGCCAAAGAGGAAGACCGCGACCTCACCCCGAGCCCGCTCATCGCGTCCGTTTCCGACGGTTCGCTTGATCTGCCCGAGTTTCCTCGTCTTCGCGACCTCTTGTTCAAGAAAAAGAACTTTCAAACCCTTGAGGATGCGAACGGACCTTCGGTCCCGCCTGGTCCGGTGCGGGGCGGCACGCGGGTGCTCGCCGACCAGGCGGCTTGCCCGTTCCGCGCGTTCGCGCGCTGGCGCCTCGGCGCCGCGCCGCTCGAAGCACCGCTCGCCGGCCCCGATGCCTCGGACCGGGGAAGACTGCTGCATGCCCTGATGCGCGGGATCTGGGCCGAGCTGAAGACGAGCGCGGCGCTGCAGAGCGAGCCGCTCGCTCCGGTGATCGCACGCGCCGCGGCAGCGGCGGTGAAGGAAGCCGGCATCGAAGGCCGCTTCGCCGAGCTCGAGCACGTGCGCCTCGCGAGGCTCGCCGAGGAATGGCTCGCCGTGGAAAAGGCGCGCAAGCCTTTCGAAGTTCTTTTCGTCGAGCACGAAAGGAGCGTGGCCGTCGCCGGCCTCCAGCTTTCCTCGCGCATCGACCGGATGGACCGGCTGCTCGAAGGCGAGGGCGGCCATGTCCTCATCGACTACAAGAGCGGCTACCGCGTCACGCCGAAGGACTGGGAACCGCCGCGTCCCGACGACCCGCAGCTTCCGCTCTACGCGGTGGCGGCGCCGGAGGAGCTCGCCGCGGTCGCGTTCGCCAAGCTGCGCCGCGGCGCGATGCGCTTCACCGGGTTTGCCAAGTCGAAGGAGGCAATGCCGCGGGTGCAGGTCGCGAAGAATTGGCCCGCGCTCCTCGCCGAGTGGAAAAAGCAAACCGAGGCGCTCGGCACCGGCTTCGCCGCCGGCGATGCCGCGGTCGACCCCAAGCGCGATCTGAAGACCTGCCTGCGCTGCGACCTGCAGACGCTATGCCGCGTCTACGAGAAGTTCAACGTGCTGGAGGAGGTGGACGAAGAGGAGGGACCGGAGTGAAAAAAAACTCAAACCCAGACCGGGTACCCCTTGGCTTCGCGCGCATAACCCCCGAAGAGGTCGAGCATGCGCTCGCGCCACTTGAACAGCGGGTCGTCGGGCTCGAGCAGGCGAAGCGGCGATACCGCGCGCGCCCACTGGAAGGTGCCGAACACGATGTAGTCGGCGAAGCCGGGCCCCTTGCCGGACACGAACGGGTTCTGCACCAGCGCCGGCCGCAGCGGCTCCAGCGCGCCGCGGAACTCGGCGAGCCACTTCTTGGGCTCGGCGCCGACTTCCTCGAGCCGCCCGCCGAGCCGCTTCTCGCGCGATTCGCGGAAGTAGGCCTTGTCCTTCTCGTGGAGATGGCGGTAGAGGTCGAGCAGGATCGCGCGCAGGAGCGGCGGGTGGAGCGAGCGGAACGCCCAGTGGTGCATGAAAAGCGACAGCGCGCGCGACTCGGTGCCCTCGAACAGGCCCGGCCGGCTGGGATAGGCCTCGTCGAGATACACCGCGATCTCGAACGAGTCGTACACGGCGCGCTTGCCGTCGACGATCACCGGCACGGTGGCGGAGCCGGTGAACTCGATGCGGTCCTTCTCGGTGAAGCGCCACGGCACGGGCTCGAACTCGAGCCCCTTGTGCTTGAGCGCCATCTTCGTGCGCCAGCAGTAGGGCGAGAAGCGCCGGTCGTCTTCGGCTGCGGCGAGGTCGTAGAGCTGGATGGCCACTGGGTTACCCCCAAAAAAGGATATGAGCAAAGTTCTTGCCCGTAAACCGTGAAGAAGAGCGACCTTCCAGACGCCGACGCCCGCGAAGCCGCCCTCGACCCGAGGCGCTCGTTCATCGTCCAGGCGCCGGCGGGTTCGGGTAAGACCGAGCTTCTCGTCCGGCGTTTCCTCAAGCTGCTTGCCACGGTCGAGCGCCCCGAGGAGATCCTCGCCATCACTTTCACGCGCAAGGCCGCCGCCGAGATGCGCAAGCGCGTGCTGGAGGCGACGCCCGAGGCGAAGGAGCTCGGCCATCGCCTGCGCATCCAGACGATCGACGCGCTCTGCGCCTCGCTGACCCGGCAGATGCCGGTGCTCGCGCGCTTCGGCGCGCAGCCCGGGCTGGTCGAGGACGCGCGGCCGCACTACCGCGAAGCGGCCCTGCGCACCCTGAAGGAGCTCTCGCCCGAGGCCGAACGGCTTCTAGCGCACCTCGACAACAACCTCGGCACCGCGGTGTGGCTGCTCTCTTCGATGCTCGCCAAGCGCGACCAGTGGCTGCGCACCACCGGCGCGGTGCACGCGCGGGACCGGCTCGAGGCGAGCTTCGCGCTCGAGCGCGCGCGCATCCTCGGCGCCGCGCGCAGGGTCCATCCGGACGCGTCGATAGAGATGGCCCAGAAATACTTGACGAAAACTGAACGTACCTGGACCAAGCGTCCACCCGCTCCACCGGAGCTCGTCGCGACGCCGGGCTTGCGGGAGGCGCTGGTCGCGCTTCAAGAGATGCCGCCCGAGCGCTACACCGATTACCAGTGGGAAGTGCTCGAGGCGATCCTCAGGCTCCTGCCCTACGCCGCCGCACACCTCAAGGTGGTGTTCGGCGAGCGTGGCGAAGCCGATTTCACGGAAGTCGCGCAAGGGGCCGTGCGCGCGCTCGGCCGCCCCGACGCCCCAACCGACCTGCTGCTCGCGCTCGACTACCGCGTGAAGCACATCCTGGTCGACGAATTCCAGGACACCTCGATCTCGCAGTGGGAGCTGCTGACGCTGCTGACGAGCGGATGGGAAAGAGAGGATGAAAAGCAGGGCTCCGGAAGAACCCTCTTTCTCGTCGGCGACCCGATGCAGTCGATCTACCGCTGGCGCTCGGCAGAGGTCGCGCTCTTCCTTCAGGCGCGCGAGAACGGGCTCGGCAGCGTGAAGCTCGAGCCGATCACGCTTTCCACCAACTTCCGCTCGCAGAAGAACCTGATCGCATGCTTCAATGCTTCCTTTTCGCAGATCCTGCCGAAGGAAGCCGACGCGGCCTCGGGGGCGGTGCCGTATTCGCCGGCCGCGCCGCATCCCGGCAAGAAAGCCATCGGCGGCGAGGCCGCCACGTGGCATGCCCTGCCCGACCGCGAAGCCGAGGCGAGCCGCGTGGTGGAGTTGGTGCGCGAGGCGAAGGACCGCACCGCGATCCTGGTGCGCAAGCGCGACGCGCTGGCCGACATCGTGCCCGCGCTGAAGGCGGCCGGCATCCGCTTCCGCGCCATCGAGATCGAGCACCTGGGCGAAAAGCAGGTGGTGCAGGACCTGTATGCGCTCACGCGGGCACTCTCGCACCTTGGCGACCGGATCGCGTGGCTCTCCATCCTGCGCGCACCCTGGGCTGGCCTATCCCTCCGGGATCTCCACGAGATTGCGGCCAAGGATCGCTATGCCGCGGTGTGGGAGCTCATCCAGGAAAACGAAAAGCTGGAGCGCTTCCGCCGGATCCTCGGTGAAGCAATCGCGAACCGCGGGCGCGGGAGCCTTCGAGAGCGAGTCGAGGGCGTCTGGCTCGCGCTTGGCGGCCCGGCCTGCGTCGCGAGCGCGACCGACCTCGAGGACGCCGAGATCTACCTCGACGAGCTCGAGAGCCTCGAGCGCGCGGGCGAGCTCGAGGACCTCGCCGCGCTGGACGAGAGCCTGCACCAGCTCTACGCGCTGCCCGACCTCGAGGCGAGCGACGACGACCTGCAGATCATGACGATCCACAAGGCGAAGGGCCTCGAGTTCGGCACCGTCATCGTGCCGGGCCTCGACAAGGGTCCGGGCAGGAGCGATACGCCGCTTTTCCTGTTCAGAGAGCGTTCGAGCGGAGTGCTTCTCGCCCCGATGAGAGAAAGCGGTGCGGAGGAGGATCTCGCGTACCGCTATCTGCGCAACCTCGAGGTCGAAGCCGAGGATCTCGAGGCCGCGCGCCTGCTCTACGTCGCGGCGACGCGGGCCGAGAATCGCCTGCACCTCCTCGCCTGCACCAAGTGCGAGGACGACGGCTCGCCGCGTGCGCCGGCGCCGCGCTCGCTCCTCGCGCGCGCGTGGCCGGTCGCCGAGGCGTACTACGCGCGCATGGTTCCGGAGCAGCTTGCCATGGACTTCATGCACGCGTCGCGCGCGCCTTTCACCACGCTCACGCGGCTGTCGCTCGACCTCGAGCGCGTGCTTGCTCCGCCACCCGCCCGTTGGACGGCACCAGCGGAAAGACTCACGGAAGACGAGATCGAGTTCTCGTGGGCCGGCGAGACCGCGCGCCATGTCGGCACGGTGGTGCACCGCTGGCTGCAGCGCATCGCCGAGGACGAGCTGCGCGGCTGGGACGCCTCTCGCATTTCATCCCTCAAGAAATCGTTTGCGCGCGATCTTCAACGCCGTGGGGTCGCTCCTGCGGAGCTCGAGCGCTCCGCCGAGACCGTCGCCCTGGCGCTGAAGAACACCCTCGGCGACGAGCGCGGGCGCTGGATCCTCGGCCCGCATGGCCTCGCGCACAGCGAGTACAGGATTCGGGTCCACGCGCCCGGTAGCCGGCTGACCTACGTGATGGATCGCGTATTCCGCGATCGCGACGACCGGCTCTGGGTGGTCGACTTCAAGACCAGCCGCCACGAAGGCGCCGAGGTCGAGGCGTTCCTCGACCGGGAACGCAGCCGCTATGACGCTCAGCTCGATGCCTATGCCGCGGCGCTCGGCGGTGCGAACCGGGGACTCTATTTCCCGCTCCACAGCGGCTGGCGCGGCGACTAGGTACGGGAATATCCGAAAACGCTTGTTTGTTGACCCCATTGCGGCAACACTTCGGCTCCCCTAACCCCACTCGGAGGTTTCATGAAGCTTTCGGCAATCGTTGCGGCGGTGTTCCTGGTTTCGGCCGGCATGACCGGGTCCTCATACGCGCAGGACAAAAAGAGCAGCGCGAAGGGCGGCGGCGGCCAGATGACCTTCTTCGTAACGAGCGAAGGCAGTGGCAAGGGTGGCGATCTCGGCGGCCTGAAGGGCGCCGACGAGCACTGCAATGCGCTTGCCAAGGCCGCGGGCTCGAAGCTCACCAACTGGCACGCCTACCTCAGCACGACCGAGCCCAAGGGCGCCGCCGGCGAGAACGCGCGCGACCGCATCGGCAAGGGCCCGTGGCGCAACGCCAAGGGCGTGGTGGTCGCGAACAACGTAAACGACCTGCATTCGAGCAAGAACAAAATCAACAAGCAGAACGCGCTTACCGAGAAAGGCGAGCAGGTGAAGGGGCGCGGCGACACCCCGAACGAGCACGACATCCTCACCGGCTCCGATCCCATGGGCATGTACTCCACGGCGGGTGGCGACACCAACTGCGGCAACTGGTCGAAGAGCGGCGACGGCTCGGCGATCGTCGGCCACCACGACCTGCAGGGCCTGGCAGACACGCGCCACATGAAGTCGTGGAACTCCTCGCATGGCAGCGCCGGCTGCAGCCAGGAGGCGCTGGTGAAGACCGGCGGCGCCGGAAAGTTCTACTGCTTCGCAGGCGGGAAGTAGGTCAGCACGAAAAAACGCCCCCCGACCACGGAGGTGAGCGGGGGGCGCTGCCCGCGCAGCGGATCGCGCGGGCGGGGAGCGGGCGACCAATCGAAGCCGCTCGGTTTCCCTAACGCCGGATAATCCAACCGGATGACAACCGATCGCGTCGCGATCGTCGTCGTGCACGGGATCGCGGACCAGAAGCCCGGCCAGACGGTGAGGGAGGTGGCAAGGCTCCTGTGCGTGGAGGAGCACGGCACGGCGCGCTACGAGCAGGGCGAGATCCAGGGCGTGCTGGTGCCGGTGGAAAAGCTCGAGCCCGGAGGCGGGCCGCTCGCGGAGACGGCGGCGCCGGCGCCGGTGGTGCAGGAGGCGCGCAAGCAGGAGCGCGCGCGGCGCGCGCCTGGAACCCCGAGCGGGTTCTACCAGGCGCACCAAGCCGCGGTTGAGCAGATTGCGGCGTCGCCCCGAATGGCAGGGGAACGCGAATCAAGGCCCGAGACGCACGAGCCGAAAGATCTCGGCATGGCGTTGAACGACTATCTGCTCGGGCGCCTCGTGCTGCCCGAGGACGAGGCGCTCTACGAGTCGACGCGCGTGTCGCTGCGCCGCCGGACGGATCAGCGGGCGCTCGACGTGTACGAGATGTACTGGGCCGACCTGTCGCGCCTCGGAAAGGGCGGGCTGCGCGCGCTGTCGGCGCTCTACCAGCTTTTCTTTCACCTCAGCACGCTCGCGGCCGATGTGGTCGACCAGGTCTCGCTCGCGAGGCAGGGCGGAGCGGGGTGGCAGCTCCTGCAGCGCTTCCACGCCTGGGCGGCGTGGCTGATGAAGGGGCCGATCGCCCTGCTGCAGCTCCCGATGCTGCTGATGCTCGTGTTCGGCGCGGCGGCGCTCGTGGCGCCCGAGCTCCAGGGGCAGCTCCTCGCTGCCGCGTTCGGGGCGGCGGCGGTGGTGCTCGCCGCGCTCGCCGGCCTCGCGTGGTTGCGCGATACGTCGGGCTTCTGGGGCTGGGTGAAGCTCCTCGTGCTGCTCGCGGCCGCGCTCGCCAGCGTCGGCGCGGCGCTCGTCGCGCTCACAGCCGAGGAATGGGTGGCGCGGCTGTACTTCGCGGCCAGCGCGGTCGCAGTCACGGTGCTGGGCGCCTACCTGGTCGAGCGCTATTCCGGGGTCGCGCAAGGCGTGCGCGTGCTCGGCCACCTGGTGGTCGTCGCGGCGGTGGCCGCGCTTTGCATCGACGGCGCGATGTTCATGGAGGAGGCTACCACCCAGTTCGAGTGGATGGTCACGCCGGCGCTCCACGTCACCGAGGGGCTCCTCGCCGGCGAATTGCTCGCGTGGGCGGCGTTCGTCCTGGTGCAGATCGCTGCCCTGCTGCTTGGAGGCTGGCTCGGCCGCGGCGGCGACGGCGCCGCGAAGGCGTCGCTCCACACCGCGCGCCTCGGGCTCATCGGGTCGAGTTCGCTCTTCGTGGTGCTCTCCCTCGTGCTGTGGTCGGTGGTGAGCTACGTCGCGGGCCGCGCGCTGGACAAATTCCTCTATCATCCGATCCTCTTCGGCACCAACTACCGATCGGCCGAGATCTTCCTCGAGGAGCGCGTGCAGACTCTCGGCGCGTTCTTTACGCCGCTCGTGCTCGCCCTGCTGCTGGGGTTCGCCGCAGCGCTGTTCGTGCTCCTGCCCTCGCTCCTGGAGGAGATCTCGCCGACCGCGAACCTGGAGCCGGGCGGCGGCGTAAGGCAAGGCGCGCCCGAATGGGCGCGGCGGCTCGGCAACTGGCTCTCGGGCGGCGTGCGCGGGCTCGGCACCGCGGCGAAGTACCTGCTGCCGGCCGGCGCGATCGCCGGCAGCGTGCTCTACCTCGCGTTCATCCTGCGCACCTTCACGCTGACGATGGGCGTCGGCGGCGAGCTCACCGTGTGGACCGTCGACGTGCTGGCGCTGTTCGAGGGCGAGACGCTGGTCGCAGTCGGCAAGTGGCTCGCCGGCGGCGCGCTGACGCTCGCCGCGCTCGGCGCGCGCTTCACTCGGACCTTCGGCCGCCTTCGCGTCGCCATCGACGCGGTGCTCGACATCGACAATTACTTCGCCGACCCGCCGAACCGGCGGCCGCCGCGCGCGCGGATCTTCGCGCGCTACGCGTCGCTCCTCGCTTACCTGCGCGCCGCGGGCTATGCGCGCGTCGTGATCGTCGCGCACAGCCAGGGCACGGTGATCAGCGCGGATCTCCTGCGCCACCTGCACGCGCAAGGCCGGCTGCGCGAGCTGGTCGGCGCGATGAGCCTTTCGCTCGTCACCGTCGGCTCGCCGCTGCGCGACCTCTACGCGGAGCGCTTTCCGCTGCTCTACCGCTGGATGGGCGCGCGCGAGCCGGTATTCGCCAACGCCGCCCCGGCCGCCGCGGCGCTCGGCGCGACCGAATGGGTGAACGCGTGTCGCTCCGGCGACTACGTCGGGCGCTTCATCTGGACGCCGAGCACCGACCCGGCGCTCGCCGGGCCGAAGTTCGGCGTCGCCGTAGCCGGCGCCGCCGGCTGGGTGGCGGCCGAGCGCGCGGGCGACCGCAGCGAGTTCTGCCTGGGCGCAGGCGCCCACACGCACTACTTCGCCAACGACGCGGCTGCGCTCGCGGCCGAGATCGAGCGGCTGGTCGCCGGCGCGGCCGCGAACTAGAATTCGGTAATCCCCACCACTACAGGAGCACCGCGATGCTGACGCTTTTCTACGCCCCCAACGCCTGCTCGATGGCCGCCCATATCGTGCTCGAGGAGAGCGGACAGAAGTACGAGGCGAAGAAGATGGACCTCGCGAAAGGCGAGCAGAAGACGCCCGAATACCTGAAGATCCATCCGCTCGGGCGCGTGCCCGCGCTCAGGCTCGACGACGGCACGCCGCTTTCCGAGAACACCGCGATCCTGCCGTTCCTCGGCAAGCGCTTCGGCCTGTGGCCGCTCGACGCGGTGTCGGAGGCGAAGGCGCTCTCGACCATCGGCTTTTTCGCCTCGAGCGTGCATCCCGCGCACGCGCACATCGGCCGGCCCGAGCGCTACACCGAAGACAAGTCGGCATTCCCCGGGCTGCAGGCGATGGGCAAGAAGAGCTTCCACGACTACCTGAAGCAGATCGACGGCCTGTACGCAGGACGCGAGTGGCTCTCCGACGCCTACTCGGTGCTCGACCCGTATGCCTTCGTGTTCTACGCCTGGGGCGTGCGCCGCGAGCTGCCGGTCGCCGAGCTCAGGAACTACAGCGCGCTCAAGGACCGCATGCTCAGGCGCCCGGCGGTGCAGCGCGTGGTCGCCGAGGAGGGCGTGAAGGTCTGATGAGCCGTCCCTTCGAGCTCGCGATCCCGGTCGCCGCCGCGGATCACCTCGTCGGCGGCGAGCACGCGCCGGTGACGATCGTCGAGTACGGTGACTTCGAATGCCCGAACTGCAGGCAGGCGGCGCCGGCGGTGAAGCTCATCCTCGAGCATTGGCGCGGGAAGGTGCGCCTCGTCTGGCGCCACTTCCCGCTCGAGGGCGTGCATCCGCACGCGCTCAGCGCCGCGCTCGCCTCCGAGGCCGCCGCGGCACAGGGCAAGTTCTGGCCGATGCATGACGCGCTGTTCGAGAACCAGGCGCATCTCAAGACCAACCACCTGCGCGGCTACGCGCGACGCCTCGAGCTAGACCTGGCGCGCTACGAGGCCGAGATGCAGGAGCAGCTCTACCTGCAGCGCGTGCGCGAGCAGATCGAAGGCGGCGAGCAGAGCGGCGTGCGCGGCACGCCGACGTTCTTCGTGAACGGCGCGATCCAGGACGTCTCGTTCGGCCTGCAGGGGCTGCGCGAGCGGGTGGCGAAGCTCATCGATCGGCCTGCTTAGCCTGATCGAGCTCTAGCTGCGCCTGGATCCGGCCGCGCGCGAGCCCGGCCGGCGTCAAGGTCGACGACTGGAACAGGATCCGCGGCGGCTCCCCCTTGCCGGCGGCGATCGACTCGAGTTGCGCGCGCGCCCTGCGCTGGAACTGCGCCGTGGTCCGCTCGGCTTCGAGGCGCGCCTCGCCCTCGGGCGCGCTCTGCGCCAGCGCTCGGGCGAAGACCGCGAGCGCGGGCAGCGCGTACATCCCCGGCTTCACTTCGTCCGAATACCACAGCTTGAGCAGGAGCTCGTCGGTCGCGGTGAGCTCGTCCGAACTGCGGTAGTACGAGAGGATCGACCCGCCGCGCGGATGGCCGGGCATGCCCAGCGCGTGCATGGCCTCGTGGAGCATGCAGCGCCGCAGCGCGCGCTCCTCGGCGGTGATCTTCACGCGCTGGATCACCCCGACCCTCGGCGTGCGCAAGGTGCGGCAGGCGAAGTAGAACCCGACGCGCGTCAGGTCATCGGCAACGATCTCGACTTCGAAGTTCGCTGGCGGGCCGCCCGGCTGCGCTTCGGCGAGCTCGATCCCGGCGCTGCGCGCCACGCGGCCGAGCTGCGCGAGCACGAACGGGCGATGGCGCTGAGAGCCCGCGCCGGAAACGCTGACCCGGATCGGCTCGCCCCACTTCGACACCGTCTGCAGGTAGCCCTGCTGCTGCCAGAACACCTCCCACACGGTGTTCAGCGTTTCCGTGATCTCGTCGGCGCGGGCGGGCGCGAACGCGAGCACAGCGGCCCAGAGGAAAGTGCGTCGGAAGAGCGCACGGCGCATCGCGGGCAGTATAGGCGCCGAGGCGTTACCATGCGGAATGAAGAACTCCGAAGTCCCGATGATGGCGCTGCGTCGCGCGGTGCAGCTCTGCAACGGGCTCGACGCGCTGGGCGACGCGCTCAATACCTCCACCGACAGCCTCGAGCGCATGCTCTCGGGCGAGGACGAGGTGCCGCAGGCGGTGTTCCTGCAGGCCGTGGGACTGCTCCTTGACGCCACTGCCGCGCGCGCGCCGCGGCGCTCCACGCCCGACTCGAACGAGGGCGGCCGGAAAGGCCCGCGCCACTAGCGGTCAAAACCGTGTTAGTTTGCGCGCCCAACGTAAAGGAATCGCGGGTGTCCATCAGTCTGCAGCAAAGCGGCTTCACGTCCTCCAAGGAGCGCAGCTGTCTCAGCAAGCGCCGCTACTGGTCGCAGGTCGACGCCATGGTCATGGCGGCGCGTTGCATGGAGCGGCGCAATCTCCCCGCGCTCGGCGCCTATCGCTGCGGCAACTGCGCCGGCTGGCACCTGACGCGCCAGGTGTAGCGCCCCGGCCACGCGCAGATGTGTTACAGTGCGCGCTGCAGGATACTCAAGCAGTGAATTCGCAGTCCCTCTCCGCCGCTCCAACGAGCGGTGCCTGGCGGCAGTCCAATTCCTCCCTTGAACATCTCGCCCGGAAGCGCGTCTCGGCTTTGTCCGCGCACTACATGCAATTCAGGAATGGAATGACACAAATGTCTACAGGCACCGTGAAGTGGTTCAACGACTCGAAGGGCTTCGGCTTCATCACCCCCGACGACGGCGGCAAGGATCTCTTCGCCCACCACAGCAACATCCAGATGGACGGCTACAAGTCGCTGAAAGAGGGCCAGAAGGTCTCTTTCGACGTCACGCAGGGCCAGAAGGGCCCGGCGGCCGCGAACATCAAGGCCCTCTAGCCTTTTTTCTGGCCGCTAGGAGCTGATGTAGGCGCGCAGCGCCTGAGCTTCCTCGGCGGTTTCGGCGAGCCTGATCTTCACCAGGTCGCCGATCGACACCACGCCGAGGAGCTTGCCCTCCTCGACCACCGGCAGATGGCGGAACCGGTGCTGGGTCATCAGTCCCAGCGCCTCGTCGACCGCCATCGACAGCCGACCGAACATGACGCTGCACGTCATGCGCGACTCGACCGGCAGCGCGTCGAAGTCCCGGTCCCCCTCGGCATACATGCGCAGCACGTCGCGCTCGGTGAAGATGCCGACCGGGCACGCGCCCGAGTCGGGCACCACCACCGAGCCCACCTGCTCGGCGTGCATGGTGCGGATCGCGTCGGCGACGCTTGACTTGCCGGACACCGTGATCACTCGGCGGCCCTTGGCCGCCAGGACTTCCTTCAGCGTCATAGGCTCCTCCTTGCGCTGGGGCGCTTCGCCGATTCTACGGCTGCAGGGCTGCGCCGGGGTCCTTGCCGCGCACGTGCCTCGCGAGGATGGCGAGCGCAGCGATGACCGGGATCGAAAGGAAGACCCCGGCGATTCCTCCGAGCTGCTCGCCCGCGAGCAGCCCAAAAATGACCAGCACCGGATGCACGCCGATGCCGCCCCCCATGAGCCAGGGTGCTAGCACGTAGTCCTGGAAGATGCGGTAGCCGATGAAGAACGCCACCATCCACAGCAGGTGGTCGTACCCGGAAATCCCCGCGACGAAAAGCGACAGTACGGCGGCGGTGAGCGGGCCCAGCACCGGGATCACTTCCAGCACGGCGGCGAGCGCGGCAAGGAGAATGCCGTAAGGGACCTGCAGCAGGCCAAAAAAGACCGCGTAGGCGACGAGCGTGGCGAGGACCAGCAGGCCGAGGGCGCGCACGTATTGCCCGAGCGCTTCGTGCAGGTCCGAAAGGATGCTCACGATCCTGCGGCGCGGCGCATTGGGCCCCAGCTCGCGCAGCAGCCCCTGCTCGATCTGCGGGCCGTCTTTCACGAGCATGAAGGCGAGGATGGGAATGAGCGCCACGAACACCAGGTTTCCCGCGAAGTGGACGGCTCCGGCGGCGAGGTTCTTGGCGAGCGGAATCACGGCCTGCGCCGCGTCTTGGATCGCTTCCTGCGCCAGCGCGGTGACGCGCTCGCGGTAGGGCTCGAGCCAGGCGGGCAGCTCGATTTTCTCCATGAGCGCGCTCTTTTCCGTGAGCTTGGGCAGTTGCTCGGCGAGCTTGCGCGCTTCGTCGGAAGCCGACGGAGCCAGGAGCGCGAATCCCAGCGTGGCGAGCCCCACGACGAGGAGGAACGCCTCCGCGACCGACACCGTGCGCGGGAGCCGGCGCCAGTTGACGCGCTCGATCACCCTCACCAGGGGCGCGATCAGGTAGGCGAGGAAGAGGGCGAGCACGAATACGAGGAGCGTCTTGCGCACCAGGTAGACGGTATAGAACGCGAGGACGACCAGCCCGACGGTCCAGGCCGCTCTCGCCGCGCGCGCATCGAGTCCCTGCATAGGCGTCGTAGGCTAGGCGCATCACGTCGCGGCGGGATATCGCGGGCCATAGGCCAAACTGCGGGCCAACTAAACTGCGGGCCGACTAAACTGGCGGCATGAAGGCAGCCAAGCGGCCGCGCGCCGAGGTCAGCTCGCGGCTGAACTCCCACCGCCGCCTATTCCTTGCGCTGGTAACGGCCGGGGCGCTCGCGTTCCTGCTACCCGCAATGCTGCCGCCCGCGGCGCGCCTGGCCGTCTCCTGGGACGGTGCGGTCGTCGTGTTCCTGATGACCACATGGTGGGTGGTGCAGAGCACCCCGCCGGAGCTGATGCAGCGGACGGTGCTCGCGAACGACCAGGGGCGCGTCGCCATCCTGGTCTTCGTGCTCCTGGCGGTCGCCGCGAGCCTCGCCGCGATCTTCTTCCTCATTCAGAAGGCCGCGGACACCGACCTCAAGCCTTCCCGCGTGCAGGTGGCCCTGGCGGTGTTCACCATCGTGTGCTCGTGGTTCCTCACGCACGTCATGTTCGCGCTGCACTACGCCCACCGCTTCTACCGCGACGATCCCGCCACGCCCGAATCCGATGCCACGGGCGGGCTCAATTTTCCGGGCGAAGAGAGGCCCCACTACTGGGACTTCATTTACTTTGCGTTCGTGATCGGCATGACCGCCCAGGTTTCGGATGTGCAGGTGACCTCGCGGCCGATGCGACACCTGGTGCTCTGGCACGGCATTCTGTCCTTCGCGTTCTACACCATCATCCTGGCGCTGAGCATCAACATCGTCGCGAGCGTCCTCTAGCCCGTCGCCGGCTCGACCTGGCCGCGTCCTTGCAGCCGTCTCACGACGAGCGAGCAGAGGAGCGCCCACGCCGCGCCCACCGCCCACCCGGCCGCTACGTCGGTCGGCCAGTGCACGCCCAGATACACGCGGCTCACTCCGACGAGCACCGTGAGAACGACGGCGACCGACAGGAGATAGATCTTCATGGCGGTGCCCGCCTGAACGCGCGCGAGCATCGCGCCCAGCGTCAGGTAGGTGACGGCCGCCATCATTGAATGCCCGCTCGGGAAGCTCGCGGTGTAGACGAAGCTCCCATGCGGCACGAGGTCGGGACGAGGCCGGTCGAATCCGAGCTTCAGGAGGCTGCTCAGGATGAGGCCGCCCGCGACGGCGACGAGCACCGCAAGCGCGGCGTGGCGCTTTCTCGCGAGCAGGAGATAGCCGGTCACGGCGAGCGTCATCAGCGTCAGCACCGCGACGCCGCCCAGCGCCGTGAAGTCGCGCGCCATCTCCTGCACCCACGCCGGTCCCCACGGCAGCGCCGGGTCGGCGGCGCTGCGCAGCGCGAGAAGCAGCCTGCGGTCCCAGGCGCTGGTCTCGCCTTCCAGGACCTCGCCCGCGATCGAAATGAAGAGCCAGAGCGAGGCGCCGACGAGGCCGATGGTCGCGAGCGCCGAGGCCTCGATCGCGGGCAGGCGTTCGCGAATCCTGGAATGGAGGCTGGCCACGCTCTGGCTGCGCGCAGAAACTCGCGATTATGATGCTCTCCTGCGAAAAACCCCAGGGAGAAGACGAGCATGAGCGATCCCAACGGCTGCTGGCCGATCATCTACGTCCGCGGCTATGCCATGTCGCGCGGCGAGATCGACGAGACCACGGCAGACCCGTTCTGCGGCTTCAACATCGGCTCGACCGTGATCCGCGCCACGCCCGATCCGAAAGCGCCGCCGCGCAAGCTGATCTTCGAATCGCCGCTGGTGCGGCTGCAGTCGGACTTCCAGTACGGCGACGTGTACGAGAACGGCGTCGACATCGACGACGCGGACTTCACCGGCACGATCCGGACCCGCTCGGTCATCATCTACCGCTACTACGACTCGGCTTCGACGCTCTTCGGCACCGGCAAGACGCCGGACATCGAGTCGTTCGCGAAAGGCCTGAGCAAGCTCATCCTGCGCGTGAAGGACCTCGTCTGCGGCAACCCGGACAGCGGGGTGAAGCCCGCCGACTTCCGCTGCCACCTGGTCGCGCATTCGATGGGCGGGCTGGTGTGCCGGGCGTTCCTGCAGAACGCCGACCTCGGCGAGGACAAGGCGC
>DATMJC010000026.1:0-23916 GCA_035554435.1 Burkholderiales bacterium | reverse complement strand
GACGAACAGCACCTTCCGCTGATTGGCCAGGTTCGCCACCGCGAGACCGACGTTCGAAGCGAAGGTGCCCATGAGCACGTTCACCTTCTCCCGCGAGATGAGCTCTTCGGCCACGCGCACCGCGTCGCCCGGCGTGCCGCCGTCGTCGCGGCTCACCAGCTCGAGCTTGCGGCCGTTGACCCCGCCCGAGGCGTTGATCTCCTCGAGCGCGAGCTCCATGCCCTTCTTGTAGGGTTCGAGAAAGGCGGGGAACACCTTGTAGCTGTTCAGCTCGCCGATCTTGACGCTTTGACCTTGAACGGCGAACGAAGCGGCCAATCCGGCTCCGATCGCCAGGACTTTGAGTAGATTCATGTCTCGCCTTCCACTTTTGCGCCGCGGTCCGGCTTGATCTTGTCGGTCCCGCCGGGAAACACGCGCCAGAACTCCCTGCGTACGAGGCTCGCGATGGTCGCGCTCTTGTTCAGGCCGTGGTAGCGCGCCACCGCCTCCAGCATCGCGAGATCGCGCGCCGTGGCGGAAAACGTGCTGACCTGGGCCTTCGCCTTGACCATGGACTCATTATATATACTTTATATAACCCTTAAGCAAGCCCCATCGGTGACGCGACCTATTGCGTGCACTAAGTAGTTTGCGAAGCGAGCCCTCTGGAGTACCGTACGCGCCGGACCGATGAGCATCGTCCACACCTTTGGCCAGCGCGAGCACAGGCGATCCTCGGCGGCGCCGCGCCGCGTATGTAGTGATCCTCGACGAGAAGCTTCGGGTAGCGTGCGTGGTCGATAAGCTGCGACTCTTCCTTCCAGGCGGCGGGATCGAAGCCGGGGAGGAGCCCCTGCGCGCGGTGCATCGCGAGGTCGCCGAAGAGTGCGCTCGCGCGCTCGAAGTCATTGCGCCGCTCGATTCGGCGGTCCAGTTCTTTCAGACCGCTGCCGGCGAAGCGTGCGAACTGCATGCCGATTTCTTCCTCGGTCGTTTCGGAACCCCGCTCGACGCGCCGGCGCAGCATGAACTGCGCTGGGTTCCAGCTTTGCCACAGCCGCCTGCCTTTTTCCATGAGTGTCACCGATGTGCAGTCCAGCAAGCGCTAGCCCAGACGGAGCCCTGAAGCGCCGTAATCGATGCGCAACAAGGTGCTCGTGTCGCTCGAGAATTCGCACGGTGACTATTGCGTGGATATCTTCACGCGCGCAGACGGCTCATTCGGGTTTGAGGAATATCGGCGCGATCCGGAGGACGATGTTTGGTGCTGTCTGCACCGATATTCCAGCCTGGTGTTCGGCTCCGAGGAAGACGCGGTCGCCCGGGCCAAAGAGCAGGTTCCATGGTTGCGAATCGAGGGCGCCTGAGGCCTATGAACGTCGCCCTGACCGCGCAGGCGCAGCATCCGGAGGCGCTCTATCAACTCTTCCGCAGTGCCATGGAATCGCACGTAGTTGCGGCGAGGGGCGAGCCTTGGAACGACGGGCGGGAGCGCGCGCAGTTTTTCGAGCAGCTTGCACCTGCATCCGTCCAGGTCATCGTGGTGGAGGAGCAGGTGATCGGGTTCGTCGATCTGCGGGCCTTCGACGATCATTGTGTCGTGCACACCATGGTCGTGGCGCCCGGGTGGCAGTCGAGCGGAATTGGCAGCGCCGTGCTCGGGCAACTCAAGACGAAATGGAACCGAATGTCGCTTGCCGTCCTCAAGACCAACCCTGGTGCGAGGCGGTTCTATGAACGGGCCGGGTTCCGTGAAGTGGGCTCAACGGAGCACCACTATCAAATGGCATGGGCATCTAAGTAGTGAAGCCCTCCCATGGAAGGCTCGCCTTCGTGATGCCGGCGCCGAGCGCCGCCGCCTTCGAGGCATTCTTCAACCACCAGATCCGCCTGCGCTGGGATACGCTGCTTCAGGTGAACTACGTCGAGGGCGGCGGGACGCATCCTTATGCAGGCGCGATCTCGACCAACCGCGGCCGCGGCTGGAAGGGCGGGGTGACGATGCGCACGCGCTTTCTCGTGTACGACCCGCCGCGGCAGGCCGCGGCCGAGTTGCTGGAGCCCACGGGCCTCTTCGAGCTCTGGGCGGCGTCGCTGCGTTTCAACGACCGTGTCGACGGAAGCTGTAACCTCGTGTACACCTACGCGATTCAGTTGCGCCCCGGATGGCTCGACGCTGCGTTCGGGTGGTTGGCGAACATGCTGTTCGCATGGGAGACTCGCCGGCGGTTCAAGGCGATGGCCGATTACTTGCGGGGCGGCGAAGCATGACGAGAACGCTGCCTGTCCTGCTTGCGCTGACGTTCGTGGCCGCTCCGGCCGCGTCGCAGTCCAGGCACGATGCGCTCATTGCGCGCGCGAAGGCGCTCGAGCTCGACACGCCGTACGTGCCGCCGCCCGGCGACCCTCTGGAGCTCCACGCGGCGGGCTACGCCAAGGTGATGTGCTCGGCGGTGTTCGTTACCGGGCTCGATCCCGACTTCGCGCGCGAGAACGTCGGCTTCTTCACCGGGCCATACGAGGAACGCGCCCGGCTCGGCAGGCCCGTCATCGATCGCGCCGCGAAGGCGGTGCACGTCACGCTGCCGAACGGCGTCAAGCGCACGGCGCGCTATCTGGGCGACCAGGGATGCGTGACGCTTCCGTCGGGCAAGGATTCGCCGGAGTTCAAGCCGGTGTCCGTGAAGCGCGCGTTGCCCGATCCGTCGACGCAGCCCTGGCCGATGGGCGATGTCCTGCCCAAGAACCCTCCGCCCGCGGGCCTCGACATGGCGAAGGTGAACCAGGCGCTGGACGCGGCGTTCGAGCCGGCGGCGGCGATGACGGCGGCGTTCGTGGTGACGTGGAAGGGACGGCTCATCGCCGAGCGCTACGGCAAAGGCGTCACGCTGCACACGCCGCTCGAAAGCTGGTCGATGGGCAAGAGCGTGACCGCTGCGCTGATGGGGATCCTCATCCGGCAGGGTGTCTATCAGCTCTCGCAGCCGGCGCCCATCCCGGAGTGGCAAGGCCCCGGCGATCCGCGCGCGAAGATCCGCATCGCCGACCTCCTGCACATGTCGAGCGGGCTGCGCATCCGCGCGCCGCAGGACCCGGATTACGACCCCGCGCGCGGTTATCCCGACCACGTCTACCTTTATACCGGCGCCGTCAACTCATTCCACTACGCGGCCACGCGTCCGCAGCAGTGGCCGCCGGGCACCGTCGGGCGTTACCGCAACAGCGACCCGGTGCTGGTCAACTATCTTGTACGGCTTGCGGTCGAGAAGCGCGGCGAGGAGTACCTGTCCTTCCCGCAACGCGCGCTCTTCGACGCGATCGGCATCCGCACGATGGTGATGGAGACCGACCCGTACGGCGACTTTCTCCTGCAAGGCTACGAGCTCGCGTCGGCCCGCGACTGGGCGCGCCTTGCCAACCTGTACCTGCAGGACGGTGTGTGGAACGGCAAGCGCATCCTGCCCGAGGGCTACGCCAAATTCGTGAGCACCGTAGCTCCCGCATGGCAGGCCGACGGACGCCCGATCTACGGCGCGTTCTTCTGGATCAACGGCGAGGGCGCCTTCCCGGTGCCGAGGGACGCGTACTACATGGCGGGCTCCGGCACCCAGATCGCGCTCATCATTCCCTCGCACGACCTCGTCGTGGTGCGCGTGGGGCACTACCGCGGCGGCGGGCCCGGATTCCAGAGCCTGCAGCGCGCGCTGGCGATCCTCATGGAAGCGGTACCGAGGAAAAATTGAAGCGAACCCCAAACCTTGCTCTTCAGCGGCGCTGGTACGCCGACGAGCTGCGCTGGAACGCCGCCCTGAAATCGGAGCGGCTCGTGGAGGCATTCGCCACCGTCCCGCGCGAGGCGTTCTTGGGTCGTGGTCCCTGGCGGCTGCTGAGCGGGACCCAAGCCGGGCTCGGATACACGAGGACTAATGACGCGGATCCCCGGCACTTGAGCCACAACGTATTGGTCGCCATCGATCCCGGGCGCTGGCTCAACAACGGACACCCTTCCTTTCTCGCGTGGCTGATCGAACAGCTCGAGCTGAAGGACGGCCAATCCGTCTGCCACGTAGGCGCGGGCACCGGCTACTACTCGGCGATCCTCGCAAGGATGGTCGGCGAAGCAGGCCGCGTCATCGCGATCGAAGTCGACAAGGTGCTGGCCCGCCGAGCGCGGCGGACTCTGCGGGACTATCGACAGGTGGAAGTTGTGGCCGGGGACGGCTTTTCGCACAACCCGGGTCGGTCAATGCGATTTTCGTCAACGCCGGCGTCAACCACCTTTCGAGCGTTTGGCTCGACGCGTTGCGGGCAGGGGGCCGGCTCGTCGTGCCCCTTACGCTGAAGACGGGCTGGGGCCGAATTCTCAAAGCGATGCGCAGCACCGCGGGCTGGAGGGCGCGATTCGTCGGGCAGGTGGGCATCTACCCGTGCGTCGGCTCTCGGACCAGGTCCGCCGAGCTTCGTTTGCAGAAAGCGTTTGCTGGTGGCGGCGCGGAGAAGGTCCGTTCCCTGCGTTTGGACAAGCACGCAGAGAACCGCAGTTGCTGGCTGCATCATGCGGCGTACTGTCTTTCGCGACGGCCCTGATTCCTAGGCGGCCTTGCGCTCGGCGGGGGGCGGGAGCAGCTTGAGGCAGCGGCCGATCCAGAGCGCGGTGAGCTTCTCCTGCACGCCGTTCTGCGCCAGGCGCTGGGCGAGGGCGCCGAAGTCGACCTGGTCGAGCGGCTGGTCCTGGTTGAAGCAGGAGAAGACGTAGGTCGTGCTGCCGGTCGCGGGGTCGACATGCGGCTGCAGGCACTGGGCGCAGATCTCTTTCATCATGCACTGCATCGGCGAGTTGATGGAGCCGATGGCGACGTGGTTCTTCTTCAGGTGAGGACTCAATACCCCGTGGCGGGCGAGCGCGACCGCGGCCATCATCTTGTCGGAGCCGATGGCAATGATTCGATCCGCATTTGAGAAAGGAATCTCCTGCTTGCCGAGCGCGCCGGTAGCGTAGGCGTGCATGGCTTGGACGATGTTGCCGACAAAGGCGCGGTCCTGCGGCCGGCGCGGGGCGAAGCCCGGCGGCTCGTCGCAGCACCAGATCACCACGTCGGACGAAGCCTCGATGTCGTCGATCCGGTAGCGGTCGAGCATCGACTTGTAGCCGGCGAAGTAGATGACCTTGCTGCCCGCGGCGCGTAGCGCCCGGCCGATGGAGAAGAGCACGGCGTTGCCTAGGCCGCCGCCTGCGAGCACCACCGTCTCGTCGCCCGGAATCTCGGTCGGCGTGCCGGTGGGACCCATCAGCACGACGGGCTCGCCCGGGCGCAGGTAGGCGAGGAGGTCGGCCGAGCCGCCCATCTCGAGCGCGATGACGGAGATCAGGCCCTTCTCGCGGTCGACCCACGCCCCGGTGAGCGCTAGGCCCTCCATCGCGAGCGTGGTGCCCGGCAGCTTCATCGCCAGGGTCTCGAAGTTCTGCATACGGTAGAACTGGCCGGGGTTGAACCGGCGCGCCGCTACCGGAGCGCGCAGCACCACCTCGACGATGCGCGGCGTGAGGCGACGCACCTCGTGCACCACTGCCCGAAGGTCGCGATTGAGCCGCGAGAGGAAGGCAGAGTCGTCGAGATCCGACGCGGCACCTTTATCCGAAAGTATTTTGGTAACTACGGGGAAGCCTTGCTTGGCGCTCCCCATCGCCTTCACCACGTTGCCGAAGTACGACGGGTGCAGGTCGCCGAAGAAGCTCATGAAGCGCCCGTCCGGGCGGCGATGCAGCAGCACCTCCACGTGCTTCGGTTTGGCTGAATGGCGCTCCGGCTTCACCGGCGCGCCGTTCTCGTCGCAGGCCTGGAAATACTTGCCGTCGAGCGCGAGGCTCACGCCTTCCTCGCGCGCGAGCACCGTGTTGGGCTGCGTGCCCGCGGCGATCAGCACTGAGCGTGCAGGAAGGGTCACAGTCGTTTTTTCTGAATTCACAAACTGAACCGCCTTCGCGTGGCCGAACTCGTCGACCTCGATGCGCGTCGGCGAGAGGCCCTCGGCAAAGGTGATGCCTTCCTCGAGCGCCTTCTCCACCTCCTCGTGGTTCAGCGTGTAGGACGGGCTGTCGATCATGCGCCGGCGGTAGGCGATCGTCGAGCCGCCCCAGGACTTGAGCAGTTTGATTCTTTCGGCAGGTGACGTGGCCTGCCGCAGCGCCTTGGCGTGAGAAATGAACTCCTGCGCGATCGCCTGCTCCTCGGCGTTCCAGAACGGCCTTTCGTCGAGCGCCTCGTAACGCGTGAGGAATTTCTCGACCTGGATCGCGTAGTACGCGAGCGATTCAGTGGCGGTATCGATCGCGGTGAGCCCGCCGCCGATCACCACGATCGGCAAGCGGATCTGGAGGTTGGCGATCGACTCGCGCTTCGCGGCTCCGGTGAGCTGAAGCGCCATCAGGAAGTCGGAAGCCGCGCGTACGCCGCGCGCGAAGCCGTTCGGGATCTCGAGCACGGTGGGGCGGCCCGCGCCGGCGCACAGGGCGATATGGTCGAAGCCCATGCCGCCGGCAGCCTCGCTGCCGAACGCCTCGTCGATGTTGAGCGTGCCGCCGAAGCGCACGCCGCCGAACATGGCGAACTGGCGCCGCCGCTCGAGCAGCAGGCGGATGATCTTGAGGAAGTTCTTGTCCCAGCGCACCGTGATGCCGTACTCGGCGACGCCGCCGAACCCGGCCATGACGCGCTCGCCGAGGTTTTCCTTCAGCTCCTCGACGTTCTTGATGGGTCGGAATGGAACCCGGTGGCCGAGCGGGTCGACACCGGAGACCTCGGCCGCGAGCGGCTCGATCTTCAGGCCGTCGATTCCCACCACGGTGTGGCCGTCGTTCATCAGGTGGTGCGCCAGGGTGAAGCCCGCCGGCCCGAGGCCGACCACGAGGACACGCTTTCCGGTGGGCGCTTTCGGATAGGGACGGCGCAGGTCGAAGGGGTTCCAGCGCGTGAGCAGCGAATAGATCTCGAAGCCCCACGGCAGCTCGAGCACGTCTTTCAGCGTGCGCGTCTCCGCCTGCGGGATGTTGACCGGATCCTGCTTCTGGTAGATGCAGGCCTTCATGCAGTCGTTGCAGATGCGGTGCCCGGTGCCCGCGACCATCGGGTTATCCACCGCGATGATGCCGAGCGCGGCGAGCGGCTGGCCGCGCGCCTTCACCATCTGGTACTCGGAGATCTTCTCCTCCAGCGGGCAGCCGTTCAGCGGCACGCCGAACACTGTTTTTTTGAAAACAGGGAAATTCGCGGCCGGGTCGGCGTCTTTCGCCGGTTTTTCCTTCAACCCCTTCGAGCACGAGTCCTTGCCCTGCTCGTGACACCAGATGCAGTAGTTCGACTCGTCGAGCGCACCGACGAGATCGGTGCCGCGGTCGGTGAGCTCGAACCCCTGGCGCTCGCGCAGATGCTCGAGCGTGTGCTCGGGAAAACCCCGCTTCGTTTCGGTATGGACCGGCACGAGGCGCATGTAATCGAGCTTGCGCGGCGCCTTGAAGAGGACGCCGTGGCGGTGCTTCGCCTTGCCCGCGGGCGTGGTGGCGGCCCAGGCGGCATAGCGAGCCGCAGCCTCGAGCTGCGACGCATGCGCCGCCTCGTCCTTCGTCCACTCCGTGACCTTGCGCGCGAAATCGAGCTCGGTCGTGAATTCGAATCCGTCAGGCCGCGCATCCTCCGGCTTCACCTTGTGCATCGCCCGCCGCTGCACGAAGAGCCGCTTCACCGAATAGAGCGGCGCGAGCTCGTGGTGCTTCGCGGCCAGCGCCCGCGCCTCGGCCTCGATACCGAAGAGCTGCGCGATGAAGTCCTCGACGTGCGGCGCCGCCGCGATCAGGAGATCCGACTCCTCCTTCGTTACCGGAGGGTTCGCCCGTGCCGCGACCAGGCGATCGCGCAAGGCCGCGTCGCCTTGGCCGAGGAAGCCCAGGAAGGCGGCGTCGATGCGCTCGAGCCCTTCGCGCTCGTACAAATCGTTGAAGCGGATCCCGAAGCCGAGGTGCATGGCGGGTAGAATTATCTTTGAATTCCGAGCGTTTCCGGGCCGAATTACTTTATTCCCGAATTTCCGAAGGGGTCTTTCATGCAGATCAAGAACAGCGTGTTCCTGGTGACCGGCGGCGCCTCGGGGCTCGGCGGAGCGACAGCGCGCATGGCGGCGGAGAACGGCGCCAGGGTCGTGGTGGCCGATCTTCAGGCCGAGGCGGGCGAGAAGCTGGCGCGCGAGCTGAACGGCCGCTTCATCAAGTGCGACGTCGCCTCCGAGGCCGACGGCAAGGCCGCAGTCGCGCTCGCGCTGAAGGAATTCGGCGGCCTGCACGTGCTGGTCAACTGCGCCGGCATCGCGCTCGCCGAGCGCACCCTCGGCAAGGAGATGCCGCACGATCTCGGCCGGTTCCAGAAGGTCCTCACGGTCAACGTCATCGGGACCTTCAACATGACCCGCCTCGCCGCGGACGCGATGGCGAAGGCCTCGCCCAACGCCGGCGGCGAGCGCGGCGTGATCGTCAACACCGCATCGGTCGCCGCTTTCGACGGCCAGATCGGCCAGGCCGCTTATGCGGCCTCCAAGGGCGCCATCGTCGGCATGACGCTGCCGATCGCGCGCGACCTCTCGCGCAACGGCATCCGCGTGTGCTCCATCGCGCCCGGCATCTTCGAGACGCCGATGCTCGCCGGGTTGCCGAAGGACGCGCAGGACTCCCTGGGCAAGCAGGTACCGTTTCCCTCGCGCCTCGGGCGGCCCGCCGAGTACGCGCAAATGGTGAAGGCGATCGTCGAGATCGAGATGCTGAACGCGGAGACGATTCGGCTTGACGGTGCCATCCGCATGGCGCCGAAGTAACTAGATTTGCTTCAGGCTGGCCTGGTAGAGCCTCGAGCGCTCGACGTAGCCCTGCGCGATCTTCAGCAGGAAATCCTTTTCCTCCTGCCTGAGCTCGCGCACGACCTTGCCCGGCGAGCCGATCACCAGCACGCCGTCGGGAATCTGCTTGCCCTCGGCAATGAGCGTATTGGCACCGATCAGCGTGCTGCGGCCGATGCGGGCGCCGTTCATGACGACGCTGTTGATCCCCACGAGCGAGCCTTCGCCGATGGTGCAGCCGTGCAGCATCACCTTGTGGCCGATGCTGACGCGGCGCCCGAGGGTCATCGGATAGCCCGGGTCGACGTGCAGCACCGAGCCGTCCTGG
The DNA here is from genome assembly GCA_035554435.1 of Burkholderiales bacterium. Taxonomy (GTDB): domain Bacteria; phylum Pseudomonadota; class Gammaproteobacteria; order Burkholderiales; family SG8-39; genus SCGC-AG-212-J23. The sequence continues at coordinate 14,726 of DATMJC010000026.1, read as the reverse complement.
ATGTTGCAGCCCTCGCCGATGGTCACCTGGTCGTTGTCCGCCCGAATGACGCTCTGAAACCAGACGTTGACGTTGTTTTCGAGCACGATGCTGCCCACGAGCGTCGCGTCGTGGGCGATGAAGTGATGCTCGCCGCGCAGCTCGGGCCGGCGCTCGCCGATGGCAAAAAGAGGCATGGCGCTATGATAATCGAGTGAAAGTGCTCGTTCTCGGCGCCGGCGTGGTCGGCGTGGCCAGCGCCTGGTACCTCGCCGAGGCGGGCCACGAGGTCAGCGTGATCGAGCGCCAGCCGAGCGCCGCGATGGAAACCTCGTTCGCGAACGGCGGCCAGATCTCGGCCGGCCACGCCGAGCCGTGGGCGAAGCCGTCGGTGCTCCCCAAGATCCTGCGCTGGCTCGGGCGCGAGGACGCGCCGCTCGCCTTTCGGGCGCGGCTGGACTGGGCGCAGTGGATGTGGGGCCTGCGCTTCGTCCTGGAGTGCCTGCCGGGCCGCTTCGAGCGCAACTGCCGCGCGCTAGCCGGGCTCGCGCAATACAGCCGCGACTGCCTGCGCGAGCTGCGCGAGACGTCCGGGCTGCGCTACGACCACCTGAGCCGCGGCATCCTGCACTTCGCCACCGACGGCCACGATTTCGAGGTGCTCGCGCGCGATGCCGAGTCCGCGCGCGCGCTCGGCATCGTACGGCAGGTGAAGTCGGCGCCCGAGTGCCTTGCGCTCGAGCCCGCGCTGCGGGAGTCCGAGGTTCCGGTCACCGGCGGCGTCTACGCGCCGGGCGACGAGTCGGGCGACGCTCGCGGCTTCACCGAGGAGCTGGCGCGCCTGGCGGCGCGGCGTGGCGTCCGGTTTCGATATGACACTGCGATCAAGGCGATCGAAGCCGAGGGCGGTAGGGTGCGCGCCGTGACGATTGTGGACGAGGACGAAGAAAAGGAGCTCCGGGCCGATGCTTATGTCGTGGCGCTCGGGAGCTACAGCCGGCTCGCGCTCAAGCCGCTCGGCGTGTCGATCCCGGTATATCCGCTGAAAGGCTACTCGATTACGCTGCCGCTCGGCCCCGAGCACGCCGCAGCCGCGCCGACGGTGAGCCTCACCGACGAAGCCCACAAGATCGTGATCTCGCGTCTCGGCAGCCGGCTGCGCGCCGCAGGCACCGCCGAGCTCGCGGGCTACGACACCGCGGTGAGCGCGGTGCGCTGCGCCGCGATCGCGCGGCGCGTGATGAACCTGTTCCCGGCGTTGCGCAGCATCACGACCTACGAGAGCTGGGCCGGGCTGCGCCCGGCGACGCCCGGCAACGTGCCGATCGTGGGAGGCACGCGGCTCGCCAACCTCTTCCTCAACACCGGCCACGGCACGCTCGGCTGGACGCTCGCCTGCGGCTCGGGCAGGGCGCTCGCCGACCTCGTCAGCGGCCGGCGCCCGCAGGTCGATTTCGGGTTCGCGCATTGAGAGCAAGCGAGTCGCTTTTCCTTGCCATCCGCGGCCTGCGCTACCACGTGCGCCGCTGGCCGCCGCCGTCCGGCCGCTCGGGCGCGCCCAGGATGATCCTGCTCCACGGCTGGATGGATGTCTCGGCGTCGTTCCAGTTCGTGGTCGATGCGCTCCGGGGCGATTGGGACGTCTATGCGCCCGACTGGCGCGGCTATGGCCTTACCGAGTGGGGACGGTCCGATTCGTACTGGTTTCCCGACTATCTCGCCGACTTGGACCGGTTGCTTGAAGAGCTCGAAAGTGAAAATGCGGTGAATCTGGCGGGCCACAGCCTCGGAGGCAATGTGGCAGCTCTGTATGCAGGCATCCGCCCTGCACGAGTGGCGAAGCTTGTGAACCTGGAAGGCTTCGGCATGGCGCCGACCCGGCCCGAGCAGGCGCCGAAGCGCTATGCGCGCTGGCTGAACGAGCTGCACGAGCCGCCGACGCTTCGTCCCTACAAGGATTTCGACGCTCTCGCCGAGCGCCTGCGGGCGGGCAATCCAAGGCTGACGCGAGAAAAAGCCGACTTCCTCGCGCGCCACTGGGGCAGGGAGGAGGGCGCGACCGTGGTCCTGCGCAGCGACCCGGCGCACAAGATCGTGAACCCGCTGCTTTACCGGATCGAGGAAGTGCAGGCCTGCTGGCGCGAGGTGAGCGCGCCGGTGCTGTGGGTCGACGCGGCCGAGTCGGACACGCTGAAACGGCTCGGACTCAGCGACGCTCAGCACGCAGAGCGCAGAAATTGCTTCAAGAAACTCAAGCATGTGACGATGCGAGACGCGGGCCACATGCTCCATCACGATCAGCCTGAGGAAGCCGCGCGGCTGATCGAAGAGTTCCTCGCGGGGGGCTGATGGCGCAGTTTCTCTCGGTTCATGCGACGCATCCGCAGAAGCGGCTGATCCGCATCGCCGCCGAGGCGGTGAAGCAGGGCGGGCTCGTCGCCTATCCCACCGACTCGTGCTACGCGCTCGGCTGCGACCTCGGCGCCACCACGGCGCTCGAGCGGCTGCGCCGCATCCGCGGCGTCGACGAGCGCCACCGCCTTACGCTCATGTGCCGTGACCTCGCCGAGATCTCGGCGTATGCGATCGTGGACGACGCGTGCTTTCGGCTGCTGAAGCGCGTGACGCCTGGAAGCTACACCTTCATCCTGCCGGCGCGCCGGCAGGTTCCGCGGCGCGCGACCAGCCGCAAGACGATCGGGGTGCGCATCCCGGGCCATCCCGCGGCGCACGCGCTGCTCGCGGAGCTCGACGCGCCGATGCTCTCGGCGACGCTCACCGTCGCGGGCGAAGCGGCGCCGCTCGCCGACGCGCAGGAAATCCGCGCGCGGCTCGAGGCGGGGCTCGATGTCATCGTCGACGGCGGTCCCTGCGGCGTCGAGCCCTCCACTGTCATCGATCTTACGAAAGCCGAGCCGCAGGTGCTGCGCGTCGGCAAGGGATCGCTCGCGCCGTTTTCGGTCGAGCCCGTCTGATAAGATTGTCGCGAAAAGATGGATCTCACCCATCTAGTGCAGACGGTCGCGATCTATGCACTTCCCCTGTTGCTCGCCATCACACTGCACGAGGCGGCGCACGGCTATGTAGCGCGCCACTTCGGCGACGTGACAGCCTATGCGCAGGGCCGCGTCAGCCTGAATCCCCTGCGGCATATCGACGTGAACGGCACCATCATCGTGCCGCTCATACTGATCGCGCTATCCGGAGGCAAGTTCGCGTTCGGGTGGGCCAAGCCGGTGCCGGTCAACTACTCGGCTCTGCGCAAACCGAAGCAGCACATGGCCTGGGTCGCCGCTGCCGGGCCCGGAGTCAATCTTGCGATGGCGCTGGGCTGGGCGATACTCCTGAAGCTCAGCGTAGAGCTGTCGCGCAACTTGCACAATCCATTGGTGCAGATGGCGATTGCCGGCGTCGTCGTCAACATCGTGCTGATGGTGATCAACCTGCTGCCGATCCTGCCGCTCGACGGCGGACGCATCGTCGCGGGCATCCTGCCGCGGCGCCTCTCGCGGCAATACAGCAAGGCTGAGCGCTGGGGCGGCTACCTGCTGCTCGCCTTCATCATCGCGAGTGTCGCCGACGCCCAGCTCGCCGACGGGCGCTACCTCGGCCGGCTGTTCGCGCCGCTCGGCGATTTGATCGAGACCCTGGTTCGTGCAATAGTGAACCTATAAGAATGTACGAAACCCGCGTCCTCTCCGGCATGCGGCCCACGGGAAGCCTGCACCTCGGTCACTACCACGGCGTGCTCAAGAACTGGGTGCGCCTGCAGGCCGAATACCTGTGCCTGTATTTCGTCGCCGACTGGCACGCACTCACCACCGACTACGAGAAGCCGGACAACGTCAAGGAGAACGGCTGGGACATGGTGGTCGACTGGCTCGCCGCCGGCATCGACCCCAACCAGGCGATCCTCTTCATCCAGTCGCAGGTCCCCGAGCACGCCGAGCTGCACCTGCTGCTCTCGATGATGACGCCGCTCGGCTGGCTCGAGCGCGTCCCGACGTACAAGGACCAGCAGGAAAAGCTCGCCGACCGGGATCTCTCTACCTACGGCTTCCTCGGCTACCCGCTGCTGCAGTCGGCCGACATCCTGATCTACCGCGCGCGCTACGTGCCGGTGGGGGAGGACCAGGTGCCGCACGTCGAGTTCACCCGCGAGGTGGCGCGGCGCTTCAACCACCTCTACGGAAAGGAGCCGGGCTTCGAGGAAAAGGCCAAGTCCGCGGTCAAGAAAATGGGCACGAAGAAGGCGCGCCTGCTCGGCGAGCTGCGCACGAAGTACCTGGAGCACGGCGAGGCCGAGTCGCTCGCGCGCGCCGAGGCGCTGGTCGACGAGCAGCAGAACCTGACGCGCGGCGACCAGGAGCGCCTGTACGGCTGGCTGGAGGGCGGCGGCAAGCGGATCCTGGTCGAGCCCGAGGCGCTGCTCACCGAGGCGCCCAAGATGCCCGGCCTCGACGGGCAGAAGATGTCCAAGTCCTACGGCAACACCATCTCGCTGCGCGAGGAGCCGGAGTCCGTGACGAAGAAGGTGAGAACCATGCCGACCGACCCGGCGCGGGTCAAGCGCACCGACCCGGGAACGCCCGAGAAGTGCCCGGTCTGGTCGCTCCACCTCGTGTATTCGAACGAGGCGACCAAGCAGTGGGCGCACGACGGCTGCACCAGCGCCGGCATCGGTTGCCTGGATTGCAAGCAGCCGGTCATCGACGCGATCAACAAGGAGCTCGCGCCCATGCGCGAGCGCGCCCGCGCCTATCTCGACGACCCGACGTTGGTAAAAAACATCATCGCCGACGGCTGCGACCGCGCGAAGCGCCTGGCGGCGGAAACCATGCGCGAGGTGCGCGAAGCTATGGGATTATCCTACCCATGAACGTGGTGCCACTGAACGCCGCCGCCAACGTCAACGGACCCGTCGCCAAGCTCTACGGCGAGCCGGTCATCGAGCTGCCGCACGACCTCTACATCCCGCCCGATGCCCTCGAGGTCGTCCTCGAGGCCTTCGAGGGTCCGCTCGATCTCCTGCTCTATCTCATCCGCAAGGAAAACCTCGACATCCTCGACATCCCGATGGCGCCCCTCACGCGCCAGTACCTCGAGTACGTCGAGATCATGCGCAGCAAGAACCTCGAGCTCGCGGCCGAGTACCTGGTCATGGCGGCGATGCTGATGGAGATCAAGTCGCGGCTGCTGCTGCCGCGGCCGCCGGCGGCCGAGCCCGCCGAGGACGATCCGCGCGCCGAGCTGGTGAGGCGCCTGCTCGAGTACGAGCAGATGAAAAAGGCGGCGCAGGCGCTCGACGAGCTGCCCCAGGCCGGGCGCAACGTGGTCGCGATTTCGGTGTGGATCGAGCGCCAGGTGGCGGAGCGGCTGCCCCAGGTCCATCCGCAGGACCTCGCCGAGGCCTGGCGCGGGCTGCTCTACCGTGCGCGCCTGAGCCGGCACCACCACATCTCGCGCGAGGAGCTCTCCGTGCGCAGCCACATGAGCTCGATCCTGCGTGCGCTGCAGGAGCGCCGGGTGCTCGAGTTCGGGGAGCTGTTCGAGCCGCAGCGCGGCGTAGCCGTGCTCGTGGTCACCTTCCTCGCGCTGCTCGAGCTCGCGCGCGAGCTGGTGATCGAGATCACCCAGTCCGAGTGCTTCGCACCGATCTACGTCAAGCTCGGCTACACCACGGCGCAGCCCGGGGCCAACGACGCTCAGGTTGCCATCGAGCCACTAGAGGAATGACTTTCTAAGAGGTGAGCAACTAGGTATAGTAGGTAGCCATGGAAAACGCCGCCGCCCCCGCCGTCCCGGAAGAAGCCAAGCGTATCCTCGAGGCCGCGCTCCTGGCGGCCCAGGAGCCGCTGCCCCTGTCCGAGCTCAAGCGCCTGTTCGACAACGAGATTGCCGCCGACACGCTGAAGAACCTGCTGGAGGAGCTGCGCGCCGACTGGAGCGGCCGCGCGGTCGAGCTGGTGTGCCTCGCGAGCGGCTGGCGCTTCCGGACGCGCCTCGAGTTCCAGCCCTACCTCGAGCGCCTGTCGCCCGAGAAGCCGCCGCGCTACTCGCGCGCGGTGATGGAAACCCTGGCGATCATCGCCTACCGCCAGCCGGTCACGCGCGGCGACATCGAGAACATCCGCGGCGTCGTGGTCTCGAGCCAGATCATCCAGTCGCTCGAGAACCGCGGCTGGATCGACGTCGTCGGCCACCGCGAGACCCCCGGCCGGCCGGCGCTCTACGCCACGACGCGGCACTTCCTCGACGACCTCGGGCTGCGCTCGCTGGAGGAGTTGCCGGCGCTCGAGGAGATCGCCACGACCCTTCAGCTTGAGCCCGCGCCCGTCCAGCAAGTCAGCGAAGCCGAGCCCCGCGCCGTCGAGCACGAAGAGCCGCAGCGGGCTACCGGCACCGACGGCTGAAAGAGTCCAGAAGGTTCTCGCGGCGGCCGGCCTCGGGTCGCGTCGCGAAATCGAGACTTGGATCGCAGCCGGCCGGGTCAGCGTCAACGGCTCGGTCGTCAGCTTAGGCGCCCGGGCGGGTCCGGGCGACGAGATCGCGGTCGATGGAAAGCCCGTCAAGGCAGCGACGGCGGAGAAGCCGCGCGTCCTGCTCTACCACAAGCCGGCCGGCGAGCTCGTAACGCGGAGCGACCCGCAGGGACGGCGCACCGTGTTCGCTTCGCTGCCGCCGGGCAGGTGGGTTGCAGTCGGCCGGCTGGACCTGAATAGCTCCGGCCTGTTGCTCTTCACCGACTCGGGCGAGCTCGCGAATCGCCTCATGCACCCGCGCTACGAGCTCGAGCGGGAGTACGCCGCGAGGATCCGCGGAGAGCTGCGCCCGGCGGAGAAAAAACAACTACTTGCGGGCATCGAGCTCGACGGTCAGCCGGCTCGGTTCGAGCGCATCGAAGACCACCGCGAGGGCGAAGGCAGCAACCGCTGGTATCGGGTGGTACTGAAGGAAGGCCGCAACCGCGAGGTTCGCCGTCTCTTCGAGGCGCTCGGCCATCCGGTGAGCAGGCTCGTGCGACTGCGCTACGGACCGATCAGCCTGCCCGCCGACCTCGCGCCTGGACGCTGGCATGAGCTGCGAAATCCGGCTATACTTCAAAGGCTTTAGAGCGGTTGTTTTTGTTTCGGTTAGCGATGGGCTTCGGCCCATTTTTTGTTTGCGCCTCGAAAATGTCGTCGAGCCGGCGATGGCCGGCATGGGCTACGAGCTGGTCGATGTGCAGGCGTCGAATGGCGGAAGGCTGCTACGCCTCTTCATCGACAAGCCCGGGGGCGTGACGCTCGACGATTGCGCGGCCGCAAGCCGGCACCTGACGCGCGTCCTGGCGGTCGAGGGGATCGATTACGAGCGGCTGGAGGTCTCCTCGCCGGGCCTTGACCGGCCGCTGCGCAAGGAGGCCGATTTCGCGCGCTTCGCCGGCCAGAAGGCCGAAGTGCGGATGCGCACGCCGGACGAGACAGGGCGTCGCAGGTTCGTGGGCGTGCTGCGCGGCGCCGAGGCGGGGCAGGTGAGCCTGGAGCTCGAAGGACGGATCGTCCGGCTCGGCTTGGACGACATTGACAAGGCAAAGCTGATACCAGAATTGTGAGGGAACGAGAGTGGCGGTGAGCGCAGTGGCGGCAGGAAACCGGGAGCTGGTGATGCTGGTGGACGTTCTCGCGCGCGAGAAGAACGTCCCGCGCGACATCGTGTTCGGCGCGCTCGAGATGGCGCTCGCCTCGGCCACCAAGAAGAAGTACACCGAGGACATCGACGTCCGGGTGGCGGTCGACAAGAATACCGGCACCTACGAGACCTTCCGCCGCTGGAAGGTGCTGCCCGACGACACCCCCGAATGGAACCGGGCCCAGATGCTGTCGGTCGAGGAGGCGCAGGACCGCGGCAAGGCCGACGCCAAGGTCGAGGACGTGATCGAGGAGCCGCTGCCGAACGTCGAGTTCGGCCGCATCGGCGCGCAGACCGCGAAGCAGGTGATCCTGCAGCGGATCCGCGATGCGGAGCGCGAGCAGATCCTGCAGGACTTCCTGTCGCGCGGCGACGCGCTCGTCACCGGCACGGTGAAGCGCATGGAGCGCGGCAGCGCGATCATCGAATCGGGTCGTCTCGAGGCCATGCTTCCCCGGGACCACATGATCCCGAAGGAGAACCTGCGCATCGGCGACCGGGTGCGGGCTTGGGTCAAGACAATCGACAGACAGGCGAGAGGACCGCAGCTGATCCTCTCCCGCACGGCGCCGGAGTTCATCATGAAGCTCTTCGAGCTCGAGGTCCCGGAGATCGAGGAGGGGCTGCTCGAGATCAAGTCGGCGGCGCGCGACCCGGGGATCCGGGCGAAGATCGCGGTGCACACCAACGACAAGCGCATCGACCCCATCGGCACTTGCGTGGGCATGCGCGGGTCGCGGGTGCAGGCCGTCACGCAGGAGCTCGCCGGCGAGCGCGTGGACATCGTGCTGTGGTCGGCCGACCCGGCCCAGTTCGTGATCGGCGCCCTGGCTCCCGCGGAAGTGAGCTCGATCGTCGTTGACGAAGAAAAGCATGCCATGGACGTGGTAGTCGACGAGGAGAACCTCGCGGTCGCGATCGGCCGCAGCGGCCAGAACGTGCGCCTCGCCTCGGAGCTCACCGGCTGGCAGATCAACCTCATGACCGAGGAGGAGTCCACCAAGAAGCAGCAGGAGGAGAGCGGTCGCATCAAGCAGCAGTTCATGGAGAAGCTCGACGTCGACGAGGAAGTGGCCGACATCCTGGCGCAGGAGGGTTTCTCGACGCTCGAGGAGGTCGCCTACGTGCCGATCACCGAGCTGATGGAGATCGATTCGTTCGACGAGGGCACGGTCAACGAGCTGCGCACCCGGGCGCGCAACGCGCTGCTCGTGGCCGCGATCGCCAACGAGGAGAAGGTCGAGGGCGTGGACCCCGAGCTGCTGAAGCTCGAGGGCATGACCACGCAGCTCGCCGCCAAGCTCTCGGAAGGGGGCATCAAGACGCGCGACGACCTCGCCGATCTCGCGGTGGACGAGCTCTCCGAGCTCACCGCCATGGACGGCGAGGCCGCCAAGAAGCTCATCATGGCGGCCCGCGCTCACTGGTTCACGGACAAGGAATCCGCATAACGATGGCGCAAACGAGCGTAGCCCAATTCGCGAGCGAGCTTAAGGTCCCGCCTTCCGTGCTGCTCGAGCAGCTGCGCGCGGCCGGCGTCGACAAGAGGCAGCCCGACGACGCGCTCTCCGAGCAGGACAAGTCGCGCCTGCTCGAGTACCTGCGCAAGGCGCACGGCTCGACCGAGGCGAAGAACAAGATCACGCTCACCCGCAGGCAGACGAGCGAGATCAAGAAGACCGACGCCACCGGCAAGTACCGCACGGTGCAGGTCGAGGTGCGCAAGAAGCGCGTGTTCGTCAAGCGCGACCCGGCGGAGGTCACCGCCGCGGCGGTCGCCGCCGAGGCGCCTCCGCCCCCACCGCCGCCGCCGGCAGTCGATACGAAGGAAAAGGAGCTGCGAGAGGAAGAGGCGCGGCGCCAGCAGCAGCTTGCCGAGCTGCAGGCGGCCGAGCTGCGCGAAAGGCAGGAGCGCGAGAAGCGCGAGGCCGAGCAGAAGGCCGCCGAGCAGCAGAAGGCGGCCGAAGCGGCAGCCGCGGCCGCAGCGCCGGCCGCGCCCGCGACCACGCTGCACGCGCCCAAGCCGGCGACCGGCGAGGCGAAGACCGACAAGAAGCCGAAGAAGGCGAAGCCGACCACCGTGCTGCGCGACGATTCCGCGCGCCGGCGCACGATCAAGACGCGCGGCGACGCCGGCGGCGGCGTCGGAGGCTGGCATGCCCGCGGCGGCGGCCGGCACCGGCCGGGCGGAAGCGGCGAGCAGACCGCTTTCGCGGCGCCCACCGAGCCGCTGGTGCGGGAAGTCGCGGTGCCCGAGACCATCACCGTGGGCGAGCTCGCTCGCCGCATGTCGGTGAAGGCCGCCGAGGTCATCAAGGCGCTGATGAAGCTCGGCACCATGGCGACGATCAACCAGGTGCTCGACCAGGAGACCGCGATCATCCTGGTGGAGGAAATGGGCCACAAGGCCAAGGCGGCCAAGCTCGACGACCCCGAGGCGTATCTGGTCGAAACCGACGAGGCCCCGGCGGCCGACCTGCAGCCGCGCCCGCCGGTGGTAACCGTGATGGGCCACGTCGACCACGGCAAGACCTCGCTCCTCGACTTCATCCGCACCACCAAGGTGGCGGCGGGCGAGGCCGGCGGCATTACGCAGCACATCGGCGCCTATCACGTCGAGACGCCGCGCGGCGTGATCACCTTCCTGGATACGCCCGGCCACGAAGCGTTCACCGCGATGCGGGCGCGCGGCGCGCAGGCTACCGACATCGTGATCCTGGTGGTGGCGGCCGACGACGGCGTCATGCCGCAAACCATCGAAGCGATCAACCACGCCAAGGCGGCCGAGGTGCCGCTGGTCGTGGCGATGAACAAGATCGACAAGCACGAGGCCAATCCCGAGAAGGTGAAGCAGGAGCTGCTGACGCACGGCGTCGTGCCGGAGGAGTACGGCGGCGATTCGCCCGTCGTTCCGGTGTCGGCCAAGACCGGCCAGGGCGTGGACGCGCTCCTCGAGCAGGTCTTGCTGCAGGCCGAAGTGCTCGAGCTGAAAGCATCGACCGATACGCCCGCCAAGGGCGTGGTCATCGAGGCGCGCCTCGACAAGGGTCGCGGCCCGGTGGCGACGCTGCTGGTGCAATCCGGCACGCTCAAGCGCGGCGACATCGTCCTGACCGGCGCGGTTTATGGCCGGGTGCGCGCGATGCTCGACGAGAACGGCAAGGCGGTGCAGGAAGCCGGCCCCTCGATCCCGGTCGAGGTCCAGGGCCTCTCCGAGGTGCCGAACGCCGGCGAGGACATGATGGTGATCGCCGACGAGCGGAAGGCGCGCGAGATCGCCAACTTCCGCCAGGGCAAGTTCCGCGACGTGAAGTTCGCCAAGCAGCAGGCGACCAAGCTCGAGAACATGTTCGGGCAGATGGGCGAGGGCGAGAAGAAGGTCCTGACGCTGGTGATCAAGTCCGACGTGCAGGGCTCGCAGGAGGCGCTGGTTCACGCCCTGACCCGTCTCGCGACCGAAGAGGTCAAGGTGAGCGTGGTGCACGCCGGCGTCGGCGGCATCACCGAGTCCGACGTCAACCTGGCGATGGCCGCGCGCGCCGTCATCATCGGCTTCAACACGCGCGCCGACGCCACTGCGCGCAAGCTGATCGAGTCCGCCGGCATCCAGGTGCGCTACTACAACATCATCTACGACGCGGTCGAGGAGATGAAGGCGGCGCTCTCCGGGATGCTCGCGCCCGAGAAGAAGGAATCGGTGCTCGGCATGGTCCAGGTGCGGCAGGTATTCCGCATCTCGAAGATCGGCACCGTCGCGGGCTGCTACGTCCAGGAAGGCATGGTCAAGCGAAGCGCGCAGGTGCGCGTGCTGCGCGACAACGTGGTCATCCACACCGGCGAGATCGACTCGCTCAAGCGCTTCAAGGACGACGTGCGCGAGGTGAAGGCGGGCTTCGAGTGCGGCATGTCGCTCAAGAACTTCTCGGATATCAAGGAAGGCGACCAGTTCGAGGTGTTCGAAGTGCTGGAAGTGGCGCGCAGCCTCTGAATCAGGGACAGACCACGTTTTTTCGGTGAAGCGCCAGAGATCAACGGGCCGTCCCCAGAAGCTAGGCGACCTGATCCAGCGCGAGCTTTCGGAGCTCGTGCAGCGCGAGCTGCGGGATCCACGCGTGGGCATGATCACGCTCACTGGCGTCGACGTCTCGCCGGACTTCTCGCATGCCAAGGTTTTCTTCACCACTCTCAGTGAAGCGCACGTTGCGGAGGCAACCCAGGGGCTGCGCCGCGCGTCGGGTTTCCTGCGCTCGCAGCTCGCCAAGCGCATCAAGCTCTACACGACTCCGGAGCTGCGCTTCGAGTACGACGAGTCGGTCGAGCGCGGCGACCGACTTTCGCGCCTGATCGATTCGACGAAGAACCGGCCGACGTGACCCTCGACGGGGCGCTGCTGCTCGACAAGCCGGTCGGGATTACTTCGAATCGCGCCCTCCAGGAAGCCAAGCGGGCCTTTGTTGCCAAAAAGGCGGGCCATGCCGGCACGCTCGACCCGCTGGCCTCCGGGCTGCTCATCGTTCTCTTCGGCGAGGCGACCAAGTTCGCCGGCCACCTGCTGGCGGACGACAAGGAGTACCTCGCCACGCTCAAGCTGGGCGAAAAGACCACGACCGGGGACGCCGAAGGCGAGGTGATCGAAAGAAAAGCCGCGCAGGTGTCCCAGCCGGATCTTTTGGGGGTGTTGCAGAGGTTCAAGGGCGAGATCGAGCAGGTGCCGCCCATGCACTCGGCGCTGAAGCGAGGCGGCGTGCCGCTCTATGCGCTGGCCCGCAAGGGGGAGACGGTCAGCCGCGAGGCGCGCCGGGTGCGCATTGCCGAGCTTGAAAAAATTGAATTCGACCCGCCGCGTCTCGTGCTGCGCGTTCGCTGCAGCAAGGGGACCTACGTTCGGACCCTGGCCGAGGACATCGGCGAAGCCCTGGGGACTTGTGCGCACCTGACGGCGCTGCGCCGCATCGCCTCGGGGCGCTGGCGCGTCGCGGACGCGGTGCCACTGGAGGCTTTGTCGTCACGGAATCAGCAACACCTGCTATCTCTCCAATCGCTCCTGGCCGATCTGCCGCGCGCCGAGCTCGACGCCGCGCAGGAAGCGCGCTTCCGCAACGGCCAATCCCTTGAATCCTTTCCGGGAGAGGGCCTGCGCGCGGTCTACGGCGCAGGCGGCGCGGTGATCGGCCTGGGGCAGGCGGCGCCCGGCGGCACGCTGCGGCCGCTCCGATTGGTGGCGCAAGCGGCTGATAAACATCCAAAAACCTTGTGACGAATGGCGCGCTCGGTTAAAATCGCGGGCTCAGAAAAGTGAAGAGAGACAGAGATGGCATTGCAGGTCGAGCAGAAAGCGAAGGTGGTGAAGGACTACCAGCGCTCCGGCAAGGACACCGGATCGCCGGAAGTGCAGATCGCGCTCCTGACCGAGCGCATCAACGGCCTCACCGAGCACTTCAAGACTCATGTCAAGGATTTCCATTCGCGCCGCGGGCTGCTCGTGATGGTCAGCCAGCGCCGCAAGCTCCTCGACTATCTCAAGCGCAAGGACGCGGACAAGTACCGCGGCCTGATCGACAAGCTCGGCCTACGCAAGTAAACCTTCAGATGGCGTAGTCAAGAAGCGCTCGTCGTCCCGATGAGCGCTTTTTATTTTGCGCCACGTAAGTAAAGGAAAGCATTTGAACCCGATCAAGAAAACCTTCCGCTACGGCAGCCACGACGTCACCTTCGAGACCGGCGAGATCGCGCGCCAGGCCCACGGCTCGGTGGTCTGCACCATGGACGACACGGTGGTGCTCGCCACCGTGGTCGCCGCCAGGGAGCCCAAGGCAGGCCAGGACTGGTTCCCGCTCACCGTCGACTACGTCGAGAAGACCTACGCCGCGGGGAAGATCCCCGGCGGCTTCTTCAAGCGCGAAGGCCGGCCCTCCGAGAAGGAGACCCTGACCTCGCGGCTCATCGACCGCCCGATCCGGCCGCTCTTCCCGGATGGCTTCTTCAATGAAGTCCAGGTCGTGGCGACCGTGCTCTCGCTCAACCCCGAGGTCGATTCGGACATCCCGGCCATGCTCGCGGTATCGGCCGCGCTCACGCTCTCGGGCATCCCCTTCAACGGGCCGATCGGCGCCTGCCGCGTCGGCTACGTCGACGGCCAGTACGTCCTCAACCCGACCATGAGCCAGCTCAAGGAGTCGTCCAAGCTCAACCTCGTGGTCGCCGGGACCGAGCAGGGCGTGATGATGGTGGAATCCGAGGCGCTCGAGCTCTCCGAGGACATCATGCTAGGCGGCGTGGTCTACGGCCACGAGCAGATGCAGGCCGCGATCCAGGCGGTCCACGAGCTCGCCGAGGTCGCGGGCAAGCCGGCCTGGGAATGGAAGGCCGCGCCGAAGAACGAGTCGCTCATCGGCCGCGTAGCGGAGCTGGCCGAGGCGAGCCTGCGCGAGGCTTTCAGCATGAAGCAGAAGCAGGCGCGCAACGCCCGCCTGCAGGAGATCCGCAAGAAGGTCGCCGAGCAGCTCGACGCGGAGGCGAAGCAGATCGGGGTCGAGATCGACCCGCACGAGCTGAAGGACATCTACTTCAACCTCGAGTCGAAGATCGTGCGCGGCCAGATCCTCGACGGCGAGCCGCGCATCGACGGCAGGGACACGCGCACGGTCAGGCCCATTTCAGTGAGGGTGGGAGTACTACCTCGTACGCACGGTTCGGCGCTGTTCACTCGGGGCGAGACGCAGGCCCTGGTCACCGTCACCCTCGGCACCGGGCGCGACGAGCAGATCATCGACGCGCTCACCGGCGAGTACCGCGAGCGCTTCATGCTTCACTACAACATGCCGCCTTATGCGACCGGCGAGACCGGGCGCGTGGGGCCGCCCAAGCGCCGCGAGATCGGCCACGGCCGCCTCGCCAAGCGCGCGCTGGTGGGCCTTCTGCCGACGCAGGAGGAGTTCGGCTACTCGATCCGCGTGGTGTCCGAGATCACCGAGTCGAACGGCTCCTCGTCGATGGCCTCGGTGTGCGGCGGCAGCCTCGCCCTCATGGACTCCGGGGTGCCGATCAAGGCGCACGTCGCCGGCATCGCCATGGGC
>DATMJC010000025.1:0-48659 GCA_035554435.1 Burkholderiales bacterium | reverse complement strand
TGACCGACGCCAATCTTCCCCCGATTTAGTTGACACCCCGGCCTAACAGGTCGGAGGTGGGTTGTGGCAAAGGCAGGGCCTCGCAGGATCGAGAGGTACGGGGATCGGTTCAAGGCGACTGCGGTGAGGTTAAGCAGCTTGCCCGGCGTGCAGATCAAGGATGTCGCGGCTGCGCTGGACATTCACCCGTTCATGCTGTCACTCTGGCGTAGACAGGTCAGGGAGGGGGTGATCGTGGCCAGAGCCTCCAAGCTCGATGTGCAGACCACGGCAGAGCTGAGACGGCTCAAGGAGCTCGAGCGCCGCTACAAGGTGCTCAAGGAGGAGCACGAGCTCCTAAAAAAAGCCATCCGGTTTGCTTCGGGTCGAAAGCGGAGATCTTCGAGTTCATCGAAGTAAACCGGGACGAGCACGACGTTACGATGATGTGCCGGCTCTATGGGGTCACGCGAGCCGGCTACTACGCCTGGCGCTCGCGCGAGCGTAGCGAGCGTGAGCGCCAGGACGAGGTCTTGGCAGCCGAGATCCGCAGCGTGCATGCGCAAAGCGCCGGAACTTACGGCAGCCCGCGGGTGCACCGTGTGCTACGCAGCCGTGGCCATCGGGTGGGGGAGAACCGAGTCGCACGCCTGATGCGCAGGCACGCGATCAAGGCGCGCGTTGCCACGATCCGCTATACCAGCCCGGGGCTGCAGCGTTACTACGCCGGTCCGCGAAACGAGCAGCTCGAGCTTGAGCTCACGCACGCCGACCAGGTCTGGGTGGGTGACATCACCTACCTCAAGGTGGGCGCGCTCTATCGCTACCTCGCGGTGGTGATGGACCGCTACAGCCGGCGCATCGTGGGGTGGAGCTTCGGGCCTAGGAAAGACGTCCGTCTGACGCTGGCGGCGCTAGACAGCGCTGTGCGCAGCCGCCGGCCGCGGCAGGCGTTGGTGTTCCATACCGATCGGGGCCTGGAATACGGCGCCACGGCCTTCCGCGAGCGCCTTGCCAAGCTCGGGTTTCGCCAAAGCATGAACCGCCCCGGCAAGATGACCGACAACGCCTACGTCGAATCGTTTTTCCATTCGATGAAGACCGAGATTTATCACGGTGTCCGCTTCGCCACCGATGAGCAGCTGCGCCTCGCGCTGCGGAGCTATGTCTCGTTTTACAACCAGGAGCGTCTTCACTCATCATTGCACTACGTGCCGCCTGCGACGTTCGAACAGCAGGCTCGAGCAACGGGGTGTCAATGAAACCGGGGGAAGATTCCGCCTTTCTCTCCGCGCTACGCGCTGCGTGCGGCGCGGCAAAACGCGAACGTTAGACCGCATTGGAGCGTTGCGCGGACCGACTGCCTTGCTGCCGGAAATCCTGGAGGCTTCACCGTAAACTCCTCGAACAACGCGGTGGCAATTTATGAAAAGCTCGGTTTTGTGCGAACCGCACCGATGCAAAACAAAGATGGGGTGCTCTACAACCCAATGGCGACAAATCATGCGGTCTAACAGCGCGTTGTTGATCGACGCCTTCAACTCGCTACGCTGCGCATGCGGCGAGGCAAAACGCGGACGTTAGGCCTCAGATGACGCGACCAAGAAAACGTCGACGTTGGATTTGGCCGCTGTACCGACCAATAGTGATGAACGAGGAGTTGCGATGACGAGCAATCCACAAACCCCGGCATGGGCGACCGCGGCCGTTCTCGTCGGACGCTTGATTTTCGCTGCGGTTTTTCTCATGGCACTGGCATTCAAGTTGATGGATATCGATGGCACGGCGGGTTATATCGCGTCGGCCGGCTTCCCTGCGGCGAAGCTTCTTGCCTGGCTCGCTGCGCTGTTCGAGCTGGCGCTGGCCGTTTGCCTCCTGACCGGAGCCTTCTTCGCTGAAGCCGCATTGCTCGCGGCGGCTTACGTGCTTTTCCTCGCTTTTGCGTTTCATGGTCCGTCGCATTGGACCGCAAGTCAGACGGAGTTCGGCTTCTTCGTCGATCACTTTACGTTCATGGCGGGCCTTCTGTTTGCGGCCGTGCATGGGCCCGGCGCGCGGCTGGCGATCACGCTCCGCTTCCTCGGGAAGCCCGCGAAAGTGTGAAGCCACGACCATCCGTGAGACGGCGCGGCGCACCACTCCACCGGCAAGATTCCTTGAAACCCGAAGCGGGAATTTGAAATGCGGCTTTGTACGTCCATCCTCTGCGCATCGCGGTGAAGCGTTCTCTGAGCTGCTTCACCGCGCTCAGCATCGCCCTCGCGCTTGTGCCATCAAATGCTTTTGCGCACGGCTTTGCGGGCAAGCGTTTCTTCCCGGCGACGCCGGCAACGGAGGATCCTTTCGTGGCGGACGAGCTGGCGCTGCCCACGATCAGCCAGCGCCGGCTCGGCGCCACCGACGAGGGTCCCGGCGCGCGCGAGACGGGCGCGGCGATGGAGTACGACAAGCGGCT
This sequence comes from Burkholderiales bacterium, assembly GCA_035554435.1. Lineage (GTDB taxonomy): Bacteria > Pseudomonadota > Gammaproteobacteria > Burkholderiales > SG8-39 > SCGC-AG-212-J23. Next base: position 46,225 of record DATMJC010000025.1, on the reverse strand, counting down.
CACGCCGAATCTGGGCGTCGGGCTCAGCGCCGATTACCTGCGTCAGCAGCAGGCCGACGGTACGGTCACCGACGGCTTCGACAACTGGGCCGCGAGCGTGAAGTACCAGTTCTACAAGAACGACCCCGGCGAGGCGATCGCCTCCGTGGGGCTCGACTGGGACATCGGCGGCACGGGTGCGAAGGCGGTGGGCGCGGAATCCTTCAGCACCTTCACGCCGACGCTCTTCGTCGGCAAGGGCTTCGGCGAGCTGCCCGAGGGGGCGAAGTTCCTGCGGCCGCTCGCGGTGACGGGCGCGTTCGGGCTCGCGATTCCTTCGCGCTCGAGCTCCACCACCGTGGACGCCGACGGCAATGCCGCGGTCGAGCCCCATCCGGACGTCCTGAGAATCGGCGGCTCGGTCCAGTACAGCCTTCCCTACCTGCATTCCTTCGTGAAGGACGTCGGCATGCCGGAGCCGTTCCGGCGCATGATCCTGCTGGTGGAATTCGACCTGCAGAAGCCGGTGGATCGCGAGGCAGGCGGCTGGACCGGCACCGTGAACCCGGGCGTGCTCTGGGCGGGACGCTACGTGCAGCTCGGCCTCGAGGCCGTTATTCCGGTGAATTCGCGCACCGGAGGCGGCAATGGCGTCCTCGTCCAGCTCCACTTCTTCCTGGACGATCTGTTCCCGCAAAGCCTCGGGAAGCCCGTGTTTTGAAGAGCGCGCGCATCGCCGCGGCGGCGCTCCTCCTCGCGCTGGCGGCCACGAACGCCGGGGCGCACGCGTTTCTCGACCGCGCATCGCCGAGCGTCGGCGGCTCCGTGGCGAGCGCGCCTGGCGAGGTGCGGCTCCGGTTCACCGCGGAGCTCGAGGCCGCGTTCAGCACGATCCGGGTGCTCGACTCCGGCGGCCGCCAGGTCGACAAGAAGGACAAGCAGATCGACCCGTCGGACCGCAGGGTCATGCGCGTGTCGCTGCCGCCTCTGCCCAACGGGACCTATCGCGTCTTCTGGCGAGTGCTCTCCGTCGATACGCACGCTACGGAAGGCGACTACACGTTCGAAGTGGGCAAGTAACGATGGGCGCGGGAGACGGGGTGCTCGCGGCGGTGCGGGCGCTGCATTTCGCCTCGGTCCTGCTGCTCTTCGGCCAGTGCGCGTACGCGCTCGCCGTGTCGCCCGATCGGCAGCCAGGACCGGCATTCCGGCCGATCGCGGCCTGGTGCGCGGCGGTGGCGTTCGCGAGCGCGCTCGGCTGGCTCGCTCTCGAGCTGCCGCGAATGAGCGGCTTGCCATTCGCGCAGGCCGTGCAGCCCGAAACGGTGTGGACGCTGCTCACGGCAACGCAGTTCGGCAAGCTCGAGCTCGTGCGCCTGGCCCTGCTCGCGGCGCTTGCGGCGTTGCTGGCCGGTCCGGCGCGTCCTGCGTCCGGCGCGCTGTTTGCCGGACTCCTGCTGGTGACGATTTCGGGAAGCGGCCATGCGGCGGCGGGTGGCCCGGTGCGGTTGGCGGCGGACAGCGTGCACATCCTCGCCGCCGGCGCCTGGCTGGGCGCGCTGCTTCCGCTGATTCTCGTGCTGCGGCGTGCCTTGAAGGACGGCGCCGGCGCCATGCGAGCGGCAGCGTCGGCCACGGCGCGGTTCTCGACCCTGGGGATCGCGTGCATGGCGGTCCTGCTCTTCTCCGGAGTCGTCAACACCTGGTACACCGTGAGCCCGGTATCGATGGCGCTCGAATCGAAATACGGCCGGCTGCTGGCGCTCAAGATCGCGCTCTTCGCCCTCATCCTAGCTATTGCCGCAGTGAACCGGACGATCCTCATGCCGCGAAACCGGCTGCAGCCGCTGATGCGAAATGCGCTGGTCGAATTCGTCGTAGGCCTCGCGATCGTCGCGCTCGTCGGAATGCTCGGCATTACCGTGCCGGCTACGCACAGCCACGGTTCGATGGCGATGAGCCTGCCCGCGTCGCCTGCGCAGGGCGCCGTTCTCGCGGCGCCGGCAGAACCATGGCATTCTTGTCGGCACTGCGAGGTGCCGAAATGAAAGCCGCTTTCGTGGTGTTCGACCGCCTGACGTCGCTCGATTTCGTCGGGTTCTACGATCCTGTTACCCGGTTGAAGTCGATGAAAATCCTCGACGACTTCGACTGGCGGATCTGCTCCACCACACGCTCGGTGGTCGACGATCGCGGCCTGCGCATGGAGGCCGCTGCGGTCGACCAGCCTCTGGATTCGTACGACCTGCTCTTCGTTCCCGGCGGATTCGGCACCAGGGACTTGCGGCACGACCGCGGTTTCATCGACTGGCTGAAGACGGCCCGTTCCGTGCCGCTCAAGATCTCGGTATGCACTGGGGCGCTGCTCCTGGGAGCCGCGGGCTTTCTTCAGGGGCGCCGCGCGACGACCCACCCGGCCGTCTACAAGGAGCTGGAGCCCTATTGCGGGGAGGTGGTCCGGGAAAGAGTGGTCGATGAAGGCGATGTCATCACCGCGGGCGGCGTGTCCGCCTCGATCGACCTGGGCTTGCATCTGGTGCAAAAACTCGCGGGAGCCGACGCGCGCCAGCGCATCGCTTCGCAGATGGACTATCCATACCGCTGAAAGCTCCGGACATGAAGCTCTACATCACTCCCGGGTCGCCCTACGCGCGCATGGCGCGGATCGTGGTGCTCGAAAAGAAGCTGGAAAGCCGGGTGGAGATCGTGCTCGCGAAGACCCGCGCCGCCGAGAGCCCCTATTACGCGATCAATCCGTCCGGACGCGTGCCCTATCTCGTGCGCGACGACGGCGTCGGCATGGAGGAATCGGCGCTGGTCTGCGACTACCTCGACCGCCTCGACGGAAGACCGGCGTTCGAGCTGCCCTCCGGCCCCGCAGGACTGGAGGCGCGGCGGCTCGAGGCGCTGGCGAGGAGCCTGCTCGACGGGCTCGCGGTCTGGGGCCGCGAGCTGGCGCGCCCCAGGGACGAACGCTCTCCGGGCGTGATCGCGCACGAGACGGAACGTGCGCGGCGCATGGTCGGCCTCTGGGAGAAGGAGATCGGCCATCCTCACATGCGCGGCGCGCTCAACATGGCGCAGATGACGCTCGGCGCCGCGCTCGGCCTCGAGCTCCGCAATCCCGATTTTCTCTGGCGCCCGAAGCATCCGAAGCTCGCGGGCTGGTACGACGCGCTCGCGGCGCGCCCCTCGTTTGCCGCGACCGCGCCGCCGCGTGCCTGAGGGGCGGGCGGTGAACAGGCTCGAAGCCTCGGCGCTGGTCCTCTACGCGGTCACGGTTCTTCTTTGCACGATTCTCGTGGTCGGCTATGGCGACGGCAATTTCATGGGGGCGCTCATCGCGCTGACGCTTCCCTGGAGCCTCGTTACCCTGGCGTTCATGCAGTCGCTCGCGCGCGGCGCGTCGCTTTGGTTTTTCTGGCTCGTCTATCTCGGCGGCGGCGCGGTGAATGTTTATCTTTTTCACCGGTACCTGCCGAAGGTTTATACCCACCTACGCCGCTAGGCGTCGGGCGCACGCCCTTCTCGGTCGAATCGTGATGTGCTTCATTCGCGACCCGCCCGCCTCCCGATATGCTCAGCCCGTCAAAAGAACTCGTATGGAACGAGCCATGAGAGCCACAGCCGAACGCCACGCCCTGAAAAAGCAAGCATCCCGCCTGCTCCGCGCAGCCGCATGCGCCCTGGCTGCAAGCCTGTGGTGCGCGCCGGCGCAGCCTCAAATCGGCATCTCGTCGGAGCCCATGCCCGGACCAGCGCTGGTGATGTGCACAAGCAGCGAACTCATGAAACAGGTTCCCTGTCCGGATTCGGCGCTGTTCTTCTTCGAGGGGCAAGCACTGGTACAGAGGGCGTTCCATGCCAAGGACTTTAAGGCACTCGACGAGCTTTACGACCAATGGTGCTCCGGCAAGGATCGATTTCCAGACGGTCGCTGGAAGCTCTCCCAGTACGGAGACGGGCTCTACAAGAACTTCGAGGCCTGGAATACCTGGACCAAGGATCTCAACGACATCCAGTCATGGCAGCAGGCGCGGCCCCAGTCGAACGCGGCGCTGTACGCGGAGGCAATCTACTGGCGCGCTTACGCATGGAAGGCCCGCGGCGGCGGCTACGCGGACACGGTCGCGAAGGAAGGTTGGGAGCTGTTCCGCGAGCGGCTCGACAAGTCCATGGAGATCCTGACGAAGCTGCGCGCGCGCGGCCGCGGATGCGCTGCGCCCTACGCACTGTTGCTCAGCGTGATGACGGACCAGGGAGCTCCGGAATCGAAGCTCGCGGAGGTGTTCCAGGAAGGGGTACGCGAGCACCCCGAATATCACAATATCTATTTCGCGATGGCACGGCACTACGAGCCGAAGTGGGGCGGAAGCGCGGCGCGCTACGAGAGATTTGCCCTGCAGGTCGCCAAGCAAACCCGGGCGTTCGAGGGAATGGGCATGTACGCACGCCTCTATTGGCTGGTGGACACCCGGCGCGGCGGCATCCCGTTTGTGGACGATCCCGTGCAGCCGCCGCAATGGAGCAAGCTGCACGCCGGATACGAGGATCTGATGCGCCTCTATCCCTCGAGCATGCACAACCTGGGGAAGTACGCGGGTGTCGCCTGCAGGTCGAGCGACGGCGCGCTCTATCGAAGCCTGCGCTCCAGGATCGCGGGCTACGAAGGCAGCGCCGAGATGCTCGACCCGATCGACGTCTGCGACCGCCGGCACAAGTGGACGTCTTAAGCCGCCGGAGCAGGTTCTATCTTGGAAGCGCCTTGCGCCAGGCCGCGGGCGGCATGCCGAACTCGCGCTTGAACGCGCGGCTGAACGCCGCCTCGGATTCGTAGCCGCTGCGCTCGGCGAGCTGGGCGATCGCGTCCGCGCCAGAGCGCAGCGCCTGCGCCGCGAGCGCGAGGCGCCAGCGCATGAGGTACTGGATCGGCGACTCGCCCACCAGCGCGGTGAAGCGCTCGGCGAGCGCCGAGCGCGAAAGCGCCGCCTCGCGCGCCAGCTCGTCAACGGTCCAGTGCCTCCCAGGCGCCGCGTGCAGGAGGGCGAGCGCGCGTCCGACCTGCGCGTCGCGCACTCCGGCGAGCCAGCCCCTGCCGCCGGGCGGCAGGCGTTCGATGTGGCGGCGCAGCGCCTCCACGAAGAGAAGCTCCGCGAGCTTGGCGAGCATCGACCCCGCGCCAGGCCGCAGTGCGGTGGACTCCCGCACGCCGGCGCGGAAGAGCTCGCGTAGCATCGCCGCCGCGGGCCCCTCGCCCATCGGAATGCAGACGAGCCGCGGCAGCGCCTCGAACAGCGGCCGGAACACGCTGCGGCTCAGCGCGAGGTAGCCGCAGACGAAGCGCGTCGCGGCGCCGCCTCCGCCGTGGCGCATGTGGAAGAGCTCGGCGCCGCTCTCGGGGTCGGGCGTAAGCGCCGCCTGCGCCTCCATCGGCGCAAGCTGCAGGTCGGTGCCCATCAGGTGCTTGCCTTCCTTCGGGAAGAGGATCAGGTCGCCGGCGGATGCTTCGAGCACCTCTCCGCCGTCGGCGAGCCGCACCTTGCAGCGGCCTTCGGTCAGGAAATGGAAGAACGCGACGTGCTCGGAGGCCACGAGGCGCTGCCGCACGCTGGCGAGGCCGAGCTCGCCGCGGATGCACCACGGCGCGGTGAACTCGGCGTTGAGGTACACCGCGCCCTCGAGGCGAACCGAATTCAGAACGTCCGACAGGGCATCCATGGAGTTGCGGTCAATAAACGCGGAGCCTCGGCCAAGACGCGGGCCAGCGCGGCAGGGAGACTAGCACCCGCTAAGGCCAACCAAAGGATCCGATCATGACGACTGCAACCGAAACCCGCGCCCCCGAGCGCGCGCAGCATGCTACCACCTACGAAGGGAGCTGCTTCTGCGGCGCCGTCCACTTCACCGTCACGGGCGCGCCCGCGGCGATGGGCTATTGCCACTGCGAATCCTGCCGCACCTGGTCGGCGGGACCGGTCAACGCCTTCACGCTCTGGAAGCCCGAAGCGCTGCGGGTCACGCGCGGGGCCGAGAGCATCGGCACCTACAACAAGACGCCGAGGAGCTATCGCAAGTGGTGCAAGCAATGCGGCGGGCATCTCTTCACCGAGCACCCGGGCTGGGGAGTTACCGACGTCTATGCCGCCGTGATCCCCGAGTTTCCGTTCCGCGCCGGGGTGCACGTCAACTACCAGGAGACGAAGCTCCCGATGCACGATGGTTTGACGAAGCTCAAGGACTACCCGAAGGAAATGGGCGGCTCGGGCATCGCCATCCCCGAATGACCTATGATGGGCGCGATGCTTGAGCTCAGGCCGACCTGCGAGCACTGCAGCAAGCCCCTGCCCCCGGACGCGCTCGACGCGCGCATCTGCAGCTACGAGTGCACTTTCTGCGCCGCGTGCGTCGAGAAGGTTCTAGCCAACGTCTGCCCCAATTGCGGCGGCGGCTTCGTTCCCCGTCCCATCCGGCCGGCGCGCAACTGGAAAGGCGACAATTTCCTCGGTAAGGATGCCGCAAGCACGAAGGTGAAGCACCGGCCGGTCGACCCTGCGGCGCACGCGAAGTTCTCGGCGCCGATCCGTGGCATTCCGCCGGAAAAGAGATGAGCCTTTCGGGGAAAGTGCGGAAATAGTCGCTGCGGGGCCGCGCCCGGGTTCGTATGCTGGACGCCTCGAATAAGCCGGGAGGCCGAGATGGCGACGCCAAATCGACAAACCCCTGAGGCGCCGGCCCAGGCGGCGCTTGCGCAATACCTGCCGCTCGAAAAAACGTACCGGGACGCGATGAAGCTCTTCTCGCGCTTCCACCAGGCACAGGGGTTTCGTCAGTACCTTTCGCGCCGCGCCGCTTTCGTCGTCCCGATGGTCGCGCTCTTCGTGCTGGTGAGCGTGGCGTGCACCGCGGCCACCGTGATCTTCCTCGCCGACCGGCACGCGCTCCTCGCCCTGCCCGGCATGATGCTCGCGCCGTTCGTGCTCATCGGCAGCTTCTTCGTCGAGGCGTTCGTATTCTTCTCCTGGCTCGAGGGGCGAGCGCTCGCCCAGGCGCTAGGGCGCCGCAGCAAGCGCGACCTCGACTTCGGCAAGATGCCGCAGAACGTTCCCTGGGTGCTCGCGGCGCTGTTCCTCGTCCTGCCGCTCCTCATCCTCGCGGCGGTCTCGTTCACGGCCGCCCTGGTGCTGATCCTGCTTGCGGTCGGCATCGTCGTGGCCATCGCGAAGTTCGATCGCTAGCAGTATCTGTCGCCCGAGTAGTTTGTTCGTCTGTCCCGCCGCGCTACACTGCGCGGGCGTGGAGGGGACTTCGACATGACGAACGAGAAAATCAAGCTCCGCACCGAGAACGGACAGCTGATCGAGGTCGTGGTCCTCAACAAGCGCGCGGACCTGATCGAGGTGGTGATCGGCGAGGGCGTGCACAATGTGAGGTGCACCCTCACGCCCACGCGGAACGGCCTCGCCTACGCCGGCAAGGTCATGGGCCGCGAGGTGATCTACGAGCGCAGCCGCGACCAGGTGCAGGCGGACATCGATCGGCTCAATCCGAACCTGCGCAAGCCGAGAGGCCGCTGATGCGGCGTCGGGTCGTGGGGCTCGCGCTCCTCGCCTGGGCCGGCGCGGGCGCAGCGGCGCCGCGCCTGGACAGCGTGTCGGTGCAGGTGCTCTCGGGCAAGGGCAGCGACGTGGTGATCTCGGTCACGATCGAGCGGCCGTCGCTCCTGGACCTCACCTGCAGCGCGACCATCGACACCGGCGACGGCGGCCGCATCCCGATCGCGTGGAACCTCGGCGACAGCCGCACCAAGACCGCGCGCTACGAATACAAGCGGCCCGGCGCCTACCGCGTGCGCGTCTCCGGCGCCGGGAATGAAGCCTGCGTCGGCGCGAAGGAGGCCTCGCTCACCGTCGGCACGCCGGGTCAGAGCGCCACGCCGCGCTGCCCCGCCGGCTGGACCCTGGTCGGGGACTCCGCCAAGGGCCCGCGCTACACCTGCCGCGCCCGGCCGCCGGCGCAGCCGCTGCGCTGCGCCGAAGGCACGACCTACTTCGCCGAAGGCGGCGAAATCGGCTGCCGATAAATCGGGGTCAGACCCCGATTCTTCTTTTTTGGGGTCTGACCCCGATTTATTTTTTCTGCAGCAGCTCCGCGCACCCCGCGCGGGTCGCCCAGTACTCCCACGCTCGCCAGGTCTCGGGCGAGTGCGGCTTGTAGCCGGCGTTGCGCGCGTCGATCTCGCCGCGCGAGAGCGGCTTCACCTCGCCGAGCTGCATGGCCGCCATCTGCACGCGAGCGTTGCGCGGCACGTACACCGACATGCGCACCACCTCGATCAGCGAGCGCGCCGCGGCGACGAAGCCGTGTCCGCGCATCAGCGCGACGTTGTTGCCGGCAAGGCGCGCGGCGAGGTCGCGCCCCTGCGGCATGTTCGTGACCAGCAGATTGGTGTCGCCGAACCGCTCGCGGATGTCCCAGACCGGCACTTCCGCGCCCATGAAGCTGCCCGAATGGATCACCGGACGAAGCGGCGTCGACGTGATGCCGAAAGGCAGCACGTCCTCGGCGTGCGCGTGCACGACCGCGAGCACTTCGGGCCGGGCCTCGTACACCGCGCCGTGGATGAAGCGCTCGAGATAGGGCTGGCGCGAGTCGCCGCCCGCCGGCGTGCCATCCAGGTCGAACTCCATGATGTCGGCCTGCTGCACCATCTCCGGGCTGAGCGAGCGCGCGAGCAGATAGCGTTTCGGGTCGCGCGGATGGCGCACGCTGACATGGCCATAGGCATCGACGATGCCTTCGTGGGCGAGGATGCGGTTGGCGATCACCACGTCGGCAAGTGCGCGTTCCAGATCGGTCATTTCGATATCCCGTGTAACGTCCCCGTGCGATCGTAGCGGATGCTCCGCATCCTTGTCGTGTGGCTGATCAACGCTTTGGCGCTCGCCGCGGTCGCCTACCTCATGCCGTCGGTGAGCGTCGAGAGCGCCGGCGCGGCGCTCGCCGCGGCCCTGGTGCTCGGCCTGGTGAACGCGCTGGTGCGGCCCGTCCTCGTGCTCCTCACGCTGCCGGTCACGATCCTTACGCTCGGGCTTTTCATCTTCGTGATCAACGGGCTGCTCTTCTGGGCGGTCGGCTCGTTCGTCGCCGGGTTCCACGTCGCCGGGTTCTGGCCGGGCGTGTTCGGCGCGATCATCTTCAGCCTAGTCTCCTGGGCGCTGTCGCACCTGGTCCTGAAATAGCTCGACTAGCCCGCCGCCTTGGCCGAGGCCTCGGCGCCGAGCAGCTTCTCGAAAGCCGCGCCGTCGACCGGGGCGCTGAAGTAGTGGCCCTGCCACTCGTCGCAGCCCAGCGCGAGCACGCGCGAGAGCTGGGCCTCGTTCTCGACGCCCTCGGCCGCCACCGAGATGTTCAGCGTCTTCGCGAGCACCGCGATCGCGCGCACGATCGCCTCGTCGGCGGCATGGGTGTCGATCGAGCGCAGGAAGGAGCGGTCGATCTTCAGCTTGTGCACCGGAAGCTGGCGCAGGTACGCGAGGCTGGAGTAGCCGGTGCCGAAGTCGTCGATCGAAATGCGCACGCCGAGCTCGCCGAGGCGGCGCAGCGTCTCGATGTTCTCCTCCAGGCTCGACATCAGCACGCGCTCGGTCACCTCGAGCTCGAGCGAGGACGCCTCCACCGCGTTCGCGCGCAGCGCGGCCGTGACCTTCTCGAGATACGACTGGTGCTGGGCCAGCTCGGGCGCGGACACGTTCACCGCGATCCAGCAGCGCCCGGGGTGCGCGCGCTGCCAGGCGCCCGCCTGCGACAGCGCCCGCTCGAAGGCCCATTCGCCGATCGAGCGGATCAGGCCGCACTCCTCGGCGAGCGGCACGAAGTCGCCGGGCAGCAGCAGGCCCCGGTCCGGGTGGTTCCAGCGCACCAGCGCCTCCGCGCCGGCCACCAGGCGCCGGCCGCGCACCACCGGCTGCCAGTGCAGCACGAGCTCGCTCCTCGCGAGCGCGCCGTGCAGCTCGTTCTCCAGGCGCAGGCGCTCCACAGAGCGCGCGTGCATCGCCGCCTCGTACATGCGCCAGGTGCCCCGCCCGCTCTCCTTCGCGTGGTACTTGGCGGCATCGGCGTTGCGCAGCAGCTCGGCGAAGTCGCGCGCGTCGCCCGGATAGACGCTGATGCCGATCGAGGCGCCGACGTTGAGCGTGCGCCCCTCGACGCTGAACGGCCGCGCCAGCACGCCGAGGATGCGCTGCGCGATGGCTGCAGCTTCCTCCGTATTCCTTATGTTTTGGATCAGGACAAAATCGTCGCCGCCCAGGCGGGCCAGTGTTTCGCTCGGCAGGAGGCTCTCCAGGCGCGCGCCGACCTCGCGCAGCAGCGCGTCCCCGGCCTGGTGGCCGAGCGACTCGTTCACCAGCTTGAAACGGTCGACGTCGATCAGGAGCAGTGCGAGCTGCGTGCGGCTGCGCGCCGCCTGCAGGATGGCCTGCGCGCCGCGGTCGGCGAGCAGCACGCGGTTCGGAAGGCCGGTCAGCGCGTCGCGGGTCGCGAGGTATTCGGCGCGCGCCTCGGCTTGGCGGCGCGGCGTGATGTCCGCGGCGGTGCCGCGATAGCCGACGAAGACTCCCGTCGGGTCGCGCACCGGCACCGCGCTCACCGATTGCCAGATCACGCCGCGCGAGCGGGTGACGACCCGGTGGACGAGCTCGCGGAAGGCGTGGCCGTCGGGTGCGTGCTGCGCGAGCCACTCCTGCACCGTGCGCTCCTCGCCAAGCGGCATGATCTCCTGCACCCTGCGGCCGAGGAGCTCCTCGGGACGGTAGCCGAGGACCGCCTCGACTCGCTCCGAGAGAAAGGTGTAGCGCCACGCCGCGTCCGCCTCCCACAGGTACTCGCCCGAGGCCTGCGCCATGTCGCGGAAGCGCTGCTCGCGCTCGGCGAGCGCCGCCTCGGCGCGCTTGTGGTCCTCGATGTCGCTCACCGTGCCCGAAGCGCGCGTGGCTCGCCCCTGGCTGCTGCGCTCGGTGACCCGGCCGGTCGCGCGCACCCAGCGCCAGCCGCCGACCTCGGTGCGCACGCGGCAGTCGACCTGGCAGATGGTCTTCTCGCCTTTCAGCCCAGAGACGAGCTCCTTGCGCACGGCGGGCCGGTCGTCGGGATGGACCAGCTCGTTCACGTCGGTGCCGCTCATCACTCCCGCGACCGGACGGCGGCCAAGCAGGCCGGCCCAGCCCGACCCGAGATAGATCGCGTTCGATTCGAGGTCGAAATCCCATTCGGCGAGGTTGGCGGCGCCGACCGCGAGCTCCAGCCGCTCCTTCGCCTCGGCGAGCGCGCGCTCGGCGCGCCGCTGCTCGGTGACGTCGCGCCCCACGCCGCGGTAGCCGAGGAAACGGCCTTCGGCGTCCTTGCGGCTCTGGCCCGAGATGATGTGGATCTGGCGCGCGCCGCGCTCGTCGATCCGCGTCATCTCGAGGTCGAAGAACGGCCGGCGCTCCTCCATCCCCTCGTGCAGCGCCTCGAGCACCCGGCTTTCGACCTGCACGCCCGGGATCTCCCAGAAGCGCTTGCCGTAGGTCGGGATGCCGCCGAAGAAGGTGGCGACGGGCGTGCCCCCCGAGATCCAGGTGATGCGCTGCGCGGCGTCGGTCTCCCAGAACCAGTCGGCCGAGAGCTCGGTGAGGTCGCGGAAGCGGCGCTCGCTTTTCTTCGCCTCGGACAGCGCCTGCGCCGCGCGCCGCGAGCGCAGGTGCATCGCGAGGTACACCACGCCGCAGGCGAGCACCACCAGGAACAGGACGTCCAGCACTCGCTAGCGGGCCGCCGTGTCGCGCACCGGGGGCGCGACCTTCAGGACTTCGTCCACCGTGGTGTGGCCGGAGCCGACCTTCATCGCCCCGCTGATGCGCAGCGGCTTCATGCCTTCCTTGAAGGCCTGCTCGCGCATGACCGCCAGGTCGGCCTTTTCGCCGACCAGGGTCTTGATGGCCGAGGAAAAGATGAGCGTCTCGTAGATCCCGACGCGGCCCATGTAGCCGGTCATGCGGCAGTCGAGGCAGCCGACCGGCCGGTAGACCTTCTCCGGGCGGTTCGATTTCCACGGCGCCACCAGCGCATCCCAGCCGGCATGGTCCTCGGCGCGGTTGAACTCCACCTTCTGCTTGCAATGCGGGCAGAGCGTGCGCACCAGGCGCTGCGCCATGACACCGTTCAGGGTGGCGTTGAGCAGATAGGGCGGCACGCCGAGCTCGAGCAGCCGCGTGACCGCGCTGGGCGCGTCGTTGGTGTGCAAGGTGGAGAGCACGAGGTGCCCGGTGAGCGCCGACTGGATCGCCATCTCGGCGGTCTCGAGGTCGCGGATCTCGCCCACCATGATGATGTCGGGGTCCTGGCGCATGAGCGCGCGCACCCCCTCGGCGAAGCCGAGCTCGATCTGCGCCTGCACCTGCATCTGGTTGAACGAGGGCTCGACCATCTCGATCGGGTCCTCGATGGTGCACACGTTCACTTCGGGCGTGGCGAGCGCCTTGAGCGTGGAGTAGAGCGTGGTGGTCTTGCCCGAGCCGGTGGGGCCGGTCACCAGCACGATGCCGTTCGGCCGGTCGCTCATCTCGTGCCAGCGCCGCTGGTCTTCGTCGGAGAAGCCGAGCTCGCGGAAATCGCGCACCAGCACCTCGGGGTCGAAGATGCGCATCACCAGCTTCTCGCCGAACGCGGTCGGCAGGCTCGAGATGCGCAGCTCGATGTCGCCCGCTTCCGGCGTGCGCGTCTTGATGCGGCCGTCCTGCGGCCGGCGCTTCTCGACCACGTCCATGCGCGCGAGGATCTTGATGCGGCTGGTCATCGCGGCGAGCACCGCGGCCGGGATCTGGTAGACCTGGTGCAGCACGCCGTCGATGCGGAAGCGCACGATGCCGTGCTCGCGGCGCGGCTCGACGTGGATATCGCTCGCGCGCTGCTCAAACGCGTACTGCCAGAGCCAGTCGACCACGCGCACCACGTGCGCGTCGTTGGCGTCGAGCTTGTCGGACTTCCCCAGCTCGACGAGCTGCTCGAAGTTCGACAATCCGGACACGGTTGCGGTCTTGCTCGCGCCCTTGATCGATTTCGCCAGGTTGTAGAACTCGACCTGGAAGCGCTCGATGTCGACCGGGTTCGCGATCACGCGCCTGATGTCGCGCTTGATGATGCGCGCGAGCTCGGGCTCCCATTCGCGCACGTTGGGCTCGGCGGTCGCGATCACCGCTTCTTTCGCGGTCACTGCCACCGGAAGGATGCGAAAGCGCGCCGCGTACGCCGACGACATGATGTCGGTGACCGCGGTGAAGTCGATCTTGAGCGGATCGATGTGCAGGTAGTCCATGCCGAGGTGCTTGGCGAGCCACTCCGACAGAAAGTCGAGGGTCAGGAGTGCAGCGCCCGTTTTCCATTTCTGCTCGGCGACCACGCAAAGCGGGTGCACGTTGCCGCGGTGGTGGCGCCGCTCGGTCTTCAGCGCCTCGGCCGCCTCGCGCGCGACGAGGCGGTCCTCGACCAGCCAGTCGAGCACCTCCGCGAGGGTCAGTTTGGCGTCAGCCACGCCTGTCTTAACTGCTTGTTGCATCGAGCGAAACTATACCGGAACGGGCAGCGCGCACCGTGCCAAATGCCCGCAACGGCGCGGCGGAACGACGCGCATTACGCTAACCTCGCCGCGTGCCCCGCGCCCTGGCCGCCGACGTGCGAGTTCGCGAGGCCTGGGCGTGGAGCATGTACGACTTCGCGAACTCGGGCTACACCACGGTCGTCATCACGGCCGTGTTCGGCGCCTATTTCGTGGGCGTGGTGGCCGGAGGAAGGCCGTGGGCGACTTTCGCCTGGACCGCGGCGCTTTCAATTTCTTACGCGCTGATCCTCGCCACCGGGCCCCTCGTCGGGGCCTGGGCCGACGCACACGCGGCGAAAAAGCGGCTGCTTCTCGCGACCACTGTCGGCTGCGTCGTGTTCACCGGCCTGCTTGCGTTCGTCGCGCCCGGCCAGGTGGCGTTCGCGCTCACCCTGATCGTGCTTTCGAACTATTTCTTCGGCACGGGCGAGAACCTGATCGCGGCGTTTCTACCCGAGCTCGCCGACTCGCGCGCGATGGGCCGCGTCTCGGGCTGGGGCTGGGCTTTCGGCTATCTGGGCGGGCTCGTCGCGCTCGGCATCTGCCTCTTCTACCTGATGTCCTCGGGCCAGGAGACGAGCCGCGCGGTGCCGGTGACGATGGTCATCACCGCCGCGTTCTTCGCCGTGGCGGCGGTGCCGACGTTCGTGTTCCTGCGGGAGCGGGCGCTGCCGCAGGCATCCTTCGCCGACCCCTGGGAGCGCGTGATGACGACGCTCCGGGAATCTCAGCGCTATCGCGACCTGCGGCAGTTCCTGCTTTGCATCGTGTTCTACCAGGCGGGTATCACCGCGGTGGTTTCGCTCGCCGCGATCTACGCGGAGCAGGTCATGAAGTTCAGCATGCGCGAGACCATCACGCTGATCCTGGTGGTGAACGTGACCGCCGCGGCCGGCGCATTCGGCTTCGGCTACGTGCAGGACGCGATCGGCCACGTGCGCGCGGTCGCGATCACGCTCGTGGGATGGATCGCGATGGTTCTGCTCGCGGGAACGACGCAGACGGTTTCCGGCTTCTGGATCGCGGCGAACCTCGCCGGATTGTGCATGGGATCTTCGCAGGCCGCGGGGCGCGCCATCGTCGGCTACCTCGCGCCGCCGGCGCGTCTCGCGGAGTTCTTCGGCCTGTGGGGCCTCGCGGTCAAGACGGCGAGCATTTTCGGCCCGCTCACGTACGGCGCCGTGACGTGGCTCTTCGCCGGCAATCATCGCCTCGCGATCTTCGCCACGGGCCTGTACTTCGTCGTCGGCCTCGCCCTGCTCTGGGGCATCGACGTCGAGCGCGGCCGGCGCCACGCGCTCGCGGCTTAGGTGTTGCTATCTAGTACGGACTACTTGCCGCGCTGGTAGACGACGTCGCTGCGCCGGTTCTCGGCCCAGGAGGCTTCGTCGTGCCCGAGGGCTTTGGGCTTTTCCTCGCCGAAGCTCACCGCTTCGATCTGGCCGTCGGCGGCACCCGAGAGGCGCATCATCTTCTGCACCGCCTCGGCGCGCTTCTGGCCGAGGGCGAGGTTGTATTCGCGGCTGCCGCGCTCGTCGCCGTTACCCTCGATCGTCACGCGCGCGTCGGCATTCTCGCGAAGGTAGCGCGCGTGCGCCTCGATCGCCGGCCGGAACTCGGGCTTGATGTCGGAGCGATCGAAATCGTAATAGACCGAGCGCTGGGCGGGCACGCCTTTCACGTTAGGCTGCGCGCTTGCCTGCGAACCCGCGCGCTGGCCCGGCTGGCTCTTGGCCGCGGCCGACCCTGTGCGAGGTGCCGGCGTGCCGGAGGCCGAAGCCGGCGCGGCGCCGGTGTCGGCGGGCGGAGTATTCGACGCGCAGGCCGCGGCGAGTAGAGAAGCTGCTGCGAGGGCGAAGCAGGTCTTTCTGGCGGAACGGTTCATTGGTGGGCTCTCCCGGGTTGCCGTTTGGCGACATGATCCGCGCCAAAGACTTAAGGCTTAATTAAGACCGTGCGTAGATCGTCCGGAACAAAGTCACGGGACGCTCCTTGTAGGCGCGCGAAAGCATCTGTACATGGGCGACCGAGCCCTCGTTCTGCGGCGAATACCGCACACGGCCGTCGCCCGACGTGGCGATCAGGCCTGCCGCCTGGAACTGCACGAGGTAATGCTCCACGTCGGCATCGCTCACCTTGGCCATCATGCTGAGATGCGCGGCAAGCTCGGGCGGCCGCCACAGGCGCTGTGGTTCGCTCGCAAGAACGAGCAGCAGCTCGGCGGCGTCGACCGACGGAACCCATCGCTGCAGAAAGCGCTGGAAGTCGTCGGGAAAGCCATCGTTCGGGACTTGCAATGCTCTTGCAGCCTGTTGTTCTGAAGTGCGGCCACGCCGGGCATCTCACGGCGCTGTCAAGCGTGGAGTCCCCAGCCCTAGAGGATGAGCCACCGCTGTCCGCGCCGGCGTGGCCGCGAGGAAATGATGCTGGGACCAGACTTAAGCGAGACTTAACCGCTCTGCGGGCGGCTCGCTCTGCGGTAAGCTCATGAGCCCACACAAAAGACCTAAACGGCATGGTGTGTAACCGGATCGTCGTCATCGCATTGTGCGCGGCCGTTTCGCAGGCGGCGCACGCCGACCTCAATGGCCAGGTGGTCGGCGTTGCCGACGGCGACACGCTTACCCTGCGCGTGGACGGCGGCAACGTCCGCGTACGGCTCGACGGCATCGACGCGCCCGAGCTCGGCCAGCCCTACGGGAAGAGCGCGCGGCGCTCGCTTGCCCAGATCTGCAGGGGCAAGGCGGCCACCGCAGTCGAGCGCGGCAAGGACGACGAGGGACGCATCCTTGCGAGCGTTCGCTGCGGCGAGGTGGACGCCAACGCGGAGCAGGTGCGCCGCGGCATGGCCTGGGTGCACCTCAGGTATGTGCCGTTCGGCTCGCCGCTCTACGAAGCCGAGACCAACGCGCGGCTGCAGAAGGTGGGGCTGTGGCGCGGCAAGGAGCCCGTTCCTCCCTGGGAATGGCGCGCCCGGCAGACGAAAAAAGAAAAGTCCTAGGAAACGCCGGATCGTGCGGCACCCGCGCGCTCGGCCTGGGGCGCCTCCGCGGGCCGCGCGTGCCCGCGCCACGCCGGAACCCGGATCGAAACCGCTAGACCCGGGAGCGCGGTCCCCGGCTCGGCGTCCGAAAGCGAGATGCTGCCGTGATGGCGCTCGACGATCGCCTTGACGATCGCGAGGCCGAGGCCGGTGCCGCGCGTCGCGTCGCCCGCGACGCGGTGGAACCGCTCGAACACGCGCTCGCGCTCGCTTGCCGGAACGCCGCAGCCGGCGTCGAGCACGCGCAGCTCCACCATCCCCTCGACCTGGCGCACCGCGACCGTCACCGGGCTCCCGGAAGGGGCATAGCGCAGCGCGTTGTCGACCAGGTTCTCGATGAGCGAGCGCAGTTCCGGCTCGGCGCCGAAAGCCTGCACCACCCCGGGCGCGTCGACGCCGAGGTCCACGTCCTGGTTCTCCGCGCGCGCCGCATAGCCGGCCACCACGTCGCGCGAGAGCGCCGCGAGGTTCACGGCAGCGAACGCCTGCAGCGGCACGGCGGCATCGAGGCGCGCGAAATCCATGAGCTGCTGCACCAGCCGGCGCGCGCGCTCGACGCCGCGCGCGAGCTCGTGCAGCGCGCCTGAACGGACCGCGGGACTCTGCGCCCGCTCCGCGAGCTGCACCTGGAGCGCGAGCGCGGCCACGGGCGAGCGCAGCTCGTGCGCCGCGTCGGCCAGAAAGCGCCGCTGCGCGTCGAAGGCGCCTTCGAGCCGCGCGAGCAGCGCGTTGATCTGGTGCACGAGCGGCAGGAGCTCGCGCGGCACATTGTCATCGGGCAGCGGATCGAGCCGCGCGGCGTCGCGGTCGCTCACGCGCCGCGAGGTGACGTGCAGCGGCTGCAGGCCTCGCGTCAAGGCCCAGGCGACGACGACGCCGAGCACCGG
Source organism: Burkholderiales bacterium (assembly GCA_035554435.1). GTDB lineage: Bacteria > Pseudomonadota > Gammaproteobacteria > Burkholderiales > SG8-39 > SCGC-AG-212-J23. Next base: position 28,680 of record DATMJC010000025.1, on the reverse strand, counting down.
GATGAGCAGCAGCATCGGCATCAGCACGCTGAGCGAGAGACCGCGCGCGAGCGTGTCGCGGGCGGCCACCGCCTGGCCGACCTGGACGGTGCCTTCGTCGGTGACGTGGGTATAGACCCGCCATGGGCCCTCGGCGGTCGGGGCGGAAGTCAGGCCCTCCTTGAAGCTCTGCGGCAGGTCGGGCGGCAACGTCGGCAGCGCGGTCTCGAAGTAGATTCTTCCCGTGCTGTCGTAGGCGCGGACCGAGAGCGCGAAGCCCGGGCGGGCGATGCGCAGCCGGCGCGTCTGGGTCCAGTCCTCGCGCAGGTGCACCGCGTGCGCGACCTGCTTCAGCTCCTCGTCGAAGAGCCGCCCGACCTGGTTGCGCGTCAGGACATAGGTGGCGCCCAGGACCACCACGGTGCCCAGGCCGAGCGTGCCCACGACCCATAGCACGAGGTTCGCGCGGATCGATCTCACTGCAGCGGCACGATTCGGTAGCCCACCCCCCGCACGTTGCGGATGAGCTCGGGCTCGAGCTTGCGCCTGAGATGATGCAGGTGCACCTCGATGCTGTTGCTGCCGACCTCCTCGCCCCACCCGTACACGGCGTCCTCGAGCTTCTCGCGCGACACCACCGCTCCGGGCTCCTTCATCAGCGCCTCGAGCACGGCGAACTCGCGCGCCGAGAGCTCCACCGGCGCGCCGCGGAACGTGACCTCGCGCCTGACCGGATCGACGCTGAGCGCGCCGCACGCCATGTCGGGGGTCGAACGGCCGGACTTGCGCCGCATGACCGCGCGCGCGCGCGCGAGCAGCTCGTCGAGGTCGAAGGGCTTCACCAGGTAGTCGTCCGCGCCCAGGTCGAGGCCCGCCACGCGGTCGGCGAGCGCGTCGCGCGCGGTGATGATCAGGACCGGAAGCTGGCTTCCGCCCCGCCGCATGCCTTTCAGGATGTCGACCCCGTCGCGCCGCGGCAGGCCGAGGTCGAGGAGCGCGAGATCGTAGACGCGGTGCCCCAGGGCGAGCTCGGCCTCGGCGCCGTCGCGCACCCAGTCCACCGTGTAGCCGGCGTCCTGGAGGCCGGCGACCACGGCGCGCCCGATCATGGGGTCGTCCTCGATGAGAAGAACTCTCATGCCTTCCAGCTCAAACCGGCGTCACTGTGCGGCGACGTGCATTAAGGAAAACTTAAGATTCTATCGCCCCGGCGGACCATGGCACGCACGATGCTAGAGCCCAAGGCAGCAAGCCGGAGGCTCCAGCCCAGCCACGGAGACTTACATGAAAGCGATCAGACCCTTGTTGCTCGGCGTGTCGATTCTTGCCCTTGCCAGCGGCGCGGCGTATGCCGCCGGCGACACCAAGAACAAGAGCGCCTCCTCGGGTGCAAGCACGAGCGCGAGCACCAAGTACGATTTCAACAAGGCCGACACGAATCACGACGGCAAGGTGAGCCGCTCCGAGTTCGACGCGATGATGAAGGCGAACGCCTCGGGCGGCGGCACGTCCTCCGGAAAGACCTCGTCGGGCAGCAAGACGAGCAGCAAGCCGAGCACGTCTACCAAGTAGTCGCGCCTTGCACCGCGCCTGCACCGCGCCTGTCACCTTAAGGCGCGCTTAACACTTGCCCGCGCAACGTATCCCCGGGTAGCGCATGCCGTGAGGAGGAGGATCGGCCGGACGAGTGCGAAAGCACTCGCCCGGCCGTTGTTTTTCAGCCCTTGCGAGTCCGGTCCAGGAGCGGGCCGAGCACGTCCATCGGAACGGGAAACACGATGGTCGAGGACTTGTCGCCGGCGATCTGCGTGAGCGTCTGGAGGTAGCGCAGCTGCATCGCCTCGGCGCGCTGCGAGAGCATCTGCGCGGCCTGCAGCAGCTTCTCGGAGGCCTGCAGCTCGCCTTCGGCGTGGATCACCTTGGCGCGGCGCTCGCGCTCGGCCTCGGCCTGGCGCGCAATCGCGCGCACCATGGTCTCGTTGAGGTCGACGTGCTTGATCTCGACCGCGGACACCTTGATGCCCCACGCATCGGTCTGCTGGTCGAGCGTGGCTTGAATATCGCTGTTCAGCTTCTCGCGCTCGGCGAGCAGCGCGTCGAGCTCGTGCTTGCCCAGGATCGCGCGCAGCGTGGTCTGCGAGAGCTGGCTGGTGGCTTCGCTGAAATTGGCGACCTGGATGATGGCGAGCTGCGGGTCGACCACGCGCAGATAGACCACCGCGTTCACCTTGACCGAGACGTTGTCGCGCGTGATCACGTCCTGCGGCGGCACGTCGAAGACGCGCGTGCGCAGGTCCACGCGCACGAGCTGCTGCACCACCGGGATGACGATGATGAGACCTGGCCCCATCACGCGCTGGAAGCGGCCGAGGAAGAACACCACCGCGCGCTCGTACTCGCGCAGGATCTTGATCGACGACATAACGGCGATCGCGACGACGACGACTACGCCCAGCGCAAAGTACGGCATCTTGGTCTCCCTTCAGTTGCTTTCCGGCTCGACGCTCAATACCAGCCCCTGCATCCCGGTGACGCGCAGCTTCTGCCCGCGGCGCACCGGGCGGCTCGATCGCACCTTCCACTGCTCGCCGTGCACGCGAGCCCAGCCCTCGAGGTCGAAGTCGGCCAGCGCCTCGGCGCTCGCGCCCACCATCTCCTCGCGGCCGCTCACTACGGCGCGCCGCCGGCTTTTCACCAGCATGCCGACTACGAGAATGAGAAAGGCGGCGCTCGCCGCGGCGGCGCCGGCGATGAGGGCGTATGGGATCTCGAAGCCCGGCAGCTCGGTGTCCTCGATGAGCAGCAGCGATCCGAGCACGAAGGCCACGATGCCGCCGACGCCGATGGCGCCGAACGACGGCAGGAATACCTCCGCGATCATGAAGGCGATGCCGAGCAGCATCAGCGCGAGGCCGGCGTAGTTCACCGGCAGGAGATGGAGCGCGTAGAGCGCGAGCAGCAGCGCGATCGCGCCCACCACGCCCGGCAGGATGAGGCCCGGACTCATGAACTCGAAGATGAGCGCGTAGACCCCGACCAGGATGAGCAGGTAGGCGACCGTAGGGTTCGTGATGACCGCGAGCACGCGGGTGCGCCAGTCCATCTCGAGGGCCTTCACCTCGGCATTGGGCTTGCCCAGCTTGGCGAGGAGCGCGGGCACGTCGGCGGCGATGTGGTCGATCACCTTGAGCTTGAGCGCCTCCTGCGCCGGCAGGCTCGCGCCCTCGCGCACCGCCTTCTCCGCCCAGTCGGCGTTGCGGTGGCGCAGCTGCGCGAGGCCGCGGATATAGGCGACGGCGTCGTTCGTCACCTTGCGCGTCATGGTGTCTTCTTCTTTTTTCCCATCCTTCTGGGGAGCGCCGCCGCCGCCGATCGACACCGGCGAGGCGGCGCCGAGGTTGGTGCCGGGCGCCATCGCCGCGATGTGCGCCGCGTAGAGGATGAACGTGCCGGCGCTCGCCGCGCGCGCGCCGCTCGGCGCGACGAAAACCGCGACCGGCACCGGCGAGGCGAGGATCGCCTTGATCACCTCGCGCATCGAGGTGTCGAGGCCGCCGGGGGTATCGATCTGGAGGATGACGAGCTCGGCGCCCTCCTTGGCGGCGCGCTCGATGCCGCGCTTCGCGAAATGCGCGCTCGCGGGACCGATGGCGCCCTCGAGCGGCACCAGCACCACCGGCGCTGCCGACGCCACGGCGCAGGCGCAGCCCAGGACCGCGAGCAGGATCGCGCGCATTGCAGCGGATTATGCTCCGCCGCGGTGGCGAGCGACCTATTTACCTGCGACGTACTGCCGGTAGGAAAGGTCGGGGGTGGCCCCGGGAGCGCGGCGCGCCACGAAACGCCTGGCGCGGGCAAGCCGGTCGCGGAACAGGCTGCGCCGGCCCCGCCCGTGCTGCGGGTCGAAAAGGTACATGGCGAGCGCACCCAGCCCGAACGTGACGAGCGTTCTCATGATCTTGCCTCCTTCAGCGGATTGCGTCGCCCCGCCATGGCCCCGAGCACCGCGGCGAGGAGCGACAGGACCAGCGCGCCGAAAGTCACCCAGGAGACATCCGGTGTCGCCTGCCCGAACTGAAACGTCGAGCTCAAGGTCTGCGCGGCGCCAGCGGCGAGCACGCCGATGCCGGAGAGCATCACGCTCACCACCCACACCAGGGCGCCCTCGAAGAAGCCGGTAGTGCCGTCGAAAATCGCGCCGATGCGGGTCGAAACCCAGCCACCGATGAAGAGCGCCACGAGCAGCGATACGCCGGCCCAGATGCCGGCTCCGGCGCCGAGCGCGCCGGTGTCGGCTTGGCTTGGCTGGGCCGCGCTTATCCCGACCGCGACGCCGAGCGCGGTCATCAGGAGCAGGAATCCGAGCGCGACGAGCACGCCGCCGAAGACTCCGCCCCAGGACACGCGCATACCGTCGGCGCGCAGCGGGGCCGCTTGGGCGATGCGCCGGCGCTCGGCCACACGTCGGTCGTGGTAGGCGTTGTGGCTGGCTACAGTGGCCATCGGGTTTCCTTCCTGTTGTAAATCAGCGCGCCGTCTCGCCGCTCGACGCCGGCAGCTGGGCGCCGCCGCGCTGGCCGAGCTCGAGCTGCATGCGGTTGCGCTGTTCGTTGGCAGTCGCATATGCCGCCTCGGCGGCGCGCATCTCCGCGGTCTTCAACGCGATGCGCGCGCGCTGCGCAGCGAGATACGAGAAGTGGGCCACCCTCGCCGGCTCGGCGTCCGCGCTCTGCAGGTTCTCGGCATCGCGCAGCTCGCGCCCGGCGAGCTCGAGCTCGACCGGCGCGCGCGCCTGCACCTGCGGGTTCGCCGCGGCGCTGCGGTAGACGGCGCGTGCGGCCTCGAGCTCGTTGGTGGCGCGCGGAACGGACGTGCATCCCGCGCCGAGCAAGGTGCCAACGCAAACCGCGGCGAGCGCGGTGTGCCGGATCGCTTCGCGCGTCATTTCGCTCTCCTGTCGAGTTCGTCCTGCAATTGCCTCACGCTCTGGTTGGCGTCGGCCGCGGCGCGCTGCACCCGCGCGTTGTCGGCAACGGCGCGGGCGTAGTCGGCATCGACCTGGGCTTGCTCGGCGTAGATCCGCGCGTTCACGTAGTCCCCGCGCTCGGCTTCCTGCTCGGAACGGGCCAGCTTGTACTGCGCCACCCGCAGCTCCATGGCGCCGTCCTGCACCACAGCCGGCTCGGCTTTCGATACGGCAGCGCGGGCGGCATCGATCTGCTCGGTCGGCTGCGGCATGCTGCTGCACGCGGCCAGAGCCAGCGCGAGCACGATTGCCGCCATGCGCCGCAAGTCGCGCTGTAAATCGTAGGGGTCGATGCAAGCTTTACAGGCGGCGCAGGGCATCTCAGGGTCCTCCAAAACCGATCGACCGGTGCGCAGCAATCTGCGGTCCCGCCCGGGTTCGAAGCTTGCAAGACAGCCGGTGGAGCCGATATGCGCTATCTCGTGTTCTTGTTCCTGGCAACGGCACTGGTGGGGTGCGATGCGCCCGACGAGAGCTTCCGCCTCGTCACGGTGGAAAGCCAGGACCGCATGGGACTTTCCCTGCGAGAGCTGCCCGAAGCGACCCTCAAGTCGATCGGCCTGGGCTACGGGCTGGCGGTGATCCGACTCGGCAAGGAGGGCGAGCGCGCCGGGCTACGCCTGGGAGACGTGGTCTACGGGGTGAACCAGACGCGGATCCGCAACCTGCAGGAGTTCAGCCGGGCGCTTGCGCAGCTGCAGGACGGCCGCCTGAGCCTGCTAGTGAGGCGCGGGAAGACCGACCTTCAGGTGCCGCTGGAGATTGGCGGGTTGCCGTCCGAGGACGGGGTACTGCGCGTGCCGCGGCCCTCTACAGATACTCTTCTGCGCACCTGATGATGGCGTCGTTGGTCTGACGCTCAAGGCAATGGCGCGCATCCTGATGGCGCTTGGCGGTCGCCTTGCGCATCGCCTTGGAGGCCGTCGCTTTCGACACCGGCTTCTCCGCTTCGGCGGACTTCGCCGCCACTGCCTTTTGCTCCGGAGCCTGCGCCTGCGCCGGGTGCATGAGCGGCAGCGCCGCCGCGAGGGCCCCAGCCAGAATCGTTTTTTTCATGGAGCTTCCTTTTTGCCTAGCCCGAGACCGCAAGGATAGCCCGATTCATTGCAGGCGTCTCTGGTAGGCGCGGATGCGCTGTGCATTAGTTCCCAGATCGCCCCTTCCGACGCGCGACTTCGAGCGCACATCGACGCGGCTTCCGGCGCCATCCGCAGTAATGCGCACGACAACGTCGTCCTTGAACCCGAACCAGAAAGTCGTCGCGACCGCCTCGATGCGGCCCGCGGATGGATCCTCGCGCACGATCTGCCAGCCGGATTCCTCCATCGCGCCCTTCGCCCGCTCGAATGCGATGTAGGGCGCGACGGCAAGGTGCGAGGGACGGATGTCCGGGTAGGCACGGCGCTGCGCGTCGCTGCTCTCGTTCGGATCGGTGCTGATGTCGTTGATCGGCGGAACCGAGCGCGCGCGCAGGTATGCTGCAGCCGGAATCGCGGCGACCGACGCGCCGAGCACCACCGCGAACAGCGAACGCGCGACGCCTGCGCGGCGGAAAAGGGCGACCGCACCGAAGAGCGCGCCCGCCAGTCCGAGCGCTCCGGCCGCGAGCAGCATGAGGATGCCGACGCCGTAGGAGACGAGACCCAACCTCACCGCCGGGCCCGATGCGGCCAGCACTGCCAGCGCGAGCAACGCCAGTCCGAGGCCGGTGCGGCCGATCATTGTGGCTCCCCTAGAGCTGCGAGCTGAGCAGCCCGGCGGCGTGCTCCAACAGCTTCTCTCTCAACGGACGCGCCTCCCATTCCTCCAGTGTAATGCGTCGCGAGCGCCCGAGGTCGCGCTCGAAGATGCGCTCCCCCTCGGCCGCGAACGCGCGGTCGTAGACGTTGAGGTTCGCTTCGTCGTTGGTGCTGAACGAGCGCGTGTCGAAATTGGTGGACCCCACCGTCACCCACAGCCCGTCCACCGTCATCACCTTCACGTGGTAGAAAGTCGGCTGGTATTCGTAGATCTCGACTCCGGCGCGCAGCAGCTCGCCCCAGGTGGAGCGCGAGGCGCGGCGCACCGCCGCCGAGTCGGTGGCCGGCCCCGGCACGATGATCTGCACGCGCACCCCGCGCTCCCTCGCCTCGACGAGCTGGCGCACCTCGTTGTCGTCCGGGACGAAGTACGCTGCCGACAGCTGGATCGAGCGCTGCGCCGCGGCGATCGACATGAGATAGAGGAGCTGGGCGCTCTCGCCGCCGCCGCCCGGGGAGCTGACGACGAACTGCGCGAGCTCGCCGCCGACCGGGCGGAGCTCGGGGAAGTACTCGGGCCCGTGCAGCACCTCGCCGGTCACCTCGATCCAGTTCTCCATGAACGCCGCCTGCATCTGCGCGACCGCGGGACCCTCGAGACGGAAGTGGGTGTCGCGCCAGTGCTCAGCGTCCTGCGCGTCGCCGCTCCACTCGTCGCCGATGCCGGCGCCGCCGGTAAAGCCCACGGCGCCGTCGATCACCATGATCTTGCGGTGAGTGCGGTTGTTCATGCGTGCGATGGTGTCCCAGCGCACCGGGTTGTAGAGCTCCACGCGCGCCCCCGCGTCCCTGAGCCGGCCGAGCACCGTCTTCTCGATCTTCTGGCTGCCGAGCGCGTCGATCATCACGTGCACCTTGACGCCCGAGCGCGCGCGCTCCTCGAGCGCGGCCGTGAACTGCTCGCCGATCGCGCCCTTCCAGTAGATGTACATCTCGAAGGTGATGCTCTTGCGCGCGCCGCGGATCGCCTCGAGCATCTCGGGGAAGATCTCGTCGCCGTTCACGAGCGCGCGCGTGCGGTTGCCCGGCACCAGCGCCGGCCCGAGCATCACGTTCATGGCGCGCACGAACTGCGGATCGCCGACGCCGTAGAGCGACGCCACGCTGGTGTCGATCTTCTTGTCGCCGAGCGAGAGATTGGCGGCGAGCAGCACCCCGAGCCCCGTGGCGAGGAAGGTCAGGATGCCGATGCGCCAGGTGGTGTCGCTCCACCTGCGCAGCGCGCCTAGGCGCCGAGCCAGTTCCACAGCCATCGGGCGATGAAGAAGCCTGCGACGCACGCCGCCACGAGGAACGCGGCGACGCCGGCGACGAGCGCCGCCACGAAGGCGCGGCTCGAGCGCTGCGCGGCGCGCGGCGCGTCGAGCCAGGCGTTCAGCAGGCGCACGTTGCGCTGGTTGGCCTTGAAGGCCGCGTCGAACACGTCGCCGGCGAGGGGGATCACGCCGACCAATCCTTCCAGGGCGACGTTAAACGCCATGCGCGCGAGGATGCTTCTCGGAGCACCGAGCGCGGCCGCCTCGCGCACGATATAGCTCGAAAGGACGACCCCGACGGCGTCGCCGATCACCGGGAACAGGCCGATCAGCGCGTCCAGGCCTATGGTGAGGCGGGTTCCCGGGATCGGGATCGAGCTGTCGAGCAGCCACGCGAGCCAGTTGAGCCGCTCGCGAACCTGCCAGGTAATGCGGCGATGGTCCATGCAATTGGTCGACTACAAATCGGGGTCAGACCCCGATTCGGGCCGAAAATTCAGACCGGCTTTGGGTATCATTTCGCCTTCCCCAAAGACGATCTACAGGAGACCTGCTATGGCGATCAAGGTCGGCGACCGGCTTCCCGACGGCAAGCTGATGGAATCCACGGAGTTCGATTCGGGCACGCAGTGCGCCATGCCGCCCAAGGAAGTGGGCGTCGCCGACGCAGTGCGCGGCAAGAAGATCGCGATCTTCGGCCTGCCGGGCGCTTACACCCCCACCTGCTCGGCGAAGCACGTGCCGGGCTACGCGCAGAACGCCGAGGCGCTGAAGAAGAAAGGCGTGCACGAGATCTGGTGCGTCGCGACCAACGACGCCTTCGTGATGGCGCACTGGGGCCGCGACCAGAAGGCGCTCGGCAAGATCAGGTTCCTGGCCGACGGCAGCGCCGCCTGGACCAAGGCGCTCGGGCTGGAGCTCGACCTCAACGCGCGCGGCATGGGCACGCGCATGAACCGCTTCTCGATGCTGGTCGACAACGGCGTGGTGAAGCAGCTGAACGTCGAGGCCCCGGGCAAGTTCGAGGTGTCCGATGCGGCAACGATGCTGAAGCAGGCGGGCTGAAGCAGGATATTTCGCGTTTTGCCGTCAGCGCGGCGCCGGCCGGCGCGTTGTAGGGCGAGGCCCTCCCGGGCCTCCCACCGACCGAAAGGACATTCCATGCTCAGGATCCTCCTCCCAACCGCCCTGCTGGCGTTCTGCGCCCCGGTTTTCGCCCAGGCGCCTTCGGATGCGCCCAAGCCGAAGGCAGAACGGCGTTTCGACTGCTCGAAGGCGAAAGACCCCAAGGCCTGCGAGGAGCGCCTCGCCAAGCTCAAGGCCGCCCATGAGCAGGCGCGCAAGGCCTGCGAAGGCAAGAAAGGCGAGGAAGGGCGCAACTGCATGCGACACGAGATGTGCTCCCAGGCCAAGGACCCGGGCAAGTGCGAGGCCCGGGTCGCCCGCGCCGAAAAGATCCGCGAGGCGTGCAAGGGCAAGACCGGCGAGGAGCTGAAGAGCTGCGCCCGCGAGCAGCGCCAGCAGAAATAGACTTTTTCCTATTGCGGTTCCGGCCTCGGCCAGAGGCCGGAACCGGTGATGCAAAAAGGTAGTCCTAGCATGGCGCTGGCGCCTGACCTTCGCTAGGATCGGTTCCGGTCTCCTCGCGCCGCACTATTCGACTGGCTGACATGACAAACCGGCTCTACGCCGCCGCCTTCCTGCTGCTCTTCGCCGCCGCCGCTTTCGGACAGCAGACTGCTGCGCCGCCGCAGCAAGCCAAGAAGACCGTACCGCAGCCGGCGCAGAAAACGTCGTCGCAGGCGCTGCAAAAGGCCCAGTCGATCGAGGGCGTCACGGAATACCGCCTGGCGAACGGCCTGCGCGTTCTCACCGTGCCCGACCCGGGAAGCGACACCACCACCGTGCACATCGCCTACCTCGTGGGCTCGCGCCACGAGGGCTATGGCGAGAAAGGCATGGCCCACCTTCTCGAGCACCTGCTCTTCAAGGGATCGAAGCGCCATCCCGCCGTGAAGGAAGAGTTCAACCGCCGCGGCGCGCGCTGGAACGGCACCACCTCGAACGACCGCACCACCTACTTCGAGACCTTCGCCGCTACCGCCGACAACCTCGACTGGGCGCTCGGCATGGAGGCCGACCGCATGGTGAACTCGTTCGTGTCGAAGAAGGACCTCGACGCCGAGATGACGGTGGTGCGAAACGAGTTCGAGATGGGCGAGAACAACGCCGGCGCGGTGCTGTTCCAGCGCATGCAGCAGCTCGCCTTCCCGTGGCACAACTACGGCAACGCGATCATCGGCCAGCGCGCCGATATCGAAAGGGTGCCGATCGAGAACCTGCAGGCGTTCTACCGCACCTGGTACCAGCCCGACAACGCGGTCCTCATCGTCGGCGGCAAGTTCGACGAGAAGAAGGCGCTCGAGCTGGTGGCGAAGCACTTCGGCGCGATCCCCAAACCCAAGCGCAAGCTGCCGAGCTTCTACACCGAGGAGCCGACGCAGGACGGCGAGCGCGAGGTGACGCTGCGGCGCGTGGGCGAAAACCAGGTCGTGTCGACGCTCTACCGCGTGCCGGCCGGCCACCACCCCGACTATCCGGCCATCGACGTCCTCACCAACGTGCTGGGCGACGTGCCTTCCGGCCGTCTCCACCGCGCGCTGGTCCAGAAGGGCCTCGCGAGCCACGCCTGGGGCGCGGAGCGCGGGCTGCACGATCCCGGCTTCGTGTACTTCGGCGCCTCGCTGGCGAAGGACGGCAAGCTCGACCCGGCGCGCGAGGCGCTGGTCGCGACGGTCGAAGGCCTGAAAAGCGAGCCGATCCGGGCCGAAGAGGTCGAGCGCGCCCGCACCGCGCTGCTGAACGACTTCGAGAAGACCCAGCTCGATACCGGCGCCTACGTGCGCGCGCTGTCGGAGTTCACCGCGATCGGCGACTGGCGCCTGTTCTTCCTCTACCGCGAGCGCCTGAAGCAAGTCACCCTCGCCGACGTGCAGCGCGTGGCCGAGCACTATCTCAAGCCGGCCAACCGCGTGCTCGGGACGTTCGTTCCGACCGATGCGCCCGACCGCGCGGACATCCCGCCGTCGCAGGAATGGCAGGCGGCGCTCAACGCGTTCAAGGGCGAGTCCCAGGGCGTGCGCCTCGGCGAGGCCTTCGATCCCTCGCCCAAGAACATCGAGTCGCGCGTGGTGCGCAAGAACCTCTCGAACGGCATCCGCGCGGCGCTGCTGCCGAAGACCACGCGCGGCGGCCGGGTGATCGCGACGCTCGCGCTGCACTGGGGCGACGAGAAGACCCTGACCAACCGCGAGGTGGCGTGCAGCTTCGCCGGCAGCATGCTGATGCGCGGCACGCAGAAGAAGACCCGGGCCGACATCAAGGACGCGTTCGAGAAGCTGAACGCCAGCGTCTCGGTGAGCGGCGACGGCGCGAGCATCGAGGTGCGGCGCGAGAACCTGGTGCCGACGCTGCGCCTGGTCGCCGAGGTGCTGCGCGAGCCGGCGTTCTCGCCCGCGGAGTTCGACGAGCTGAAGCGGGCCGCGCTCACCGGCGCCGAGTCGCAGCGCACCGATCCTTCGGCGCAGGCGAGCCTGCAGCTCGCGCGCCATCTCTCGCTCTACCCCAAGGGCCACCCCAACTACACCCCCGACGTCGAGGAGCGCATCGAGTGGCTGCGCGCGGCGACGCTCGAGGAGGCGCTCGGCTGCTACCGCGAGCTCTTCGGCGCCACCGGCGCCGAATTCTCGGCGGTGGGCGAGTTCGATCCGGACGAGCTCGCGCGGGTGGTCGAGGAGCTGTTCGGCGGCTGGCGCAGCCCGAGCCCGTTCGTGCGCGTGCCGTCGCGCCATTTCGAGCGCCCGGCGACGGAAAAAGAGGTGCTCACGCCCGACAAGGCGAACGCCGTGCTGCGCGCGGGAATCAACGTCAGGCTGCGCGACGACAACGCGGACTTCCCCGCCCTCGTGCTGGCCAATTACCTGCTCGGCGGCTCCTCCACCGCGCGCATGCCCGGTCGCGTGCGCGAGAAGGAAGGCCTCTCCTACAGCACCTTCAGCAGCTTCAACGCCAGCGCCTTCGACGAGGCCGGCAGCTTCCGCATCGGCGCGATCTTCGCGCCGCAGAATCGCAGCCGCGTGGAGGGCGCGATCCGCGAGGAGCTCGCGCGCGCGGTGCGCGACGGCTTCAGCGCCGAGGAGCTCAAGGCGGGCAAGCAGGCCCTGCTCGAGCAACGGCGCATGGCGCGCACGCAGGATCGCGCGCTCGCCAACCGCCTGAGCTCGTACCTCTTCATGAAGCGCACCTTCGCGTGGGACGTCGACTTCGAGGCGAAAATCGCCGCGCTCACCCCGGCGCAGGTCAACGCCGCGCTCGGTCGCTACTTCGACCCCGACAAGCTCTCGCTCGTCACCGCCGGCGACTTCAAGCAGAAGTAGCGGCGCCCCCTTCCGTTCGGACTGCGGCCCGCCGTCCAGGGCGGCCGGCGCTCGCCCAGTCGCTTGACAGGTGCTCATTTCTGGGAATATTATCCCAATAATATGGGAATAACTTCCCACGCCAATACCGGTCTTGGCGCAGCCTTATCCGAGGCGGCGCAGGCGGTGCTGCGCCCGCTGGTGCGCATCCTGTTGCGCAATGGGGTCGCGTACGGAGCGTTCGCCGAACTGACACGCCGCGTCTACGCCGAGGTCGCGGAACGCGAGTTTGCTTTGGCCGGGAGGAAGCAGACGGTGTCGCGCATCTCGACGCTGACCGGGCTGACGCGCAAGGAGGTCACGCGCATCCAGTCCGAGGAAGGGCCAAGTCAGGCGGACAACGAGCGCTACAACCGCCCGGCACGCGTGATCAGCGGCTGGGTGCGCGAGAAGCGCTATCACGACCGGCGTGGCCGCCCGGCGGAGCTGCAGATGGAAGGCGACGCGCGCAGCTTCTCCGCGCTGGTGCGCGAGTTCAGCGGCGACATTCCGCCGCGCGCCATGGCCGACGAACTCGCCCGAGTCGGCGCAATCGAGATCATGCCGGACGGAAAGGTGCGGCTCCTCACGCGCGCTTATATCCCGCGTGGCGACCAGGTCGAGAAGCTCGGCATCCTCGGCGCAGACGTGGCCGATCTCATCCGCACTATCGACCACAACCTGACCTGCGCCCCCGGCGAGGCGTACTTCCAGCGCAGGGTGAGCTACGACAACATCCCCCGGGAGATGCTGCCGACCCTGACGAAGCAGCTCTCGCGCAAGGCCCAGTCGTGCCTCGAATCGATGGACCGGGTGCTCGCGGCTGCAGACCGCGACCGCAGCCCGGCCGTGAAAGGCACCGGCCGGGCACGCACCGGCGTCGGCATCTACTACTTCGAGGAGCCCGCCCAATGAGACACGACCTGCGCCGCCCTGCCGTCTTCGCTGCACTGTGCATTGCAGCCCTCTCGATCGCGGGCTGCGCCAGCTCGCCCCGCATCGACGGTGGCATCGTAGGCAGCGGAAATCGCATCGACTGCGCGGCGCTCGAAAAGACGCCACCGCCAGACACAACCATTCCCGAGGAATGCAAACCCTAGAGGAGGAACCATGGCACGGCCACTGAAGCTTCTCTGCACCATCCTTGCGCTCTTCGCGTCCGGGTGCGCCACCTACACCACCCCGGGCGCGGGCGTGACGCTCGAGAGCCTAGCGAACACGGACGCCGACATCGCCGAACTGCTGAAGCTCGAGCCTGCGGCACGCTTTCCGGCACGCATGACCGTTGCGCGCGTGCAGGCCTCGGGCTACTCCTCGCGGAGCAACAGCTGCTACGGCAGCGGCCGCTATTGCGTCGTTACCGCGCGCGACATCGAGCCGGAGGCAACATTCGAGCGTCTATCCAACATGCCGCAGCTCGCGGGGCTCGCGCTGATGAACCGCATGCTGCTTCCGGGAAAGCTGACCTCCGCCAAGGACCTGCGCCAGGCGGCGGCGACCCTGAAGACCGACCTGCTGCTCGTCTACTCGCTCGAGACCGAATTCAACATCGAGAACACGGACGTTGGCCCGCTTGCGATGATCTCGCTCGGCTTCCTCCCCACAAAAAATGCGCGGGTGACGGCCACCGCCTCGGCGGCGGTGTTCGATGTGCGCACGGGCTTCGTCTACGGCGTCGCCGAAGCGAGCGCCCTGGAGGAACAGCGCGGCACCTTCTGGTCGAGTTCTGAAGCGGTCGACAGCGCGCGCAAGCAGGCGGAGTCGGCGGCGTTCCAGAAGCTCGCCGGCGAAATCGAGAAGCTCTGGCGCGAAATTCTGCGCACGCATTCGGGCCGCGACATGACATCGATCGACGCTGGAGCGTGAGCCCTGCTCGTCTTCGGGTATGCTCTGCCGATATGGCGAAGGGTCCGATCCTGCTGCTCGAGGACTCGCCCGACCTGCGCGTGCTGCTCGAGCGCCACCTCACGCGGGCGGGCTACGAGGTGCTGTCCGCGGAGGACGCGGTGGAAGCCGGCAAGCTGGTGGTGGAGCGCGCGCCGCAGCTCATCATCGCCGACATCCAGCTGCCCTACATGAGCGGCGACGAGTTCGTGGCGGCACTGCGCGCCGATCCGGCGGTGCGCGACATCCCGGTCATCTTCCTGAGCGTCGACGCGCGGCTCGAGGCGCACGCCAAGCGCCTGGGCGCCGTGGCGTACTTCGACAAGAGCGTGAGCGCGGAGCGCCTGGTCGAGGTGGTGGACTTCTATACCGCCGGCTAGCCGCCGCGGCGCTCAGGGATAGGTCACCTCGAGGATCTCGAGGCGCTCCTCGCCCGAGGGCGCGCGCAGGATCACCGTGTCGCCCTCGCGTGCCTTGATGAGCGCCTTGGCGATCGGCGAGAGCCACGACACCACGCCGCGCGCCGGATCGACCTCGTCGAGTCCGAGGATGGTGACGGTGCGCTCCCCGGCGGCCGAGCGCACGCGCACCGTGGCGCCGAAGAAGACCTGGTCGGTGTCGCGCCCGGCGCAGTTCACCACCTCTGCGTTCTCGAGCCGCTTGATCAGGAAGCGCACGCGCCGGTCGATCTCGCGCAGGCGCTTCTTGCCGTAGATGTAGTCGCCGTTCTCGGAGCGGTCGCCGTTCGACGCCGCCCACGCGACGGTCTTCACCACCTCGGGGCGCTCGACCTCGACTAGTTCACGCAGCTCGGCTTTCAGCCGCGCGAAGCCGGCTGCCGATATGTAATTTTTGCCGCCCGCGGGAATCTCCGGCGCTTCGATCGCTTCGTCGGGCGCCTCGGTGTCCTCTTTCGTGAAAGCCTTGGACATGGAACGTAGAGGGAATTCTATAGAATGCCGCCTCCGGAGGGAGCATGGCGGCACGCCACCGAAAGCTCGATTTTCTCACGCGCCTGCGCATCCGCGAGCTGGTCCTGATGGGGCTCATCGCGCTCACCGCGCTGCTCGCCAACCTGCCGCAGGAATACGTCGAGCAGAGGCTCGGCGTGAGCTCCGCCGCGGTGGTAGCGGTGCTCGCGATCACGGTCATCATCGGCCTGTTCCTCTACCTCAAGTTCTTCTTCTTCGTCGCGGTGGTGCTGCTCATCGCGGGCGCGAACATGCCGGAGCAGATCGCCGACGGCCTCGGCGTGTCGAAGGTGCCGATCATGCTCGCGCTGGTCGCGCTGGTCGGGGTGGGCCTGGTCAACCATCTGGTGAGGATCTTTCCGACCGGCCTCGAGGCGCGGCCGAGGGAAAAGAGCCGCGAGGGGATCCGGGCGCTGTTCTACGCCATCGAGAAGGGGAACCTCGAGTACGCGGAGAAGGTGCTGTCGATGAACTTCGACCCGAGCCTGCGGCACGACAACGGCTACACCCCGCTCGCCTACGCCGCGATGAAGGGCAGCGTGCCGATGATCGAGCTGCTGCTCGCCCACGGCGCCGACGCCGGCGTCGCCACGCGCGAGGGCGATACCCCGGTCGAGCTCGCGCTGCGTTTCGGCCACACCGACGTCGCCGAGCTGCTGCGCGACGCGCGCCGCGGCCGGGCGGCGCGCCAGCAGGCGCTCGCCGCCAGCACTTACTGAATCCGCCGTACCACTAGATGTTGTGCCATGAGCGCACCTGCCCGCTGTATGCGGTAGCGCCACCCGGCGCGCTATGTGCGGCCAGGACAACGCTTTTTCCGCCAAACCGGCACGCGCCGGCGCCGCGCGGGCGCAACCGGATCTTGTGTAGCCGCGGCCGGGGTGATACTGTACACACTTACAGTATCGGGGTCGCGCGCTGCCGGCTGGCGGTTGGTAAACTCCGGCACCGAGTCGGATAAGCCATGGAAATCGAGCTCACTCCCCTGGTCGCGGAACAGGAAATCAGCCGCGAAACGCTGGTCGAGAAATACGCCAAGGACGGCGAGGCCACGGTCGAGGCGGTGCGCCGCCGCGTGGCGCGCGCGCTCGCCCAGGCCGAGGCCGAGGACAGGCGCGCCTACTGGGAGCGCCGCTTTCTGCAGGCGCAGGAAGAAGGCTTCATACCCGCCGGGCGCATCAACTCCGCCGCGGGCGTGAACCTGCAGGCGACGCTCATCAACTGCTTCGTGCAGCCGGTCGGCGACTCGATCTCGGAAGTGGTCGACGGGCGTCCCGGGATCTACACCGCGCTCAAGGAAGCCGCCGAGACCATGCGCCGCGGCGGCGGCGTCGGCTACGACTTCTCGTCGATCCGGCCGCGCGGCGCCGAGGTGAAGGGCACGCGCTCGCGCGCGAGCGGCCCGCTCTCCTACATGCGCGTCTTCGACCGCTCCTGCGAGACGGTCGAGTCCGCCGGCTCGCGCCGCGGCGCGCAGATGGGCGTGCTGCGCTGCGACCACCCCGACATCGAGGACTTCATCCACGCCAAGGACCACGGCGATCTCTCGAACTTCAACGTCTCGGTCGGCGTGACCGACGAGTTCATGGCCGCGGTCGAGCACGACCGCGAGATCGAGCTCGCGCACAAGGCGAGGCCCGCGGGCGGCGCAGCCGCGCAGAGAGGCGACGGGCTCTGGGTCTACAAGAAGGTCAGGGCGCGCGAGCTGTGGGAACAGATCATGCGCTCCACCTACGACCACGCCGAGCCTGGGATCCTGTTCCTCGACCGCATCAACCGCGACAACAACCTCGCCTACTGCGAGACCATCGAGGCCACCAATCCCTGCGCCGAGCAGCCGCTGCCGCCCTACGGCTGCTGCTGCCTCGGCAGCATCGATCTCACGCGCTTCATCCGCGATCCGTTCCAGGACAAGGCGGGCTTCGACTTCGAGCGCTTCGGCAAGAACGTCGAGGTGGCGATCCGCATGCTCGACAACGTCCTCGACGTCACCGCGTGGCCGCTCGAGCAGCAGCGCAGCGAGGCGATGGCGAAGCGCCGCGTCGGCCTGGGCTTCACCGGCCTGGGCGACGCGCTCATCATGCTCGGGCTCAAGTACGACAGCGCCGAGGCGCGGCAGGCGGCCGCGCGCATCTCGGAGAGCATGCGCGACCACGCCTACCGCGCTTCGGTCGAGCTTGCCAGGGAGCGCGGAGCGTTTCCCCTCTTCAACGCCGACCTGTACCTGGCGGGCGAGAGTTTTGCCTCTCGTCTCCCACTGTCAATAAAACAATCCATCCAAAAGCACGGCGTGCGCAATTCGCACCTGCTCTCGATCGCGCCCACCGGCACGATCAGCCTTGCCTTTGCCGACAACGCCTCCAACGGCATCGAGCCGCCGTTCTCCTGGGTGTACACGCGCAAGAAGCGCATGCCCGACGGCACGATGAAGGAATACACCGTCGAGGACCACGCCTGGCGCCGCTACCGAGCCGTGGTCGGCAACGCCGATGGTGACATGAGCTCGCTGCCGGCTTATTTCGTCACCGCGCTCGAGATCTCGGCGCGCGCGCACGAGCAGATGGTGGCCGCGGTCGCGCCCTTCGTCGACACCAGCATCTCGAAGACGGTCAACGTGCCCGAGGACTATCCCTACGCCGATTTCCAGGACCTCTATTTCCACGCCTGGAAATCGGGGCTCAAGGGGCTGGCGACCTACCGTCCCAACAAGGTGCTGGGCTCGGTGCTCTCGGTGGAGAAGCCGCAGGACTTCGTGCAGGACGACGTCAACCGCCGCCTCACCGTGAAATCGGTGCCGGCGCCGGTGCTGTCGTCGCTGCGCTGGCCGGGGCGGCCCGACCTCGCCCAGGGCAACCCGTCGTGGACCTACATGATCGAGCACCCGCAGTACCGCTTCGCGGTGTTCGTCGGTCACGTCGAGGATCGAAGACCACACGCGTTCGAAGTGTGGGTGAACGGCAGCGAGCAGCCGCGCGGCCTGGGCGCGGTGGCGAAGACGCTGTCGATGGACATGCGCGCCGACGACCATGCCTGGCTCGTGATGAAGCTCGATGCGCTGGCGAAGAGCGGCGGCGACGACGCCTTCGACCTGCCCTTCCCGCCGAAGGGCGAGCGAAAGCGCATGCCTTCGGTGGTTTCGGCCTTCGCCCAGATCGTGAAGTGGCGCGTCGAGCAGCTGCACAAGGGTCTGGCGAGCGATTTTTCCCTCACCAGCGGCGAAGGCGCCTCTCCCGTGGTGGATGCGATGTTCGCGCTGAAGGAGCCCAAGACCGGCACCGACGGCACCATGTCCTGGACCGTCGACATCCTGAACCCTCGCACCGGCGACGACTTCGTGCTCGGGCTGAAGGAGATCACGCTTCCCGACGGCATTACCCGCCCCTACTCGGTGTGGCTCTCGGGCGAATATCCGCGCGCGCTCGACGGGCTGTGCAAGATCCTGTCGCTCGACATGCGCGTGCTCGACCCGGCGTGGATCGGCATGAAGCTGCGCAAGCTGCTCGACTTCCCCGAGCCGCTCGGCGACTTCATGGCCTTCGTTCCCGGCGTGAAGAAGCAGCAGACCTTCCCGTCGACCATCTCGTACATGGCGCGGCTCATCCTGCACCGCTACGCCATGCTCGGCATCCTCGACGACCTGGGCATGCCGCGGCGCGAGATGGGCATCCTCGCCGCGCCCTCGGAGAAGCACGTCCCGCTTATGGCGGGCGCGAAGTGCCCCGAGTGCGGCAACACCACGCTCATCCGCAAGGACGGCTGCGACTACTGCACCTCCTGCGGCTACGTCGGAGTCTGCGGCTAGGAAGTCGCGTTCGGCACCGACGGAGCCTGCGTCCGGCGCTCGCCGGCGCGCCGCTCGGCCACGAAGCGTTCGCGGTGCCACAGGTGGTCGACCGCGCAGCGGCCGGCGCCGGCGGCCCACAACCCGAAGAAGCCGCCGATGATCGCGAGGTTCTTGAAGAACTGCGTCTGCTGCATCTGCCGCGCCGGGCCTTCGAGCTCCCAGAAGCGGTGCGCGATGAAGCTCGCGATGATCGTGAAGATGATCATCAGCAGCGTCGCGATGCGCAGCTGGAAGCCCACGAGCACGGCGATGCCGCCGAAGAACTCCACGGCTGCGCCGATCGGCGCCAGGACGTCGGCGCCCGGCACGCCCTGCTTGTGCAGCATTGCGGCGAACGCACCGAGGTCCATGAGCTTGCGCAGCCCTCCTGGGATGAACAGCGCGGCCATGGCGATGCGCGCGACGAGCAAAGCGAGGTCGGACGAGGTCTTTTGCATTTGCATTGGCGGCTCCTGAAGTCTTTGCCGCAGCCCTGCAAGAAATGTGCTCTTGCGGCTATGAAGCCGCCATCGACGGGCGGCAGTCCGGCCAGCACTGGATCGGGCCGAAACCCTTGCGCGCGAGCGCCCGGATGGGGCCGTCGGCCGAAGCGACGAACGCGACCGCCCCAGGCACCGCACCGACATACGCAGCCGCGGCAGCGTGGCGCGCGTCGTGGCGGGATGCATCGAGCGGCCTTCCGCCGCCGCCGTGGCCGTCGGGTCCTTCCATGACGGTGCCGCTCCATGCGGGGGCGCGCAGCCTGGCGCCGAATCCGACCAGCTCGAAGTCGGGCGAGAGCAAGAGGGCGCCGTCGATGCAAGCAAGGCGCGCCAGAGCGTCGAGCCGCGCGCGCATCAGGACCTGCGCCTTGGTGACGCAGGAGGGGCTCAGCCACTGCCTTTCCTTCACCGCTTTCTCGTGACGGATCCGCGCGCTCAGCAGGCGCCGCAATTCGAGGCTGCCGGCCGCGGCCCACGGAAGCTCGGCGTGCGTGAGCGCGTCCTGCATCGACCCGGGGGGAACGAACACGACGAGCGCCCGGTCGTCGCCCTGGCGCTCGAGCCGCTCCAGGAGATACTTCAGGCACTCGAGCAGGCCGTGGCCGTACGCATTGTCGCCGTCGTCCACGTAGCGGTTTTCCTTCAGCGTCATGCGCACGCCGAAGAGCTCGTGCAGGATCAGCCCCATCGCGTGCGGGTAGAAAGGCGTCGGCACGGCGCGCGTGAACTCTCCGCGCGTGACGCGGCCCACCACTGCGTCGCCGCGCGCGACCAGGATGGAACCGACGCCCTCGATCGAGAGGATCGGGCAGTCGGGCGCGCCGTGGACGCCCTCCTCGATCGCCCCGGGGAGCTCGGCGAGCGGGCCCGCGCCGCGCTGGTAGTAGAGGATTCCCCAGCTCATCGGCGCGCCCCCGGACCAGTCGACGAGCAGGCTGGATGCGCCGCTTTCGGTAGTGCTTCCAAGCTCGGCAAGCAGCGCCGGCTCCAGCGGCCTGGCGCGCTCGAACCTGAGCATGAGCTCGCTGTGCCGGGCGTGCTTCATCTCGTGATCGTAGAAATCCGCCTGGGACAGCCATGCGACGCTGGCGCGGACCGGCGCGCCGTCCTGCGCCAGCATGCTCGCCCTGAAAACCGTGTCGAGCAGGATGCCGAGGCGCTCCGAGTCCGGAAACGGGCGGGCGCGGCGCCCGTGCTGGGGATGCTGCTGGTCCGCGATCCAGGCATGGCGCACCTGCGCCACGAGGTCCTGGTTGATGACGACGATCATGCCCGCTGCCTCCCCGTGCCCCGCATTCTGGATGCGCCGATCGGGCGCTGTCGAGTTTTCCTAATTATCCCAACCGGCGCATTCCCGGCGCCGCGGCGCCGCGCTAGAGTGGGTGCGCGGTAGTTGTTTCTCCTTGGGCAGTCGGCACCACCGGGAGCCCGCGGTCGCGCCTCGGCCGTGGGCCTCCCTTCCTATTTCTCGAGAATAAACCGGGATACCCAGAGGAGCGCGGCCACCGACTTGGCGTCGGTCAGCTCGCCGTCCCGGATCATGCGCAGCGCCTCGTCGAACGGCCTCACCAGGGTCTCCAGGAACTCGCCCGGGTCGAGCTTGCGCTCGGCGCGCGACAGGTTCCGCGCGAGATAGAGGTGGATTGCCTCGTCGGTGTAGGCGATCGCGGTATGGATCACCCCGAGGTAGCGCCAATCCCCGGCGGCGTAGCCGGTCTCCTCGGCCAGCTCGCGCTTCGCGGTGGCGAGGTGCGGCTCGCCCGACTCGAGCTTGCCGGCCGGGATCTCGATGAACTCCCGCCGGTGCGGATAGCGGAACTGGCGCTCGAGCAGCACCGAGCCGTCGTCGAACAGGGCAACCACCGCGACCGCGCCGGGATGGCGGATGTACTCGCGCATGCCCTCGCTTGCGTCGGGCAGCCGCACCCGGTCGCGCCGGACCTTGAGCAGCGCGCCGTCGAAGACCAGCTCGCCCGCGATGAAATGCTCGGTCAGATCCTTGTGGTCGGCCACTTAGAGCGACACGATGGCGACGGTGCAGAGATCCATCAGCGGCCCGGGCACGATGCCGAAGAAAAGCAGCGCGAGGCCGTTGACCGACATGAACACCGCGCCCTGCGCGGGCGCCGCCGCCGGCGCGGCGTCCCTCGGCTCGTCGAAGTACATGAGCTTCACGATGCGCAGGTAGTAGTAGGCGCCCACCAGCGAGAGCAGCACCGCAGCCACCGCGAGCCAGACGTAACCGGCCGAAACCGCGGCGTTGAACACGGCGAGCTTGGCGTAGAAGCCCGCGGTCGGCGGCAGCCCCGCGAGCGACAGCATGAGCAGCATCATGAGCATCCCATACCAGGGATTGCGGCGGTTCAGCCCGCGCATGTCCTCCAGGTTCTCGCAGTCGAGCCCGGCGCGCGACAGGAGGCACAGCATGCCGAACGCGCCCACCGACATGACGGTGTAGATGATGATGTAGAAGAGCGCGGCGCTGTAGGCGGAGTCGCGGTTGAGCCAGTTGCCCTCGACCATCCCCGAGAGCAGGCCGAGCAGCATGAACCCCATGTTCGCGATCGCCGAATAGGCGAGCATGCGCTTCAGGTTCGACTGCGCGATCGCAGTGATGTTGCCCAGCGCCATCGACAGGATGGCGAGCAGCGCGAGCATCTGCTGCCAGTCGGCTGCGAGCGCGGGCAGCGCGTTCACCAGGAGGCGCACCGCCATCGCGAACGCCGCGAGCTTCGGTCCCGAGCCGATCACCAGCGTCACCGGGGTGGGCGCTCCCTGGTACACGTCGGGAATCCACATGTGGAAGGGCACCACGCCGATCTTGAACGCCACCCCGGCCACGACGAACACCAGGCCGAACACCAGGAAATTGTGATCGGTGGAAGACGAGGCGAGGCCGCGCACCACGTCGGCCACCTCGGGGATGTACAGCGTGCCGGTGGCGCCGTAGATCATCGACATGCCGTAGAGAAGCAGGCCCGAGGACAGCGCGCCGAGGACGAAATACTTCATCGCCGCCTCGGTGGCGAGCGCCGAGTCGCGGTTCAGCGCGACCAGCGCGTACAGGCACAGCGACATCAGCTCCAGGCCGAGGAACACCGTGAGGAAGCTGTTGGCGCTCGCGAGCAGCATCATGCCGAGGAGCGAGAACAGGAGCAGGCTGAAGAACTCCCCGCGCAGGAGCCCGCGGTCGAGCAGCCACTGGCGCGAGTAGACCAGCGCCGCGGACACCGCGCCGTAGAACACCAGCTTCACCACGTGCGACAGGAAGTCGGCGACGAACAGGCCGTTGAAGAGGTAGTACTTGGCGAAGTAAAGGCGCTCGCCGTCCTGCTTCACCTCGGTGAAGGCGACCACGAAGAGCGTGGCCGCCAGGCACAGCGCCAGCGTGCCCTGCGCGATCCAGTAGGTCAGCGCGCGCCGCTCGTCCCTGGCGAAGGTGTCGGCGATCATCACCGTGCAGGCGCCCACCAGCAGCAGCGCCTCGGGCAGCGCGGGAAGGTGGTTGAGGAGCGCGACCCAGTTCATAGCTTGGATACCGAGACGTGGCGCAGCAGCTCGTTCACCGAGGCATGCATCACCTCGGTGAAGGGCAGCGGGTAGACGCCCATGAAGAGGACCGCGACGGCGAGCGAGCCGAGGACGAGAATTTCCCTGCTATTGAGATCCTTCAGCGCCGCGACATGGCCGTTTGTCACGGCGCCGAACATGACCCGCTTGTACATCCACAGCGTATAGGCGGCGCCGAACACCAGCGTGGTGGCGGCGACGAAGGCGAGCCAGAAGTTGGCCTTCATCGCGCCCATGATGACCATGAACTCGCCGACGAAGCCGCTGGTCGCGGGCAGGCCCGAGTTCGCCATGGCGAAGAGCATCATCAGCGCGGCGAACTTCGGCATCGTGTTCACCACCCCGCCGTAGTCGGAGATCATGCGAGTGTGCATGCGGTCGTAGAGCACGCCGACGCAGAAGAACAGCGCCGCCGAGACGAAGCCGTGCGAGATCGACTGCACCAGCGCGCCTTCGACCCCGTAGGCGTTGAAGATGAAGAAGCCCAACGTGACGAAGCCCATGTGCGAGATCGACGAGTAGGCGATCAGCCGCTTCATGTCGGTCTGCACCAGGGCTACCAGGCCGATGTACGCCACGGCGATCAGCGACAGCGCGATCATCAGCCAGGAGAGTTCGCGCGAGGCGTCGGGCAGGATCGGCAGGGTGAAGCGGACAAAGCCGTAGGCCCCGAGCTTCAGCAGGATGGCGGCGAGGACCACCGAGCCGCCGGTCGGCGCCTCGGTGTGCGCATCGGGCAGCCAGGTGTGCACCGGCCACATCGGCACCTTGACCGCGAACGCGAACAGCATGCCGAAGAACAGCAGCACCTGGGCGGTGAGCGTGAGCGGCAGCCTGTACCAGTCGAGGATCGCGAAGCTGCCGCCGGAGGCGTTGTAGAGATAGAGCAACGCCACCAGCATGAGGAGCGACCCGAACAGCGTATAGAGGAAGAACTTGACCGCGGCGTAGACGCGGTTCGGCCCGCCCCAGATGCCGATGATGATGAACATCGGGATGAGGGTCGCCTCGAAGAACACGTAGAACAGCACCGCGTCGAGCGCCGCGAACACGCCGTTCAGCAGCCCGGACAGGATCAGGAACGCGGCGAGGTACTGCCCGACCCGGCTCTCGATCACGCTCCAGCCGGCGATCACCACCGTGACGGTGATGAAGCTGTTCAGCAGGATGAACAGCACCGAGATGCCGTCGACGCCGAGGTGGTAGTTGATGTTGAAGCCCTGGATCCAGGGCGCGAGCTCGACGAACTGCATCTCGTGCGTGCCGATCCGGAACGCGGTGTACAACGGCACCGTGACGAGGAAGCCGAGGATCGCGCCCGCGAGCGCGACCTGGCGCTGCAGCGGGGCGCGCCGGTCGCCGCCCAGCGCGAGGACCAGCACGCCGGCGATGACCGGGATCCAGATGGCGAGGGAAAGAAGCATCTTCTACTTGTGCCAGAACCAGAAGGTGAGGATCAGGACGCCGATCAGCATCGACACCGCGTACTGGTTCACCAGCCCGGACTGCAGCAGGCGGATCACGCCCGAGAACCAGCCGACCAAGCGCGCCGTGCCGTTCACCATCAGGCCGTCGATCACGGTCTGGTCGCCGCCGCGCCAGAACCCCTTGCCGACCGTGCGCGCTCCCCCGGCGAAGAGCCACGAGTAGAGCTCGTCGAAGCCGTACTTGCGCTCCACCAAGGCGTAGAGCGGACCCAGGGCCTGCGCCACGCGCTTGGGCAGGTCCGTCCTCTTCAAGTACAAGACGTAGGCGGTGGCGATGCCGGCGACGGCAAGCCAGAACGGGAGCGAGACCAATCCGTGCAGCATGTAGGCGACGACGCCGTGGAATTCGCCTTCGGTGGGCGGCACGGCGCGGCCGAAGAAGTCGCCGAAGACGACCGGCCCGACGTAGTAGCCCGCCGCCACGGACGGGACGGCGAGGAGAATCAGGGGAATCGTCACTACCGCGGGCGACTCGTGCGGCGGGTGCGAAGCGTCGAAGCGAGGCCGGCCATGAAATGCCATGAACAGCATGCGGAAGGTGTAGGTCGCGGTGACGAATACGCATGACACCAGGCAGAGGTACCCGAAGAGCGCCCCGGGGGTATGGGAATCCTTCAGGGCCTCGATCATCGCGTCCTTGGAGAAGAAGCCGGCGAAGCCCGGGATGCCGGCCGACGAGATCGCGCCGATCACCATGGTCCAGTAGGTGACCGGCATGTATTTCCTGAGAGCGCCCATGCGCCGCATGTCCTGCTCGTGGTGCAGCGCGATGATGACCGAGCCCGCCGCGAGGAAGAGCAGCGCCTTGAAGAAGGCGTGGGTGACGAGGTGGAACATGCCGGCCGAGTACGCCGAGGCGCCGAGCGCCGCGGTCATGTAGCCGAGCTGCGACAGCGTGGAATACGCCACCACGCGCTTGATGTCGTACTGCGTCAGCGCGACCAGCGCCATGAAAAGCGCCGTGATCGCCCCGATCACGAGCACGACCGACCTTGCCGTCTCGCTCAATTCGTACAGCGGCGACATGCGGGCGACCATGAAGATGCCCGCGGTCACCATGGTCGCGGCATGGATCAGCGCCGAGATCGGCGTCGGGCCTTCCATCGAATCGGGCAGCCACACGTGCAGCGGGAACTGCGCGCTCTTGCCCATCGCACCGACGAACAGCAGGATGCAGATCAGGGTCATCACCCCTGCGGAAGAGAAAGCAGCAGCCTTGGAAAACACTTCCTGGTAGTCCAGCGTGCCGAAGTTCGCGAGCACCAGGGCGATCCCCAGGATGAAGCCGAAGTCGCCGACCCGGTTCACCAGGAACGCCTTCAGGTTCGCGTAGATCGCGCTCTCGCGCGTGTACCAGAAGCCGATCAGGAGGTAGGACACGAGGCCCACCGCCTCCCAGCCGAAGAAGAGCTGCAGGAAGTTGTTCGCCATCACCAGCATCAGCATCGAGAAGGTGAAGAGCGAGATGTAGGCGAAGAAGCGCTGGTAGCCGGGATCCTCCGCCATGTAGCCGATGGTGTAGACGTGCACCATCAGCGAGACGAAGCTCACCACCACCATCATGAGCGCCGACAGGCGGTCGATCTGGAAGCCGATCGAGAGCGCGGTGGAGCCTGGGTCGCCTCCCATCGTGACCCAGGTGTAGAGGTTGCCGTTGAAGCTGTTGCCGTTCAGCACGTCGGCGAACACGACGCAGGACGCGGCAAAGGACACGGCCACCGCCAGGATCGTCGCCCAGTGCGCACCGGCTCGGCCGATCACCTTTCCGAACAGGCCCGCGATCACCGCCCCCGCCAGGGGAGCGAACGCGGCGACGAGATACAGCGCTTTCATTTCTTCTTTTCCATCCCTCGAGTTCTTATCCTTTGAGCGAGTCCAGATCCTCGACGTCGATCGAATTTAGGTTGCGGAACAGTACCACCAGGATCGCGAGGCCGATGGCCGACTCGGCGGCCGCGACCGTCAGGATGAAGAACACGAATACCTGCCCGGCGAGGTCGCCGAGGTAGTGCGAGAAGGCGATGAAGTTGAGGTTCACCGCGAGCAGCATCAGCTCGATCGCCATCAGCAGCACGATGATGTTGCGCCGGTTGAGGAAGATCCCGACCACGCTCACCGCGAACAGGATCGCCCCCAGCACCAGGTAGTGGTTGAGCGAAAGGCTCATCGCTCCTTCTCCGCCGGCATGGAAACGAGGCGCACGCGCTCGGCGCGGCGCGCCTTCACCTGCTGCGAGGGATCCTGGCGGCGGCTGTCCTTGCGCCGGCGCAGCGTGAGCGCGATCGCCGCCACGATCGCCACCAGCAGGATCACCGCCGCGACCTCGAACGCCAAGGCGTAGTCGGTGTAGAGGACGCGCCCGAGCTCGCGCGTGTTGCTGTAGTCGGGCGGCACCTGCCTGGGCGCCACGCCGAAGTAGCGGAAGGCGAGGATCGTGATCATCTCCCACACCATCACCCCGCCGACCACCAGCGCGAGCGGCAGGTTGCGCCAGAAGCCCTCGCGCACCCGCTCCAGGTTGATGTCCAGCATCATCACGACGAACAGGAACAGCACCATGACCGCGCCGACATAGACCACCACCAGCGCGATGGCGAGGAACTCGGCGTTGAGCAGCAGCCACAGCGCCGCCGCGGTGAAGAATGCGAGCACCAGGAACAGCACCCCGTGCACCGGGTTGCGCGCGGTGATGACGGCGACGCCGGAGGCGAGCAGCACCGCCCCGAAGGCGTAGAACACTGCGGCTTCGAACATTCTTGTTGTGCCTCAGCGATAGCGCGAATCGGCTTCGCGGTCGCGGGCGATCTCTTCCTCGTAACGGTCGCCCACCGCAAGCAGCATGGGCTTGGTGTAGTACAGCTCTCCCCGGTTCTCCCCGTGGTACTCCAGCACGCGCGTCTCGACGATCGCGTCGACCGGGCAGGCCTCCTCGCAGAAGCCGCAGAAGATGCACTTCACCAGGTCGATGTCGTAGCGCGTGGTGCGGCGGGTCCCGTCCTGCCTCTGCTCCGACTCGATGTGAATGGCGAGCGCGGGGCACACGGCCTCGCACAGCTTGCAGGCGATGCAGCGCTCCTCGCCGTTCGGGTAGCGCCGCAGCGCGTGCAGGCCGCGGAAGCGCGGGCTCTGCGGCGTCTTCTCCTCCGGAAACTGCACCGTGATCTTGCGCGCGAAGAGATGCCGGCCGGTGAGCGCCATCCCGCGCAGCAGCTCGAGCAGCAGGAACGAGCGCAAGAAGTCGAGGACGCGGGTCATTTCCAGAGATTCCAGGGGGTCTGCATCCAGACGCCGACCACCACGATCCACACGATGGTGAGCGGGATGAAGACCTTCCAGCCCAGGCGCATGATCTGATCGTAGCGGTAGCGCGGGAAGGTGGCGCGGATCCAGAGGAAGAACGATACGATGATGAAGATTTTCAGCAACAGCCAGAGAAAGGGCGGCAGCGCGTTCGTCCAGGTGCTTTCAAAAGGCGCCTGCCAGCCGCCGAAGAACATCACCGCGGTGAGCGCGCTGATCAGGTACATGTTCACGTACTCGGCGAGGAAGAACATGGCGAAGGCCATGCCCGAGTACTCGATCATGTGGCCGGCGACGATCTCCGACTCGCCCTCGACCACGTCGAAGGGCGCGCGGTTGGTCTCGGCCACGCCGCTCACGAAGTAGACCACCAGCATCGGCAGGAGCGGCAGCCAGTTCCACGACATGAACGTGACGCCCTTCGAGGCGAACCAGCCCTTGCCCTGCGCCTCGACGATGTCGGACAGGTTGAGGCTCCCCGAGACCATCAGCACCACCACCAGCGCGAAGCCCATCGCGAGCTCGTAGGACACCATCTGCGCCGCCGAGCGCATGGCGCCGAGGAACGCGTATTTCGAGTTCGAGGCCCAGCCGGCGACGATCACGCCGTAGACCCCCATCGACGAGA
>DATMJC010000024.1:0-7123 GCA_035554435.1 Burkholderiales bacterium | reverse complement strand
GACGAGGCGAGGGGCGCAAGCCCCCCGCCGGCCCTCGAAGCTCGCGGACCGGCTTGGTCAAGCGGCCCAAGACTGAAGACTTAGGCCGGTCCGCGAGGCTTCCCTTCGAAGCCCCCTTTCGGGGGAGCTTCGCCTGCTGTCGGCATTCTACCGGCCGGCGCGCTACGGCCTCACCAAACGTAAAAATACCTCGGCGAAACGCCAGTCGGGTCTCCGTGGCTGGACGCAAGCCATTGATATCTTGTGAGAATAGAAATTTGTTGCGCCGCAGTGGTGAAAATGCCACAAACGGGCGCGATGGTACTTTTTCACGCATGGCGCCTATAGAATCAGTCCCGGCAACACGCAACCCAGGGAGCACGGAGGAACAAGATGAAGGCTTTCACCTTGCATCTGTCGCGCCTGTACTCGCTGACCAAGGCCGCGCTTGCCCTCTTCGGCCTTGCCGCCGCAGTGGCAGTGATCCTGCTGCCCTCGGAACGCTACCTAATTAGAAACACGCTACCGGCGCTCGGGTCGGCGGAGGCCGCCGACGACGCATCGGCGGGGAGCGGCGTCACGGCCGACCCGACCCTTCCTGAGACGCTGCAGGAGCGCGAGCAGCAGGCGCTCGCCGAGTTCATCGCCAAGCGCTGGCGCATTGCCGAGACCGCCGCGACCAGCTTCGTCTCGATCGCCTACCGCGCCGGCAAGCGCTACTCGGTCGACCCGGTTCTCATCCTGTCGGTGGTCGCGATCGAGTCGCGCTTCAACCCCGTCGCCGAGAGCGTGGTGGGGGCGAAGGGGCTGATGCAGATCATCCCGAAATACCACCTGGACAAGCTTCTCGACCACGGCGGGGAAGAAGCGCTGCTCGACCCCGAGGTCAACATCCACGTCGGCGCGCAGATCCTGCACGAGTACTACCGGCGCCTGCAGGATCAGGAAGCCGCCCTGCAGCGCTACGCCGGCGCCTTCGACGAGCCGACCTCGCGCTACGCCGCCAAGGTGTTCGAGGAGCGCATGCGTCTGGAGCCGATCAGGCAGAAGGCGCGTCGGTCGCAGGTTGCGCAGGCGAGCTTCTAGGAATTCGCCCCCGCGAAGGAACGTCACCCCCGAATGCTTTAGTCGGGGGCGGGGGCCCGGTTTTTCCGTTCCCTAGCGGCAGAACCGCGCTATCCCGCGCGCCGCTTCCTCGATATCGGCCATGCTGCGGGTGTAGGCGAAGCGGACGTAGCGCTGGGTCTGGTTCGCGCCGAAGTCGGCGCCGGGCGTCGCGGCAACCCCTTCGCTTTCCAGCAGATCGCGCGCGAAGGCCTTCGAGTCGCGGCCGCAGTCGGCGTACACGTAGAAGGCGCCGCGCGGCTCGGCGGGAATCGCCAACCCTGCTTTCGTCAGAGCGGGGACGAGGAAGTCGCGCCGGGCCGCGAATTCCCTTCTGCGGTCTTCCAGGATCGAAATGCTTTCAGGGGAAAAAGCGGCCACGGCGGCATGCTGCGCGGCCGCGGGCGCCGAAATGAACAGGTGCTGGCCCAGCTTCTCGAACCCGCGCACCGCCCCAGTCGGCAAGACCACCCAGCCCAGCCGCCAGCCGGTCATGCAGAAGTACTTCGAGAAACTGTTGACGATTACCACTTCGCCCGGCAGGCCCAGAGCGGTCGTGGGCTCGGCGCCATAGACCAGCCCCTGGTAGATCTCGTCGACGAGCAATACCCCGCCTTTATCCGCGACGTAGGCCGCGATCCGGTGCAGCTCGGCGCCGTCGATCAACGTACCCGTGGGGTTCGAAGGCGAGCCGAGAAGCAGGCCCTTGGTCCGTGCCCCCCAGGCCGCTCGCACCATGTCCAGCGTCGGCTGGAAGTTCTCCGCCGCACCCACCGGAAGAGCGCGCGCGACGCCTTCGAAGGCGCGCACGAAGTGGCGATAACCCGGGTATCCCGGGTCGGGCACGAGGACCTCGTCGCCCGCGTCGACGTAGAGCGCGGCTACCGTCAGCAGGCCTCCGGAAGCCCCTGCGGTGACGGCCACCCGGTCGGGGTCTACCGGGGTTTTGAATTTGTCTCGGTAGTGCTTTGCAATGGCCTCGCGAAGCGCGGGCAGCCCCAGCGTCGCGGTGTAGGCGGTCCTGCCGTCTCGCAGCGCGCGCACGCCGGCCTCGACCACGGGCGCGGGCGCGGTGAAGTCGGGCTCGCCGATCTCCATGTGCACCACGCGCCGTCCCTGCGCTTCGAGCGCGTGCGCGCGGGAGAGCACGTCCATGACCTCGAACGGCTCGATCTCCATCGCGCGCCTTGCCGTGGGGACCCGCATGGGACCGGGGATTATAATTTTTCGGTGGACGAGCAGCTCAAGGAAAGCGCGCTTGAATACCACCGGCGCCATCCGCCGGGGAAGCTCTCCATCCTGCCGACGAAGCAGCTCACCAACCAGCGCGACCTCGCGCTCGCCTACTCGCCCGGGGTAGCCGCGGCGTGCGAGGAGATCAGGAACGATCCGGCGACGGCGGTGCTGTACACCTCGCGCGCCAACCTGATCGCCGTGGTGACCAACGGCACCGCGGTGCTCGGCCTTGGCGCCATCGGGCCGCTCGCCGCGAAGCCGGTGATGGAAGGCAAGGCGGTGCTGTTCAAGAAGTTCGCCGGAATCGACTGCTTCGACATCGAGCTCGACGAGCGCGATCCGGGGAAGCTCATCGACATCATCGCCGCGCTCGAGCCGACCTTCGGCGCGATCAACCTCGAGGACATCAAGGCGCCCGAGTGCTTCCAGATCGAGCGTGCGCTGCGCAGGCGCATGAAGATCCCGGTCTTCCACGACGACCAGCACGGAACCGCGATCACCGTGGGCGCCGCCGTCTACAACGGCTTGAAAGTCGTCAACAAGAAACTGGAAGAGGCGAGGCTCGTGGCTTCGGGCGCTGGCGCCGCCGCGCTCGCCTGCCTCGAGCTCCTCGTCAAGATGGGGATGCCGCGCGCCAACATCACCGTCACCGACATCAAGGGGGTGGTGTACAAGGGCCGCCGCGAGGAGATGGACCCGGACAAGGAGCGCTTCGCGATCGAGACGCGCGCGCGCACGCTCGACGAGGTCATCGCGGGCGCCGACATCTTCCTCGGCCTCTCGGCCGGCGGCGTGCTCAAGCCCGAGATGGTGAAGAAGATGGCCGAGCGCCCCCTGATTCTCGCCTTGGCGAACCCCGAGCCGGAAATATCCCCGGAAAAGGCAAAAGCGGCGAGGCCCGACTGCGTCATTGCCACCGGGCGCTCGGACTACCCAAACCAGGTCAACAACGTCCTGTGCTTCCCGTTCGTTTTCCGGGGCGCGCTCGACGTCGGCGCCACCACCATCAGCGACGACATGGAGATCGCGGCGGTGCGCGCGATCGCAGAGCTCGCCCAGGCGGAGACCTCGGAGCAGGTGGCGCTCGCCTACGGCATCGAGTCGATCAGCTTCGGCCCGGACTACATCATCCCGAGGCCATTCGATCCGCGGCTCATCGCCCGGGTCGCGCCGGCGGTGGCCAAGGCAGCGATGGACTCGGGGGTGGCGACGCGCCCGATCGCGGACCTCGACGCCTACCGCGAGTCTCTCAGCCAGTTCGTCTACCAGTCGGGCCTGATCATGAAGCCGCTCTTCAGCGCGGCCAAGGCGGCGCCGCGGCGCGTGGTCTACGCCGAGGGCGAGGACGAGCGCGTGCTGCGCGCGACGCAGATCATCGTGGACGAGGGCTTGGCGAAGCCGATCCTCATCGGGCGGCCGCAGGTGGTCGAGCAGCGCCTGCAGCGCCTGGGGCTG
Organism: Burkholderiales bacterium; assembly: GCA_035554435.1. Taxonomy (GTDB): domain Bacteria; phylum Pseudomonadota; class Gammaproteobacteria; order Burkholderiales; family SG8-39; genus SCGC-AG-212-J23. Next base: position 3,349 of record DATMJC010000024.1, on the reverse strand, counting down.
CGCGTGCGTCCCGGCAGGGAATTCGAGCTCATCAACCCCGAGTCCGACCCGCGCTACCGCGACTACTGGACCACCTACCACAAGCTCACCGAGAGAAAGGGCGTGACGCCGGATTTCGCGCGGGTCGAGATGCGCCGCACCTCGACGCTGATCGGGGCGGTGGGCATCTACAAAGGCGAGGCCGACAGCATGCTGTGCGGCACCTCTGGCGCTTTCGCGATGCATCTGCATTTCATCGACGCGGTGCTCGGGCTGCGGCCAGGGCTGCGCGGCTACGCGGCGATGAACGTGGTGATGATGCCCGCGCGCACCGTGTTCATCTGCGACACCTACGTGAACCCGGATCCCGACGCCGACCAGATCGCGGAGATGACGCTGCTCGCGGCCGAGGAGATCAGGCGCTTCGGCATCGTGCCGAAGGCGGCGCTGCTCTCGGCGTCGAACTTCGGCTCGCTCAAGACCGGCTCGGCCGTCAAGATGCGACAGGCGCGCGAGCTGATCGTGCAGCGCGCCCCCGAGCTCGAGATCGAGGGCGAGATGCACGGCGACGCCGCGCTCTCGGAGGTGATCCGCCTGCGGGTGTTCCCCAACTCCCGGCTGCGCGGCGAGGCAAATCTCCTCATCATGCCGACGCTCGATGCCGCCAACATCTCGTTCAACCTGCTCAAGACCGCCGCTGGCGGCGGCGTCACGGTGGGCCCGATCCTGCTCGGCGCGGCGCGCCCGGCGCACATCCTCACCCCCTCGGCTACCGTGCGGCGCATCGTCAACATGACGGCGCTCGCCGTGGCCGACGCGAATGCTCCGCGAGGCCAGGAGCAGACTCTGCTCTGATGACACCCTGATGTCAGAGCACGCCGTCACCAACGTCGCGACCTTCCCGGCGAGCCGGATGAAGCCGCGGGCGGGGCTGGTGCTCACCGGCGGCGGGGCGCGCGCCGCCTACCAGGCGGGCGTGCTCAAGGCGGTGCGCGACATCCTCGGCAGGCCCGCGCGCAACCCGTTCCCGATCCTCGCCGGAACCTCGGCCGGCGCGATCAACGTCGCATGCCTTGCCGCCGCGGCCGACGACTTCACCGGCGCGGTGTCGCGGCTGCTCGCCTTCTGGGAGCGCATGCGCTGCCATCACATCTATCGCACCGACGCCTGGAGCGTTATGAAAAGCGGCGCGCGCTGGCTCACGGCCACGATGCTCATGTCGCGGCGCAACCCGGTCTCGCTGCTCGACAACACGCCCTTGCGCGCCCTCCTGGAAAAAAACGTCGCGACCGAGAAAATCCAGATGCACCTGGATTCCGGCGTGCTTTACGCGGTCTGCGTCACCGCCTCGGGCTATACATCGGGCCAGAGCGTGTCCTTCTTCCAGGGGGGCAGCGGCCTCGAGGGCTGGGAGCGCAACCAGCGCATTGGCGCGGCAGTCTCGCTGAAGGTCGACCACCTCCTCGCCTCGGCGGCGCTGCCGTTCATCTTCCCGGCGGTGAAGCTGCACCGCGAGTACTTCGGCGACGGCTCGATGCGCCAGATCGCGCCGGTGAGCCCGGCGCTGCACCTGGGAGCGGACCGGGTGCTGATCGTCGGCTCGGGGCGCCAGAGCATCGAGCAGCCGCGTGCCCGCTCGAACGTGTACCCGTCCCTCGCACAGATCGCCGGGCACGCGCTGAACAGCATTTTCCTGGACAGCCTGATGGTCGACATCGAGCGCCTGGAGCGGATCAACCGCACGCTCGCGCTCATCCCGCCCGAGGCGCTCAAGGACTCGCAGCTGCGACCGGTCAAGGTGCTGTTCATCACCCCCTCCCAGCCGCTCGAGCGCATCGCCGCGCGGTTCGTGAACGAGCTGCCGCCCACCGTGCGCTTCATCCTGCGCCCCACCGGCGCGCTGAACCGCTCTGGCTCGAACCTTGCGAGCTACCTCCTGTTCGAGGAACCCTTCTGCCGCGCGCTGATCGAGCTCGGCTACGATGACACCCGCCGGCGCGACGCCGAGGTGCGGCAGTTCTTCGACTACAGCGAAGGTCGCGTCCATGCCTGACCAGCCGCCGCCGCAGGATCCGTTCGAGCTCTTCCGCAGGCTCTGGGGCCCGCTCGGCGTGCCGATTCCGGGCATGGCCATGCCGACGCTCGATCCGGCCGAGATCGAAAAGCGCATCGCCGACCTGCGCTCGATCGAGGGCTGGCTCAACATGAACCTCAACATGGTCAGGTTCTCCATCCAGGGCCTGGAGTTGCAGCGAGCGACGCTCCTGGCGATGCGCGAGGCAACCAGCCCCCCGAAGAAGTGATGCAGACGTTTGCTTTCGCGCACGGGCCCGACTGGCGCGCCTGCGTCGAGGCGCTGGGCCGCCCCGGCCGGGGTTTGGGATTCGTCTACTTCACGGATGCGCTTGTCGACGCTTCCCAGGAAATTCTTTCCACCCTGAAAAGCGAGACCGGGGTCGACGACTGGATCGGTACCGTCGGAACCGGAGTCCTCGCGACCGGCACGGAATACCAGGATGGCCCGGCCCTGGCTGCCATGGTCGCGGATGTGGACGCCTTTTCGGTGTTCTCCGGCCGCACACCGCTCAAGTCGAGCGGCAGCTTCGCCGTGGTTCACGCCGACCCGGCTGCGCCGGATCTGCCCGGGCTGGTGGCCGACATGTCCGCCAAGGTCGCTGGCCGAGGCGCGCGAGGAGCCGCGCGAACGGCAGGTTATATCGTCGGCGGGGTGTCGAGCTCCCGCTCGCGGACCGTGCAGATCGCCAACGAAGTGTTGACCGGCGGCCTTTCCGGCGCGGTTCTGGGAGAGGAGGTCGCCGTCGCGACGCGCCTGACGCAGGGCTGCACCCCCTACCCGGGACGTTTCCGCGTCACGGAGGGGGAGGACAACCTCATCGCGCGACTCGACGGTCGCCCCGCGCTCGAAGTGATGCTCGAGGCGGTCGGCGGGGAACGGACGCAGCTTCTGGTCGGTTTGCCGGTGCCGGGAAGCGACACTGGCGACTACACCGCGCGCAATATCGTCGGCGTCGACCCCAAGGCCGGGCTGCTCGCGATCGGCGACCTGGTCGAGCCCGGCATGGAGATCCTCTTCTGCAAGCGCGACGCGGCGGCAGCCGGAAAGGACCTCGAAGGCATCCTCGCCAGCCTGAAACGCGATGCGCCGCACCCCCGCGGTGCGCTCTACTACTCATGCGTGGCACGCGGCGAGCACATGTTCGGCAGGCGGGGTGCGGAACTGGACCTCGTCAAGCGATCGCTCGGCGAGGTTCCGCTGGTAGGATTCTTCTGCAACGGCGAAATCTCCCGCGACCGGCTGTACGGCTACACCGGCGTCCTGACCGTCTTCAGATAGGAGTGTTCCATGGCA
>DATMJC010000023.1:0-21792 GCA_035554435.1 Burkholderiales bacterium | reverse complement strand
CCTCGCCGCGGGCGCCACGGCGTATTTGCGCAAGCCGCTCGAGGAGCACGAGCTGCTCGACACGATCACCGCGGCGCTCGGCGCAAAGACGCGGTAACACCACCCCCTCATGACCGGAGCCGTTCGATGATCTGGAAAATCCTTGCCCTTGCCATCCTCCTCGCCCCTCAGTTCGCGGCCGCGCAGTCGCGCCGCTCCGAGTTCTATGCCGGGCCGGTGTTCAGCGACAGCAAGACCTACAACTTCCAGGGCGGGTCGAGCGTGCGCACCGACACAGGCGTCGGCTTTACCATCGGCTTCGGCCACAACTTCAACCCGAAGCTTTCCGGCGCGATCGAGCTCGAGTGGACCAGCAACGACTATCGCGCCACGATTCAGCCGGGCGTCGGCAACGGGAATGCTGCCGCGAGCCTCAACAGCAACGTCGACACGGGAACGGTGCGCTTCCTCGGCACCTACAATTTCTCGACCGGCCCCTTCACGCCCTTCGTCACGGGCGGCGCCGGCTGGAGCTACGTCGATACCAACATTCCCTCGGGCCTGCCGCAGAACGTGTGCTGGTTCTATCCGTGGGTCGGCCAGGTCTGCACCGGGGTCACTCCGACCTACTCCACGACCCGGTTCAGCTACAACGCCGGCGCCGGCCTGCGCTACAACTGGGGCCCCAACTATTTCGTGCGGGGGCTGGTCAACGAGCAGTGGATCGACTTCGGCGGCTCGTACGGCACCGCCAACCTGACGCAGTACCGGATCGATTTCGGATTGCGCTTCTGATCGTCCGGCTGTTCGCCCCCGCTGCGTGCTGCATCGCGCTGGCGGCGCGCGCGGCCGAGCGGAAGCTGGGGCGTCGGCGCGGCGCAGTCGACGCGGCTGCGCGGCGACCGGATGCGCATCGACGGCTTCCTCGGCTATGTCGACCTGCGTTACCCCTTCTTCGGCGTCGGCTCGACCGCGGGCAGCGCCGGCGTCTCCGTGCCAATCGTGCAGAAAGGTTACGCCTTTGTTCCGGAGCTCCTGTACCAGGTCGCGAAAAGTACGTTCCTCGGCGCACGGTTGCGCGCCGTGCGCGTGGAAACGGCGCTTGACGGCTCGCCCCCCGCGATCGTCGAGCCGCTCACCGGCCAGTCGATCCTCGTCACCAGCACCGGCGTCGGTCCCGTCGCCGTCTACGACACCCGCGACAACGAGATGAATGCGGCCTCCGGCGTGCTGATCGATTTCCGGCAACTTCGCCGAGCAGAACCTCGGCAGCGACCTGGCCTATCAGACGTACACCCTGGCGGCGAACTACTACCGGCGCGCCGGGCCCGGGGTGTTGGCCCTGCGCGGCTACGTCTGCCGCGCTTCGGATGACACGCCCCTCTTCGACCTGTGCCTGTTCGGCGCCGGCAGTGACCTGCGCGGCTACGAGGTGGGACGCTACCGCGACCAGCGCATGGTCGCGTTTCAGGGAGAATACCGTTTCCCGCTCACCGGCCGCTTCGGCGCGGTGGTGTTCGGCGGCAGCGGCAAGGTCGCGCGCACGTTCAGCGAAATGGGCGACGAGCCCGACTTGTGGAGCGTCGGCGCGGGCCTGCGTTGGCTCGCCTCGGAAAAGGCGAAGGTAAACCTCAGCGTCGACGTTGCAAAAGGGCGCGACGGCACCTCGGCCTACGTCTACGTCAAGGAGGCCTTTTGATGCTACCGTTGCGAAGGATGACTCGATGAAGCTTTTGACCGCCGCTCTCCTCGCGGCCGCCTGCGCCCTGGCCGCGCCCGGTGCCGCCGCGCAGAACTGGGTCACCTTGCTCAAGAACACGCCCGCGGAATCCTTCGACGACGAGGACCTGCGCCTATTCCTCGACACGGCGCGCAAGGTGCTCGACGGCGGCGCGCCGGAGAACCAGCCCCTCGGCTGGGAGAACCCGAAGTCGCGCAACCGAGGTGAGATTACGGTACTGCGCAGCTTCGAGTGGAAGGGGCGCTCGTGCAAGGAGGTCCGCGTCCGCAACGAATCCCGCGGGCGCAAGTCCGACAACCGTAGGAGCCTGTGCAAGGTGGATGACCGTTGGCGGCTCGTCAGCGAAGCACAGTTGAAAGGCAAGTGATGACCCAAAAAGCATTCGTTCTCGCTTCTATCGTGACCCTCGCGGCGCTCGCTTCGCCCCCCGGTGAAGCGCAAACGCTCGACAAGATCCGCAAGCATGGCGTGATCACGCTCGGCTACATCGACGGCGCGGCGCCGTTCTCCTACGCCGATGCCAACGGCGACCCGCAGGGCTACTCGGTGGAGCTCTGCCGCGCGGTCGCCGAGGGAGTCGCGGCCCAGCTCGAGCGCCCCCAGCTCAAGACGCGCTGGGTGAAGCTCAGCATCCAGAACCGCATCGACGCCGTGCGTCGCAATCAGGTCGACGTCGAGTGCAGCACCACCACGTGGACGCTGGGACGCCAGCGGCTGGTCGACTTCAGCCTGGTCACCTTCCTGGACGGCGCGAGCATCCTGACCAAGCTCGACACCGACGCGCGCCGCCTCGCCGACTTCGGCGGCAAGCGCATCGCCGTCATCGGCGGAACGACCACCGAGACCGCCCTGCGCCAGGCGTTGACTAAGAGCCTCGTGAAGGCCGAGGTCGTGGGCATCAAGAACCGCGACGAGGGGCTCGAGCTGCTGCGCCAGGGCCAGGTCGACGGCGTGGCCTCGGACCGCACGACGCTGATCGGCCTCGTCGTCAGGAAGGCCGCCGGCGGCGATGCCTACAAGCTCCTCGAGGAGGACTTCTCCATCGAGCAGTACGCGCTGATGCTGCCGCGCAGCGATCCCGACTTCCGCCTCGCGGTGAACCGCGTGCTCGCGCGCCTGTATCGCAGCGGCGAGATCCGGCGCGTGTACGACCGCTGGCTCGGGCCGCTCGGAGCTCCGAGCCCGCTGCTCTCCGCCACATATTTCATCCAGGGCCTGGCGGAGTAGCCGTGGCGTCACGGCTTCGCTGGCTCGCGGCGCCGGTCGCGCTCATCGCGGCCGCGGCCTCGGCCCAGATCGACAAGCTCGACCTGCGGCTTCCCAAGGTGACCGACGGCGTCGTCGCGTCGATCCGCCAGGTGAATTCCGGCTCCGAGACCGCCCTCGCCCCGCGCACCGGTCCGCGCCAGGTCGGCACCCAGTCGGCGCTCGACCAGGCGCCGCTGGTCGGCGCAGTGGTGTTCATGCCGACCGGCCCCGCGAGCCCCGACCAGTGGCAGTTCGGCGCCGCGGGTACCTCGGAGATGCAGCCGTGGCTCTCGGAAGGCGGGGTGGAAGTCATCGTCACCATGGACGACGGCGAGCGGCGCACCTTCCGGCCGCGCGAGCCGGCACGCCTCTACGTCGGCCAGCGCGTCACCGTGCGCGAAGGCGAGCTCGTGCCGCTGGGGGGCCGCAAGGACGGGGGCTGACGCCTGCGCGCTCGAGCGCTCCTCGCGGCGGCGTTCACCCTGACCATCGCGATCTGCGGCTGTGCCAGCCTCCCGGCCAGCGTTGATCGGCAGCACTCCGCGGCGCTCGCCGACACCGGGAATACACGCCTCGGGCGCGCGCTCGCGCCGCTCGTCCGGGCGAACGCCGGCAAGAGCGGAATCCACGCCCTCGACAACGCGCGCGATGCCTTCGCCGCGCGCGTGCTGCTCGCCCGGGCCGCCGAGCGCAGCCTCGACGTGCAGTACTACATCTGGCACGCCGACACGAGCGGCGGGCTGCTCGCGCATGAACTCTGGCAGGCTGCCGAGCGTGGTGTCCGGGTGCGGCTGCTGCTCGACGACAACAACACCCGCGGCGCGGACGAAGCGATCGCCGCGCTCGACGCGCATCCGAACATCGAGGTGCGGCTCTTCAACCCGTACGCCAACCGTGGCTTCCGCCTTGGCGAGCTCGCGACCGACTTCGCGCGTCTCAACCGGCGCATGCACAACAAGTCGTTCACCGCGGACAACCAGGCGGCGATCGTCGGCGGGCGCAACGTCGGCGACGAGTATTTCGGCGCGGACAGCCCGGTGGAATTCGCCGACCTGGACGTGCTCGCGGTCGGCGCGGTGGTGCCGGAGGTATCGGCAGCGTTCGACGCCTACTGGAACAGCGAGTCCGCCTACCCCGCGGCCAGCCTGATCGACCAGGCCGGCCAGCTTCGACCTCTGGAAAGGATCGAAGAGCAACCTGGCGCGGCGCGCTACCTCCAGGCGGTGCGCGCCACGCCGCTCGTCCAGATGCTGCTCTCGGGCAGCCTGCCGCTCGAATGGGCGGCCGCGCGCGTGGTGCAAGACGACCCGGCCAAGGTCCTGCATCCGCCGGAGAAAACCGAGCTCCACCTATTGCCTCGCCTGGAGAAGGCGATGGGCAAGCCGCTGCGCGAGCTCGACCTCGTGTCGCCGTATTTCGTCCCGACCAAGGACGGCGCAGCCGCCCTAACCGCACTCGCCGAAAGCGGCGTCCGGGTGCGCGTGCTCACGAACTCGCTGGCAGCCACCGACGTGTCGCCCGTGCATGCCGGCTACGCGAAGTACCGCGAAGAGCTGCTGCGTGCGGGCGTGCGCCTGTTCGAACTGAAACCCAATGTCGAAGACGTTAAGACGAAAGACAAAGGCCGTGGCGCCGGGAACTCGGACGCCAGCCTGCACGCCAAAACGTTCGGCGTCGACCGCAGCCGGATCTTCGTCGGCTCGTTCAACTTCGATCCGCGCTCTGCCCGGCTCAATACCGAGATGGGCATCGTAGTCGAAAGCCAGACGCTCGCGAGCCGGCTGTCCGAAGCGCTCGATCGCGACATGGCGAACGTCGCCTACGAGGTGCGCCTGTCGTCCGACGGCAGCCTCGCGTGGGTCGAACGCGATGTCCGCCACACCTCCGAGCCCGGCGCGGGCGTGCTCAAGCGACTTTGGATCGGGTTTCTCTCGATCCTGCCGATCGAGTGGCTGCTTTAAGGGGCTGTTCAGTAGTTGGTTGTCTACAAGCTTGTACGCAACCCAGCGACGGCGAGGCCACGTCGCGCGTTTCTCTCCGGCACTTGCGGCCGTCGACTTGCGGTCGCTAAGAGCCCTACATTGACCGACTGGGTGTGCCCGTTCTCTTCCTCCGCGATTGCCACCTGCCCCTACGTACGTCGCGAGCGCAACGACCGGCTGTCGATTGCAGATGCCACCAAAGAGAAGTACCGTTGCCAATGCGACGCCCGTTGGGCGGCGCACTCCCTCCGATCGACGGCTCGCTCTTGGATCACCTCCGCTTCAAGCCGGCCAGCATGGCGTCAAAGCGCCCGGTGATCAGGCTGCCGAGCTCCACCACGCGAACGCCACTCAAAGGACTTGCAATGAAAAACACTCTTGGACGCTTGCTTGCGTCGATTTTAGGAGCCGCCGCCGCGGCGCCGGCGTTCTGCCAGGAAGCGATCCCCGAACATCCCGCGTTGCGCGACCGCTTCTACTTCGCCGCCGGAATGTTCTTCCCGCGGACCACGACCTCGGCGGAGCTGGAATCGCGCACCGGCGTCGGTGCCAACATCGATTTCGAGAACACGCTCGGCATGAAGGAGTCGAAGGACGTGCCGATGGCGATGGCGCGCTGGCGCAGCGGCAACCGCTGGCGCTTTGAAGCCGAGTACTTCCAGATGAACCGCTCCGGCGACAAGACCGTTGACCGCACCATCAACTGGGGCGAGCAGACGTTCCCGGTGAATTCCACGGTGAGCTCGAAGTTCGACTTCTCCGACCTGCGCCTTTCCGCCGGATACTCGTTCTTCAGGACCAAGGACAAGGAGGTCGGCGTGGGCCTCGGCGCGCACGTCGCGGCGTACAACGCGACCCTCTCCGGAACATTCAACGGCGCCCCGATCGGCAACCAAACGGAAAAGGTCACCGCCCCGCTGCCGGTGCTCAGCTTCTACAGCCAGTTCGCCCTCACCGACCGCTGGGCGGTCGCGGGGCGGATGGACCGCTTCGCTTTGAAGTACGACAAGTTCTCCGGCAACCTGACCGGCATCGGGCTGGACGTGATGTACCAGCCGTTCAAGAACGTCGGCTTCGGGCTCGGTTCGCGCGCGCTCGCGCTCAAGATGTCCGCCGAGGACGAAGGCCGCAAGGCGGAGTTCAAGCAGACCTTCCAGGGGCCGGTGCTCTACGTGAACGCGAGCTTCTAGGCCGCGCGGCGGCGCCGCCTGGCTTCAGCGCTTGGCGGCGGAGTAGCCCTTGCCGGTCATGCACTTCTGGAACTCGTCGGCCTCGTACATCGCGCGCTGCTCTTCCCGCGTCAGCACCTTCGACGTGACCGACGAGGTTGGCGACCCCATGTAGCGCTCGGGCAGCGGGGTGAGGCGCGCTTTCACGCGGCAATCGTCGCTGTCGCTCTGGACCGTCGTCTCGGTCGCGCCGGCCTTCTCCCAGGTGGGCGGCGAGCTGCAGGCAGCGAGGAGCAACGGAAAGACCGCGACGGCCAGCCAGGCAGGACGGGAGGAGTTCATGGGGTCCATTCTAGCTCCCGCTCCATTTCACCAAATCAACTCGGGATGCTGGCGCCCCGGATGATGTACTCGGGCAGCTTGGCGGGCGCGGGGTGTGCTTCGATGTAGCGGACGTTGTCGAAGGGAATCACGAGCAGCACGCCGTCCACCTCGGCGACGATCTGGCGCGCGGCCAGGATTTCCTTCAGCTTCAGGACCGTGCCGGTTTCGTTCAAGGTCTGCTTCGGAAAGTCGAGCCTCAGCTTCGAGCCGTCGACGAAATAGATCGTGATGCCGCGTCTTTCAGCCACTTTCGGGCTCCCTTCTCGTTGATTGGGCCGGTGCCGGCAGGCTAGCACGCCGCGGAATGAGAAAACGCATGGCTTTTTAGCCGCTTATGGGACCTTGGTCCAATATCGCCGCAGCGGCCGAAAAAGGCAGACTCTCAAAGTCAGGCGATACCGAGGGCGAGCCATGCTGGGAGGCAAGGGGTTCTGCTGCGCACTGCTGCTCCTGATCTCGACCGGGGCTCTTGCGCAGTCGGCGGACGATATCAAGGACGGCAAGGTCTGCGCGAACTGCCACGCCGACGCGCCGCTCATCTGGGGCGGGAAGCACGGTACCAAGGCCGACAGCCGCACGCCGATCGCGATCGTGGGCTGCGCCACCTGCCACGGCGACCCGAGCGAGCACCTGAAGAGCGGCAGCCCGATGCCGAACCGCTTCAGCAAGATGTCCGCGCACGACAAGAACGAGGTCTGCCAGAGCTGCCACCAGGGCCGCGAGCGCATGCACTGGCCCGGCAGCACGCACGAGCGAAACGACGTCTCGTGCTCCTCCTGCCACAAGCTGCACACCGCGCACGACCGCGTGCGCGACAAGCTGACCCAGCCCGAAGTGTGCTTCGCCTGCCACAAGGTACAGCGGGCCGAGGTGAACCGCCCGTCGCGCCACCCGATCCGCGAAGGCCTGGTGTCCTGCTCCGATTGCCACAATCCGCACGGCTCGGTAGGGCGCGCCATGGTGCTGCGCGACAGCGTCAACGACACCTGCTACGCCTGCCATATGGAGAAGCGCGGGCCGTTCGTGCGCACCCACCAGCCGGTGCAGGAAGACTGCGCCAATTGCCATAACCCGCACGGCACCACCGCGCCCAACCTCCTCAAGTTTCGCCAGCCGTTCCTGTGCCAGCAGTGCCACGAGCCCACCAGCCACCGCGGCAACGTCGCCTCGCTCACGGGCACCAGCACCGGCGCCAACACGCTCGCGCGCGGCTGCCTGAACTGCCACACCAATATCCACGGCACGAACAACCCGGCCGATCTTTCCAACGAGCGGACGTTCCGGCGTTGAGCGGCAGCGGAGGCCATATGAACCGACTTGGCACTTTCAAGCTCTCGGGGATCGCGCTCGCGCTCGCCGCGGCATTCGGCCCGGCGCGCGCGGTCGAGCCAATCGTGACGCAGAACATCGACCCGGCGGCGCCCGCCGCGTTGAACACCGGCGCGAGCACCGCGAGCGTCGGCATCGGCTACGCGAGCGACGACGCGCGCCAATTCGGCGTGTACAACGGAATCAACGAGGACGGCTTCTACGGCCTGATCGACTTCAACTGGGTGAAGCGCAACGACCAGACCGGCACCTGGACGCGGATCTTCGGCCGCGACGTCGGACTCGACGACCGGCAGCTGCGCTTCGAGCAGCAGCGGCAGGGCAACTGGGGCTACTCGATCGACTACAGCCGCATCCCGCGCTTCGAGCCGTTGATCGCCAACACCGCGGTGGGCGGGATCGGCTCCAACAACCTGGTCATCCCGACCACGCTCACCCCCGGCGGGCCCACCGAGCTCAAGACCAAGCGCGACGTCATTGGCCTGGGCCTCGAAAAATACTTCACCGGCAACTGGGACCTGCAGGTCAAGTTCCGCAACGAGGAAAAGGACGGCACGCGCATCTTCGCGCGCGGCACCACCGGGACCGGGCCGGCGGGGAGCTTTGGGCAGTTCGAGTTCGCGCCCGAGCCGATCGACGCCACGACGCGCCAACTCGAGGCGAAGGTCAACTACAACGGGGGCGCGCTCCTGCTCACGGGCGGCTACTACGGCACGATGTACAACAACAAGTTCGACAGCCTGAACTTCACCGGAGGCCTCGCCGGACTGTCCACATTCACGCCGATCGGGTTGCCGCCGGACAACCAGTCGCACCAAGTCTACGTAAGCGGCAACTACGCTTTTACGCCGACCACGCGGAGCACCTTCAAGCTCGCCTGGGGTCAGATCACGCAGGACGCGCAGTTCATCGTTCCGGTCTCGGCCGCGCTGCCCAGCAACCTCGGCGGGCGGATCGATACCAAGCTCGCGCAATTCGGCATCACGGCGCGGCCGATGCCCAAGCTCTCCGTGTTCGGCGACGTCCGCGTCGAGGATCGGGAAGACAAGACGCCGGTTCACGATTACTTCACCAATACCACGTCCTCCACGTCGAACGGCGAGAACGAACCGCGCTCGATCCGCACCACGACGGCCAAGGCGGAGGCGAACTACGCCCTGCCCGAGGGCTTCCGCATCATCGGCGGCGTCGGCTACGAGGAGAAGAAGCGCAACTTCTCCGCGGTGCGGGTGGTCAGCGCGCGCGAAATCACCGACGAGAGGACCTGGCGCGTGGAGTTGCGGCGTCCGCTGTCCGAGACGCTTACCGGCTCGGTCGCCCTGATACGCAGCGATCGCGACGGCTCGCCTTTCCTGACGACGGTCCAGACCAGCGGCGCCGTGGGCAGCAACCTCATCGCCCCGGTGTTCCTCGCCGACCGCAAGCGCGACAAGGTTCGCGTCAACGCCAACTGGGCCCCCATCGCCCAGCTCAATATCCAGTTCTACGCCGAGAGCGCACGCGACGACTACAGCGGACGCGACGGCTCCTCGCTGGGGCCGCGCAAGGGCGAGGCCACGAACTACTCGCTCGATGCGGCCTACGTATTCAACGACCGCTGGCAGGCGAACGCGTGGTATTCGCGTAACGACACGCTCTTCGACCAGGCCACCTGCGAAGCCGCTTCATCCGCCGGCGTGTGCCCCGGCAGCGCGGCCGATCCCACGTGGAGTGCGAAGCTGCGTAACCTCAGCGACAACCTGGGCGCCGGCCTGCGCGCCAAGCCGACCGGGCAGATCGATCTCGGCGCGGAGCTGACCTACTCTCAGATCCGCGACCAGTTCGACATGGGGACGATCCAGGGCGGAGCAGTTACCTCGCTCCCGGATATCCACACCAAGCTCATGCGCCTCAACCTCTTCGCGCGGTACGCGTTGCAGAAGAACACCGGCGTGCGCCTGGACTACATCTTCGACCGCTTCAAGACCGACGACTGGACCTGGCCGACCTGGACCTTCGCCGACGGCACGACCCTGACGCAAAACCCGAGCCAGAAAATCAACTTCCTGGGCGTGTCGTATTACTATAAGTTCCAGTAGGACATCCAAAACCAGGCACCAAAGGAGAGCGCAGCATGAAGATGACGTGGATCGCAGGGATCATCGCGGTCGCCGCCGGAGCGGCATTCGCGCAGTCGGGCGGCGACGTGGTCAAGTCCAAGGGCTGCCTCAACTGCCACGCGGTGGACACGAAGAAGATGGGACCGTCCTTCAAGGACATCGCCGCGAAGCACAAGGCCGACAAGGGCGCGGCCGACGCGATCGCCGCGAAGCTGAAGGACGGCAAGGGCCATCCCAAGGTCGCTGCGTCCGACGCCGAAATCAAGTCCGCAGTCGGGTACGTGCTCTCGCAGTAGGAGCGTGGCGCGGGCATGAAGCTCGCCAGGTACGTCAAGTTCCGCGAGGAGAAATTCGGCGGCGTGCTGTTCGAGACGCGCTCCGAGAAGGTGTTCACCCTCAACCCCACCGCGACCGCGGTGGTGCGCGAGATCCAGGCCGGGAGCGAGGCGCGCGACATCCCTGCCCGGCTGAAGGCGCGTTACAAGGACGAGGGTGATGCGATCGAGCGCGAAGCGCAGGCGTTCATCGCCGAGCTGCGGCAGAAGGGCCTGGTGGAAGACTGACCGTGCCCATCCCGGCGAGCACGCCGGCCGCCACCGGCTCGGGCGACCTCGGCGCGCCGCTCTACATCGCCTGGCAGGTCACGAACGAATGCAACCTCGCGTGCCTGCACTGCATCGAGGAAAGCGGGCCCGGCAAGGCGTTCCCCGACGAGCTCGACGACGAGCAGACCTTCGCCGTGCTCGAGCAGGCGATGGACCTCGAGGTCCCCTACCTCTCGTTCTCGGGCGGCGAGCCCATGGTGCATCGGCGCTTCTTCGACATGGCGCAGTACGTCTGCGGCCGCAACGGCCAGCTCAAGGTCGAGACCAACGGCCATTACCTCGGCCCGGAGAACTGCGCGCGCCTGAAGGAGATCGGCGTCAAGGCGGTGCAGGTGAGCCTCGACGGCGCGACCCGCGACACCTTCAATCGCATGCGGGTGCGCGGGAATTTCGATACTGCGGTCCAGGGCGTGAAGAACCTGCACGCCGCCGGCGTGCCGACCGAGATCAACTACTCGCCCACGTCCTTCAACGCGCACGAGATCGGCACCGCGGTCGATCTCGCTTTCGAGCTCGGCGCCTACAGCTTCTATACCGGGCGCACGATGTACACGGGCAACGCGGTCAAGACCTGGCACCGGATGGCGCCCAGCGAAGAGCAATACGGAGCGTATTTCGAAACCCTTCACCGCAAGTCCGAGGAGTATCGCGGCCGCATGCGAGTGCATTTTCACGAGATGGGGCTCCTCGAGGAGCTGCGCTACCGGCTGCATCACCCGGCGGCGCTCCTCATCGTGCTGCCGAACGGCCTCGTGAAGCTGATCAACGCCCTGCCTTTCGTGTGCGGAGACCTGCGGCGCCAGACCCTGGCCGAGATCTGGGGGCGCTTCCAGAGCGCCTGGCAGGACCCGCGCGTCGCCCGGTTCGTCGACGACCTCGCCACCGATCCGCGCAAGACCGCGACCCTTCATCAATGGATCTATCTCTAGATCTCCCGTGGAAGCGCTTGTGGCTGGTGTTCAGCCTGGTGCGCTACCGCTTCTTCCTCTATGCCGGGCTGCTGCCGTATCTGCTCGGGGCCGCCTGGGCCCATGCAATGGCCGGGGCCTTCGACGCCGCGGTGTTCTGGAGCGGACTCGGCGGCGTGGTGCTCGCCGTCGTCGGGGTCGAATCGTTCAACGAGTACTTCGATTCGCGAATGGGCACCGACCGCGTGTTCAATCCGGATGACCTGCCGCCGATGTCGGCGCTGGTGCTCTGGGTCGGCATCGCAGCCTTCGCCGGTGCGCTTGCGGTCGGGGTCTACCTCACCTACCGCGGCGGCTGGCCGATCTTCGCTTTCGCGCTCGCGGGCGGACTCGCGGCCATCTTCTACGTCGCGCCGCCGATCCGCTGGGCCTATCGCGGCCTGGGTGAAACGGTGATCGCGCTTTCGTACGGGCCGTGGATGGTGCTCGGGAGCTTCTACCTTCACACCGGCACCCTCTCTTGGGGCGCGCTTTGGGCCTCGCTCGTACCGGGGCTCCTCATCATGGCGCTCGCCGTGGTGAACGCGATCCCGGACTACCACCAGGACCGGCTGGTCGGAAAGCGCAACCTCGTCGTGCGGCTCGGCCGCAGGCGCGGCGTCTGGCTATACATCTCTCTCGCCGCGGCGGGGTTGATCGTCGCGGCGGCCGGCGTCGCCGCCGGCGTGTTTCCGGTGGCGTGCCTCGCGGCGCTCCTCGCGACGCCGCTCCTCGTGCAGAGCGCGCGGGTCGGCGTGCGAACCTACGAATCGCCGCGCCAGTTCGTGCCGGCGATCCGCGCCGTGGTCACTTGCTACCTTGTCGCCGTCGCTTTGTTTGGCATCGGAATCCTGGCTCATGCCTGAAACAGTGGAAAAGAATCGAATCGACAATCTGAAAGCACCACTGTTAGTTTCCTGGCAGATCACGCGCGACTGCGATCTCGCCTGCCTGCATTGCTGCACCGAGTCGGCGCCCGGCAAGCGCCTGTCCGATGAGCTCGACCGCGAGGAATCGATGAAGGTCGTGGGCGAGATCGTGCGCAGCGAGGTGCCCTACGTCATGCTCTGCGGCGGCGAGCCGCTGGTGTCGCCGCATTTCTTCGAGCTCGCCGAAGCGCTGGGCGCGGCCGGGATCAAGCTCAAGATCGAGACCAACGGCCAGCGCCTCGACGACGAAGCGGCCGGGAGGCTGGCCCGGCTGCCGGTGCGCTCGATCCAGGTGAGCCTCGACGGGGACACGCAGCAGGTCTACGAGCGCCAGCGCCCGGGCGGATCGCTCGCCAAGGCGCACGCGGCCTGCCGTGCCGTGCGCGCGGCCGGGCTGCCGCTCGAGATCACCTTCGCTCCCACGCGCCTCAACCTCCACGAGGCCGCCGCTGTCATACGCCGCGCGCGCGAGCTCGGCGCCTTCCGCTTCAACTCCGGACAACTCATGCGCGTCGGCACCGCCGCGCGCCACTGGCAGCGCCTCGCGCCGCCGGCCGAGGCGTGGAGCGACTTGCGTGCGCGCTTCGCGCGCGAGGCGGCGGTGGGCGGCATGGAGGTCTGCTTCGAGCCGTTCAGCCTCGCCGATGGCCTGCGCCGGAGCGCGCACGAGCCGCCCGCCACGCTGCTCGTCCTGCCGAACGGCTGGGTGAAGGTCGCTGCCGCGCTACCCCATGTATGCGCCGATCTGCGGCGCTGCAGCCTGCAAGACGCGTGGCACGCCTACCAACATGCCTGGAACAAACCTTTAATACGGGAAGCCGTGCGCGATGGACTCGCTGATGAGTCACGCCATCGGCTGGCGAACAGTTGGCAGCCCCTGCACCTCATCAGCGCATAGACCTTCGAGCGATTTCAAAGGGAGAACACAGCATGGCAATCGAACCGGGTAAGGCTGGAATCTGGCGGCGGCTCACACGGCCGAGCATTCACTGGTCCGTGCTGACGCTCCTCATCATCGGCATCATTGTCGGCGGGGCGGCCACGGTCGGCACCGCGGTCATGGTCGAGGTCACCGGGACCGACAAGTTCTGCGGCACCGCCTGCCATTCGATGCAATGGGTGGCACAGGAGCACAAGGCGAGCGTGCACGTGGCGAACCGCACCGCTTTCCACGCCGGCTGCCACGACTGCCACATCCCGAAGCACTACCCCGAACTCCTTGTTTACAAGGCGAAGGCGGGCCTCAAGGACGCCATCGGGGAAATGCGGGGCGTCATCGACACGGAGGAGAAGTTCAAGAAGGAGCGCCTGCGCATGGCGAAGGAGATCTGGGGCGAATACAAGGCGAACAATTCGCAAAACTGCCGCAATTGCCATCAATTCACCCCGGAGGCGCTGAAGAAGCAGAAGGAGTTCGCCCAGCCGATGCACCAGCAGGTCCTCGAGGGCAAGGCCACCTGCATCGACTGCCACAAGGGCGTCGGGCATGTCGCGCCAACGGAATGAAATTCTGCTATTCTGGTTTCGAGGTTTTCTTCGTCGGAGGCAACGATGGGTCACGCTGAACCGAATCTGCGGCAAGAGCAGCAAGAAACGAGGACCGAGAAATCCGAGCCGGCCGAGCGCCTGAACTGGGAAACGCCGAAGATGGAGGACGTTTCCGAGCAAGTGATGGCCCAGCCTTACATCCGCTTCACCTGAAATAAGCCAACAGTCCGAAATGCAGGGGCGCGCGGTAGAGCAATACCGCGCGCCCCTTTTTCTTGCCTGGCAGCTCACCAATCGCTGCGGCGCTCGCTGCATCGCGTGCTGCGAGGAATCGGGCCCCGACCGCGCCTGGCGCGACGAGCTCGGCCGCGATGAGGCGCTCTACCTCGCGCGCCGCATCGTCGAGGCCGGCATCCCCTACGTCGCCTTCGGCGGCGGCGAGCCGCTCGGGGTGCCGCACTGCTGGGAGATCTTCGAGCGGCTGGCGGCGGGCGGCGTCGCGCTCAAGATCGAGACCGACGGCAGCCGCATCGACGAGCGCGCGGCCGAGCGCCTGGCAAGCCTTGCCGTCGAATGCGTGCAGATCTCGGTCGACGGCGCGAGCGCGGCTACGCACGAGCGCGTGCGCCCCGGAGGGAACTTCGGTGCCGCGACGGGCGCGATCCGGCGGCTCGTCGCCCGCGGCCTCGCGCCGCAGCTCGTGTTCGTTCCCACCCGGTACAACATCGGCGAAGCGACCGCCGCCTACGAGCTCGCCGCCGAGCTCGGCTGCAGCGCGTTCGTGACCGGGCCGCTCATGCGCATCGGCCGCGCCGCGGCTGCCTGGGACACGGTCGCTTGCACCGACGGGGAATGGCAAGCCACGGTCTCTGATCTGAGGAAATCTGCAAAGGAAAAGGCAGGAGCGATCGCGCTGTCGATCTATCCCTGGGACATCCTGACCGAGATGGAGCAGCGGCTGCAGAGCCCGCAGGCGATGCTGCTCGTCGTGCCCAACGGCAAGGTGAAGCTCCTCAATGCGCTTCCCTTCGCCCCCGCCGACCTGCGGCGCGACTCGCTCGAGCGGGCCTGGGATGCCTATCGCGAGGCCTGGCGCTCCGACGAGGTGCGCGATTTCGTCGCGGCTTGCCGCGCGAATCCGGCGCTCCTGAGGCACGCGAACGAAACGTGGGATAGGACCAAGGTCTAATTGCCGTTCGACGGCGGCTGCCGCACCCTCTGTCCGAGACTTCGTCTAATCCACAAAAAAGGAGCACCTCATGCGCAACACCCTCGTCCTACTGGCGGCCCTCGCCTGTTCCGCGGCGCTTCCCGCCGCCGCCCAGCAGAAGCCCGACGTCACCGGCGGGACCGCCGTCGCGAGCGAGCCCGGCAAGGCGGCGATCGCACGCACGATCAAGGTCACGGCGCAGGTCGTGGCGATCGACAAGGCGACCCGCACCCTTACGCTGAAAGGGCCCGACGGCAAGACCGTCGACGTCGTTGCGGACGAACAAGTGAAGAACTTCCCGCAGATCAAGGTCGGCGATTTCGTGGTGGTGCAGGTGGTGCAGTCGCTCGCCCTCGAGCTGATGAAGACCAAGGGCGGCGAGGCTGTCGGCGCGCGCGAAGGCGTGGTGACCGCCAAGCCCGGCGAGCGCCCGGGCGCCGTCGCGGCGCGCGAAGTCACCGCCATCGCCAAGGTCACCGCGGTGGATCCGAAAGGCAAGACCATCTCGCTCAGGGGCCCGCGCGGCAATACCGTGAAGCTCGACGTGCAGAACCCGGAGCAGTTCAAGGTAGTGAAGGTGGGCGACGAGGTCCAGGTCACCTACACCGAAGCCGCCGCGATCTCGGTCGAGCCGGGCAAGAAGCCCGCGGCCAAGAAGAAATAGCCTAGAACTGGAACAGCGCGCTCAGGGAAAACAGGTCCACTCGGTCGACGTCCTTGATCTGGAAGCGCTCGTACTCGGCGCGGAAGCCGAGCTTCCAGATGTAGAACCCGACGCCGACGCCGTAGAACGCGTCGGTTCCGGATCGGCTGGTCGTCGATGCCCCTATCGTGGTATCGGCACTCCAGTTGATCGCGCCGCCCTTGCCGTACAGGTCGATCGGGCCGAGCGGAAGGATCACCAGGCCGGCCAGGCTCGGGCCGTGCAGCTTGGTCTCGACCCGTTGTGAGCCGAGCGTCTGCGAGGGCTTGCCGAAGTCGGTGTAGGCGCCTTCGATGGCGAGGTCGAGGATCGGCACTTTGAAGCGCCAGCCGATGAACGCCTTGTATGCGGCGTCGTTCGCATCGAAGGTGTCGGTATTGATGTTGTCCTTGATGCCCGCCTGACCGATGCCGGCGCCGATGTACAGGCCGTCGGCAGCGTGGCCCTGAGCGACGAAGAGACTCAACAGCGCTGCCGCAACGATCAATGGCCAACGTTGGTTCATACGCGACTCCTTCGACTAGAAAGCTGGATTCGGACTGCCATTAAAAGCTGCCGCCGAGAGCGAGGTGGAGGTTCACGCGCTGCACCAGGCGCTCGGCCTGCACGCGCAGCAGGGCGGTGCGTGCGGCGTGGAGCGCGAGGGCCTGCTGCTGTACGGCGCGCAGGTCGCCCACGCCTACGCGGTAGCGCACGTTCGCGAGCTCGAGCGCGCGCGAGTTCGCGCTGACGGACTCCGTCAGGATGGCCTCGCGGTCGTCGAGCGTGAACGCGCTCGAGAGCGCGTTCTCGACCTCGCCGAACGCGCGCGCGCCGACGCGGCCGTATTCGGCGAGCGCCTGCTTCTGCTCTGCGGTGCGCACCTCCACCTGGCCCTGCAGCGCCCCGCCGGTAAAAAGTGGCGCGCTGATCGACGCTCCGGCGCTCCACACGGGATTGTCGCGGTCCTTGAGCACGAAGAGCTCGCTCGAGATGCTGCTGACCGCGGCGGTGAGGGAGATGCGCGGCAGGCGCGCCGCCTTCGCCTCCTCGACGCGGTAGAACGCCGCGGCTACGCGCCGCTCGGCGGCGATCACGTCCGGACGGCGCTCCAGGAGTTCCGAGGGCATGCCCACGGGCACCGGCCCGGGTACCGTGGCGAGTTGCGCCGGAACCTGAAGAGCCGCGGCCGGATAGCGGCCGGCGAGCGCCTCGAGCGCACGCACCGCCTGCTGGTGGGCGAGGTCGAGGCTGCGCACGCTGTCCCGGAACGTCGCGAGGTTCGCCTTGGAAAGAGCGACGTCGTACTCGTCGCCACGCCCGATGCGCAGCCGGTCCTGGGCAAGGGCCAGCTGCTTCTCGGAAGAGCCGACCATCTCCTCGGCTATCGCCTTCTGCATGCGCGCCTCGGTGGCGAGGAACCAGCTCTTGGCGACCAGCGCGGCGAGCGATTGGCGCGCGTACTCGGCGTCGAGCGCAGCCGAGGTGTACTGGTCGCGCGCTGCTTCGCGCCCCGCGCGCACGCGTCCCCAGAGATCGAGCTCCCAGTTGGCGAACACGCCCAGGCCCTCGAGCCCGCTCGAGTCGCCGCTCAGCGCGCCGCCGCCGCGGGCAAGGGCGTTCACCTGAGGCAGCAACGTCGCACCGGCCACCTTGACGTAGGAGGCGGCCTGCTCGACCCGGGTGGCCGCCACCCGCAGGTCGGGGTTGTATCTCAGCGCCTCCTCGACCAGGGAATCGAGCTGCGGATCACGGAAGGTGGCGAGCCACGCGCTCGCGACTGCGCCCGCGGTGCCGGCCGCGCCTGCGGGCGCCGTCCAGGCCGCCGGTGCCTGGAGGTTGGGAAGCGCCTCCTTCGTGAGCTCGACGCGCTCCGGCGGTTTCTTCAGCGCACAACCGCCGAGCGCCGCGACCACGAACGCTACCGCCAGGACGGAGCGGCCCATGCGCATCGCTTCAGTGGAGCTTCGGGATCAGGTAGTTGAGATAAGAACCGACGCGCAGAATCACCTTGCGGATGATGTGAATCGCGGCAAAGCTGTCGGTGTAGATGGCGGCATCGCCGGCCGCGCCGGCGGCGAGGAAGAGCTGCTTGTCGCGCTCGGCGATGTTGAACTTGACCGCGTAGCGGCCCGGCGGCATCGCCATGACGGTGGTCATCGGAAGTGTGCCGCTCGGCTGAAGCTGCCCCTGGCCGATCGCCCAGACGATCGAATCGACCTTGCCCTTGATGATCTTGCCCGGCATGGTCTTCAGTGCGAACTCGACCTCGTCGCCCGGCTTCACCGCATGCAGCTCGTTCTGATTGTAGAAAGCGACCACCTGGCCGTCTGCCTCGACGAGCGTCATCACGGGGTTCACCGGCAGGCCGGCGACGAAGCCTCCCGGACGCAGCTGCAGGTTGATCACGTAGCAATTGCAAGGCGAGAGCGTGGTGGTCTGGTCGAGGAGCCATTTGGCGTTCTCGAGCTGCGCCCGGATCTGCGCGACCTGCGCGAATTCGCCTTTGACGTTGGCACCGAGCTTCTGCTCGATCTGCCGCTCGCCCGACACCGCCTGCCCTTCCGAGGCGCGCGCCTGGATTTCGGCGCTGCGCGCGGCGGCGAGCTGGCCCTCGAGCTCGCTCACATCGGTCTCGGCGCGCTCGAGGTCGAAGCGGTTGCCTGCACCGCTCTTCACCAGCTCGCGGTACTGCTGCGCCCGCTTGCGCGCCAGCGCGAGCTTGGCATCGATTTCGCGCGTGCGGCTCGCGGCCTGGGCGATCGCGCCTCGTGTCTCGGCAGTCTTGGCGGCCGCGCCCCGTGCCGACTCCTTGAGCTCGCGCTGCCCGGCTTGCGTATTGGCAAGCTGCGCCTCCAGTACCTTGACGTCCAGGTCGTAAGGCGTGGGGTCGACTTTGAAGAGCACCTCGCCCTTCTTCACCAGGCGGTTGCCCTCCTCGACCGGAACGTCGACGACCCGGCCCCGGACCTGCGAGACGATCGGGACGGTGTACTTGTAGACGCGCACGTCGGACGACGAGGGCGCGTAGATGTTGAGCAGCAGGATCGTCGCGCCCAGGCCGACCACCGGGATGATGACCACGGTCACCTGGGTGCCGATGTTCCAGGGCAGCCACTTCAGCTTGATGAAGATCAGCCATACGAAGAACGAGTAGATGCCGAGCAGCAGGATTTCCATCTACGCGGCCCTGTCGGTCTTGGCCTTTGCCGAAGGCGCGTTCGAGGCCTCCGCGCGCGACTGCGCTTCGCTGAGACGCAGGCGCGCGAGCTCGTCCTTCAGCGCCCTCAGATTGGGCGGCAGCGCGCCGCGCGCCTCCATCGCCTCGAGTTCCTCGCGCAAGTGGAAGGCTTCTTCGCGCAGCAGCTGGCCCTCGCGGTGCTTCTCGGCCATCTCGTCGAAGAAATCTTCGTGCTTGTCGGTGCCGTACGCCATGCGGTGCATGACCGGCTTGGTGTAGGCCCAGAGCCAGGCGATCGGCCAAAGCAGCCCGCCGAACACCAGGGACAGCAGGCACAGGGTCGTAATTGCCGCGGTCTGCGGGTGGTGCCGCTTCTCCGCGATCTTTTCGGGCAGGACATGCACAATCCAGAAAAGCACGATTACAACGACCGGAACGACGAAAAGCACCACCAGCGCAAGGATGTCGGCGAAGGTGTCGAGCGCTTCTCCGGAAAGGAAGGACGCGTGCGCCGGCGTCGCGGTCAGTGCCGCAACCCAGCCCACTACAAGCAGTCGGTTGAGCAAGGTTGGTCCCATCCGGACCATTCTAGCGAGGAAAGCGCGCAATAGACGGCGGCGGCCGGGTAATGCCATGCATGCTAGTTTGCTGAAGCCCAGAAGCACCGGGTATTGGACCTTGGTCCCATCCCATCCCCCAGCCCATCGCGCTCGGGTCGCCATGAAAAACCGACCAGCCTCGCTCATTGGAATTGCGCTCGCCGTGTTCGCGACCTTCTAGGGCGTTTTCGCGTCGAGCTTGAGCGCGGCGCGGCGAGCCGCGAGCGTGTCGAGCTGCAGCGGGCTTTTGGTGCCATCGGATAGACTCTCTCAACCCCATGCGTCACAACGCGCTCGCGCCCCTCGTCGCCTTGGGAATTCTCGGCGGCTGCTCGGGAGAGACGCCTTCGACTTATCAGGGGTATGTCGAGGGCGAATACGTGCACGTCGCCTCGCCGGTCGGCGGCCGGCTCGAGCGCCTGCTGGTGCAGCGCGGGCAGACGATCGAGGCCAAGGCGCCGCTCTTCCAGCTCGAGGCGGAGGAGGAAACGGCGGCCAAGCGCCAGGCCGATGAGCAGCTCAAAGCCTCGCAGGCACAGCTCGCCGATCTGCGCGTCGGCCGGCGCAACCCCGAGCTCGACGTCGCCAAGGCGCAGCTCGCACAGGCGATCGCCGCCGAGCAGCAGGCCGCGCAACAGCTGAAGCGCGATGAGGCGCAATTCGAAGTCGGCGGCATTCCACGCGCCCAGCTCGACGATTCGCGCAGCAACCACGCGATCAAAGCGGCGCGGGTGCGCGAGCTGCAGGGCCAGCTCGATGTGTCCCGGCTGCCCGCGCGCGAGGACCAGATCCGTGCGCAGGACGCCCAGGTGGCCGCCGCGCGCGCCGCATCCAACCAGTCGAGCTGGCGGCTCGATCAGAAGCACATTTCCGCCGCACAGGGCGGGCTGGTGGTCGACACGCTGTACCGCGAAGGCGAATGGGTGGCGCCCGGAAGCCCGGTAGTGCGCATGCTGCCGCCGCAGAACGTGAAGCTGCGCTTCTTCGTTCCGCAGGCGGTCGCGGGAGGCTTGAAGCCCGGCCGCAACATCGCCGTGCGCTGCGACGGCTGCGGCGACGAAGTGCCCGCGACGGTGAGCTACATCGCATCCGAGCCCGAATACACGCCGCCCGTCATTTACAGCAACGAGACGCGCGCGAAGCTGGTGTTCATGGTCGAGGCGCGGCCCTCGATCGAGAACGCCGGGCGGCTGCGCCCGGGGCAGCCCGTCGAGGTGACGCTGAAATGAGCGAGCTCGCGATCGACGTGCACGGGCTGAACAAGCACTTCGGCGACAAGCACGTCGTCAACGATCTCTCGCTGCGCACGAACCGCGGCGAGATCCTCGGCTTCCTCGGCCCCAACGGCAGCGGCAAGACCACCTCGATCCGCATGATGTGCGGGCTCCTTACGCCGGACTCCGGCTCCGGCACCTGCCTCGGCTTCGACATCCTGAAGGAGAGCCGCGAGATCAAGCGCCGCGTCGGCTACATGACGCAGCGCTTCTCCTTCTGGGAGGACCTCTCGATCCGCGAGAACCTCGACTTCGTCGCGCGCATCTACGAGATGCGCTCGCGCCGCGAGGCGGTCGAGCGCGCGATCGAGGGGCTGAACCTGAAGGCGCGCGCGACCCAGCTCGCCGGGTCGCTTTCGGGCGGCTGGAAGCAGCGGCTCGCGCTCGCCGCATGCATGCTGCACCAGCCGGAGCTCCTGCTCCTCGACGAGCCGACCGCGGGCGTCGATCCCAAGGCGCGCCGCGAGTTCTGGGAAGAGCTGCACGCGCTCGCCGCGCGTGGCATCTCGATCCTGGTGAGCACGCATTACATGGATGAAGCCGAGCGCTGCCACAAGCTTGCCTACATCGCGTACGGCAGGCTGATGGCGCAGGGCACGGCCGAGGAGATCATCGCAGCGGCGCGCCTTTCGACGTGGTCGGTGTCCGGCGAAGACCTCGCCGCAGTCGCGGCGAAGCTGCAGGGTCAGCCGGGCGTCGAACAGATCGCCGCCTTCGGCTCGGCGCTCCACGTCACCGGCCGGGACGCCGCCGCGCTCGAGGCGTCGCTGCGCCGCGCGACCGCCGGCACCGGGTGGCGCGTCGAGCGCGCCGAAAGCGGGCTGGAAGACGTATTCATCCATCTCATGAGCCGCTCGGACGACAACTTCGGAGCGAGGCAATGAGGCGCTTCTCGTTCTCGCGCTGGTGGGGGATCGTGCTGAAGGAATTCCTGCAGCTGCGGCGT